>NZ_JBHLWP010000013.1:0-732934 GCF_042432755.1 Massilia consociata
CTGGTCTTGTCGAGGACTGAAAAACAGGTCGGCCACGACTATGGCGCTTTTATAGGCTTCTAAATAGACCGTGAGCCGTACAATTCGGCTTACGGATCCAGCTGATGAGTTTTTACACAGTCTGGGCCGATTGCGGACGTTCGGCAAGGCTCAGTGTATCCGGCTGTTGCCGATAGAGCAACGAGAGGGTTTTGTTAGGCGTACTAAGGCCGTGCCTCGACACAGGACCGGCACGGCAGGCCTGGCCCTGCTGCCTCTTTCCTGCTTCTGATTGCGTGCCTGCCGATGAATGCTCTGCTACGTAACCTCGTTTGTGCTTCCCTGCTCGCCAGCGCGCACGCGGCTGGGCAAACCGGACCGGCCAGCCCGCCGTCGCGCCAGCCCGCCGGGCAGCATGCGGCTGATCCTGCGGCCGTCCAGCCGACGCCCGCGCGCGGCCGCATCGCGGCCAAGCCGCTGTTCCGCGACCCGGTCTTCGACGGCGCCGCCGATCCCGTCGTCGTGCACAACCCCGCGCGGGGCAGCTGGTGGATGTTCTACACCAACCGCCGCGCCAACGCCGCGGATCTGCCGGGCGTATCGTGGGTGCACGGCACCCGGATCGGCATCGCCGAATCGCGCGACGAAGGCGCCACCTGGTCCTATGTCGGCACGGCCGACATCGAACTGCCGGCGGCGCTGGGCGGCGCGGGGGCGACGCACTGGGCACCCGACGTGGTGCGCGCCGACGATGGCAGCTGGCGCATGTTCCTGACCGTGGTGCCGGGCGTGTTCACGGACTGGAACCACCCGCGCCGCATCGTCCAGCTCACCAGCCCCGACCTGCGCACCTGGCGCAACGCCCGTGAGATCAAACTGGCTTCGGACCGCGTCATCGACGCCGCCGTCACCCGCCTCCCCGGCGGCGGCTGGCGCATGTGGTACAACAACGAGCGCGACCGCAAGGCGATCTATTACGCCGACAGTCCGGACCTGGCCAACTGGCTTGATCGCGGCCGCGTGGTGGCCGACCAGGCCGGCGAGGGGCCGAAGGTGTTCCAATGGCGCGGCGCCTGGTGGATGATCACCGACGTCTGGCGCGGCCTGGCCGTCTACCGCTCGCCGGATGCCATGCACTGGACCCGCCAGCCCGGCAACCTGCTGCAGCAGCCGGGACGCGGCCTTGACGACGGCGCTATCGGCGGGCATTGCGACGTGGTGGTGAACGGCAACCGCGCCTGGCTGTTCTACTTCACCCATCCCGGGCGCGGCGGCGTGCAGGGCGGCGCGGGTAGTGGGGCAGGAAGCGGCACGGACGGCCCCGAGCAGCGCCGCAGCACGATCCAGGTGACGGAGCTGTTCCTGTCCGGCGACACGTTGCGGGTGGAGCGCGATGCGCCGACGCGCATCGCGCTGAGTGGGGGCTGACAGCGTTCAACAAGTCAGCGTGCCGTCAATGCAGGTGATCGTATTGCCGCCAACCCAGATCGCCTCGTTCGAGATCGACAGGCGCAGCAGCCCGGCACGCCCGACCATCTCGCCTTGCGTAGCCAATAACGCGCTTCCGAAGCGCCCGAGCTGCCGGGTATGGCGCAGGTAGGCCGCCACCGCGCCGGTGCCGCTGCCGCACACCGGGTCTTCATTGACGCCATGGGCCGGCGCGAAGGCGCGCACCTCGATGCCCGCGGGGCTGCCCGGATCGTGCTCGCCGAAGATGACCACGCCCGTGCGCCTGCTGTGTTTGTCCTGCTCCCTCATGCGCTGCAGGTCCGGCTCGCAAGCCAGCACCGCCCGCGCGCTGGTCAGCTGGGCAACCATCCAGCGCGGGCCGACATCGACCAGGTAGGGCTCGGTGTTCACGTCGAGGTCTGCCCGGAGGATCGATTCCAATTGCCCGGCCTGGGCGGCGCTTAGGGCCGTCAGGCTCGGCGTGGGCAGTTCGAACGCAATCCAGGGAGCGCCCTGGCCTGCCCCCTCGTCCTGCTCCACCCGCAGCCTGACGGGTCCGGCAGCACATTGCTGCACCAGGACGCCATCCTTCGCCTGCACCATGCCCGCTTCCATCAGGGCATGCGCGGTGCCGATCGTCGGATGGCCCGCGAACGGCAGCTCGGCGCCGGGCGTGAAGATGCGGACCTGGTAGTCGGCGCCCTGCTCCGTCGGCGGCAGTACGAAGGTGGTTTCAGACAGGTTGGTCCAGCGGGCGATCTGCTGCATCTGCAGCGCCGAAAGTGCGGCGGCGTCGAGCACGACGGCGACCGGGTTGCCCTTGAACGGTACGGTGGTGAAGACGTCGACGGTCTTGATCGGTAGGCGTGCCATGCTTGGCTCCCGGTGCGTGAAGGCGAAGGCTGACGATGAGTGTACTCGCAAGGCCTTCCATCGGCCGCAGCATTGCCGGCGCACCAAAAAAAAGCGGACCGAAGTCCGCTTCCCTAGTGACGTCGCGTAGTGATTAACGCTTTTCGATCGTCGGCACGTCGCGCACCGGCGAGCCCACGAACAGCTGGCGCGGGCGGCCGATCTTCTGTTCCGGATCGGCGATCATCTCGTTCCACTGGGCGATCCAGCCGATGGTACGGGCCATGGCGAAGATACCGGTGAACAGCGAGACCGGGATGCCCAGGGCCGACTGCACGATGCCCGAGTAGAAGTCGACGTTCGGGTACAGCTTGCGCGAGACGAAGTATTCGTCTTCCAGCGCGATGCGTTCCAGTTCCATCGCCAGCTTGAACAGCGGGTCGTCCTGCAGGCCCAGCTCGTTCAGCACTTCGTGGCAGGTTTCGCGCATCAGCTTGGCGCGCGGGTCGAAGTTCTTGTACACGCGGTGACCGAAGCCCATCAGCTTCACGCCCGAGTTCTTGTCCTTGACCTTGGCGATGAAGGCCGGGATGTTCTCGACCGAGCCGATTTCCTTCAGCATGGTCAGTGCGGCTTCGTTCGCGCCGCCGTGTGCCGGGCCCCACAGGCAGGCGATGCCGGCAGCGATACAGGCGAACGGGTTGGCGCCCGACGAACCGGCCAGGCGGACGGTCGAGGTCGATGCGTTCTGCTCGTGGTCGGCGTGCAGGATCAGGATGCGGTCCAGGGCGCGCACCAGCACGTCGTTGACCTTGTACTCTTCGCACGGGTTGGCGAACATCATGTGCATGAAGTTCGCGCTGTACGACAGGTCGTTGCGCGGGTACATGAACGGCTGGCCGACCGAGTACTTGTATGCCATCGCGACCAGGGTCGGCAGCTTGGCGATCAGGCGGATGGCCGAGATCTCGCGCTGCTTGGGATCGTTGATGTCCAGCGAGTCGTGGTAGAACGAGGCCAGCGCGCCGACGGTGCCGACCAGGACCGACATCGGGTGCGCGTCGCGGCGGAAGCCGCGGAAGAAGAAGTTCATCTGCTCGTGAATCATCGTGTGGCGGGTCACGGTGTTCTCGAACTCGGCCTTCTGCTCGGCGTTCGGCAGCTCGCCGTTCAGCAGCAGGTAGCAGGTTTCCAGGAAGTCGCAGTTGACGGCCAGCTGCTCGATCGGGTAGCCGCGGTACAGCAGCTCGCCCTTGTCACCGTCGATGTAGGTGATGCTCGAGTTACAAGCGGCGGTCGACATGAAGCCAGGGTCGTAGGTGAACTTGCCGGTCTGGCCGTACAGCTTGCGGATGTCGATGACGTCCGGGCCGATGGTGCCCTTGTAGATCGGCATGTCGACCGACGGGCTGCCGTCGGAGAACGACAGGGTGGCTTTGGTATCAGAGATATTCATGGCACTTCCTTCTTGTGGGAGTGGATCTTAAAAACAAAAAACGAAAACTCGCCGGCTGATCCGGCCGGCGGGTCGGCCGAGCGGCTCAGCTGAACCGGTAGGCCGGACTACGCTTGCCGCAGCCGCGCCAGCAAGGCGCGCACGTGCGGCAGGTCGACCTCGCCCTCCGGCTCGGCGCGACCCAGCAGCAGGTCCATCAGCGGGTTGTCCGCCAGGTCCAGCAAGCGGGTCAGCGCATCGACTTCCTCGTCGGTCAATTCTTCTTCATGCGCGTCCAGAAAACGCGTGAGGATCAAATCGTTCTCGAGCAGGCCACGGCGGGCGCGCCAGCGCAGGCGGGCACGGTTCGTGGGGTCGGATTGATGCGTTTTCACTAGAGTCCGTTGGTCCGTTGTTGGGTCAACATCATACTCCGCATGCCGATATTAGGCAGTACGGTACTTTTACTG
Organism: Massilia consociata; assembly: GCF_042432755.1. Lineage (NCBI taxonomy): Bacteria > Pseudomonadati > Pseudomonadota > Betaproteobacteria > Burkholderiales > Oxalobacteraceae > Massilia > Massilia consociata. Next base: position 4,186 of record NZ_JBHLWP010000013.1, read on the forward strand.
TATTTGCGGCATCTTTATATACAGATGCTGCAATTTACGCGGCAATGCTTCTGCCGCTTGGACGCGCGGTCGGCGCAGCCGACCACCCTACGGTATCGCGGTCCTGCAGGGTGGGCGGCTTGTCACCCACGCGGTCAACCCACGCGGGCGTGTCGAAACGCGGGCAGAACCTTAGATCGCGCGGCGGACCAGCAATTCCTTGATCTTGCCGATCGCCTTGTTCGGGTTCAGGCCCTTCGGGCACACGTCCGTGCAGTTCATGATCGAGTGGCAGCGGAACAGGCGGTACGGGTCTTCCAGGTTGTCCAGGCGCGCGTTGGTCGCTTCGTCGCGCGAGTCGGCGATGAAGCGGTAGGCCTGCAGCAGGCCTGCCGGGCCGACGAACTTGTCCGGGTTCCACCAGAACGACGGGCACGAGGTCGAGCAGCAGGCGCACAGGATGCACTCGTACAGGCCGTCGAGCTCTTCGCGCTCTTCCGGGGTCTGCAGGCGTTCCTTTTCCGGCTTGATCGAATCGTTGATCAGGTACGGCTTGATCGAGTGGTACTGCTTGAAGAAGTTGGTCATGTCCACGATCAGGTCGCGGATGACCGGCAGGCCCGGCAGCGGACGCAGCACGATCGGCTGGGTCAGCTCGTTCAGGTTGGTGGTGCAGGCCAGGCCATTCTTGCCGTTGATGTTCATTGCGTCCGAACCGCACACGCCTTCGCGGCAGGAGCGGCGCAGGGCCAGCGAATCGTCGACGTCCGACTTGATGCGCTGGAGAACGTCGAGCAGCATCTTGTCGGTGTCTTGCAGCTCGACGGTGACGTCTTGCATGTAAGGCTTCGTATCCTTGTCCGGATCGTAGCGGTAAATCTTCAGTTGGACGGTGCGTGCCATGTTTTTACCTGTAGGTTTTGCTTCACTGCGCGGGCCGCGAACGGAAATCGCGGCCCTTCGCAAAATTAGAAAGTACGGGCCTTCGGCTTGAAGGTGTCGACGGTCAGCGGCTTGGTCACCACAGCCTTGTACTCGAGGCGGTTGCCTTCCGAGAAGAACAAGGTGTGCTTCATGAAGTTCTCGTCGTCGCGGGTCGGGTAGTCGCTGTGGGCGTGGGCGCCGCGCGATTCCTTGCGCGCCGCGGCCGACACGATGGTCGCCTTGGCGGTCTCGATCAGGTTGTCGAGTTCCAGCGCTTCCACGCGGGCGGTGTTGAACACCTTCGACTTGTCCTTGAACGAGACGTGCTTGCGGCGCTCGTCCAGCTTCATGATTTCCTTGACGCCGGCATCGAGCAGTTCCTGGGTACGGAACACGCCGCAGAACTTCTGCATGGCGGCGCGGATGTCGTTGGCCACGTGCTGGACCTTCTCGCCGCCGGTCGAGGTCTCGAGGCGGTTCAGGCGCTCCAGCGCGACGTCGGCGGCGTCCTTCGGCAGGGCCTTGTTGACCTTCTGCTTCAGGTTCTGCGCCACCACGTGGTTGCCGGCCGCGCGGCCGAACACCACCAGGTCGAGCAGCGAGTTGGTGCCCAGGCGGTTGGCGCCGTGGACCGACACGCAGGCGCATTCGCCGATCGCGTACAGGCCGCCCACGATCTTCTGGCCGCCGGCACCGTCAGGTGCGACGACCTGGCCGTGGATGTTGGTCGGGATGCCGCCCATCTGGTAGTGGATGGTCGGGACGACCGGGATCGGTTCCTTGGTCGCGTCGACGTTGGCGAACTTGTGGCCGATTTCCAGGATCGACGGCAGACGCTTTTCGATGGTGTCCTTGCCGATGTGGCGCAGGTCCAGCAGCACATGGTCCTTGTTCGGACCGCAGCCGCGGCCTTCCTTGATCTCCTGGTCCATCGAACGCGAGACGAAGTCGCGTGGCGCCAGGTCCTTCAGGGTCGGCGCGTAGCGCTCCATGAAGCGTTCGCCGTTCGAGTTGATCAGGATACCGCCCTCGCCGCGCACGCCCTCGGTGATGAGCACGCCCGCGCCGGACACGCCGGTCGGGTGGAACTGCCAGAACTCCATGTCCTGCAGCGGCAGGCCGGCGCGCGCCGCCATGCCCATGCCGTCGCCGGTGTTGATGAAGGCGTTGGTCGATGCGGCGAAGATGCGGCCTGCGCCGCCGGTGGCGAAGATGGTGGTCTTCGCTTCCAGGATCATCACGTCGCCGGTTTCCATTTCCAGGGCCAGCACGCCGACCACGTCGCCCTCGGCGTCGCGGATCAGGTCCAGGGCCATCCACTCGACGAAGAAGTGGGTGCGGGCACGGACATTACGCTGGTACAGGGTGTGCAGCAGCGCGTGGCCGGTACGGTCGGCCGCCGCGCAGGCGCGCTGGACCGGCTTTTCGCCGAAGTTCGCGGTGTGGCCGCCGAACGGGCGCTGGTAGATGGTGCCGTCCGGGTTGCGGTCGAACGGCATGCCGAAGTGTTCGAGCTCGTACACGACCTTCGGTGCTTCGCGGCACATGAATTCGATTGCATCCTGGTCGCCCAGGTAGTCGCCACCCTTGACGGTGTCGAACATGTGCCAGTACCAGTCGTCCTCGCTCATGTTGCCCAGCGAAGCACCGATGCCGCCCTGGGCAGCCACGGTGTGCGAACGGGTCGGGAACACTTTCGACAGCACCGCCACGTTCAGGCCGGCTTCGGCCAGCTGCAGCGATGCACGCATGCCGGAACCGCCGGCGCCAACGATGACCGCGTCAAAGCGGCGGGTAGGGATTGCAGTTTTGATTGCTGCCACGATTACACACTCCAGAGAATTTGCACGGTCCAGGCGGCGCAGGCGAGCAGCCAGAAGATGGTCGCCAGTTGCAGCATCAGGCGAAGGCCTGCCGATTTGACGTAGTCCATCCAGATGTCACGGACGCCGACCCAGGCGTGGTAGAACAGGCCCAGGAAGGTCACCAGCGCGAACAGCTTGAACCACTGCTTGGCGAACAGGCCCGCCCAGCCTTCGTAGGTGAAATTCTGGCCGGTCAGGAAGGCGACCAGCAGGACAACGGTGAAGACGGCCATGACGATGGCGGTGACGCGCTGCGCCAGCCAGTCCTTCACGCCATAATGGGCGCCGACGACGAGGCGGCGCGGTCCGATATTATTCTTGTTTGCCATGATTAAAAGACTCCGAACAGTTTCAGGCCGACCAGCACGGTCAGCGCCAGGCTAATGACCAGCACCCAGCGTGCGGTCTTCTGCGCAGCATCCTTGTCCAGGGCAATGTGGTTGTCCATGAACAGGTGGCGGACGCCGGCGACGAAGTGATGCAGGTAGGCCCAGGACAGGCCCAGCAGGATGATCTTGGCGAACGGGTTATCGACGATACCGCGGAAATGCTCGAACGAGATTTCGGACACCAGGCTTTGCTGCAGCAGGTACAGCAGGAACGGCAGGAACAGGAACAGGCCCGCCCCGCTGACGCGGTGCAGGATCGACACGATGGCCGATGGTGGCATGCGATATTTGCTAGTAATATCCCCAATGCCAACGTTGCGGAACTCCGGCCGCCCTTTTTTGCTTGCTTCTCTCACGGCTTCGGACATGGTACACCTCCCTCTATGACGACAGTTTTTTAATGAACCCTTCATTTTCGCCGATTTTGTGACGGGGCACCAAGCATCCAGTAGAAGAAAACCGGGGCATCCCTGCGGCGAACCGGGCACTGTTCGTCGCTTACGCAAAACCAACTTATTTTAATCGCTCCGTGCGATCCCTGCAGAGGCTCTAGCCCTTGTAGCGTGGGCAGGTTTCCTGCCCACGCGGCCAACTATCGGCGGCACTGCCGCGACAATTCAACCGAAACCTATCACCGCGTGGGCGGGAAAACAGTCCACCGGACTCTTTTCCCCCGCCCACCCTACGGATTTCGTTCTCACATCCGTTACGACAGCTCGTTCTGGTAATGGTGGCGCGCCGTCGAGTAGATCCCGCGCCGCAGCTCGACCGGCTTGTCGCCGTACGTGAACGACACCCGGTCCGCGCACAGCAGCGGCGTGCCCTCGGGCACCTTCAGGTGTTCGCTGGCGGCGGCATCGGCCGCCACCGCGCGGATCTTTTCGGTGGCGCGGATCATGCGCGTGCCGAACTCGGACTCGAACAGCCCGTACATCGGCCCCTTGTATTCCACCAGGCGCTCGGCGCTCAAGCCCTTGAACAGTTGCCCCGGCAGCCACAACTCCTCCAGGATGGTCGGCACCCCGTCGAACGACTGCACCCGCTTGATGTACACGACCGCGTCGCCCGACTTCAGTTCGAGCAGGCGCGCGACCTCGGCCGTGGCGCGGATGCGCAGCACGGCGATGAAGCGGTTGTCCGGATGGTGGGGAATGCCCTCGTCGGGCATCAGGCGCAGGAAGCGGAAATGCGCGCGCTCTTCGGCATGGCTGGCAACAAACGTGCCCTTGCCCTGGCGGCGCACCACCAGGTTCTCGGCCGCGAGCTCGTCGATCGCCTTGCGCACCGTGCCCTGGCTGACCTTGAACCGCCCCGCCAGTTCGACCTCGCTCGGCATCAGCTCGCCAGGCTTCCATTCGCCCGACTGCAGGCTCTGGGTGATCAATGCCTTGATCTGCTGGTACAGCGGGCGGAACGACGGCGATGCGTCGGTGCCGCTCGCATCGCTGCTGGTGGACGGATGGGGGTTCATAGACCGCGATTTCACCACAAATGTGCATATCCGTCCAGTATATGACTGCCAAGACATGTGTCTTATATAAGACATATGATATGAATTGACAGATAGAATACTCGAGGCATAAACTCGCGGTCGGCTGGACCTCGGCGCGCCCATGCTGGCAAGGCCCTCAATGGTCGCGCGCGATATCCATTTGACAGGGTGCCTCTTTTGGTATCATTGCTGTTTTCCCAAACAGGCATTCCTCGGCTCGACCGTTTTCATTCCCACTTTGGAGATTCATCATGGCTAAAACCCCAATGCGCGTTGCCGTCACCGGCGCGGCCGGCCAGATCGGCTATTCCCTGCTGTTCCGCATCGCCAACGGCGACATGCTGGGCAAGGACCAGCCGGTCATCCTGCAGCTGCTCGAGATCGACAACGAGAAGGCACAGAAGGCGCTCAAGGGCGTCATGATGGAAATCGACGACTGCGCATTCCCGCTGCTGGCCGGCATGACCGCCCACGCCGACCCGATGACCGCCTTCAAGGACGCCGACGTGGCCCTGCTGGTCGGCGCCCGTCCGCGCGGCCCGGGCATGGAGCGCAAGGACCTGCTCGAAGCCAACGCCCAGATCTTCACCGTGCAGGGCAAGGCGCTGGACGCCGTCGCTTCGCGTGACGTGAAAGTGCTGGTGGTCGGCAACCCGGCCAACACCAACGCCTACATCGCCATGAAGTCGGCCCCGAACCTGCCGGCCAAGAACTTCACCGCCATGCTGCGCCTGGACCACAACCGCGCCCTGTCGCAGGTTGCCGCCAAGCTGAACAAGCCGGTCGGCGCCATCGAGAAGATGGCCGTGTGGGGCAACCACTCGCCGACCATGTACGCCGACTACCGCTTCGCGACCATCGACGGCCAGTCGGTCAAGGAAATGATCAACGACGACGCCTGGAACCGCGACACCTTCCTGCCGACCGTCGGCAAGCGCGGCGCAGCGATCATCGAAGCGCGTGGCGCCTCGTCGGCGGCATCGGCCGCCAACGCGGCGATCGACCACGTGCGTGACTGGGTGCTGGGCACCGGCGGCAAGTGGACCACCATGGGCATCCCGTCGGACGGTTCGTACGGCATCCCGGAAGGCGTGATGTTCGGCTTCCCGGTGACCACCGAGAACGGCGAGTACAAGATCGTCCAGGGCCTGGAGATCGACGAGTTCTCGCAAGAGCGCATCAACCTGACGCTGAAAGAGCTCGAAGAAGAGCGCGCCGGCGTCGCTCACCTGCTGGCATAAGCGCCGGCAGCGTGTTTTAAGAACGGTGCAGGCCTTGCCTGCGCCACCCGTGCCGTGCCGTGCAGCGTCCATCCTGCCGGCATGGCCGATTCGTTTCAAGACCGACCATGCATCCTTCCGAGGTTTTATTCCAGGGCAAACGCCAGCCGCTCCTGCTCCCCGCCTGCGACCACTACGCCGGCTCGGAGAAGCTGATGCGCAAATCGATGGCCCTGCAACAAGAGCTTGGGCCCCTGTTCGACATCACCTTCGATTGCGAAGACGGCGCCATTGCCGGAGCAGAGGCCGAACACGCCCTGCTGGTGACCCAACTGATCAACAGCGAGGACAATCGCTTCAACCGCATCGGCGTGCGCCTGCACGACACCAAGAGCGTGCACTTCGCGGGCGACGTGGCCGCCATCGTCGGCGCCACCGCTGCGCGCCTGGCCTACGTGGTGCTGCCGAAGGTGGAGAGCGTCGACGAAGTCCGCGGCGCCATCGACCTGATCAACCAGCATGCCGCCAGGGCCGGCCGGTCGGACCTGCCGGTGCACGTGCTGATCGAAACCCATGGCGCGCTGCGCGCGGCCTACGACATCGCTGCCCTGCCCCAGGTCGAGTGCCTGTCCTTCGGCATCATGGACTTTGTATCAAGCCACTACGGCGCCGTGCCGGCCAGCGCCATGCGCACCCCGGGCCAGTTCACGCACCCGCTGGTGGTGCGCGCCAAGCTCGAAATGGTCGCGGCCTGCCATGCGCACGGCAAAGTGGCCTCGCATAACGTGACTACCGACATCAGGGACAGCGCGGTGGTGGCCAACGACGCCCAGCGCGCCGGCGCCGAATTTGGCTTCACCCGGATGTGGAGCATCCATCCGGACCAGATCAAGCCGATCCTGAAAGCCTTCACGCCGCGCCTGTCGGAAGTGAACGAAGCCACCAACATCCTGACCGAAGCGATGAATGCGGGATGGGGCCCCATCGCCCAGCACGGCCGCTTGCACGACCGTGCGAGCTACCGATATTATTGGACCGTGTTGCAGCGCGCGAAACTGGCTGGCCTGGCGCTGCCGGAAGCCGCCGCGGCAATCGTCAACCACACGGAATCCAACTGATGGCCCCCCTCCTCCCCCGACTCCTGGCCGCCTGCGCATGTGCGCTCGCGGCTGCCGGCATATGCGCGCCCGCGTCTGCCGCACCCGAAAAACACCCGAAAGCCGAAGCGGTCCTGAAAGCCAAGGCCAAGCCGAAAGCGGCACCGAAGAAGGCGGCGAAAGCCGCCGCCGGCGCCGCGGTTGCCGGCGCTGCCGGCGCAGCCGCGGCGGTGGCGCACAAGCCGGAAGACGAAGCCGAGCCGGACATCACCGACACGGTCGTCACCGAGTATGCGTGCGAACTCGGCAACAAGCTCACGATCTACACGAACGCGAGCGACGACGCCCACATCGCGCTGCGCTGGAAGAAGCGCCTGCACCGCATGAACCGCGTCGGCACCACCACGGGCGCGCTGCGCTTCGAGAATCCGTACTGGGGCCTGGTCTGGATCGGCATCCCGTCCAAGGGCATCCTGCTGGACTCGAAGCTGAACCGCCAGCTGGCCAACGAATGCAAGAACGCCGAGCAGGCTGCGACGGTCACGGCCGCGGCGCCTGCGCAAAAGAACGGATGATGCACGGCGCAAGCCGGGTATCGCCTGAGTTTAAGCTGCACTACTTAAGCTGCACTAACGGTATTGAAATAACAATATCCCCACTGAAGGAGAGATAATGTCTCACAACACCCTCAACACTCTGAAGGAATTCCCGGCCGGCGCCGGCCGTACCGGCCAGTACTACTCGCTGCCAGCCCTGGGTGAAGCCCTCGGTGTGAACCTGTCGCGCCTGCCGGTGTCGATCCGTATCGTCCTCGAATCCGTGCTGCGTAACTGCGACGGCAAGAAGGTCACCGAAGAGCACATCAAGCAGCTCGCCAACTGGGGCGCCACCGCCGAGCGTACCGACGAGATCCCGTTCGTCGTCGCCCGCGTCGTGCTGCAGGACTTCACCGGCGTGCCGCTGCTGGCCGACCTGGCCGCCATGCGCAACGTCGCCGCCAAGACCGGCGCCGATCCGAAGAAGATCGAGCCGCTGGTGCCGGTCGACCTGGTGGTCGACCACTCGGTCACCATCGACCACTTCCGCGAGCCGGGCGCGCTCGACCTGAACATGAAACTGGAATTCCAGCGCAATAACGAGCGCTACCAGTTCATGAAGTGGGGCATGCAGGCATTCGACACCTTCGGCGTCGTGCCGCCGGGCTTCGGCATCGTCCACCAGGTCAACCTGGAATACCTGGCACGCGGCGTGATGCGCCAGGGCGACGTGTTCTACCCGGACACCCTGGTGGGCACCGACTCGCACACCACCATGATCAACGGCGTCGGCGTTGTCGGCTGGGGCGTGGGCGGCATCGAGGCGGAAGCCGGCATGCTGGGCCAGCCGGTCTACTTCCTGACCCCGGACGTCATCGGCGTCAACCTGAAGGGCAAGCTGCGCGAAGGCTGCACCGCGACCGACCTGGTCCTCACGGTCACCGAAATGCTGCGCCATGCAAAAGTCGTGGGCAAGTTCGTCGAGTTCTTCGGCGAAGGCACCCGCTCGCTGTCGACCACCGACCGCGCCACCATCGCCAACATGGCCCCGGAATACGGCGCGACCATGGGCTTCTTCCCGGTGGATGAAGCAACCGTCGACTACTTCCGCGGCACCGGCCGTACCGAAGAAGAACTGGCTGCCTTCGAAGGCTACTACAAGGCCCAGGGCATGTTCGGCATCCCGCAGGAAGGCGAGATCGACTACACCCGCGTGCTGGAACTGGACCTGTCGACCGTGACCCCGTCGCTGGCCGGCCCGAAGCGCCCGCAGGACCGTATCGAGCTGGGCCACGTGAAGAACACCTTCACCGAACTGTTCAGCAAGCCGACCACCCAGAACGGCTTCAACAAGTCGCCGGAAGACCTGTCGAAAGTCTACGAGACCAGCAACGGCGTGCGCGTGAAGAACGGCGACGTCCTGATCGCCGCGATCACCTCGTGCACCAACACCTCGAACCCGAGCGTGCTGCTGGCTGCCGGCCTGCTGGCCAAGAAAGCGGTCGAGCGCGGCCTGACCGTGGCGCCGCACATCAAGTCCTCGCTGGCCCCCGGCTCGCGCGTGGTCACCGAATACCTGACCGCCGCCGGCCTGCTGCCTTACCTGGAAAAGCTGGGCTTCGGCGTGACCGCCTACGGCTGCACCACCTGCATCGGCAACGCCGGCGACCTGACCCCGGAATTGAACGCCGCGATCGTCGAGAACGACATCGTCGCGTCGGCCGTCCTGTCGGGCAATCGTAACTTCGAAGCGCGTATCCACCCGAACATCCGCTCGAACTTCCTGGCCTCGCCGCCGCTGGTCGTCGCCTACGCGATCGCCGGCAACATGACGAAGGACCTGATGAGCGAGCCGGTTGGCCGCGACCAGAACGGTGTCGACGTCTACCTGGGCGACATCTGGCCGTCGTCGCAGGAAGTCGGCGAACTGATGCGCCTGGCGATGAACTCGGAGGTGTACAAGAAGAACTACGCCGACGTGAAGGGCAACCCGGGCGAACTGTGGGAGCGCGTGTCGTCGACCGAAGGCCAGGTCTACAACTGGCCGGAATCGACCTACATCGCCGAGCCGCCGTTCTTCGCCGACTTCGAGATGACCCCGAAGGCTGCCGCCACCGGCATCACCGGCGCGCGCGCGCTGGGCGTGTTCGGCGACTCGATCACCACCGACCACATCTCGCCGGCAGGTTCGATCAAGGAAGACGGCCCGGCAGGCAAGTGGCTGAAGGACCATGGCGTCCTGAAGGCCGACTTCAACTCCTACGGCTCGCGCCGCGGCAACCACGAGATCATGATGCGCGGCACCTTCGCCAACGTGCGCATCAAGAACAAGATGATCCCGCCAAAAGCGGACGGTTCGGCGGTCGAAGGCGGCATCACGATCCACCAACCGACCGGCGAACAGATGTCGATCTACGACGCGGCAATGAAGTACGTGGCGGAAGGCACCCCGACCATGATCTTCGGCGGCGAAGAGTATGGCACCGGCTCGTCGCGCGACTGGGCAGCCAAGGGCACCCAGCTGCTGGGCGTGAAGGCCGTGGTGGTCCGTTCGTACGAGCGTATCCACCGTTCGAACCTGGTGGGCATGGGCGTGCTGCCGCTGCAGTTCATCGGCAACGACAGCGTCGAGTCCTTGGGCATTACCGGTAAGGAAACCTACGACCTGAAGGGCCTGGAAGGCGAGATCAAGCCGCAACAACTGGCCACCCTGGTGATCCACCGCGAAAACGGCGAATCGCAGGAAGTGCAAGTGCTGCTGCGTATCGACACCCCGATCGAAGTCGACTACTACAAGCATGGCGGCATCCTGCCGTTCGTGCTGCGCCAGCTGCTGGCTGCGTAATTGGCAGGGCCCGCGCGAGCGGGCTGCTTGCCGCGCAAGTGAAAAGGCCGGGACCCGCGAGGGTTCCGGCCTTTTGTCTTTGCCAGGTGGTGCCGCAACGGCACTTCTGCAGCTGCCGTGCCGCGCCGAGCGCCTTGCGTCCAGTAACGTGTCGCGCCCCCTCCTGCGAGTTTGCCGATTACAATACTGAACCGATTTTTTCTCGAATGATATGCTGAACCTGATCGCTTCCCGTTTGAGCAAGGCCCTGGCTGGCATGCTGGCCGGTATCATCCTCATGATCGTGGGGTCCGTCGGCGCAAGGGCCGAGCCGGTGCCGGTCCGCATTGGCCTCGATGCCGAATTCGGCCTGGACAACAGCACCTCGGCCCAGGCCGTCGAGCTGGGCCTGCGCACGGCCATCGCCGAAATCAACCGCGCCGGCGGCGTATTGAAAGGCAGGCCGATCGAGCTTGTCACCAAGGATCATCGCTCGATCCCGGCCCGTGGCATCCGCAATATCGAAGAATTCGCGCGCATGCCGGACCTCGTTGCCGTGTTCGGCGGCCGCTTCAGTCCGGTGATCATCGAAGAGCTGCCGACCCTGAAAGCCACCAGGACCCTGTTCATGGCGACCTGGTCGTCGGCTGACGGGATCATCGATAACGGCATGCAGCCCAATTACGTCTACCGCCTGTCGCTGCGGGACAGCCTGGCCATGCCCAAGCTGCTGCAAACGGCGCACAAGCGGGGCTTGCCGCGAGTCGGACTGCTGCTGACGAACACCTCATGGGGACGCAGCAACCTGGCCGCGGCCGAAAAATTTGCCGCGGCAAACAAGAACATCACGATCGTGCAGACCGCCTGGTACAACTGGCGCGACCAGACCCTGGTCGCCAAGTACAAGGCACTGCGCAGCGCCGGCGCCCAGGCGATCGTCCTGGTCGCCAACGACGACGAAGCCGCCATCCTGGTGCGCGAAGTGGCGGCCTTGCCCAAAGCCGAACGTATCCCGATCCTGAGCCACTGGGGCGTCACCGGGGGCGAGTTCGTCAGGCAGGCGGGGCCGGCCCTGAACGAGGTGGACTTTTCCGTGATCCAGACCTTTTCGTTCTTCAGGGCCGACAAGAAGCAGCTCGCCCGCTTCATGGCCAGCGTCGCGACGGTGTCTCCGGTGCGCAGGATCGAGGACATCCACGGACCGGTGGGCGTGGCGCATGCCTACGACCTGATGCACATCCTGGCCAAGGCGATCGACCTGGCCGGCAGCACCGACAGGAAGGCGGTGCGCGATGCCCTGGAAAAGGTGCGCGTGCATCGCGGCCTGATCAAGACCTATGCGCCGCCGTTCTCGCCGACCCGCCATGAAGCCCTGGGCGAGCGGGAACTCCTGATTGCGCGCTACCGCGCAGACGGCGTGCTCGTGCCGACCGACGACTGATCATGAACCCCTGGTCGAAGCTCGGCACCGCGAGCCTGACGCGGCGCTTTGCGCTCGCATCGGCGATCCTGGCCGCTGCCGCCGTCCTGCTGGCGACGGCGGCCTCGCTCTGGCTGGTCGATCGCCAGCATGACGCAGCGGTCGCGCTGCTGCAGCAGCGCGAAGCGGCGTTCCACGCGCGGACGGTCGGCAACACGCTCGCCACGCTCGTCTCGCGCATGGAGGAGGTGGCGGACAGCCCTATCCTGGCAACCGGCCTCGTCGACAGCGCGGGAAGGGAAACCTACCTGGCTCCCTTCCTCGGCGGCCTGCGCCAGATCAACGGCATCCCGGTCCAGGTCCTGTTCACCGATTTCGAAGGCAAGGCGGTCGCGGGCAATGGCCTGGAGCGCTTCGACCAGGAACAACTGGCCTGGCTGCGCGCGCGCATCGACCAGGGGGTGGAAACGGCGGCCATCTTCAACCGGCCCGACAGCGCGGAACTCGTCGGCGTGAGCCTGCTGCGCTACTCGCGTACCAATACCCCCGAAGGCGCGCTGGTCTACAAGGTCAGGGTGCAGGACCTGCACCCCGGGCCCGCCGCCATGCTGACATGGAAGACGCAGGCGCAGGCCACCCCGGCGGCCCCTTACCTGGAGATACCGGTCAAGGTGCCGGCCCAGCTGGGGAATCTGGGCCTGATGCTGCGCGTGGACACCTCCAGGCTCGGCGATATCCTCGAGACGCCCTCGTCCCAATACGGCCTGATCGGCGGCATCGCGGTGCTGCTTGCCCTGGTGGTGTTCCTGCTCGGTTCGCGCCTGTCGCTTGGCCTGACCCAGGACCTGCGCAAGCTCGAACAGTTTGCCGGCAGGCTTGGCGAAGAAGGCATTACCGAGCACCGTGCCGAACTTGTTGGCAGCAGCGAAACGATCACGCTCGCCAGGTCGATCAACCAGATGCTCGACCGCCTGCACCTGCAGCAGGAGCACCTGCAGCGGGAACACCAGCGCAAGGACGAGTTCCTGGCCATGCTGGCGCACGAGCTGCGCAATCCGCTTGCGCCGATCAGCAGCGCCGCACAGCTGCTGCGCATGCTCTTTGCGCACGAGCCCCGGGTACGGCAGGCCAGCGAGGTCATCGGCCGCCAGGTGACGCACATGACGCACCTCGTCGACGACCTGCTGGACGTCTCGCGCGTCACGCGCGGCCTGGTCACGATCAACAAATCGGAAGTGGAACTCGGCGCCGTGCTGCGCGAAGCCGTCGAGCAGGTCGTCCCCGTGATCGAAGCCCGGGGACACCGCCTGGCGCTGGACATCGCCCCAAATCCCCTGCCTGTGAGCGGCGACCGGACCAGGCTGATCCAGGTGGCGGCCAACCTGCTCAACAATGCCGCGAAATACACGCCCGACGGCGGCGAACTGCGCGTCTGCCTGCAGCAGCAGGGCGGGAGCGCAGTCCTGCGGGTGCAGGACAACGGCATCGGCATGGATCCGGACCTGTTGCCGGCCGTGTTCGACCTGTTCACCCAGGGCCAGCGCACGCCCGACCGTGCGCAGGGCGGGCTCGGGCTGGGGCTGGCCCTGGTGAAGAAGCTGGTCGAGCTGCATGGCGGCAGCGTCGAGGCGCACAGCACTGGCGCCGGCCAGGGCAGCACGTTTACCATCCGCCTGCCGCTGCTGCCTGCCGTCCAGGGCGCGCCCGCGTCCGCCGCTGCCACTGCTGCCGCCGCAGCTCCTGCCACTTCTGCCGCTCCTGCCGATCCTGCCGCCCCCACCGGCGCCGGAACGGATGCCAGCCGCGTCCTGGTCGTGGACGACAACGTCGACGCCGCCAACACCCTGGCCATGCTGCTGCGGTCCGCGGGGCACCGGGTGACGACCGGGCATTCGGCGCAGGCCGCGCTGGCGGCGGCCGGACGGGAAGATTTCGACTTCATCCTGCTCGATATCGGCCTGCCGGACATGAGCGGGCATGCGCTGGCCAAGGCCTTGAAGCAGCTGCCGCGCTGCGCCGGCTCCACGCTCATTGCCGTGAGCGGCTACGGCCAGGAACAGGATCGCCGGATGTCGCTGCAGGCCGGCTTTGCGGACCACCTGGTCAAGCCGATCGTGGCGGACGAATTGATCGACACCATTGCACGCCTGAAAGCCGCGCCTGGAGCGCACCCGCGCGCGTGAGCCCAGGAGGCAATGCCAGTCCATCAAGGAGTGCCCGGACTGTGCCTCACATGCCGCTGGTCATGCCCGGCGTTTCGATTTAGTATTGCCGAATCGACAAAACAGCGGGGTCGGCCATGCATGCAGGCGCGGAACAGCGGGACCATGCGGCGCGCGTAGTCGTGCGCGACGAACAGCTTGCCTCGCCGCTCCCACTCTTGCTCCCCCTGCCGTCCGACGGTGAGGTTCCGCGCGCCGCGATCGGCGGCAAGGCATGGTCGTTGCAGCAGCTGGCGTCGGCCGGTTTCGCCGTGCCGCCCGCCGTGATCCTGACAACCGGCTTCTTCGCCCCCTGGGTCGCCCGGTTGAGAGCGACGCCTGCATGGGAAGCCCTGCTCGGCTCGCCCCGGTCCGGGTGGGCACCGCATTGCGCGGCGCTGGCGGCGCAGATCCATGGCCTCGCCCTCGAAGCGGCGCAACGCGACGCGCTCGCACAGCTGCGCGGCCTGTGCGGCGCGGACTGCGAAGGCGCACGCTTCGCGGTGCGCTCGTCCTCTCCCGACGAAGACCTGGCCGGCGCGTCGTACGCCGGCATGTACCGCAGCCTGCTCGGCGTGCCGGGGCCGGAACTCGAGCGAGCCATCCGCGATTGCTTCGCTTCCTGCCTCGATGCGCGCGTGCTGGCCTACAAGGCCGCACGCGGCCTGCCCGTGTTCGAGCCCGCCATCGCGGTCGTCGTCCAGCATCAGGTCGACAGCGAGGTGGCCGGCGTGGGATTTTCGATCAACCCATTGACGAACGACTTCGACGAGATGCTTGTCAGCGCCAGTTGGGGGCTGGGAGAATCGGTGGTCGACGGCAGCGTGATGCCGGACCAGTTCGTCCTCGACAAGACCAACGGACACTTGCTGGCGCAAACCCTGGGAAGCAAGCAGTCCCGCTCCGTACTGGCGCCGCAAGGAGGCACGCGGCGGGACGAGACCCGGCGCGACGGGTTCTGCCTGAGCATGGCGCAGCTGGCGGCCCTGAAGGAGGTGCTGTTGCGCCTGGAAGCGCTGTTCGGATTCCCTGTCGACGTCGAGTTTGCCTGCGCAGGCGGCGCCCTGCACCTCCTGCAGGCAAGGCCGGTGACGGCGTACGTGCCGCTGGCGCCCGAGATGTGCACCGCGCCCGGGGCGCCGCGCCGGCTCTACATGGACGTGGCGCTCGCCAAAGGGCTCACGCTCGATGCCCCGGTCTCGCCGATGGGACAGGACTGGCTGAAGCAGGTCATCGGCCGGATGATCGCCCACTGCGCCGGCCCTGTCGACTTCCCGCTCGACCGCCCCGACGGCTGGCTCTGCATCGGAGGCGGGCGCATGTACCTGAATCTCTCCAGGCTACTGTGGCTGGCAACGCCCGCCAAGCTTGCGCGCAGCAATGCGCCGACCGACCGCCTGCTCGCCGAGACGCTCGCCACCATCGATGTCGCGCGCTACCGCGCGCCTGTGCGGCCGCCGCTGTTGCCGGCACTGCGGCTCCTGCCGCGCGTGCTGTGGACGCTGCGGCGCGGGCTGTGGCGCAGCGCCGTCGCCTTCGTCGCGCCCGAACGCGCACACCGCCGGTATCTGGCCCGTGAACGTGCCTGTATCGACCGGCTCAAGGCCCCCGTGGCTGCGGACCTGACGCCGGCCCAGGCCGGCGAGGAGCTCGCCCCGCAGGCGATGAAAGCAATCCTCGAAGTCGCCATGCCGGCGATGCTCGCCGGCGTCGGTGCGATGGGCATGATGGCCGGCCTGGCGCACAAGCGGCGGCCCGACGAGCAAAGCCTGATGGCGCAGCTGATGCTTGGAACGTCCGGCAACCTGGTGGTAGGGATGGGTATCGCCATGTTCCGCCTGGCCCGCATGCTGGCGCCCGCCGATTATGCCGACCTCGATGCGCTGAAGGCGAGGATCGCGCGCCGCGAGATGCCGCCCGCCTTCCTCCATGCATGGGACGCGTTTCTCGACCGTCACGGTTGCCGCGGCCCCGGCGAAATGGACCTGGCCAATCCGGCTTACGCGGACGATCCATTGATGCTGCTGCGGCAGATGTCGTTCATGGCTGCTGCGCCGGCAGAAGTCGATCCCGAGCAGGCACAACGCGAACTGGCGGCCCGGCGCGAGGATGGCTATCGCCAGCTGCAGGCGCGCTTCGGCTGGCTGCGGCGCCTGCTGCTGCGGCGCCTGTACCGGATCAGCGGCCTGTTTGCCGGGACGCGCGACACGCCGAAGTATTTCAAGCTGCTGGCGCGCCAGCAGGTGCGGCGCCAGGCTCTGGCAGCAGGCGAAGCGCTGGTGGCCAAGGGCCGGCTGGACAGGCCCGAGGACGTCTTCGGGCTGTGCCACGCCGACCTGGAAGCCGAGCTGGAAGCCGAGCTGGCAGCGGCGGGCGCCGGCGCTGCCGGTTTCCTGCGCGCGCGCCGCGCGCAGCGCACCGCCTTTGCCGACCTGCTGGCGCGCCAGGTGCATGCCTTCCCTGCCCTGATCGACTCGCGCGGACGTATCCTGCGTGCGCCCCCAGGGGCGGATGTGCCCGGGCAACTGCGCGGCGTGCCGCTTTCGCCCGGGGTGGCGAGGGGGCGCGTGAAATGCCTGGGCAACGCCCATGAAAAATCCATCGAACCTGGCGATATTCTTGTCGCGCGGACCACCGATCCGGGCTGGACGCCATTGTTCGTCAGCGCCGGCGCCATCGTCCTCGAAGTCGGTGGGGTGCTGCAGCATGGCGCACTGGTGGCGCGGGAGTTCAACAAGCCTTGCGTCGCAGGAATCGCCGATGTGCTGCGCCGCCTGCATGATGGCCAGTTCGTCGAGGTCGACGGCGGACACGGCACCGTCACCGTGCTTGAGCTTGCCCGCCAGCACTGAAACGTCCTGTTCGACCGGCTGTGATATGGTCGATCAAGCCACGTTGGCCGACACCGAAGGAGAAAGGATGAATCGTTTCACAGACAAAGTCGTACTCGTTACCGGTGCGGCGTCAGGCATCGGCCTGGCGGCCGCCCGCCGCTTTCTCGACGAAGGCGCCCGGGTCGTGATGCTCGATATCGATGAAGCCACGCTCAGGCAAGCCGCTGCCGGACTCCCGCCGGACTGCGTGCTCGTGCAGGTTGGCGATACCGCCGACAAGGAAACCGCGGCCGCGGCCGTCAAGGCGGCCGTCGCGCGCTTCGGCGGACTGCATATCCTCATCAACAACGCCGGCGTCGCAACCGAAGGCGACATCATGCAGACGAGCGAGGAAGACTTCGCACGCGTCATGGCGGTCAACGTGGCCGGCTACTTCCACATGGCCAAGGCGGCGATGCCCGAACTCGTGAAGACACGCGGTTCGATCGTCATGACCTCTTCCGTCTCGGGGCTCGGTGGGGACTGGGAGC
The DNA here is from genome assembly GCF_042432755.1 of Massilia consociata. Classification (NCBI taxonomy): domain Bacteria; kingdom Pseudomonadati; phylum Pseudomonadota; class Betaproteobacteria; order Burkholderiales; family Oxalobacteraceae; genus Massilia; species Massilia consociata. The sequence continues at coordinate 21,497 of NZ_JBHLWP010000013.1, forward strand.
TGTTCGCCTACAACACCTCGAAGGGCGCGGTCAGCAACATGGTGCGCGCGATGGCGATGGATGCGGCAAAGGATGGCGTGCGGGTGAATGCGGTCAATCCTAGCTTCACAGCAACGAGGATGACCGAGGACATGGTGAACGATCCTGCGCTGGTCGCCAAATTCAGGGAACGCATGCCGCTCGGCGCGCCCGAGGATCCGGAGGGGATTGCGGCCGCGATGGCATTCCTGGCGAGCGACGATGCACGCCTCATCACCGGCGTGAACCTGCCGGTCGATGCCGGATTGACGGCGTCGAACGGACAACCGCCCATGTAAATTCAAGAATTATCTTGGAAACAAGCCGTGTGTACGGCCGCGCACCGAGCAGGCCGGCAATAAGGCGGATGATGGCTTATCGGGAAAGCAGACAGCACATCGGGTCTGCCCCCCTCATCCCAAGCGGAGGCCAACATGCTCTATACCATTGCTATCATCCTGCTCGTTCTGTGGCTGCTCGGCATGGCCACTTCTGTGGCCGGTGGATTGATCCACATTCTTCTCGTCGCTGCCGCCGTCGTCATCCTGATTCGCCTCTTTACTGGCAGAAAAGTCCTTTGACGAATAGCGTCCTGAAATAGAAAAGCCGGCCCCCTTGGGTGCCGGCTTTTTTCTTGCAGGGCGGACCGCAGCGTTCACATCTCCGCCCACATCCTCAGCAGGTTGTGATAATGCCCCGTGATGCCGACGACTGCCTCGGTCTCCCCCACCTGCCCGCGCAGCTTCTGGATGTTGGTATCCAGCTCGAACAGCAAGGCACGCTTCCCGTCGTCGCGCACCATGCTCTGCGTCCACAGGAACGAGGCCACGCGCTCGCCGCGCGTCACCGGCAGCACCTGGTGCACGCTCCCCGACGGATACACGATCGCGTCGCCCGCCGGCAGTTTGACTTCGTGCGTGCCGTAGGCGTCGACCACCACCAGCTCGCCCCCGTCGTACTCATCCGGATCGCTCAGGAAGACAGTGGTGGAGACGTCCGCTCGCAGCGGCGGCAGCCCACCGCGCTGGGCGCGCACGGCGCCGTCCACGTGCAGGCCATAGTGCTCTCCCCCGCCATAGGCATTGAAGTACGGCGCCAGGATGCGCAGCGGCAGCACGCTCGAGAAAAACAGCGGATGGGCCATCAGGGCGGCGCTCACCACCTGTCCCAGCTCCTGCGCCAACGGCGAGCCTTCCTTCAGCTGGCGGTTGCGCTTGACCCGGGCGCCCTGGGTGCCGACGCTTTCGCGGCCGTCCACCCATTCCGGCGCGCCCGCCATGCGCGCACGGATGTGCGCCACCTGTTCCGGCGTGAGCACGCCCGGGATATGCAGCATCATGATTCGCTTCCCTTCTCGAACGAAAAAAACCCTCCCGATGGTATCAGGAGGGCGAAGTCCGGTTGCCCGGCGGGGGTGGTACCCGATATCAGAACTTGAGGTTGGCCATCAGGCTGGCCGAGCGGCCCGGGCCCACGCCAGCATAGTGCGGCGACGAGACGCGGTCGAAGTAGAGCTTGTCCGTCAGGTTCTGGATGTTCAGCTGGAACGACACGTTCGGGTTCAGCGTGTACGTCGCCATCGCGTCGAAGCGGGTGTACGAGGGTGAATACTTGTTGTTGTTCACGTTGGCGAACTGGCGATCCACATAATTGGCCCCGGCGCCGACCGTGAAGTTTTTGTTTACCGCGTAGGTGCTCCACAGCGAGGCGCTGTGCTTCGGCGTGGTCGGGAAGGCGTTGCCGTTGAACGGCGAGGCGGTCCAGACCGGGTTGGCGGTGGTGCCGGTGTTCACGTAACCGTTGTCGGCGATGATGCCGTCCAGGTAGGTGTAGCCGCCGAACACGGTCCAGGCGTTGGTGATCCGGCCCGACAGGCCGAGTTCGACGCCCTTCAGTTCCTTGCGGCCCACGTTCTGGGTGGTGCCGTCCGGCGCGGTGACGCGGGCGTTGTCCATGTCGCTCTTGAAGACCGCTGCGCTCACCGACAGGCGGCCGCCCGGCAGCACTTCCCACTTGGTGCCCAGCTCGACGCTGCGGCTCGTTTGCGGCTGCAGGTTCTGGATCTGCACGGTCAGCGCGTCCAGGCCGTCGCCGCCGTCGTTGCCCGGCGGGGTGGCCGAAGTCGCCCAGGACAGGTAGATGCTGCCGTTCGCCTTCGGCTTGTACACCAGGCCTGCCTGGTAGGTGTCGAAGGTGGACTCGACGCGGGCGCGGGTGTTGGTCGCCGCCGTGTTCAGGGTGCTCGAGAAGTCGTCCCAGCGCGCGCCGATGTTCAGCAGCCACTGGGGAGTGAACTCGATGGTGTCGAAGCCGTAGACGGCACGGGTGCGGGTCTCGACCGTGGTCTGGGTCGGCGACTTGGTGCGGGTATAGGCCCACGGGTCGTACGGGTTCGGGTTGACCAGCGTGGTGCAGTTGTACAGGGTGGCCGCGCCGGCGTTCGGGCAATTGAAATTGCCGGTCAGCGGGTTGTTGGTGCCCGGGGTGAACACGAAGCTACCGCGGTCGGTGTCCTCGCGCGAGAATTCGACGCCGACGTTGAAGCTGTGCTTGATGCCCGCGGTGTTCCAGGTGCCGGTCAGGCTGCTTGCGTTGGCCAGCGTGCGGGTGTCGACGTCGCGGGTGTTGGCGCGGCGCCAGACGGTGCCGTAGCGGACCGTGTTGCCCTTCGAATCGTCCGGCTGGGTGTAGATGTAATCCTGGCCGGTCTTGCCCCAGCGGGTCACGTTGCGGATGGCCAGGTTCGGGCTGAACTCGTGGCGCAGGTCGACGGTGGCGACATCGGTCCGGGTATCGCGGAAGTCGCGGTTCTTGAGGCCGTAGAAGGCTTCGCGGTCCACGGTGAACGGCGTGCCGCCGCCATTCTTCGCGACGTCCGGACCGGTGGTGACCGGGTTGTTGAACGGGATGCCGGTATCCGGGATCTCGCTGCTCTTCATGTGGTAGTAGCTCAGGATCGCGCGGGTCGGGCCGTTCAGGCCGAACGTCACGGTGGGCGCGATGCCCCAGCGTTCGCCGCCGACGATGTCGCGGCCGGCGATGTCGTTACCGTGGACCATCGTGTTGAGGCGGAAGGCGGTGTTCTCGCCGATGACGCGGTTGATGTCGGTGGTGACGCGGGCGTACTTGTCGGTGCCCAGGCCGACCGTGGCGTTGCTGAAGTTGGTGTCCTTGGCCGTCTTGGTGACGATGTTGATGCCGCCGCCGGCCGAGGAACGGCCGCCCAGCGCCGAGTTCGGGCCCTTGACCACTTCGACCTGCTCGATCGCGAAGATCTCGCGCGACTGCGAGCCGGAATCGCGCACGCCGTCGATATAGGTGTCGGTCTGGGCGTTGTAGCCGCGGATGAACAGGTTGTCGCCCACCGGGTTGCCGCCTTCGGAGGCGCCGATGGTGATGCCCGGGACGGTGCGCAGCGCGTCGGTCAGCGACACGGCGCCGGTCTGCGAGATGGTTTCCGAGGTCACGACCGTGACTGATTTCGGGGTGTCGAGCAGCGGCGCGGTGAACTTGTCCGAGCTCGAGCGCACCGGACCCTGCACCGAACGGTCGTGGCCGCCGCTAACGTGCACCTGCGGCAGCCTGGCGTCCGCAGCCAGCTCCGGTGCATCGTCGCCGCCCCCGCCGGCATAGGCCAGCGGCATCGCCAGCGTGGCCAGCACGGCCAGCGCGGGGGCCGCCAACGAGGGAGCGGAAGGACGGTTGTGTTTCTTGCTCTTGATGAAGGTACGGCTTGCCTGCGGAGTGGTCGTGGTCATGGGTCCGTGCTTTTTGTTGGTGAATGCCCGTTGCCAGGCATTTGCGAATTTAAATGAGAACGATTCGCATTATCTTTCGTATTTAGGATTTTTGCAAGCGCGCGCCGTGCTTTACTGTCCGGACCGGGATGCCTTGTGTTCATGGCATGTGGCCGAATCAACTACAATACCGTGGACAAGGGTTTATCATGACCCGTGCCGGTCACACCGCATCACCTTTCACCTTCATATAAAAAGAGACTCTCTAGCGCCATGCGTCGTCCTTCCAAAGATTCATCCCCTAAACTCTCCGCCGAAAGCCAGCGTCTCGTCAGCATTGCGCAAGCCATCATGCAGGCCGCCAGCCGTGTCGAGGAACGGACCTGGGAACGCCAGCTGGACACGCAACTGCAAAAACTGCTCAAGACCAACCACCAGGACAGCATCGACGCCGCGCTGAACGCCCTGTTCAAGGACGATCTCGCCTCCTACGATGTGCTGATGGATGCGGTCGAGGCGGTCAGCGAGTCGGCCACCATGGTCGAACAGACGGCCAACGGCGACGTCACCTGGCAGGCCCTGCTGGTGGCTGCGCCCGTACTCGCCTGGACCCGATTCAACATTGCTTCGGGCAATATCCCATCAGAGATGCTGAGCACGCTGCAAGCGCATTTCTCGGCCCACCTGCTGGCCGAAGGCACGCGCATCGCGATGGCGCCGACGCTGTACTCGATCGACCAGCTGCCGCGCACCCACGCCGAGACCTACGCGCTGACGCACAAGCTGGCCGCCGCTGCGCACAAGGGCGGCACCGTCAAGCCGGCCGCGCGCGTGGAAGAAACCGCGCCCTTCCTGGCCGACACGCGCTACCTGCTGGTGGCCATCGTCGCCCCGCAGGGCGCGCCCATGTTCCGCTGGCAGGAGCCACAGCACCACATCGGTTTCGCCGAGGAACGCAACCGCGCACTCGAGCAGTGGCGCACCCAAGGCACGGCCAACATCGCGCGCCTGCTGCCGGGCTGCGGGGTGGAACTGCTGCTGCCGGAAGCCTATTACGTGGCCTGCCGCGAAGCGGACAAGCTGATCCGCCCGATCTCGATCCGCGCCGCCGTCCACTACCTGACCCACACGCTGGGCGTGGAAGCGTCGGACCTGCGCGCCGTGATCGCCGGCTTCGGCGAAGAGTCGGCCGACATCCAGATCGACGAGTACCGCGTCTCGTTCACCATGCGCCAGGACAACGACGTCCTGTACGGCATCGTCTGGCCGCTGTACGGCCAGGAAGACGAGAACGGCACGCCGATGGAAGGCCCGTTCGCGATCGCCCCCGCCCCGCTGACCCCGATCAACGAGATCGTCGCGCACCTGAACGAAGCCGGCATCGCCCACATCAAGCGCATCAGCGAACGCTACGTCGCCGAATACTGCGACGACTGCGGCGCGCCCTTGTTCGCCGACCCCACGGGCGAACTGGTGCACGCCGAGATGCCGGAAGACGCGCCGAGCGGGACCGAGCACTTCCATTAAAAAGCGATGTGGCCGGCACATCGCGTGCCAGCCACATCGCTTCCTTTCCCCGCCAACCATGCACGTCGTCCCTTCATGGTGGTGTCGCCCCAGATTCCCGAAGGGAGTGGTGGGACTCTTACCGGCTCAAGTCGATGCTCGACGATGTCCTCAAGCGCTACAACGTCGATCCCAAGCGGGTTTACCTGACCGGCATCAGCATGGGCGGCTACAATGCCCGGGATCTCGCCTCGCGCTACCCCGGGTATGTCGCCGCGGCCGCCCCGATCTGCGGCGGTGGCATCCCGCGCCTGGCCGACTAGCGCAGGATCAATGCCGTATCAGCGCGGCAGGCTGGCGATGACCTTGTTCGCGAACTCGGCAGCGTTGCCGGCGTGCCAGCGCCATACGATCACGAGATCGTGGTCGGGCGACACGAGAACGGTGTTGCTGCCCGCGCCCAGTGCGGCATAGGCATTGCTCGGCAGGCCCGGCAGGTTCTTGCCCTTGGTATTGAGCCACCACAGGTAGCCATAGTCCGGACCGTGGACGCTCGGCGTGAGCGCGTCCTTGACGTAGGACGGCGGCAGGATCTGCTTGCCGTCCCAGGCGCCGCCGCGCAGCCACAGGTAGCCGAGGCGCGCCATGTCCCAGGAATTGATCCACATGCCGCCGCCCCAGCGGGTGCCGCCGCTGACCGATGGCGCTTGCTTGCCGTTCAGTTCTACGTAGCTGTTATGGTAGGGCACCCACTTCCAGCTGTTCGATGCGCCGATCGGGTCCATGACCTGCTGCTGGAACACCTGCGGCACCGGCTGGTCGAACACGCGCAGCAGCGACAGCGCGAAGCGGTTGATGCGCACGTCGTTATACTCGTAGAAGCTGCCCGGCGCCTGCAGCGCGCGCGGCTTGCGCTCGCCGGCGCCGAAGGCTTCCTTGCCGATGAAGTCGGCGTTCTTGCCCCACAGGCTGCCTTCCCACTCCGTCTCCTGCTGCAGGTGCTGCTTCCAGGTGACCTGGGCATTGCGTGCCGAAGCATAGCCGCCGTCGGTGACGCGCTTGCCCACGGGTTCGTCCACTGCGATGCGGCCGTCGCGCACGGCCACGCCCGCGACGGTAGCCAGCACGCTCTTGGCCACCGAATAGGTCGGGTCCACAAAACGCGTATCGCCGAATTCGGCAACCACATAGCCCTTGTAGATCACCAGGCCGTTGGTGCGGGCCCGCTCGGTCGGCATCGAGCCCAGGCGGCTGCCGAAGGTGGCTTCCTGGTCCGAGAAATCGACGGCGCGGGTGGTCTCGCGCGACTGCGCGAACTGCACGGCGGCGGCCAGGGCCTTCGGATCGATGCCGAGTTCGGCGGGCGACTTGCGGGCCCATTCGCCGGCAGGCGGGAAGTATGGTGCCGATGGGGAGGTGCTTGCGCTTGTGGCGCAACCGGCGAGCGCCGGCAGCACCGCGGCGAGGCTCAAAATGAGCACGCCGCGACGTGAAACACGAATCATTGATTAGTCCACTGTGAAAATGGGAAACGGATCAGGCTGGAGTTGTAGTAGCGCCTGTCGCCGCTGACCTCCTGGCCGATCCAGTCGGGCTTCTCGAACACGGCGTCCTCGGAGGGCAGTTCGATCTCGGCCACCACCAGGCCGGCGTTCTCCCCCAGGAATTCATCGACTTCCCAGGTGAAGCCGGCGTGCGCGATGCGGCGCCGGTATTTCTCGACGAGCGGGCGCTCGCACAGGGTGTCGAGCAGTTCCTGCGCCTCTTGCAGGGGAATCGGATACTCCCATTCGCCGCGGCTCACGCCGGTGCCCTTGCTCTTGATGGTAAGCACCCCTTCGTCACCCTCGATGCGCACGCGCACGGTGCGCACCGGGTCCGAGCATAAATAGCCCTGGCGCAGCAGCACCGGCTCGCCCAACGCGCGCCAGCCGTCGCCGGTCAGCAGGAACTTGCGCTCGATCTCGACGCCCATGTCCCCTCCTTCAGTCGAGCGACTGCAGGATCGGCTGCAGGATCGCCGCGCCGAGCGCCGCGCTGCGCGCACCGTTCCAGCCGGTGTGCGGGTCGGGCAGGTTGGCGTTGTCCTTGAACGGCATTTCCAGCGTCAGCGACAGGCACTTGAAGGTGTGGCCGATGTACTTGGACGCCAGCGTCAGGAGTTCTTCGTTGTACTTGCTGGCAGCGTAGCCATACACGTTCTGGAAGTCCGGGCTGGCCGCCATGTACTGCTGCACGAAGGCATCCTGGCGCGCCTGGCGCTCCGGCGTGAAGTCGGCCAGCATCTCATTGCCGGCCACGAAGTTGTACGGCAGCGCTTCGTCGCCGTGGATGTCGAAGAACATGTCGACGCCGGTCTCGATGATCTTGTTCTTCACGCACAGCACTTCCGGGCTGCGCTCGAGCGACGGGGTCATCCACTCGCGGTTGAGGTTGGCGCCGGCCGCGTTGGTGCGCAGGTTGCCGCGCACCGAGCCGTCCGGGTTCATGTTCGGCACGATATAGAACACGGCGCGGGCAAGCAGCTTGCGCGCGACCGGGTTCGCGCTGTCGAGCAGCGCGTCCATCATGCCCTCGACGAACCACTCGGCCATGGTCTCACCCGGGTGTTGGCGGGCAATGACCCAGATCTTCTTTTCCGCTTGCGGGTTGCCGATCACCACCAGGTTCATGTCGCGGCCGTCGACCGTGGTGCCGATGTCGTGCACGCGCGCGATCGGGTTCTCGGCCACTTCGCCCAGCAGGCGCAGGTGGCGCTCCCAGGTGTAGGGCTCGAAGTAGGCGTAGTAGATGCTGTCGAGCTCGGGCGTGTGGTTGACCGTCATCACCTGCCCATCAAAAGTGGTCGGGACGCGGAACCAGTTCTCGGTGTCGTAGCTGGCGGCGACCTGGTAGTCCTCGAAGCCCTTCGGGTAGGTGGCCTGCCCCGCGTTCAGGAAACGGATCGTGCAGGCCTGGCCGCGCGCGCCCTGCAGGCGGAAATGGAACCACTGGTGGATGTCCGCATGCGAATCCTTGCGCAGGTTCAGGTCGATCTGCTTCGGGCTGTTCGCACTGACGACCTCGATGGCACCGGAGTCGAAGGTCTGGCTGATTTTGATGGGCATGGCTGGTCCTTGGATGGCGTTCAACGGAAAGGCTCAAGGATAAGCATGATGCCGGACCGCGCGCTGCCCGTCCCGGCGCCGTGCCGCTCCCTTGCGGCGTGTCGATTACTGTGCGTCGAGGTCGATCAGGTCCTTTTGCGCGTACATGATCATGATCTGGCGCATCAACTCGACATTGCTGCGGTCGAGGACGACCGTCAGGTCTTCCTTCGCGTTCGATGCGAAAGTCATGCGGATCGCACCCTGCAGTTCCTTGCAGTTCACGTATTCCGCGCGCGGAATGTAGGGATTGTCCCAGTCCTGCTGCGTGATCGACGGGCCGGCCGGCGGCGGCTGCAGTTGCGGGTCGCGGTTCGGCGGCAGGTGCCTGAGCAGCCAGAATACGATCGACGCCGGCACATGGATGGCCACGTCGCTGGCGCCTTTGTTGGAGAACTTGACTAGCAACAGGTTGCCGACCCGGTCGCACGACATGGACATGCTCTTGACTTGACGAATAACCGCTGGTTTCACGACGATGATCCTAGGGAAAAGGTTGAAAAAGGCGCAGCGATTCTACCGCATCCCACCGTCCAGTTGGGACTCCCTTGCCTGGTTTCAAAACAAAAACGGGGAGCGCGTGGCTCCCCGTTGCTGATCCGGTCGGCGCTCCTGGCAGCGTCGCCGGCGATATTGCCGCTAGTACAGGCTTACTCTTTCGAGCCGCCGCGGCCGCCCTTGCTCGAGCTGCGCGACGCGCTGCCCGAACCGGCATTGGCCGATTGGCGGTTGCCGTGGCTCATGCTGCCGGCGCGACGGGCTTCTTCCGAAGTGAATTCGTGCGCGGTGCCCTTGGCGTGGGCAGCCTTGCCGCCCTGGCTGGCGATTTCACGCTGGCGGGCCGGATCCATCGATGCGAAACCGCGATTGCGGGTGCCGCTGCTCTGGCTGTTACCACCTTGATTGCTGCCTTGCTTGTTACCTTGGTTGCTCGAGGCCATGATCATCTTCTCCCTGTTCACTTTTAAACCGCCGCGTCCTGCGGCAGGCTGATGCCGTTCAGCTCGGCTATCCGATAACTGACCAGCGAAATCATCTTAGGCAGGCCCGATTGATGAGGGTATAGGACGTTTTCAGATGACTTTGTAGGACTTCACGCGACAGAAAATGCATTGACGAAAATGTACTTCCAGTAGTCAACAAACCCTTCGGTAACAGTCCTACACGGCACCCCTACGTCTTCCTATACTGTCCGCAGGCAGTTGCGCGCATCATGGCAATATCAGGCGGCGCTTGTGCCACTGCGGCCCGCCATACACCGAAAGGAGTCGACATGGACGCGAACCAACGTAGCGAATTCAATAACCAGACCAATAACGGCGCGAACGAGAAATGGACCCCGGGCTCCAAGGGCAATACCCAGACCGGCCCGCTGGACCACACCTACCCGCAGGGGCCGGGCCAGCAGCAGGTGATCCGCGGCGAAAATGAAATGCAGGGCGGCCACGACCCGTCGATCATGGACCAGCAGAAAGTCGCGGCCGAGGACGGCGGGCGCGCCGACTACGAAACCACCCTGCCGCGCGCCATTCCGGGCGACCTGCCGGGCGGCTCGATGCAGAGCCAGCAGACCGGCGGTTCCGGCCCGCAACAAGGCATCACCGACAGCCACCAGCGCCAGATGGAACAGCGCTCGCCGGCATGGGGCCTGCTCGAGCAACCGGTCGGCCATCGACCCGGCGATTCCGGCACCGACCTGCGCGCGCACCCGGCCAACGTGGCGGGCCACAGCCAGGACGTGCATGCGATGAACCCGCACGATGCGGCGCAGCCTGAACTGCAGGGCGGCTCGCTCGGCCGCCACCATGGCGTGGCGCCGAGGACCTACCAGTCCCAGGGCACGACCGCCCAGGTCGGCTATGGCAACCAGCAAAGCGCCGCGGCCGGCAGCGGCCAGGGCACCGGGATGGCGGTCGGCCCCTACCAGACGAACCGGCAGATGGGACAACAGATGAGCCAGCAAATCAGTCAGCACCAGGGAGCGCATATGAACCAGCAGACGAACCAGCAACAAGACCAGCAAGCGAACCAGCAGGCGAGCACCGACCGCAACGGCTCGCAGACCGGCCCCGCAGGGCGCGACGCAGGCAGTCCCGACGTTCACCAGTCGAACGATTCGGCCGGCGGGCTGCCGCGCAGCCCCGGCAATACAGGGCCGCGCAGCGACAATCCCGGCTGGCTGCCGGGCCAGAGCATGCAGGCCGAAACCAACCCGGTCCATGAATCGAACGACGTGGCCGGCGGCTTGCCGAAGAGCCCGGCCGGCGCCAACCGTCTCGCGGGAGACCGCAAGATGGATGACGACACCGGTTTTTCGCGTGGATAAGGCTCGCTGAGACACCGATCAATCGGCAGGACACGCGCCGCCTGCCAGCGGTGCGTGGCGTTGCCGCCGGGCAGCTGCGGCGGGCCGGCGGCAGCGGTACGCTGCGCCCGTTTACCGGCACACACCGATGCCTGCACCGCTGTGCCTCTGCATTGCCCGCCTTCTCGCAATCCTTCCTTCCCGATCGTAACGCCCCCTCCGTTATCGCGCTCCGGTGTGCTGGAGCGCATCTTCTCTCGACCGATACGCACTGACGCTTGATCCACCTCCAAGCTGCATGAGCGCGTCGGAACCCGGCCGTTCCCCTTCGACTCCAACCGCACTCAACACGCCTCGTTGTACGCATATCGCGACACGGGCAGCAGACGCGGAGACGAGCCATGGCAGCAACGACGGATGACGCAGCGATCGCGGTTTCGGTGGTGGTGCCGGCCTGTGGCCGGATGGACCTGCTCGACCGCAACCTTGACGCCTTGATGCGCCAGCAGTTTGACCCGGTCCAGTACGAAATCATCGTCGTCGACGACGAGCCCAACCACAATACCCTGCACCTGGTCGCCGGCTGGCGCACCCGCACGCTCGAGCGCGGGCCGCGCCTGTCCTATGTCGCTAACCCGGGGCCCAGCGGCCCGGGCGCCGCCCGCAACCGCGGCTGGCAGGCGGCACGCGCGCCGGTCGTCGCGTTCACGGGCGACGACGCAGTGCCGGAACCGAACTGGCTGACAGAGGGGCTGGCCGCCCTCGGCGACGGCCTCGATGTGGCCTGTGGACGCATCCAGACGCCGGTGCCCTCCCGGCCGACCGACCACCAGCGCAGCGCGCGCGGCCACGAAGCGGCCGACTTCACGAGCGCCAACTGCTTCTTCCGAAAAAAAGTGCTCGAACGCCTCGACGGCTTCGACGAGCGTTTCGACGTGCCGCGCGGATGCGACGCCGACATGCATTTCCGGCTGCTCGAGCACGGTATCGCCCTCGGACGCGCGCCGCGCGCACTCGTGGTCTACCCGGTACGGCCGGTGCCGTGGGGTGCGAGCCTGCTGCAGATCCGGCACGCCGTGTCCGACGCGCTGCTGTACAAGAAACACCCTGCCCTGTACCGCCAGAAGGTGGAGCCGCGACCGCGCTGGGACTACTACGCCATCGTCGGCGCGCTCCTCGTCGCCCTTGCCGGCCAGCTCCTCGGGCTGCCTTTCCTGACCTGGCTCGCGCTCGCAGTCTGGTTCGTGCTGACCGCGCGCCTGTGCGTACACCGGCTGCGCGGGGCCGCCCGCACCCCGTCGCACGTGCTCGAAATGATCGTCACCTCCGCGCTGCTGCCGCCGCTGTCGGTGTTCTGGCGCCTGGCCGGCGCGTTGCGCTACCGCGTCCGGTTCGCGTGAGGCCACCATGCGCAGACTGAAAGTCCTCACCTGGCATACCCACGGCAGCTACCTGCACTACCTGTCGCATGCGCCGCACGATTTCTACGTGCTGTCCAAGCCCGGCCATCCGCCGGGCTACGGCGGCCGTTGCGGCCACATGCCCTGGCGCGACAACGTGCACGACCTGCCGGCGGAGCTGGCGCGAGAACACGAATTCGACTGCATCCTGTTCCAGGACGATCACCAGTGGGAGAAGGACCAGTATGAACTCCTGAGCCCGGCGCAGCGCGCGCTGCCGCGCATCTACCTCGAGCACGACCCGCCGCTGGCGCACCCCACCAATACCCGCCACCCCGTCGACGACCCGGACGTCCTGCTGGTACACGTGACCCCGTTCAACGCCCTGATGTGGGACAGCGGACGCACGCCCACCCGCGTCATCGAGCACGGCGTCCCCGAGGTGCCGGGGGTCCGCTACAGCGGCGAACTGACGCGCGGCCTGGTGGTCACCAACCATCTCGCACGCCGCGGCCGCCGCATGGGGCCCGACCTGTTCGTGCAGGCGCGCGGCGCCATCCCGCTCGACCTGGTCGGCATGGGCGCGGATGAACTGGGCGGGCTGGGCGAAATCGAACACGCCCTGCTGCCCGCCTTCATGGCGCGCTACCGCTTCCTGTTCAGCCCCATCCGCTATTCCAGCCTCGGCCTGGCCGTCGTCGAAGCCATGATGGCCGGCATGCCCGTCGTGGCGCTGGCCACCGCCGAAATGGCAACCGTCATCGAGAACGGCGTATCGGGTTATGCGGACACCAGCCTGCAGCCGCTGTACGGCCACATGCAGGCCCTGCTCGACGATCCTGGCCTGGCGCGCCGCCTTGGCGAAGGCGCCCGCCGCACCGCACGCGACCGCTTTTCGATTGGCCGATTCAGCAGCGACTGGGACGCAGCGCTGCGCCACATTACCGGTTGCGGCTACGGCACCGGCTCCGGTTTCACCCGGCAGGAGAGAGCATGAAACTCAACGAAGTCCAGGCCGCAGTGCAGGTCGACCTCCAGGCCCAGGCCAGGATCCACCCTTCCCCCCTCGCCGGCGCCGGCGCCCCGCGCCACCGCATTGCCATCATCAGCGACCACGCCTCGCCGCTGGCCGCTCCCGGCAGCGTCGACTGCGGCGGCCAGAACGTCTATGTCGCCCAGCTTGCGCGCGAGCTGGCGCGGGCCGGGCACCAGGTCGACGTGTTCACGCGGCGCGATGCGCCGGAGCAGCGCCAAGTGGTGCAATGGGCAGACAACATCCGCGTCATCCATGTGCCGGCGGGCCCGCCCCGCTACGTGCCCAAGGAACAGATGCTGCCGCATATCGACACGTTCGCGCGCTTCGTCACCCGCTTCGTACGGCGCCAGCACGGCGCCTACGATATCGTGCACGCCAACTTCTTCATGTCCGGCATGGTCGCGCAGCAGCTGAAACAGGCGCTCGGGCTCCCGTTCGTGATCACGTTCCACGCGCTCGGCCGCGTGCGCAGGCTGGCGCAGGGAACGGCGGACACCTTCCCTGTCGAACGCATGCGCATCGAAGCGATGCTGATGCGGGCGGCCGACCGCATCATCGCCGAGTGCCCCCAGGACCGCCATGACATGGAAAGGCTGTATGGCGCCCCGCCCTCGCGCATCGCGGTGGCGCCCTGCGGTTTCTCGCCCGACGAACTGTGGCCGGTGCCGATGCCCGAGGCACGCGCCCGCCTTGGCGTGGCCGATGGCCGCTTCGTGGTCCTCCAGCTCGGGCGCATGGTCCCGCGCAAGGGCGTCGACACCGTCATCCAGGGAGTGGCCATGCTGCGCCGCCACTACGGCATCGACGCCGAACTGCTGATCGTGGGCGGCGACGCGGCCGCCAGCGGGAACGACGGCCTCGAACTGGCACGGCTGCAGGGCGTCGCCAGCGACCTCGGCGTCGCTGCCCACGTCCGCTTTGCCGGCCAGCAGCCGCGCGCCATCTTGCGCGACTATTACAGCGCCGCCAACGTGTTCGCGAGCACCCCGTGGTACGAACCCTTCGGCATCACCCCGGTCGAGGCGATGGCTTGCGCCCGCCCCGTGATCGGCTCCGAAGTGGGCGGCATCAAGAGCACGGTCCACGACAGCGTGACCGGCTTCCTGATTCCTTCGCGCGACCCGGCGGCGCTGGCCGAGCGGCTCGCGCGGCTGCACCGGCATCCCGACCTGGCGCAGGCGATGGGCGAAGCCGGGCGCCGCCGTGCCTGCGAGCTCTACACCTGGCGCCATGTTGCCGCGCAGCTGGCTGCCATCTACAACGAGGTCGTGCACCAAACCCGGCCCGACGCGTCCCGGCCCGCCATCCGGCCAACCGCCTTCCCAACCTGAGGAAACCCATGAGCATGAGCACAACGCATCCGCCCTCCCTGCAGGGCAAGGCCGTTCTCGTCACCGGCGCGGCAAGCGGCCTCGGCGCCGCGCTGGCGCAGCGGCTGGCTGCTTCCGGAGCCGACATCGTCGGCGTCGACCTGCAGGCCGGCCGGCTGGACGACAGCATGGCGCGCCTGCGCGAACGCGACGTGCAGGCCCACGCACTGGTGGCCGACATCGCCGATCCCGCCGCTGCATCCAGGCTCGTCGGCAATGCCCTCGACCTGCTCGGCCGCCTCGATATCCTCGTCAACAACGCGGGCACCGACGTCACGCTGCCGATCAGCGAGATGGCCGAAGCGGACTGGATGCGCGTGGTCGGCACCAACCTGACCGCCCCCTTCCTGCTGTCGAAGCACGCGGCCGACGCGATGCGCCGCGAAGGCGGCGGCCACATCGTCAACATCGCGTCCACCGCCGCCAAGCGCGCCTGGCCAAACGCCAGCGCGTATCACGCCAGCAAATGGGGCCTGCTCGGCCTGTCGCATGCCCTGCATGCCGAACTGCGGCCCGACAACATCCGGGTCACGGCCGTCATCGCGGGTGGCATGCGCACGCCCTTCCTGCTCGACCGCTTCCCCGAGCTCGATGCCTCCGCCCTGCAAGACCCGGCCGACGTGGCCGACGCCATCCACTCGGTCCTGCTGCTGCCGCCGACCACCGTCGTGGCCGAGCTCACCGTCCTGCCGCTGCGCGAAACCTCCTGGCCCTGACATGAAGGCGATCTTCCTCGACAAGGACGGCACGCTGGTGGACGACCTGCCCTACAACGTCGAGCCGCGCCGCATCCGCCTCGTCAGCGGCGCCGGCGCCGCGCTGCGCCTGCTGGCCCGGCTCGACTACCGCTTCTTCGTCGTCACCAACCAGTCTGGCGTCGCGCACGGCTGCTTCGGCGAAGAAGCCCTGGGGCCGGTGGCGGACCGGCTGGCCGACCTGCTGTTCCGCGAGGGCCTGTCGCTGGACGGCTTCTACTATTGCCCGCACCACCCGCTCGGCACGGTCGATGCCTACGCGATGGTTTGCGCCTGCCGCAAGCCTTCGCCCGGCATGCTGATCAAGGCGGCCCACGAACACGGCATCGACCTGCGCCAGTCATGGATGGTCGGCGACATCCTGCACGACGTGGAAGCGGGCAACCGCGCCGGCTGCCGCACGCTCCTGATCGACAACGGCAACGAGACCGAATGGCGGCTCGGCCCGCGGCGTGTGCCTACCCGCATGGCGCCGGACCTGTATGCGGCCGCCGTGCTCATTGCCAGCCACGAGGAAGCCCGTGAGCACTGAAGGGCACACCACGTGGCCGGCCGCCCGGCGCATCCTGTGCGTACGGCTCGATTCGATGGGCGACGTGCTCATGTGCACGCCCGCCTTCCGCGCCCTGCGTGCAGCTTTGCCCGAATGTAAGCTGACACTGCTCACGTCACCGTCCGGCGCGGCGGTGGCGCAGTACGTCCCGGAAATCGATGCCTTCATCAGTTACCGGGCGCCATGGATGAAGCACGACGGGCCAGCCAGCGCCGCCCTGCTGCACGACTGCGTGGCGCAACTGTCGGCCAGCCGCTTCGATGCGGCAGTCATCTTCACCTCGTACTCGCAGAGCCCGCTGCCGGCCGCCATGCTGTGCCACCTGGCCGGCATCCCGCTGCGCCTGGCCGCGTGCCGCGAGAATCCCTACCAGCTGCTCACGCACTGGGTGCCGGAACGCGAGCACGGGCGAGCGACGCGGCACGAAGTCCAGCGCCAGCTCGACCTCGTCGCGGAAATCGGCTGCACGGTGGCGGACACCTCGCTTTCCTTCGCCGTTCCCCAGGCCGCGCAGGGCCGCATGCAGGCCATGCTGGCCGATGCCGGCATCGACCCGGCCTCGCCCTACCTGGTGCTGAACGCGGGCGCGACCGCGGCCTCGCGCCGCTATCCGGTCCGCCACTGGCCTGTGCTCATCGGCATGCTGGGAGCACGGCTCGGCTATCCGATGATCCTCACCGGCGACCGTGGCGATGCCGACTCCCTGCATCCTCTGCTGCAAACCCAGGGCGGGCTGGTTCGTTCCCTGATCGGAAAGCTCGACCTCGGCGAACTGGGCGCCCTCATCCGGTCCTCGGCCCTGCTCATCACCGGCAACACGGGGCCGGCGCACATCGCGGCGGCTGTCGGTACCCCGCTGGTTGACCTGTATGCGCTGACCAACCCGCAGCACACGCCCTGGCGCGTCGCGCATCGCCTGCTGTTCCACGACGTCAGCTGCCGCAACTGCCTGCGCAGCAGCTGCCCGCAGGGCCACCATGCCTGCCTCGACAGCCTGCCGCCGCAGGCCGTAGCCGATGCGGCCGTCGAGCTGGTGGCGGCAGCGCCATCCCGGCCGGCCCGTACCGACGACGAAGCACTGGCCTTCCCCTAGCGAGTGCCTGTGATGCGCGACCCACAAGGCATGGAATGCTGAGGGAAAGCGCAAGAACGATGCAAACGTATAACAAAAACTCAAGCATTCCGACGAGCTCTGATATAATTTCGGAGTTAGTCGGGGCGTAGCGCAGCCTGGTAGCGTACCTGCATGGGGTGCAGGGGGTCGGAGGTTCGAATCCTCTCGCCCCGACCATATAGATTCAATGACTTAGGCCAGCCTTCGGGTTGGCCTTTTTCATTATTCGTCGAGCTATGGCGATTCGGCGAACGTCAGCACGACTGGTACCTACGGACCAGTTCGGCTACCGGCGTTGAGTACAAGCGCGTCTTTTTCGAACGCCAGCGTAAGCAGCGGCCAGCAAATATAGGCAACAAAGTCCACCATTACCAGGATGGCCGCAAACTGGCCGAGGTAATCCCTCAACAGTCTGCGGCGAAGTTCGTCGTCGATCATCATGTGTCCCTGGACTCCCGGGCGATCGCCACCGGCCTGACGGCCCCTCCGTGGGTGATTTGGGCCACCATGGACAAGCCAGCCGCTTACTTCCAATCTCCCCGCAACGCCATCACCTGCTGCTGCAGGTACTCCGGCGAGGCCGCCTCCGGCGCCACCGGCTGCCCGACCGCCAGCGCCAGCTTCGAGCGGATGCCGCGTGCAAACGAGCGTTCGAAGATGTTCGACGGGTCGCGCGTGAACATGCTGCCCCACAACCCGCGCAGCGCCATCGGGATCACCGGCACCTTGCTGCGCTCGACGATCCTGGCGATGCCGCTGCGGAAGGCGTTCATCTCGCCGGTATGCGTCAGCTTCCCTTCCGGGAAGATGCAGACCAGTTCCCCCTGGTGCAGCGCTTCGGCGATGTCGATGAAGGCGCGCTCCATCAGGAACGGGTCTTCCTTGGCGGGCGCGATCGGGATCGCCTTGGCGGCGCGGAAGATCCAGCGCAGGAACGGCGTCCTGAAGATGCGGTGGTCCATCACGAAGCGGATCGGGCGCGGGCTGGCGGCGCCGATCACGAGCGCATCGACATAGCTCACGTGGTTGCAGACCAGCACCGCCGGGCCGTGCTCGGGAATGCGGTCCGCATCCACGGTGCGCACGCGGTAGCCGGTGTGGATCAGCATCCAGGCCAGGAAGCGCATCAGGAATTCCGGCACCAGCGAGAAGATGTACACGGCCACGCAGGCGTTGAGCAGCGCAGTGACGAGGAACAACTCGGGAATGGTGAAGCCCTGCCCCAGCAGCAGGATGGCCACGCCGGCCGCCGCCACCATGAAGATCGCATTCAGGATGTTCATGCCGGCGATGGTGCGCGAGACGTGCTTCTGGTCGCAGCGGGTCTGGATCAGCGCGAACAGCGGCACGATGAAGAAGCCGCCGAACACGCCGATCAGCACCAGGTCGCCCAGGATGCGCCACACGCCGGGCAGCGCCAGCAGCGCGAACGCATCCACCGTCGCCGTGAGGTTGGCATCCATGAAGGCCACGCTCGCAAAATACAAATCGATACCGAACACCGACAGGCCGATCGAGCCGAACGGCACCAGGCCGATCTCGACTTTGTGACCCGACAATTTTTCGCACAGCAAGGAACCGGCGCCGATGCCGAGCGAGAACACGGTCAGCAGCAGCACGAACACGCTGTGGTCGCCGTGCAGGTAATCCTTGGCATACACCGGGAACTGCGACAGCACCAGCGCGCCGTAGAACCAGAACCAGGAATTGCCCAGCATCGACAGGAACACGGTGCGGTTCTGCGCGGAGAACTTCAGGTTGCGGATCGATTCGGCGAATGGGTTGCGGCTGATCCTGAGCTCGGGCACCGGGGCCGGCGACGGAGGAATGCGCCAGCTCGCGATCAGGCCCAGCAGGGCGCACAGCAAGGTCGCGCCCGCCACCAGTTCGATGCCCCAGGGTTTGTAGGCCACCAGCACCGCGCCCATCACCTCGCCCAGCAGGATGCCGACAAAGGTGCCCATCTCGATCACGCCGTTGCCGCCCACCAGTTCTTCCGGTTTCAACTGCTGCGGCAGGTAGGCGTATTTCACCGGGCCGAACAGGGTCGAATGCAGGCCCATGCCGACCACGGCCAGGACCAGGATCCAGAGCGTGTGCGTCATCCAGCCGATGCCCGCCACCAGCATGATGGCGATTTCCAACACCTTGACGAAGCGGGCCAGGCGCGCCTTGTCGAACTTGTCCGCAATCTGG
This sequence comes from Massilia consociata, assembly GCF_042432755.1. Classification (NCBI taxonomy): domain Bacteria; kingdom Pseudomonadati; phylum Pseudomonadota; class Betaproteobacteria; order Burkholderiales; family Oxalobacteraceae; genus Massilia; species Massilia consociata. The sequence continues at coordinate 40,633 of NZ_JBHLWP010000013.1, forward strand.
CCGGCCGTGGCCGAGAACAGCACGAAAGGCAGGATGAACAGGCCGGGGATCAGGTTGTTCAGCAGCGACGGGCTGATGGTGGTCCAGCTCAGCGCGTCATAGGTGAGGATGACCAGCAGCGCCGTCTTGAACAGGTTATCGTTGAAGGCGCCGAGGAACTGGGTCCAGAAGAACGGGCCGAAACGGCGTTGTGTCAGCAGGGAAAACTGGCTCGGTTGGCTCATGCGGCTAGGCTCGTCGTCAAGGAAGTCATACTCTACAAGGTAAGCGAGGCATGCACAAAGGCTGTTGCCCTCTCTCATCTTTGCGTCGCCGATACTAAACCGTAAAGTCTCGGCTGGCGATACCGAATGGGTAAAAAGCATAGACCGCAGCCTGCTACAAGCGGCGTCCCGCGAGAATCGGGGGTGTCAAGAAGCGCCATTGAAACGTCTCAACCGAGTTTGCATACGCCGGAATTGTGCAGCGCAGCGCAGGTAGAATCCGCGGATGACTTCTTCCGACTTCCTCCTCCGCTACGCCAGCGTGACAACCGCGCTGTTCGATCACATCGAGCACGACATGCTGGCACTTGCTTGCGCGTTCATCGACGATGACGAGGCTTCCCCTGCACCCTTGCTTGATGCTGTGCTGCCGCACATGCCCCAGCGAATGGACATCCCGCAGACTTGAGAGCAGGCCCATGCCGGCACGGGGACCAAAAAAAATGATTCGGTTTGGCGGCACTTGCCGCCAAATCCGAATCATGTTCCCGCCGGCGGACGGTGCCGGTCAGCTCAGTGCTTCGAGGCGGATGCGCGTCACTTTGCCGATCACTGCCGGCAATGCCTCGATCTTCGCGATCGCCGCATCGATGTTCTTCTCGCGGGTCTGGTGCGTCAGCATGATGATGTCCAGGTTGACCTGGTTGCCCGGCTCCTTCTGCAGCACGGCGTCGATCGAGATGCCGGCGTCGGCCAGGATGCGGGTCAGGTCGGCCATCACGCCGAGCTGGTCCTTCACGTAGACGCGCAGGTAGTAGCTGGTCGTGATCTCGGCCATCGGCACGATGGCGACGTCGGTCATCTCGTTCGGCTGGAAGGCCAGGTGCGGCACGCGGCAGTACGGGTCGACAGTGGCCAGGCGCGTCACGTCCACCAGGTCGGCGATCACGCTTGATGCCGTCGGTTCCGCTCCCGCACCCTTGCCATAATAGAGCGAGGAACCGACGGCGTCGGCCTGCACCAGCACCGCGTTCATCGCGCCTTCCACGTTGGCGATCAGGCGCGACGCCGGGATCAGGGTCGGGTGCACGCGCAGCTCGATGCCCTCGCCGCCTTCCTTGTCCTCAGTGCGGGTGCGGCGCGTGATGCCCAGCAGCTTGATGCGATAGCCGAGCTGCTCGGCGTAGCGGATGTCGACCGCCTGCAGCTGGCTGATGCCTTCGATGTAGGCCTTGTCGAACTGCACCGGGATGCCGAAGGCGATCGCCGACATGATGGTGAGCTTGTGCGCGGCGTCCACGCCCTCGATGTCGAAGGTCGGGTCGGCCTCGGCATAACCCAGCTCCTGCGCCTGCTTCAGCACGGTGGCGAAATCCAGGCCCTTCTCGCGCATTTCCGACAGAATGAAGTTGGTGGTGCCGTTGATGATGCCGGCCACCGATTCGATGCGGTTGGCGGTCAGGCCTTCGCGCAGCGCCTTGATGATCGGCACGCCGCCGGCGACAGCCGCCTCGAAGGCCACCATCACCCCCTTTTCCTGGGCCGCGGCGAAGATCTCGTTGCCGTGCAGCGCCAGCAGCGCCTTGTTGGCCGTCACCACGTGCTTGCCGTTGGCGATCGCCCGCAGCACCAGTTCATGCGGCAATTCGTAGCCGCCGATCAGCTCGACGACGATGTCGATGTCCGGATGGTTCACCACCGCGAAGGGATCGCTGACGACCTCCACACCGGCGCCGACGCCGGCGTTGACAATCTTGCGAGCCTTGTCCAGGTTGCGCGCCGCCACCATCGTAATCTCGATCCCGCGGCCGGCGCGGCGGCGGATGTCCTCCTGGTTGCGTTGAAGAACGTTGAAGGTGCCGGCACCGACGGTGCCGATGCCCAGGAGGCCTACTTTGATGGGTTTCATGGTCTTGTTTCTCGTTCTCGTGAGTTCTCACCGCTAGCGCGCATGGCGCCGCCGGTAGCCGTCGAGGAAGCGCGCGATGCGTCCACATGCGTCGGCCAGGTCGTCGGAATTGGGAAGGAACACCAGCCGGAAATGGTCCGGGGCAATCCAGTTGAAGCCGGTGCCTTGCACCAGCAGCACTTTTTCCTCTGCCAGCAGTTCGCAGATGAACTGCTGGTCGTCCGTGATCGGGTACATCTTCGGATCGAGGCGGGGGAACATGTACAGCGCCGCTTTTGGCTTGACGCAGGACACGCCGGGAATATCGGTCAGTAATGAGTGCGCGAGGTCGCGCTGCTTGAGCAGGCGCCCGCCGGGGCCGACCAGGTCGGCGATGCTCTGGTAGCCGCCGAGCGCGGTCTGGATCGCGAACTGGCCCGGCGCATTGGCGCACAGGCGCATCGAGGCCAGCATGTTCAGGCCTTCGATGTAATCCTTCGCATGGCGCTTCTCGCCCGACACCACCATCCAGCCGGCACGGTAGCCGCAGGAACGGTAGTTCTTCGACAGGCCGTTCAGGGTAACGAACAGCACGTCGTCGGCCAGCGAAGCCATCGACACGTGTTCCGCGCCGTCGTACAGGGTCTTGTCGTAGATCTCGTCCGCGTAGACGATCAGCTGGTGCTGGCGCGCCAGCTCGATGATCTCGAGCAGCACCTCGCGCGGGTACAGGGCGCCGGTCGGGTTGTTCGGGTTGATGACGACGATCGCGCGCGTGTTGGGCGTGATCTTGCGGCGCATGTCCTCGATGTCGGGCAGCCAGCCGGCGCCCTCGTCGCAGATGTAATGGATCGGGGCGCCGCCGGCCAGGCTCACGGCCGCGGTCCACAGCGGATAGTCCGGCGCCGGGACCAGCACTTCGTCGCCGGTATTGAGCAGGCCCTGCATCGCCATGACGATCAGTTCCGATGCGCCATTGCCCAAGTAGATGTCATCAATGCCGACGCCGGCGATCTTCTTGCCCTGGGTGTAGTGCATGACCGCCTTGCGCGGCGCAAACATGCCCTTCGAATCGGTATAGCCGGCCGCGCCGTGCATGTTGCGGATCATGTCGTGCACGATCTCGTCGGGCGGGTCGAAGCCGAACACGGCCAGGTTGCCGATGTTGAGCTTGATGATCTTCTGGCCGTCATCCTCCATCGCCCTGGCCTGTTCCAGGGCCGGGCCACGGATTTCGTAGCAGACGTCGTCCAGCTTGTTCGATTTCAGAATCGGTCGCAAAGTATCCCCTGGCTCAGTTGCACGCGATGTGCCCGCAAAGGTCCCGTCGACGAGGCACCCGCTTTGTTGCACTGCGAAAAATACCATTCTGCCGAAAGCGCACGATTTAAGCAACCTTGCCTTCCCGGTTACAATGGCACCCTGTTGCGGACCGCCCGGTTCGCCCAAACGCGCCGCCTGCGGCCCACCAGTTTGCACCCCAATTTGCCATGAAGCTCCATTCCGACAACAACCAGCAATACCAGACCGTCACTGGCTACGATGCCGACGGGGTCGAGATCAACGCCCAGCGTTTCAACTTCAGCCTGATCGTCATGCCGGAAGTGGCGCCGCGCCCCTGGAACGTCACCCGCTTCGAAGACCTGAACGCCGAGCATTTCGAACAGATCGCCCAGGACACGCCCGACGTGGTGGTGCTCGGCACCGGGGCGCGCCAGCGCTTCGTGCATCCGAAGCTGGTCGCCAGCCTGTCGAGCCGGCACGTCGGCGTCGACTGCATGGACAGCCAGGCCGCCTGCCGCACCTATAACGTCCTGATGGGCGAAGGCCGCAAGGTCACGCTGGCCCTGATCATCGAAGGCGCCGCCGACGCCTGAGCCCGGCTAAGTGCCCGCATCGCCGCACAACCAGGCCGCCTTCGCAAGAATGCGGCCGGTCCGGCCGTGCCCCACCAACCAAGAAGAACATGAGTCCTTCCGCATTCGCTTTCATCATCACTGGCGTCATCCTGAACGCCGCAGCCCAGCTCCTGCTCAAAGCCGGCACCAACGCCCTCGGCGGCGCCATCCACCTTACCCGCGACAACTGGTTCCTGACCGGCCTGAAGGTCGCTACGCAATGGCCGATCGTTGCCGGCCTGGTCTGCTACGGCGTCTCACTGGTGGTCTGGATCCTCGGTTTGTCGCGCACCGACGTGACCGTGGCCTACCCGATGCTCTCGCTCGGCTACGTGATCGGCGCGGTAGGCGCCTGGATGTTCCTGGGTGAAGCGATCTCGCTGCAGCGCCTGCTCGGCATCGGCGTGATCATGCTCGGGGTCGTGCTGCTCGCAAGAAGCTGACCCAACAATAATTTCACATATGCATCTTGAAAGAATAGAATCCTGCCGCAACTTGCCGCTTGATCATTTAATCATTTGATCACGCAGGACTGGCAAGGGGGCGCGGCGCCGATTATCATTCTGGCTGACCCCTGCCCCGCCAGGAACCCGGCGGCCTTGCCGCCGCCATGAACCGCCAGGAGAGCCCCGTGGCCGAGAGCCCAACCGCCGCACCCGTCGACAATTTTTCCGCCCCCATGACCGGTGGCCAGACCTTCGAACTGGCCGGCCGGCCGGCAAAGTACACCGTGCTGTACTTCTACCCGAAGGACAACACCCCGGGTTGCACCACCGAGAGCATCGCCTTCCGCGAAGCCTACCCGGAATTCCAGGCGGCGAACACCGAGATCTACGGCATCAGCCGCGATTCGATGCGTTCGCACGAGAGCTTCAAGGGCAAGCTCGGCCTGCCCTTCGAACTGATCTCCGACCCGGAAGAAGCGGTGTGCCAGCAGTTCGGCGTCATGAAAATGAAGAACATGTATGGCAAACAAGTGCGGGGGGTCGAGCGCAGTACGTTTATCATTGACGCTCACGGCCGATTGGTGAAAGAATGGCGTGGCGTAAAGGTCAACGACCATGTGGCCGAAGTGCTGGAATTTGTGAAGGGCCAGCCCTGAACAACGGATGGCTCCAGAACAATCCAGTCGATTAACTTTGCTGGATACCTGCCGCCTATTTTGAGTCAAACCGCATCACATCCGCAGCACTCCCACCCGGCCGGCCCGCCGGACCGGCATCCTCCGGCGGCGGCCCGCACCCCAGCACCATCCTTTAGTCATTCGCTGCGCAAGCCGCGCAGCAATCCGCCCGGCAGTTTGCCTGGCAACTCATCGTGCAACTCCCCTAGTAGCATCGTTCCCGTGCAGCGCGCGCGCCCCGTGGCTGCGCCCGTGCGCGTCCTCCCCAAGACTTTTTTAGATTGAGAACAAGATGCCACTGCCAAAAATGCCTACCAAGCCAGCGACCATGCTGCTGGCAAAAGATTATCCAAAAGCGGAAACGGGCAAATCACCCGTTCGCCCCGCGGCTGCCAAGGCCGACGAAGACGTCGAGGACCTGATCAGCGGCGAAGCCGTGCCCACGCCGAAGGCGACCCGCGCACGCAAGGCCAAGGCTGCAGCCGCTCCCGCAAGCGCTGCTGCAAGCCCGGCCGCCCCGACACTGACCGTGGTGGCCAACGCTGCCGCGGAAGGCCAGGCCGGCGCACCCGCCGCCGAACGCCCGCAAGCGCCCGCACGCAAGGGCAAGGAAGGCGTCGGCGCACGCCTGCGCGAAACCGATGCCGACCAGCCGCATCCGGCCAAGCACAAGCCGGTCGAGGTGACCGTCAAGTCGTCCACCAGCCGCAAGGCCGACAAGGCCGGCGCCGGCAAGGTCTTCGTCCTCGACACCAACGTCCTGATGCACGACCCGACCTCGCTGTTCCGCTTCGAAGAGCACGACGTCTACCTGCCGATGATGACGCTGGAGGAGCTCGACAACCACAAGAAGGGGATGTCGGAAGTCGCGCGCAATGCGCGCCAGGTCTCGCGCACCCTCGACGCCCTGATCGCCAACGTCGACGACGACGCGATCGAGGCCGGCATCCCGCTGGCCAAGCTCGGCAACAAGGACGCCAAGGGCCGCCTGTACTTCCAGACCAAGCTGGATGCCGCGCCGCTGCCGGAAGGCCTGCCGTCGGGCAAGGCCGACAACCAGATCCTGGGCGTCGTGCGCGCGCTCGAAGACCAGATGAAGGGCCGCGCCATCGTGCTGGTGTCGAAGGACATCAACATGCGCATCAAGGCCAGAGCCCTGGGCCTGCCGGCCGAGGACTACTTCAACGACCACGTGCTGGAAGACACCGACCTGCTGTACTCGGGCATCGTCCAGCTGCCGGACGACTTCTGGAACAAGCACGGCAAGGACATGGAGTCCTGGCAGGAGAACAAGAACGGCTATTCCAGCACCTTCTACCGTCTCACCGGCCCGGTGATCCCGACCCTGCTCGTGAACCAGTTCGTGTTCATCGAGCCGCAGAACGGCGAGGCGCCCTTCTACGGCCAGGTGAAGCAGATCAACGGCAAGACCGCCGTGTTCCAGACCCTGCGCGACTACAGCCACAACAAGAACAACGTGTGGGGCATCACGGCGCGCAACCGCGAGCAGAATTTCGCGCTCAACCTGCTGATGAACCCCGAGTGCGACTTCGTCACCCTGCTCGGCCAGGCCGGTACGGGTAAAACCCTGCTGGCCCTGGCCGCGGGCCTGGCCCAGGTGCTGGAAACCAAGCAGTACAACGAGATCATCGTCACCCGTGTGACGGTGCCGGTGGGCGAGGACATCGGCTTCCTGCCGGGCACCGAGGAAGAGAAGATGTCGCCGTGGATGGGCGCGTTCGACGACAACCTGGAGGTCCTGATGAAGTCCGACAGCGACGGCGGCGACTGGGGCCGCGCCGCGACCCAGGACCTGATCCGCTCGCGCATCAAGATCAAGTCGCTCAACTTCATGCGCGGCCGTACCTTCGTGAACAAGTTCCTGATCATCGACGAGGCGCAGAACCTGACGCCGAAGCAGATGAAGACCCTGGTCACGCGCGCCGGTCCCGGCACCAAGATCCTGTGCCTCGGTAACATCGCCCAGATCGACACGCCTTACCTCACCGAAGGTTCGAGCGGCCTGACCTACGTGGTCGACCGCTTCAAGGGCTGGAGCCACAGCGGCCACGTTACCCTGGCGCGCGGCGAACGCTCGCGCCTGGCGGACCACGCCAGCGACGTGCTGTAAGCCTGCCCGTCTTGTCCGCCTGTCGCGCTGCACCCGGCGCGGCAGGCGCCAACCCGGAACGCTCGCCGCAAGGCGGGCGTTTTTCATTTCCAGCCCCTATTCACCACGCGGGACGGCCGGCACGCGCCCTCGCCTTGCGCGCTGCAGCGTGCCCGCAGGCGCCGCGCGGCTTAGAATAGCCGGGTTCCCCCGTGATGGAGAGTTCCCGATGCCGTACATGCTGTTGATCCACGAACCCGTCGGCCAGCGCGCCACCCGCTCAGAGCCTGAAGGCCGCGCCGCCTATGAGCGCATGCTGCGCTGGGGCGACGAATTGCGCCGCCGCGGCCTGCTGCTGGCGGCCGAATCGCTGGCATCGACGGACAACGCGGCGCGCGTGACGGCGCCGGGCGGCAAGGCGCGCATCGTGGACGGGCCGTTTGCGGAAGCGAAGGAAATGGTCGGAGGGTTCTTTCTCGTTGATGTGGATTCGCGCGAGGAGGCGATCAAGCTGGCGCAGCAGTGTCCAGCGGCGGAGTGGGCGACCGTAGAGGTGCGGGGGCTGGCGCCGTGTTTTGATCGCTAGTGGCCACGCATACAAAGTTGGGTCCCGGCCTTCGCCGGACGACGTCCCTACTGGTATCACCAGCTCGGAAACCGTCGTTCCGGCGGAGGCCGGAACCCAATTTCGTGCTGCAGTCACTCGCAAGAGAACTCGCAAAAAACTGAATCCCGATGTCGATTTTCCACCCCTCATTCGTCGTACCAATGAGCGTTCCAAAACGCTCCCACCCACGACAAAGGAGTCCGACATGCGCTTCATGATCATCGTCAAGTCCACCGCCGACACCGAAGCCGGCATCCTGCCCGGCGAGCCCCTGTTCGCGGCCATGGCCGCCTACCACCAGGAGCTGGCCCGTGCCGGCGTCCTGCTCGACGCCAACGGCTTGCGCCCGACCCGGGACGGCTGGCGCATCCGTTACCGCGAAGGCCACCGCAGCATCACGGATGGCCCGTTCGCCGAAACCAAGGAGCTGATTGCCGGCTACACCCTGATCCAGGTCCGCAGCCGCGAGGAGGCAATGGAATGGTCGCGCCGTTTCCCCGCCCCGCACGGCGCGCTGCAGGATGGCGCGATCGAAGTGCGCCGGCTCTACGAGCCCGACGAGCTGCCCGCGGGCATACCGGAAGCCCGCGAACGCTTGCGCGCCCTGTAACGCGTCCCCTCTTCACGAAAGGAACCGCCATGAACAAGCAGATCTATGTGAACCTCCCGGTCGGAGACCTCGAACGCAGCAAGGCCTTCTTCGGCACCCTCGGCTTCGGCTTCAACCCGCAGTTCAGCGACCAGAACGCGGCATGCATGATCGTCTCGCCGGACATCTACGTGATGCTGCTGGCCGAGCCCTTCTTCCAGACCTTCACCAACAAGCCCGTCTCGGATGCGAAGACGAGCACCGAAGTGCTGCTGTGCCTGTCGTGCGACAGCCGCGCGGCGGTCGACGAATTGGCCGCCAAGGCCAGGGCCGCCGGCGGGGCGTTGCCGAACGCGCCGAAGGACTACGGCTTCATGTACCAGCACGGCTTCGAAGACCTCGACGGCCACCTGTGGGAGCTGGCATACATGGAGAGCATGCCGGAACAACAGCCGCAAGCCAGCGAGGCCGCCGCCGCGGACCCGCAGATCTGATGGACGCCCAGGTCGAGCGCAGCATCGCCGCCGTCTGGCGCATCGAATCGGCGAAGATCGTCGGCGCGGTGGCGCGCATCGTGCGCGACGTCGGCCTGGCCGAGGAACTGGCCCAGGACGCGCTGGTGGCTGCCCTGGAACACTGGCCGCAGGCGGGCATCCCGGACAAGCCCGGTGCCTGGCTCATGACCACGGCGAAGCACGCCGCGCTCGACCGGCTGCGGCGCGACCGGCTTCTGCAGCAGAAGCTCGAGCAGATCGGCCTCGACCTGGAGGCACAGGAGGCGCTCATCGTTCCCGATTTCGTCGACGGCCTCGACGCCGCGCGCAACGACGTGTTCCAGGACGACCTGCTGCGCCTGATGTTCAGCGCCTGCCACCCGGTGCTGTCGCTCGACGCGCGCCTGGCGCTCACCCTCAAACTGCTGGGTGGCCTGTCCACGCCCGAGATCGCGCGCGCCTTCCTGGTGCCCGAGGCAACCATGGCCCAGCGCATCGTGCGCGCCAAGCGTACGCTGTCCGAGGCGCGCGTGCCCTTCGAGCTGCCTCCGCCCCAGGAACTGGGCGAGCGCCTCGGCGCCGTGCTGGAAGCGGTCTACCTGATCTTCAACGAGGGTTACACCGCCACCGCCGGCGAGGACTGGATGCGCCCGGCCCTCGTCGACGAAGCCCTGCGCCTCGGGCGCATGCTGGCGGAACTGGCGCCCGGCGAGCCGGAAGCGCTCGGCCTGGTCGCGCTGATGGAACTGCAGGCGTCGCGCACGGCGGCGCGCCTCGATGCGCAAGGCCGGCCCGTGCTGCTGCTCGACCAGGACCGCTCGCGCTGGGACGGCGTGCTGGTGCGGCGCGGCCTGGCAGCCCTGGCGCGCGCAGCCCGGCTCGGCCTGCCGCGCGGCCCGTACGTGCTGCAGGCCGAGATCGCCGCCTGCCATGCGCGCGCGCCCGGCGCCGAGGCCACCGACTGGCAGCGCATCGCGGCGCTGTACGGCGAACTGGCGCTGGCCCAGCCCTCGCCCGTGGTCGAACTGAACCGGGCGGTGGCGGTCGGGATGGCCGACGGTCCCGCCGCCGGCCTGGCGCTGGCCGACCGGCTTGCCGCCGGCGGCAGGCTCGACGGCTACCACTGGCTGCCGAGCGTGCGCGGCGACCTGCTGCACAAGCTCGGACGCCATGCGGAGGCGCGCGCCGAATTCCTGCGCGCGGCGAACATGACGGCGAATGCGCGCGAGCGCGCGCTGCTGCTGGCGCGGGCGCGCGGAGAGAATACTCAGTGAACGGCATGCGTGGCGCCGTCCACCCGCCTGCATGCTCATCGGTTACATTATCGCTATCATGGCCGAGGTGCCAATAAGGTGCCAACAACATCACGACAGCCGGGCTGGGAGTACAGATGAAATTCCGCTTCTGGGGGGTGCGCGGTTCGATACCGTCCCCCGGTCCACGTACCGCGCGCTACGGCGGCAACACCACGTGCATCGAAGTGCGCACCGACGACAACACCCTGATCATCCTCGACGGCGGAACCGGCCTGTTTCCGTTGGCGCAGCACCTGCTGGCGCAGGAGCGGGGTCCGGTCGACGCCAACATCTTCATCACCCACAGCCACTGGGACCACATCCACGGCCTGCCCTTCTTCACCCCGCTGTTCGTCAAGGGCAGCCGGGTGTGCCTGCACGGCGCGCACGACCCGGTGACGAACAAGGGCATCGAACACGTCATGGGCGTGCAGCTGCAGAACAGCTACTTCCCGGTCAGCGAGACCCAGATGGACGCCACCATCGCGTACCGCACCCTCGATATCGGTGTGCCGGTCGAGGTCGGCGGCGCCGTGGTCGGCAACGTGCTGATGAACCACCCGGTGACCAACCTCGGCTACCGCATCGGCTGCGCCGGCCGATCGCTGTTCTTCACGGGCGACCACGAACCCTGGCACAACCCGTATCGGCCGGGCGATGCCGCCTTCGATGGGTTTGAACAGCACCTGGAGGAACGCCGGCGCGCCATCGACGCCGCGATGCAAGGCGTCGACGCCCTGATCGTCGACTGTTCGTACACGCGCGAGGAATACCCGGCCAGGGCGGGCTGGGGTCACGGCACCATCGACGCCGCCATCGAGATGGCGCTGCGCGTCGGCGCGGGCGCCCTGTACTGCACCCACCATGAGCCGAGCCGCGGCGACGACGAACTCGAGGCGGTGTTCGCCGAAGCGCTGGCACGCCACCGCGACCGCCTCGGCGGCCTGCAGGTCCACCTGGCCTTCGAAGGACTGGAAGTGAGCCTGAAGTGAGCCCATGGCGGGCGAAACCCCGCCCGCCCTGCGAACATCAGTCGTCGTCGCCGTCTCCCTCGCCCTTCTCCACGAACACCGCGGTGGTGCGTGCCGGGATGGTGAAGCTGCCGGTGCCGCGGTCGTAGCCGGACGCCTTGACGACCGGGTCGTCCGACTTGCGCTGGATCTTGTGCAGCGACAGCTTCAGGCCCTTCAGTGCCGGAATGGCAATGGTCTTCGCTTCCTTGTCCACGTTGAACAGCACCACCACGCTGCGGTACTTCGCGCCCGGGTAGCGGCTCGGCCGCTCGCCGTCGATGCGCATCACGACCAGGCCCGGCTCCTGCTGCGGCCCGGTGTTGTGGAAATACAGGCGCTCGCTCACGTCCTGCGCCGTGCGCAGGCGGAACAGGGTACTTTCCTTGCGGATGGCCAGCAGGTCCTCGAAGGCCGTCTTCGCCGACTGGATCGCCACGCGCATTTGCTCTGGCGCCGGTTTGATCAGCGGATTGGCCAGGATCGGCGCCATGAGCCCCCAGTTGTCGCGGTTGACACCGGCCATCGGCAGGCCGACCCCGAAGTTGTTCGACGTGTACGAGTAATCGAGGCGGTTGAACCAGTCGCCCGCGTTGTAGCTGTCACGGTCGAGCGACTTGGAGCGCAGCAGTTCCTGCCCCGCATGGATGAAGGGCACACCCTGCGACAGCAGCACGATGGCCGTGCCCAGGTTCTGCACCCGTACCCGGTCCGCCAGCGAGGTCGACTGCGGCAGGCGGAAGGCGTTGATGTCGAACAGGGTCTGGTTGTCGTGCTTCTCGACGTAGTTGATGGTCTCCACGGGGTTCGCCGCAAAGCCGGCGTTCTGGCCGAAGTAGTCGACCTGGGCATTCGTGCGCAGCGAGCCGAAACGGTCGGTGAAGCGGTAGTCGCGCAGCGTGCCGGACAGGCCCACGCGCACCAGGTCCGCCAAGCGCAGCGCATCGTCGCGCGACTTGTTCGCCAGGTGGTTCGGGTCGTACCAGACGCCGTTGATGAAACCCTGCTCCCTGATCAGGTTGTCGCCGCCGTCGCAGCACCCCCCGCCGCGCACCGCGTCGCGCAGGCGGTCGTTGAACGAGCCGATGCCGGTGCCGAACATGTTGGCCTGGCGTGCCTGCACGAAGCGCTGGTCGTTGCCCACCGCGCCGAAGTTCCAGCCTTCGCCGTACAGGTAGATCTCGCGGCCGGCCGCGCGGTCGACGCTGGCCTTCAGGCGCTGCATCAGGCCGAGCGGCGCGAAGCTCATGAGGTCGAAGCGGAAGCTGTCCACCTTGTACGCACTCGCCCACAGCGACACCGAATCGATCATCAACTTGCCCATCATCGTGTGCTCGGCGGCGGTGTCGGCGCAGCAGCTGTCGTTGAGGTTGGCTCCGTTGGCGTTCAGGCGGTAGTAGTAAGTGGGGACGATCTTGTCGAGGGTCGACAGCGGCCCCTGCTGCGAAGCGCTGGTGTGGTTGAACACCACGTCCATCGTCACGCGCAGCCCGGTCTCGTGCAGGTTCTGCACCATCGCGCGGAATTCGCGGATGCGCGCCGCACCGTCGTTGGGGTTCGTCGCATAGCTGCCTTCCGGCGCGTTGTAGTGCACCGGGTCGTAGCCCCAGTTGAAGCAGTCGGCATCGCGCACCGCATCCACCGCCGCCTGCTGGGCCTCGGAGTCCGGGCCGGCATCGGGGATCACCGGGGTCACGCAGCCGACTTCATCGATGTTGGCAATGTCGAAGGCCGGCAGCAGGTGGACGTGGGTGAGGCCGGCTTTCTGCAGCGACTTCAGGTGGCGCATGCCGCGCGAGTCGCGCTCGGTGAAGGCCAGGTACTTGCCGCGGTGGGCGCTCGGGACCGAGTCGTCGGACACGCTGAAGTCGCGCACGTGCAGTTCGTACAACGCGATATCGGCGGGATGGTCCAGCTTCGGCAGGCGGTGCCCGTCCCAGCCGCGCGGCTTGAGCGCCGGGCTGTCGAGGTTGGCTACGAAGCTGCGGCCGCTGTTGGCATTCAGGCTCAATGAGTACGGGTCGGTGACGGTATTCGTCACCAGCGCATTGTTGGCCCAGCGCGACAGCACCTTGACGGTATAGGTGTAGTAGGCGCGGTTGGTCCAGCCGCCGTCCGGTGCGGTGTAGCTCCATACGCCGGTAGCCGGATCCAGGCGCATCGGCACCTGGGCCGTGGCGGGCGCGTTGGCGTCCGGGTAGATGTCGAGCGCGACGGATTGCGCGGTTGGCGCCCACACGCGGAAGGTCGGCACGCCCTTGTCGCTGAAGCTCACGCCCAGCTTCGCATCGGCCGCGCGCGCGGCGAACACGTCGTCGAGCATGCCGGCGTTCTGCAGCGACGTCACCTGCACCAGCCTGCCGGCCGCGTCGAACTGCGCCACCGCAAACTGGGCGCTGGCCAGGCTTGCCACCCGGGCCGCGTCGGCTTGCGACAGCGACAGCCCGGTGGCGCCGGCCAGGTGCGGGAATTTCTCGCGCACGGCTTGCGGCAACGGGGCAAGATGCAGGTCCATGCTGCCGTCGGAACCGGTCACGCCGCCCGCGCCGGAACCCAGGCCGCCGTTCGCCGCGTAGTACAGCTTGTAGCTGCCTGCGGAAGGCACGCCGGGCCAGGCCAGCGTCGCCGCTGCCAGCCAGTGGGCGCTGGCATTGGCCAGGTTGCCGTAGCTGAGCGCCGGCGGCGCCGTGTAGACGGTGCAGTCGCCCTCCAGCAGCCAGATCTCGTGCCCTTTGCTGGCCACGTCCGGGTTGAGCGGCGCATGCTGGTCGGCGCCGCAGTTCTTGGTGCCGTTACCGTCTGTGACGAGGAACCACATCGAGGTCTTGCCGGCGGCAAGGGGGATGTCGACATAGCCGCCGAAAGCATCGCTTCCCGTGAACATGAAGCGGTCCGCAATCCAGGCCGAACTCGGGTTGGCCGGGCCGTCCCACGAATACACGCCCCACTGGGCCGTGTCGTTCTGCACGCGGCGGAAGTGCACCCGGATCGTACCTGGTGCGACAGCCGTGGCGGCGGTTGCCGCCGGCTGCTGGGCGGCGCTTGGCATGGGCAGGCCGAAGCCGGCCGCGAGCACGAGCGTGCCGCAGGCCGCACCCAGGCGCAACCTCGAAGTCAAACTACGTCTCATGCGCATGTTGTCTCCTTTGTGATTGTTTTTAAAGATTTTTTCACGGCCGCACGGGAATCTGGCAGCAGCAGTAGCGAACGCTACCGTGTAATATTACTACCAGCGTTAGCAAATTTGTAAAGATGCGCGCATAAAAAAAGCTTGCTCGTCTCAAGAGGCACGCACAAAAAATCGACCGCTGCGGGCCGATACCGCTCAGCCGGAGCAGGCCACCGGCGTGGCCATGCGAGGAATTGTTCAGGATTTGGGGGCGATGGCCGGCTGGAATTCGCGGCTAGCCACGGCCTGGCGCGCGCCGGGGGGTACCGGCCGCGAAAAGAAGAAACCCTGCCCTTCGTCGCAGCCGAGCGTCTTGAGCAGCTGCATCTGCTTGCGGTTCTCGATGCCCTCGGCCACGACGCGCATGCCGAGCGCATGCGCCATCGCGATCATGGAGGCGATCAGCGTGTCGCCCTCGGGATGTTCGATCCGCAGCACGAAGGCGCGGTCGATCTTGAGCACATCGAAGCGCAGTTTCTGCAGCTGGGAGAGCGAGGAATAACCGGTGCCGAAGTCGTCGATGCACAACTTGATCCCCAGTTCGCGCAACTGGCTGAACACGGCCGACTCACCGATTCCCTCCTGCATCATCGACGACTCCGTCACCTCGATCTCCAGCAGCGACGGGTCGATGCCGTAACGCGCGATCGCGCTGTGAAACAGCGCCAGGATGTCGGACTGGCTGAACTGGCGCGGCGACACATTGACCGAGACCGGCACCAGCGCACCGCCCTCGCGCGACCAGTCGGCCAGCTGGCGGCAGACGCTGTCGAGCACCTGCTCGCCCAGGCGCACGATCAGGCCGGTCTCCTCGAGCAGCGGGATGAAGCGGTCCGGTCCGGTCAGCCCCTTGCCCGGACGCTCCCAGCGCACCAGGGCCTCCATGCTCGACGCCTTGCCCTCGGCCAGGTCCACACGCGGCTGGTAATGCACGATGAACTGGTGCTGGTCGAGTGCATTGCGCAGCTCCATCTCCGTTTCCAGGCGGGCGCGGATCGCCTCGAAGTAGCGCGACTGGAAGAAGCGGAAATTGCCCTTCCCTTCCGTCTTGACCGAGTACATCGCGATATCGGCATTCTTGAGCAGCGTCTGCGCATCGTCGCCGTGCTCGGGGAACAGGCTGATCCCGATCGATGCGTTCAGCACGTGGGTAGTGTGATGCAGGTGGAAGCCGTCGCGGAAGGCCCCGAGCACGCGGCCGGCAACGTGCTCGACATCGTCCTCGCTGTCGATGTTTTCCAGCACGACCACGAATTCGTCGCCGCCCAGGCGCACCACATGGTCGCGCGGACGCACCGCGATCTTCAGGCGCTTGCCGACGGTGCGCAGCAGTTCGTCACCGGCCGCGTGTCCGAGCACATCGTTGACGGTCTTGAAGCCGTCGAGGTCGATGAACAGCACGGCGAGGCCGTGCCCGCCGGCGCGCGCCGCCTCGATCGCGCGCGGCAGGTACTGCTGGATCCAGTAGCGGTTCGGCAGGCCGGTGAGCTCATCCGAATTGCTCCTGCGCTCGAGCTCGGTCAAGTGGGCCTTGCTTTCGCTGATGTCGCGGATCGTGACCGCGAGGTCGTCGCCGGCGCGCACCGCCTTGTAACGGATCCACAGCGCTTTCAGCAGCGTCTCCGGCGCCCCCCTTACCGGGATTTCCTTGTCGAACAACCCGGTCTCGAGTGCCTGGCACAGCCGCTCGCAGGCCGCATGAAACAGCTCGCCCTGATAGAACTCCGACAGGCGGTGCCCCACCACCTGCTGCGTCTGCTTGCCGAACATCGCGGCGCCGTACTGGTTGCAGTCGACCACCTCGAAATCGACGACACGGCCGTGCGCGTCGCGCAGCGGCCGGTGGATGAAGAAGCCCTCGCCGGCGTCCTCGGTGGCCAGGCGGTAGGTGGCGCGGATCGTTTCGATCTGGTGCTGCTTCCACTTGGCATGCACGTAGAAGCTGGTGGCCAGCAGCGCGGCCAGCGCGAGCCAGGCGGTGTTCCACCAGGCCCGGTTGAGCGCATCCTGCCGGTGGTCGCGGAAGGCCGCCATTGCCGAGTATTCGTCCACCCCGACCAGGCCCACCAGCCCCAGGCCCGGGATCGGCCGCCAGCCGGTGATACGCGCGCGGCCGTCGGCAAACCAGCTGCCGTCCAGGCGCATCACGCCTTCCGGCCTGTCCGCAGGCGGCGGCGCGAGCAGGAAGGGCGCGCGCACCGAACTCACGCTGCCTCCCTTGCGGCTGGCGCGCACCACGCCGTCGTCCCCGATCACCCCGACGAAACCGTGCTCGCCCAGGATGGGTTCGGTGTAATGCTGGGTAAAGAAGGAAGGCAGCACGGAGAGCATCACGATGCCGTTGAAGCGCCCGTCCGGCGCAAGCTGCGGGCGCGAGAAGACGATCACTTCGCGGTGGGTCAACTCGCCGATGATCGGATCGCTGACGTACAGGTGGTCGCCCTGGGAACGCTGCTGTGCGGCGAAGTAAGGCTTGTGGCTGAAATTCCGGCCCAGGACGGCCACTTGCGTGCCTGTGACGACCACCCCGTTGCGGTCGAGCACACCTGCGGCGGCAATGTTTTCTTTCGCGAAGATGCCCGCCTCGATGGTGCCGGCCAGCTCGGTTCGTCCGCCGGAAACGGTCCAGTTGTGACGCAACAGCAGCAGGAAGCGGTCGGTGTCCTCGATCGAGCGCTGCGTGCGCTGGACGAAACCCCGCGTATAGGCGTCGACCCGCTGCACGAGTTCGGCCTGCCGTTCGCGCCGCTCGTGCTCAATATCGAGTAGAACATAGCCCCACAGCACGATTCCAGCGGTAAGCACGATTGCCGGCCACACCAGCAGCAAGGACGCCCGTTGGCGCAGGAACGCCAGGAGCGGGTGCAGGTGGCCGAAGGCCCGCCGGGCCATTGCGGCGCCGGCCGGCTTCGCCTCGTCGGTACGCGGATTCATCGGTGGTCCTGCGTGGCATGGGCAGCGGCGAACCAAGTATAACCCGCAGGCCCGGCGCGGCAAGGCCGCACGGAGCGCCGCACAGCATGCCGCCCCCAACGAAACAAGCCCGGCATTGCCGGGCTTGTTTCATGGAGCTGGCGCTGTTACATGGCGCCTTACATGATCTTGGTACCGATCCACCATGCGATGGCGGCCATGAAAGCCGACGCCGGAATGGTGAAGATCCAGGCCCAGACGATGTTGCCGGCGACGCCCCAGCGCACCGCCGAGGTCTTGCGCGAGGCGCCCACCCCGACGATCGCGCCGGTGATGGTGTGCGTGGTGGAGACCGGGATGCCAAAAAAGGTGGCCATCAGGAGCGTCATGGCGCCGCCGGTCTCCGCGCAGAAACCGCCCACCGGCTTGAGCTTGGTGATCTTCTGGCCCATGGTCTTGACGATGCGCCAGCCGCCGAACAGCGTGCCGAAGGCGATCGCGGCGTAGCACGAGATGATGACCCAGGTCGGCGGCATCGCGTCGTCCGGGCTGGTCACGCCGGCCGCGATCAGGAGCATCCAGATGATGCCCATGGTCTTTTGCGCGTCGTTGCCGCCGTGGCCGAGCGAATAGCCCGCCGCCGAGGCCAGCTGCAGGCGACGGAACCAGACGTCGACCTTGCGCGGCGTCGATTTCACGAACATCCATGACACCAGCAGCATGATGCTCGATCCCAGCACGAAACCCAGCAGCGGCGCGACGACGATGAAGGCCACGGTCTTGAGCAGGCCGCCGGCGATCAGCGAGCCGGTACCGGCCTTGGCCACCGCGGCGCCCACCAGGCCGCCGATCAGCGCATGCGACGAGGACGACGGAATGCCGTAATACCAGGTGATCAGGTTCCAGGTGATGGCCCCGACCAGGGCCCCGAAGATGACGTAATGGTCCACCACATCGGCGACGATCGTCCCCTTGCCGATGGTCTGCGCCACCTTCATGCTGACCACGAAGATTGCGATGAAGTTGAAGAAGGCCGCCATGGCCACCGCGGCCTGAGGTTTCAGCACGCCCGTCGACACCACGGTGGCGATCGAGTTCGCCGAATCGTGGAAGCCGTTCATGAAGTCGAATACCAGCGCCAGCAGCACCAGGAAACCCAGCACGTAAATGCTGATTTGTAGAGATTCCATAATTGTTCTTGTTCTTGGCGCGTTATGCGTTTTCGACGACGATGCCTTCGACGATGTTGGCGACGTCTTCGCAGCGGTCGGTGACGGTTTCGAGGATCTCGTAGATCGCTTTCATCTTGATCAGGTTGCGCACGTCCGGTTCGTCGCGGAACAGCTTGGACATGGCGGCACGCATCACGTGGTCGGCGTCGGACTCGAAGCGATCGATCTCTTCGCAAATGGCCACGATCTGGTGGGCGTTGCCCATGTCGTGCAGCAGCGCGACGGCCTCCTGCACCTTCATGCAGGCCGACAGGCACAGTTCGGCCAGGCGTGCGGCTTCCGGCGTCACCGCGTGCAGGTCATACAGGGAAACGGTCTGGGCAGCGTCTTCCATCATGTCCAGGATGTCGTCCATGCTGGTGATCAGCTTGTGGATGTCGTCACGGTCGAGCGGCGTGATGAAGGTCTTGTGCAGCAGGTCGACGCAGGTGTAGGTAATCTTGTCCGCTTCTTTCTCGATGCTCTCGACGGCGTGGGTGCGGGTTTCCAGGTCGTCGAAGTGGGTCATCAAGCCAACCATTTCCTGCGCGCCCTTCACGCACAGCGCGGCGTGCTGGTTGAACAGGTCAAAGAACTTGCCCTCCTGGGGCATTAGGCGTCCAAACATTTTATTCTCCGTTGTGAATCTCTTGGGACTTCGAAACCGCTGCCACGGCTGGCAGCGGCAAAGTTAACCGGCTTGGCGCCGGCTTTATTTAGATACGTCGCTAGGCACTTCTTTGGAGCTTAATCGCCCTGGTAGATGGCGAGGTTACCGCTGTAGTTGCCGAACTTGGTGTAGGAGCCGATCCAGGTAAGGCGAATTGCCCCGATCGGGCCGTTACGCTGCTTACCGATGATGATCTCGGCGGTTCCTTTATCGGGCGAATCGGGGTTGTAGACCTCATCGCGATACAGGAAGATGATGACGTCGGCATCCTGCTCGATAGCGCCGGATTCGCGCAGGTCGGACATGACGGGACGTTTGTTGGGACGTTGTTCCAGCGAGCGGTTCAGCTGGGACAGCGCGATGACCGGGCAATGCAGTTCCTTGGCCAGGCCCTTCAGGCTTCGCGAGATTTCCGAGATCTCGGCCGCGCGGTTGTCGCCCGGCTGGCTGCCCTGCATCAGCTGCAGGTAGTCGACGATGATCAGGCCCAGCTTGCCGCACTGGCGCGCCAGGCGTCGTGCCCGGGCGCGCATCTCGATCGGGTTCAGCGCCGGCGTTTCGTCGATGTAGAGCTGGGCGTCGTTCATCTTCTGGATGGCGTGCGTAAGGCGCGGCCAGTCCTCGTCGTTCAGGCGGCCGGTACGCAGGCGGTGCTGGTCGAGCTGGCCGACCGAACCGAGCATACGCATGGCCAGCTGGGCGCCGCCCATCTCCATCGAGAACACGGCCACCGGCAAGCCGGCTTCGATCGCGACGTTCTCGCCGATGTTGACCGAAAATGCGGTCTTGCCCATCGACGGACGGCCGGCGACGATGACCAGGTCGCCCGGCTGCAGGCCGGAAGTCATGCGGTCGAGGTCGATGAAGCCGGTCGGCACGCCGGTGATCTCGCCCTGGTTCTCGCGCGAGTACAGCTCGTCGATACGTTCGACCACCTGCGTGAGCAGCGGCTGGATCGGGTTCCAGCCCTGAGCGCCTCGGGCGCCCGACTCGGCGATCGCAAAAATCTTCGATTCGGCTTCGTCAAGCATCTGCTTGACTTCCTTGCCTTGCGGGTTGAAGGCATTGCCCGAGATCTCGTCGGCGACGGTGATGAGCTTGCGCAGGATGCCGCGGTCGCGCACGATCTCGGCATAGCGGCGGATGTTGGCCGCCGACGGCGTGTTCTGCGCCATCGCGTTCAGGTATTGCAGGCCGCCGACTTCCTCGGCCTTGCCGAGCATGTTGCAGGCCTCGTACACCGTGATCACGTCCGCCGGCTTGCCGGCGTTGATCAGGCGGACCATCTGCTCGAAGATGATGCGGTGGTCGTAGCGGTAGAAATCGTCCGCGTGCATGAAGTCGGCGATGCGGTCCCACGCCGCGTTATCGCGCAGCAGGCCGCCGATGACGGACTGTTCTGCCTCGATGGAGTGCGGTGGAATGCGCAGGGAATCGACTTGCGGATCGGCTGGAGAATTCATGGCGGGCATTATACCTTCTCCTGTCATGCGGCTGTCATAATTGCCGCGTTTTTCAGGACGCAAAAAAAGCCGGGCGAACCCGGCTTTTTCATTTATACAACAGTTGCTTACGTCAAAGACTTAAGCAGCTTCGCCGACGACGGCGATGGTGATGTCCGAGACGACATCGGTGTGCAGCGCGACGGCAACCGGGAATTCGCCGGTGGTCTTCAGCGGGCCGGTCGGCATGCGAACCTGCGACTTCTCGACCGGGAAGCCTTGCTTGCTCAGGGCTTCGGCGATGTCGAAGTTGGTGACCGAACCGAACAGACGGCCGTCCACGCCCGCCTTCTGGGCGATGGTGACGGTCATGCCGCTCAGCTTGTCGCCTTGTGCCTGGGCAGCCGACAGCTTTTCAGCTGCTGCTTTTTCCAGTTCGGCGCGCTTGACTTCGAATTCAGCCACGGCGGCCTGGGTAGCACGGCGTGCCATCTTCTGCGGGATCAGGAAGTTACGTGCGTAACCGTCCTTGACCTTGACCACGTCGCCCAGGTTGCCGACGTTAACAACTTTTTCCAAAAGGATAACTTGCATGTTTTTTCTCCAGGATATTCTGAACTGACCGACGCGATTAAGCGTTGTGCAGGTCGGTGTACGGCAGCAGCGCGAGGTAGCGTGCGCGCTTGATGGCGGTGTCGACCTGGCGCTGGTAGTGCGCCTTGGTGCCGGTCAGGCGTGCCGGCATGATCTTGCCGTTTTCCTGGACGAAGTCCTTCAGGGTGTCGACGTCTTTGTAGTCAACCTGTTCCACGTTTGCTGCGGTGAAGCGGCAGAACTTCTTGCGCTTGAACAGCGGGTTCTGCTGTTTGCGCTTGAGTTTTTCTTTAGCTTTGTTTTTGTCGAACTTTTTACCGAATGCCATTTCGAGGCTCCTGTATCTGTAATCTAACGCGCCGTAGTCGTCGACTATGCGGCACTGAAATCAATAATGTGAAACACCAAGGCTTTGCTGTTGCGGTTTTTCCGTGCGAGGAAGCCGTCGAACCGGTACGCGGCGCCGAGTTCGGCGCCGGCCAGCCTGCCCGAAATCTCGCCCGCGGCCAGCGCGGGGACTTCGAATGCGACCAGCCTTGCGACTCCGGCCTCTTCCTGCTGCGAACTATGCGACAGGATGGCACCCACGATGGGGACGCCGGCCGGGGTGTAACGCAGCACATCCCGCTCCGCGATGGTCGCGATGAGCTGAAGTTGATTCACTGCGCTGGTTCTGGGACTTCCTGGAAAAACTCAGTCAACAATCAAGCAGCGGCGGCCGGGGCAGCGGCTGCTGCTTCCGCGCGGTGGCTCTTGGCTGCGTCTTCGCGCTGCACCGACTTCATCATCGGCGACGGAGCGGTTTCGGCCTTCTTCATCTTGACGGTCAGGTGACGCAGGACGGCATCGTTGAACTTGAATGCGGTTTCCAGCTCGACCAGGGTCTCGTTGTCGCACTCGATGTTCATGCAGATGTAGTGAGCCTTCGGCAGCTTCTGGATCTGGTAAGCCATCTGGCGGCGGCCCCAGTCTTCCACGCGATGGATGTTACCGCCGCGGGTGGTCACCGTGGTCTTGTAACGCTCGATCATCGCCGGAACCTGCTCGCTCTGGTCCGGATGGACGATAAAAACGATTTCATAATGACGCATGCAACACTCCTTGAGGACGTTTAAACAAATGCCCACCTCGGCGTCAAGACGAGTGTGGGAAGGGAAAGCCTGCCATTATAGCCGGAAAAAGAGGCGGTTGGGAACTGGGGTTGTTGTTACAGGGGACGCGTACGCCAACGTGAAGCAACGAAATTGGGTTCCGGCCTTCGCCGGAAGTCGTAGGCCCCAATGGGGCATACGACGGCTTTCAGGACTCGGGCAAGGCTGGGCGCAACCGGAGTTTGTAGCAATAGCACGTCGTTCCCGCGAAGGCGGGAACCCAATTTGCGTGCATCGCGCCACAGTCCGCGCTGACCGCAACCCGCATTGCACAATTTTTTTACACTTTTCCCGTGTTTGCCCTTGCGCATATCAGAATACTGTACAAAAATACAGTCTGCTCTTACAACCATTTGCCGTAACACATCCATGCTCAAGCTCACTGCAAGGCAAGAACAGATCCTTAACCTGATCAAGGAAGCGATCGAAAACACCGGCTTCCCGCCGACCCGCGCCGAAATCGCGGCCGAGCTGGGCTTCAAGTCGGCCAATGCGGCCGAAGAACACCTGCAGGCCCTGGCGCGCAAGGGCGCGATCGAGATTTCGCCGGGCACCTCGCGCGGCATCCGCCTGGTCGGCGCTTCCGTCGAACAGGTCCCGATGGTGCCGCCGGCGCTCATGATGTCGCTGCCGCTGGTCGGACGCGTGGCTGCCGGCTCGCCCATCCTGGCCCAGGAACACGTCGAAGCCACCTATTCCGTCGATGCCGCGATGTTCTCGGCGCGTCCGGATTTCCTGCTGAAGGTCAAGGGCTGGTCGATGCGCGATGCCGGCATCTGCGACGGCGATTTCCTCGCCGTGAAGAAGATCGACAGCGCCAAGAACGGCCAGATCGTGGTCGCGCGACTTGGCGAGGAAGTCACCGTCAAGCGCTACCGCAAGACAGGCAGCCTGGTCGAACTGCTGCCGGAAAATCCTGATTTCAAAGTGATCCAGGTAAAGCCGGAAGACGAGTTCGCGCTCGAGGGGCTGGCGGTTGGACTGATGCGCAGCTGGCACTGACATGCTGACACTGCGCTTCTAAAATCGGGTTCCCGCCTGTGCGGGAATCCCATTTCGGCGAGTAGCCTCCAACGCTTCACTCCCCTCTCTTCTTCGCCTCCTGCAAGCCCTTCACCATCGCGTTGTGCTCGGCCACATATGCCTCGGTCGCCGCGCGCCAGGCCGCGAAATCGGCGAGCACCAGCTTCGAGCTCACCTTCGCTTCCTCGGTGAGGTTGGACTGCAGCTGGGTCAGGTAAGCCGTCGACTGCTCGGTCTCGTCCTTGTTCATCAGCTTGGCGATATCGGCCGGGATGCGCTTGGTCAGCGGCATTGCCGCGTTCAGGTTGGTGACGAATTTGTTGTAGCACTCCTGCCACGCGGTCACGGCATTGCCGATGCGGTCGATGTCCGTATTAATCTTCGACATCGCCGGAATGCGCGGCGCCACGCAGCGGAACTCGCCTGACTTCAGGTCTTCCCCGTCGTAGCCCTTGATCCAGTAGTCGATCTCGGCGCGGCGCTTGACGCGCTGGTCCATCACGTCGAGCGACGCGGCTGCGACCTTGTTGCCCTTGGCCGCGGCCTTCTTGAACAGCTCGCGCGCCTTCGCCTCGTCCACCTGCCCCGCTTCACCATACCAGACCATCTGGCCGAGCGCCTGCTGGGCTTCCGGATTGCCGGCATTGGCCAGCTTCGTGTAGATCTTTTGCGCCTGCGCGTAGTCCTTCTTGGCGAACAGGGCGTGCGCATCTTCAAGTTCCCCGGCAAAGGCGGACCCGCACAGCAGCAGGGATGCAAGGAACAGCTTGGTCTTCATGGCAGGTGATGAAAGAGGAAAGAATCCCATGATAGCGGCAATCCCCCGCCCCGCTCAACCGCTGAAACAAAACGGCGACCACAGGAGCCGTTTTGACGACGGCGACCACCGGAGCCGTTTTGACGACGGCGACCACAGGCGCCGTTTTGACGACGGCAACCACAGGAGCCGTTTTGACGACGGCGACCACAGGAGCCGTTTTGACAACGGCAACCACAGGCGCCGTTTTGACGACCGCAGCCTGCGGCCGCCGGAGAGCGCGCCGACCGCTCAGGCGTCGAGCGCCTGGCGGAAATCCATCAGCAGGTCGTCGGTATCCTCGATGCCGACCGAGACCCGGATCAGCGACTCGGCGATGCCCATGCTGGCGCGCCGCTCCGCCCCCATCTCGAAGAAGATGGTGTGCGCCACCGGGATCACCAGGGTGCGGGTGTCGCCCAGGTTGCTGGCCGGAATGCCGAGCTTGAGGCGGTTCAGGTAGTCAAAGGGGTCGATCGACTCCACCAGCTCGAAGCTGAGCAGCGAGCCGCCGGCGCGGAACAGCTCCCGCGTGATGCCGTTCTGGGGATGCGAGGCCAGGCCGGGATAGTACACGGCGGACACGCGCTCGTCCGCCTCGAGCATCTGCGCCAGCGCCAGCGCATTGCTGCTGGTGCGCTCCATGCGCAGCGCCAGCGTTTCGGCGCCCACCGCGATGTGGTGCGCCGCTTCCGGCCCGAGCGCCGCCCCGAAGTCGCGTAGCGCCTTGGCGCGCAGCTGGGCCAGGCCCTGGGCTGCTACCGGCTGCTTGCGGAAGTTGGCCGCGATGTGCGGGTAGGCGCTCCAGTCGAACAGGCCGGTGTCGGTCAGCGCGCCGCCCAGGGCATTGCCGTGGCCGCCGATCGACTTGGTCAGCGAGTTCACCACCAGCCCCGCGCCGACCGTTTTCGGGCGGAACAGGTAAGGCGTGGTCATCGTGTTGTCGACCACGTACAGGATGCCGCGCGCGCGGCACAGCTCACCGATGCGCGCCAGGTCGGCCACCTGGGTGCGCGGATTGGCGATGGTCTCGACGAAGACCATGCGCGTGTCCGGGGTCAGGGCCGCTTCGACCTTGGCGACATCGGTCGCGTCGACGAAATCCACGGCCACGCCCTGCCCTGCCACCGTCTGCCACAGGCTGTTGGTATTGCCGAACAGGAAGGACGAAGACACGATGTGGTCGCCCGCACGCAGCAACGCCTGGAACAGCGCGCCGATGGCGCCCATCCCGGTGGCGAAGCACAGCGTGCCAACGCCGTCTTCCATCCTGGTGATCTTGTCCTCGAGCGCGCCGACGGTCGGGTTGCCCTGGCGGCCGTAGCGGAAGCCCGGCTCCTTGCCCTGGAAGACCGAAGCCAGCTGGCGCGCATCGCCGTAGCCGAAGGCCACCGAGGTGTGCACCGGCTTGTGCAGCGAGCCCTGCTCGATGCTCTTCCTGCGGTCGTTGTGCAGGATGGTGGTCGTGAAACCGTAGCGCTTGTCCGTCATGCCGCCCCCGTCACTCGGCCGTGACCGGGCGGTTGAGGTTGAGCTGGTTGGTCGCCGCGTCCTCCACACCCTTGCTGCCACCCTTGTGGCGTGCCGACTCCTGGCGATCCAGGTATTCCGGGGTCACGTCGCCGGTCACGTACACGCCGTCGAAGCACGAAGCCTCGAAGTTCTTCAACGCCGGGTTGACGTCCGAGATCGCCTTCTTGAGCGCATCCACGTCCTGGTAGACCAGGCGGTCGGCGGTGATCTCCGCGCAGATTTCCTCGTTGGTGCGGCCATGGGCGATCAGCTCGTCGCGCGTCGGCATGTCGATGCCGTACACGTTCGGGTACAGCACCGGCGGCGCAGCCGAAGCGAAGTAGACCTTGCGGGCGCCGGCGTCGCGCGCCATCTGCACGATCTCGCGGCTGGTGGTGCCGCGCACGATCGAGTCGTCGACCAGCAGCACGTTCTTGTCCTTGAACTCGGACCCGATCGCGTTGAGCTTCTGGCGCACCGACTTCTTGCGCATGTTCTGGCCCGGCATGATGAAGGTGCGGCCGATGTAGCGGTTCTTGATGAAGCCTTCGCGGTACTCGACACCGAGCTTCAGCGCCAGCTGGATCGCCGCCGGACGCGAGGAATCGGGAATCGGCATGACCACGTCGATCTCTTCGACCGGGATTTCCTTGCGAATCTTGTCGGCCAGGTATTCACCCATGCGCAGGCGGGTGGCGTAGACCGACGCGCCGTCGATCACCGAATCCGGGCGCGCCAGGTAGACGTATTCGAAAGCGCACGGGTTCAGCGACGGGTTCTCGGCGCACTGACGCTCGTGCAGCGTGCCGTCGTTGCTGATGAAGATGGCCTCGCCCGGGGCGATATCGCGCACGAAGCGGAAGCCCAGGCCTTCCAGCGCCACGGATTCGCTCGCCACCAGGTATTCGGTGCCGTGCTCGCCCTCGTTCATGCCGAGGCACAGCGGACGGATGCCGAACGGGTCGCGGAAGGCCAGCATGCCATGGCCTGCGATCTGCGCCACCACGGCATAGGCGCCGCGCACGCGGCGGTGTACCGCGGCGACCGCCTTGAAGATGGCGTCGGTGTCCAGCTTGTAGCCGTCGGCCGCTTCCTGGACCTCGTGGGCCAGCACGTTCAGCAGCACTTCCGAGTCGGAGTCGGTGTTGATGTGGCGGCGGTCGTTCTTGAACAGCTCTTCCTTGAGCTGGGCCTGGTTGGTCAGGTTGCCGTTGTGGGCCAGGGTGATGCCGAACGGTGCGTTGACGTAGAACGGCTGCGCCTCTTCCTCGCTCGAGGAGCCGGCGGTCGGATAGCGGCAGTGGCCGATACCGGTGTTGCCCTGCAGCGTACGCATGTTACGGGTGCGGAACACGTCACGTACCAGGCCGTTGGCCTTGTACATCGAAAACATGCTGCTGTGATTGGTTGCAATGCCCGCCGCATCCTGGCCACGGTGCTGCAGCAGCAGCAACGCGTCATACAAAAGCTGGTTGACGGGATTGTTCGAGACGACGCCGACGATGCCACACATGGTGCGCTCCTAAAGACTGGACTGCTTGGATTACAAAAAGTTGAAACCGTTGGATCAAAACCTGACGTGCTCGGCCAGTGCCGCAGGAAGGAAAGGTTTGACCGTGCGCGCTCCTGTTTCCGCCATCGGCGACAGCAGCGCATTTTTCCAGAAATCCTGTTGCGGGATGGAAGTCATCCCGCTCAATATGACGGCGGCAAGCACGATTACAATGCCCCGCGCCAGGCCGAACAATCCCCCGAGTCCCCGATCGGCCAGGCTCAGGCCCGATGCGGTGATGAGCGCCCCGATGGCCAGCGACAGCAGGCCCATCAGGATACGCACGCCAAGGAACAGGACGATGAAGGCCATGATCAGGCGCGCCGTATCGCCCGGCATCAGCTCCGGCAGCATCGGCGCCAGCTGCGCGCCGTAGGCGTTCGCCACCACGAAGGCCACCACCCAGCCCAGCAGGGAGAGGATTTCCTTCACCAGGCCGCGCAAGGTGGAGATGATAACGGACGAAACCAGGACGAACAGGACCAGATAATCGAAAATCGTCACGCCGCGTCGCTTTCCATCAAAACGCCTGGATCAGAGCGGCACCATCTTGCTCGACAGGCCCATGCCGACGAGCTTGGCGCGGATCTTGTCCGCCTCTTCCTTGCCGAACGGGCCCACGCGCACGCGGATCAGGTCGCCCGAACGCTCGGTGAAGGAGGATACGCCGGCTGCGCGCAAGCGGCCCTGCAGTTCTTCGACCTTTTCCGGGGTCGCCAGTGCCGCGACCTGCACGATGTACCTCTGCGACGGGCCTTCGGCCTTCACGGGCGGCTTGCCTTCCAGGAGCGCCAGTGCGCGGGCAGCGTCGTCGTTGACTGCACGCGGCTTGTCTTCGGCCGGCTTGGCCGCGGGCTTCTCGACCTTCTTCGGTTCGGCTTCCGCGAGCTTGACCGGCTTCTTTTCGAGGGCCGGCTTGTCCGCCTCGGGACGCTTCGGCTCAGGCTTGGGCGGCTCGGCGTTCTGCAGCCCGGCGTCGGCGCGGGCGGCGGGCGGGCGCGTGTCGAGGGTGCGCAGCGGCGGCGGGTCGGCCGGCGCGGCTGCCGACGCCGGTGCAGGCTGCACCTCGGTATCGGTCGGCTCGACGATCTCTTCCCCGCTGTCGACGGCGGCGGCGGCCGGCACCGGCAGCGGCGCGGCCTTGTCCTTCGACGGGATATGGATGGCGATGTCGGCGCCGAGCGGCTTGGGCTCGGAATCGAGCAGCATCGGCAGGCCGACGGCGGCTGCCAGGGCCAGTGCGATGGCGCCCACCAAGCGCCGGCGCGCGCGCTTCTTCTCGGGCAGGATCGGGTCGGCGGCGCGCTTGCCGCGCGCTCCGTCGCCCGCGTGCGACGCGCGCTTGGCGCGGGCGCGCTCGCCGTAGGCTGCATCGTCTTCCTTGACGAAGTGCCCGCTGTCCCGGACCGTGTCTTGCTTGTTTTTAGTACCGAACGAGAACAAGCCCATGCGTTTCTGTTATCAGTGTAATGAGGATTTGCGGGCCGCCATCACGCCGGCGACCGTGTAGAACGAGCCAAAGACCACAATTCTATCATTCTCCCCTGCGCGGCTCACGGCATTCGCATAGGCCTCGGCCGGGTTGGCGAAGGTGGTGACCGAAAAATCGTCCTCTTTCGCGCCTGCCGGCCGCAATCCGGCGAGCTTTTCCGCCAGTTTGGCCGGATCGCTGGAGCGCGGCGAGGGCAGCGCGGTGACGCACCAGTGGTCGACGATGTCGCGCATCGGCGCGATCACGGCGTCAATATCCTTGTCTTCCATGATGCCGAACACCGCGTAGGTGTAGCGGTGGAAGCCCATGTTGCCGAGGTTTTGCGCGAGCGCCGCGGCGGCGTGCGGGTTGTGGGCGACGTCCAGCACCTGGGTGGGCCGGCCCGCCAGCACCTGGAAGCGTCCCGGCAGCTCGACCATGGCCAGGCCCGCGCGCACTTCCTGCGCGCCGCAGGGCAGCTCCAGGCGCAGCACTTCGAGCGCGGCCAGGGCGGCCGAGGCATTGAGCAGCTGGTTGGCGCCGCGCAGGGCCGGATAGGCCAGCGAATTGCGGCGCTGGCCGCGGCCGCCATAGCTCCACTGTTGCTGGTCGCCCTGGTAGTTGAAGTCGCGCCCGATCAGCCACAGGTCGGCGCCGATGTCCTCGGCATGCTTGATCAGCGATTGCGGCGGCACCGGGTCGCTGCAGATCGCGGCCTTCCCGGCGCGGAAGATACCGGCCTTTTCGAAGCCGATTTTTTCACGCGTGTCGCCGAGGTAGTCGGTGTGGTCGATGTCCACGCTGGTGACGATGGCAACATCGGCATCGACCACGTTGACGGCGTCCAGGCGTCCGCCCAGCCCGACTTCCAGGATCGCGACATCCACCCCGCTCTTCGAGAGCAGGTGCATGATCGCGAGCGTGGTGAATTCGAAGTAGGTCAGCGCCACGTCGCCGCGCACGCTTTCCACCGCATCGAAGGCCTCCACCAGCGCTTCGCTGGATGCCATCTCGCCGTTGATGCGGGCGCGCTCGTTGAAGTCGAGGAAGTGCGGCTTGATGTACAGGCCGACGCGGTAGCCGGACTGCAGCAGCACGGCTTCCAGCATGGCGCAGGTCGAGCCCTTGCCATTGGTGCCGGCCACCATGATCACGGGGCAGCTGAAGGCGAGCTGCAGGCGTTCCTTGACGGCGCGCACGCGGTCGAGGCCCATGTCGATATGGGTTTCGGCATGGCGCGACTCGAGCAGCGCCAGCCAGTCGGGCAAGGTGGTCGGGAGAGTGGACATGGGAATGAAGCTCAAGGATGGTGCGCGGGGCGCTGGTGCGGACGCATGGGCGCCCGCACCGGGAACGGGATCAGGAGACCAATCAGGCCAGTGCGTCGGCAGCCTGGTTTTGCAGCAGGGCCAGCAGGCGCGCGATTTCTTCGCGCATCTTGCGGCGGTCGACGATCATGTCGACGGCGCCCTTCTGCACCAGGAACTCGGCACGCTGGAAGCCTTCCGGCAGTTTTTCGCGCACGGTGTTCTCGATCACGCGCGGGCCGGCGAAGCCGATCAGGGCCTTCGGCTCGGCAATGACGACGTCGCCCATGAAGGCGAACGAAGCCGAGACGCCGCCCATGGTCGGGTCGGTCAGCACGCTAATGAACGGCAGCTTCTTTTCCGACAGCTTGGTCAGCATGGCGGTGGTCTTGGCCATCTGCATCAGCGACAGCAGGCCTTCCTGCATGCGGGCGCCGCCGGTGGCGGTGATGCAGATGAAAGGCACCTTCTGCTCCAGCGCCACCTGGGCGCCGCGCACGAAGCGCTCGCCGACGACCGAGCCCATCGAGCCGCCCATGAATTCGAATTCGAAGCAGGCGACGACGACCGGCAGGCTCATGATCGAGCCGCCCTGCACGATGAGGGCATCGGTCTCGCCGGTGGCGTCCATGGCCTGCTTGAGGCGGTCCGGGTACTTCTTGCTGTCCTTGAACTTCAGGGTATCGACCGGCAGGGCTTCCTGGCCGATCTCGTAGCGGCCGCCTTCGTCAAGCAGCGCATCGAGGCGCTCGCGGGCGCGGATGCGCATGTGGTGGTCGCACTTCGGGCAAACGTGCTGGTTCGATTCCAGGTCGGCGCGGTACAGGACCGCTTCACACGACGGGCACTTGACCCACAGCCCTTCGGGCATGGTCTTGCTCTTGGCGGCATCGGAGCGCTGGATCCGTGGGGGCAGCAGTTTTTCTAGCCAACTCATCTTTTCTCCTTGCGGCAAGTCTTCGAAGTGGCGGTAGTGTAGCCGCAAGCGCCTCGCTTGTCGAATGCTGTCGCCCTGCCAATTAGCAATCCGACATGATTGCCAGTGGCTGCGCGCCTGCCCGATGCCGGCCTGTCTTGCAGCTTCCTAGTTCTTGTCGACCTCGGCGGTCGCGAACTCGAAGCCACCGACCCTGGCCGCGACGATGTTGTAGACCCAGGCGCCGAGCGCGGTGAAGATGAAGCCGATGAGGGTGTAGAGCACCGGCATCAGGATGAGCATCGCGAGCGAGAATTCCTGGCCGCTGAACATGGCAGGCACGGCCATCAGCAGCACCATCGGCAGCGACAGCACCAGGTAGAGCACGGCCATGACCTTGGCCGACTGGAGGACGGAGATGTGGATGATCTGCTTTTTCATGGGATGCCTGTTGAGTTGTTATTTTGAAACACAGCCAATGTAACCCATGGACCGGCCCAGGGGAATGCCCTGGTCGCATCCCATTCATGGCGCGTAAAAAAGGGACGCCCAGCGGCGTCCCTCGGCGGCGGCAATACGGACAAGGGCAATCCGCATGGCGAAGCGATCGACAGGCATCGGGAGCGCTACCGGGCAGCTCCTCGACGCGTGGATGCAATCCCCGTTCAGGCGTCCAGCGCGCTACGGATGCCTGCGGTAAAGGTCCGCACCGCTTCCACGGCGTTTTCCTTCGGCACCGACTCCAGCTCCTGGATGATGCGGCTGCCGATCACGACGGCATCGGCCACTTCCGCCACGGCCCGCGCCGTGGCGCCGTCGCGGATGCCGAAGCCCACGCCGATCGGCAGCTTCACATGCTCGCGGATCGCATTGACGCGGCGCGCCACGTCGGCGGTGTCGATGCTGCCGGCGCCGGTGACGCCCTTGAGCGATACGTAGTAGCTGAAGCCGCTGCCGTACTGGGCCACCTGCTGCACCCGCTTGGTGGTCGAGGTCGGGGCCAGCAGGAAGATCAGGTCGAGGTCGGCGGCGCGCATGGCCTCGGCAAAGGCCGCGCACTCTTCCGGCGGGTAGTCGACCACGATCGCGCCGTCGGCGCCTGCTTCCTTCGCGCAGCGAATGAAGTTGTCGGGACCGATGCGTTCGACCGGGTTGGCGTAGCCCATCAGGACCACCGGGGTGGTGGTGTTGGTCTTGCGGAACTCGCGCACGAAGTTGAAGACGTCGGACAGGCCGATATTGAACTTCAGTGCGCGCTCGCAGGCGCGCTGGATGACCGGGCCCTCGGCCATCGGGTCGGAAAACGGAACGCCCAGTTCCAGGACGTCGGCGCCGCCCTCCACCAGGGCGTGCATCAGGGGCACGGTCAGTTCGGGGCCGGGGTCGCCGGCGGTAATGAAGGTGACCAGGCCGGTCTTGTTCTGCGCCTTCAGCGCGGCAAAGGTCGAAGCGATACGGGACATGCTGTTCTTTCTTTCAAGGGTACACGGATGGATGGGCAAAGATGGGCAGCTGCTTTCAGCCGAAGTCCAGGCCCATCCTCTGCGCCACCGTGTGCATGTCCTTGTCGCCGCGGCCCGACAGGTTGACCAGGATGAGCTGGTCTTCCGGCAGCGTGCTTGCCAGCTTTACCGCGTACGCGATCGCGTGCGAGGATTCCAGCGCCGGGATGATTCCTTCGATGCGGCAGCAGTCGTGGAAGGCGGCCAAGGCCTCCTCGTCCGTGATCGACACGTACTCGGCGCGCTTGATGTCCTTCAGCCAGGCATGCTCCGGCCCCACGCCCGGGTAATCCAGGCCGGCGGACACCGAATGCGTCTCGATGATCTGCCCGTTCGCATCCTGCAGCAGGTAGGTGCGGTTGCCGTGCAGGACGCCCGGGATGCCGGCGCTCAGGGACGCCGCATGCTTGCCCGTCTCCAGCCCCTCGCCCGCCGGCTCGACGCCGACCAGCTTCACGCCCGGCTCGTCGATGTAGGGGTAGAAGATGCCCATCGCGTTGGAGCCGCCGCCGACGCAGGCCAGCACGTAGTCCGGCTGGCGCCCGGTCATGGCAGGCATCTGCACGCGGCATTCCTCGCCGATCACCGACTGGAAGTCGCGCACCATCATCGGGTACGGGTGCGGGCCCGCCACGGTGCCGATGATGTAGAAGGTGTTTTCGATGTTGGTGACCCAGTCGCGCATCGCTTCGTTGAGCGCGTCCTTCAGGGTCCTGGAGCCCGACTCCACCGGTACGACGGTCGCGCCCAGCAGTTTCATGCGGTAGACGTTCTGCGCCTGGCGCTTGACGTCTTCGCTGCCCATGTACACCACGCATTCGAGGCCGAAGCGGGCGCAGATGGTGGCGGTGGCCACGCCGTGCTGGCCGGCGCCGGTCTCGGCGATGATGCGCTTCTTGCCCATGCGGCGCGCCAGCAGGGCCTGGCCGATCACGTTGTTGATCTTGTGCGCGCCGGTGTGGTTCAGGTCTTCGCGCTTGAAGAAGATCTGGGCCCCGCCGGCCTGGCTTGACCAGCGCCTGGCGTGATAGACGGGCGATGGACGGCCGACGAAGTGCGCCAGTTCGTAGCGGAATTCTTCGAGGAATTCGGGATCGTTCGAATAGCGCGCGTAGGCTTCGTTGAGCTCGGCCAGGGCATGGGACAGGGTTTCGGCGACAAAGCTGCCGCCGTAGGGGCCGAAGTGCCCGGTCTGGTCGGGCAGCTGGTAATCCGGGGTCTGGAACAGCGGAGCATTTCCGCTAGGACGATCTTTCATGTTGGTTCTCACTCGATGCAATGGCGTCGGCGGCCCGCACGGCGCCAACGAAGTCGGCGATCCTGCGGGCGTCCTTGATGCCCTTCTGCGCTTCGACGCCACTGCTGACGTCGACCGCGAAGGGACGAACACGTACCACCGCGTCAGTCGCGTTTTGTACGTTCAAGCCACCACTCAAAACGACCCGAGGCGCGAGCTCTTTTGGGACGAGAGACCAATCGAAAACCTTTCCTGCGCCGCCGTAGGCGTCTACCCAGGTGTCCAGCAGGAGGCCGGAGAACCAGGGACTGGCGGCGCGGTATGCACGCTCGTATTCTAGCAGCTCGCCATGCGTTGTGTCCGGCCTCACGCGGAAGGCCCGCACGAAGGGGCGCTGCACGGCCGCGGCCAGCTCTGCGCATTGCTCGGCCGTTTCATCCCCGTGAAACTGGATGAGCGACAGCGGCGCCCTGGCCGCCACTGCCCTGACCTCTTCCACGCTGGCGTTGACGAACAGCGCCACCGCGCTCACGTAGGGCGGCAGCGCCTTGCACAGCTCGGCCGCCTGCTCGGGCGTGACGTAGCGCGGGCTCTTCGGGTAGAACACGAAACCGAGCGCGTCG
Source organism: Massilia consociata (assembly GCF_042432755.1). Taxonomy (NCBI): domain Bacteria; kingdom Pseudomonadati; phylum Pseudomonadota; class Betaproteobacteria; order Burkholderiales; family Oxalobacteraceae; genus Massilia; species Massilia consociata. Next base: position 74,939 of record NZ_JBHLWP010000013.1, read on the forward strand.
GCGCCCATCGAGACGGCCGCGCGCAGGTCTTCCTCGCGCGTGATGCCGCAGATTTTGATACGGGTGCGTTGCATAGTGATTCCAGAAGGGTGGCTCAAAGCCACGGCAAAGGATGCGCAGGCTCCTGCGGCAATCCCCACTTGGGATCGTAATCGATTTTGGCCAGGTACAGGCCGTCCGGCATGAAAGTGGGGGCGGCCACGTCGCGCGAGCGGCTCTCCAGCACCTCTTTCATCCAGCCCGGCTCGTTGCGGCCCGTGCCCACGTAGATGAGCGAGCCGACGATGTTGCGCACCATGTGATGGAGAAACGCGCTGGCGCGCACGGTGAACACGATCACGTCGCCGTAGCGCTGGATGCCGACCTCGTGCATCTGCTTGACCGGCGAATTGGCCTGGCAGCCGGAGGCGCGGAAGGCCGAGAAGTCGTGCTCGCCGATCAGGTACTGCCCGGCCTCGACCATGCGCGCCACGTCCAGCGGACGGAACACCCACCCTGCCCGGCCGGCCAGCAGCGCCGACGGGTTCGGATTGTTGTAGAGCACGTAGTGATAGGTGCGCGAGCGCGCCGAGAAACGCGCGTGGAAGTCCTGGCCCTCGGCGTCCGGCTTGACCTCGTGCGCCCAGCGCACCACGATCGATTCGGGCAGGAAGGCATTCACGCCGCGCACCCAGCTCTGCATGGTGCGGTCGAGTTCCGTGTCGAAGTGGACGACCTGCTCGATGCCGTGCACACCGGCGTCGGTGCGCCCGGCGCAGGTGGTGGCAAGCGTCGTACAGGCGAACTTCTCGAGGCCGATCTCGAGCTGGTCCTGGACCGTGTTGCGCGACGGCTGCTTCTGGTAGCCGTTCCAGGCGGTGCCTACATACTGGACACCCAGTGCGATGCGCCTCACGCGAGCAGGGAGCGCATTGCGCTGGCCTTGCTCACCTGTTCGCTGCTGCCACCCTTGATGACTTCGTCGAGCAGCTCGCGTGCGCCTTCCTTGTCACCGATTTCCTGGTAGGCGATCGCGAGATCGAGCTTGGTTTCCATTTCCATATGCTCGGGCGACATGGCGGCCGGCTCGGCCTCCTGCGGGGGGGGCATGTCGTGGCCCGGCACTGCGCCCGGCTGGTCGGCCGGCGGCAGGTCGAGGTCGATGTCGGCCAGGTCGAACGAAGGCTCGGCCGGCACGCCCGGCATCGGGACGGTGGCGCCGGCCGGCGTCGCTGCCGGCAATTCCGGCAGGGCGAACGGATCGTCGTCGAGGTCCGGCGTGCTTGCCGGCGCAGCGGCTGCCGGCGGGGCGTCGAAGTCGAAGGGCTCGACGGATGGCTGGGCAAACGCTGCCGCCGCAGGCGCAGCGGCAGGCGCCTGCCCGGACGGGCTGCCGAAATCCATCATGTCGAGGTCGAACAGCGGGTCGTCCGCCATGCCGGCCGGCGCCGGCGCGACCGCTGAAGCGGCGGCCGGCGCGGCAAGCGCGGCAGGCAGCTCCTCATGGAACGGGGTCGCTTCGGCGACGGCGGCCGGCTGCGCCGGCGTCGGCGGCAGGCCGAAGTCCATCGTGTCGAGGTCGAACAGCGGGTCTTCCATCGCGGCCGAAGACGTGGCCGCCGCAGGAGCCTCCTCCACGACCTCCGGCAGCGGCGGCAGGTCGAACTCGGCGGCCAGGCCGGCCATGTCGACGTCCGCGCCCGGGACGCCGGCGGCGCTGGCATCCGCGGCCGTCCCCGGCGCCGGCTCGTCGAAGCCCATGTCGAAGGCCAGATCGAACGGCTCCTCGGCAGCCGGCGCCGGGGCGGCGGTCACGTCGGCCGGGGTGACCGGGTCCAGTGCGAAGTCGAGGTCGGGCACGGCGGTATCGTCCTGCGCGGCAGCGGCGCCGGGACCCGCCATCGCGATCGGCTCATTGCTGGAGACCGGCTCGAAGGTCAGGCCGCCCAGGTCGAAGTCGAGCGTATTGTCCTCGAGACGCTGGTCGCGCTGGTCGGCCATGCCATCGGCGCCGGGCAGCGCCGTCGCCTCCTGTCCGTCATGGTCCGTTGCCCCATAGGCGGCGCCGCCCGCAGCGGCAACAGCAGCGGCGCCTGCGCCGGCGGCAAAGGCGGCGGCACCTGCCGGGGCGCCGCCGCGGAAGGCCTCTTCCAGTTGCTTCGACAGCAGGGATTGCTGGTCGCGCTCCTGCGGGCTCGGCGCCGGTGCCGCCGGCGCCGGACCGGCGCTGGCGTACAGCGGGTTGCCCGGGTCGATGCTCTGCCCCAGCGCTGCTGCCTGGGCCCAATCGGCGCCCTGGCCTCGCGTCATGCTGTACAGCTCGCTGGCCTGGGCTTCGAAGGCGCGCAGGTCCTTGCGCGCGGCGTAGATGTCGAGCAGCTTCAGGCGCACCGGGTGGCGTTCCGGATGGTTGCGCAGCGCTTCCTTCAGGATTTCTTCGGCCTGGGCGTCGCGACCGTAGGCGATGTAGACGTCGGCTTCCGCCACGGGATCGACTTCATTGGTGTCGAGCTGCGAAGCAGACGGCGCAAAACTGGAGTTGAACACGCTGTTGCTGGTATCGACGCTCTGGCCGCCCGCTTCGGCGAACAGCGAGTGCGCAGCCTGGGTCGGCACGCCCAGCACCGACGGCTCGTTGAGCACGGTCTTGGCGCCGTCCTTTTTCTTCCTGCGGCGCTGCGAGAGACCGAGCGCGCCGAGCAGCAGCACGGCGGCGCCGGCGGCGACGTAGTTGATGTTGTCCATCAGCGTATCGGCAAAGCCTTTCTCTTCCGGCTTGGCCTTCTTCGGCGGCGCCTTCGGCTTGGCCTGGCCGGCCTGGTCAGCCGGCTTGGCGGCGGGGGCGGCCGGGTCGGCCGCAGTCGCGGCGGCGCCGCCCGCGGCCGCGCCGGCAACGGCGGCGTTCTGTACTTCGCTGCCCGCACGGCTCTTCACCGTCATGAGCGATTCCAGCTCGCTGACGTTGCGCTCGAGTTCCTTGACGCGGGCCTGCGCCTGCTCCAGCTCGCGCTGGCGCGCGATCGTGTCTTCGGTGCTGGCGGTTGTCCCTTGCGCGCCCGTGGCGGCCTGGGTCGCTTTCGACAGGCGCAACTGGTCCTGCGATTCGTTGGCAGCGGTCGGGCGTTCCTCGACCTTCGCGGTGATCTTGCCGGCAGCGCTCTGGCCGGCCTGCGGCGTGCGCTGCGGCGCGGCGTTGGCAACCTGGCCGGCGAGCTTGTTGCGGTAGGCATTGAAATCGGCTGCGTGGGCGATCACGATGCTGCCCGCCTCCTCGGCGCCGGTGGCACGAAGCGCGCCGGAATCCGGCACCTTCAGGATCTGGCCCGACTTCAGGCGGTTCATGTTCTGGCCGATGAAGGCTTCCGGGTTGGCGCGGTACAGCGCCACCAGCATCATGTCGAGCGAGATGTCGGCCGGCTTGAGCCTGGTGGCGATCTTGCTGAGCGTGTCCCCCTGGCGCACGCGGTAGCTCGACGGCGTGCCGCCGCCGGACGCACCGCTCGCCGCAGCCGGCGCAGCGCGCGGGGCCGGTGCGGCCGCAGGCGTCTCGCGCCGCTGTTCCTGTTGCGGCTGCACCGCCGGCGCGGCGGGCGTAGCGGCCGCGCCGGCCGGTTGCGTCGCTGCACGCGGCTGGGCCGGACGGCCGTTTTCCGCCGCCACCTGTGCCGGCTGCGGCGTGCGCAGTTCGGCCGGGTCGAGCAGGAAGGTATATTCGCGTACCAGGCGGCCGTTATTCCACGACAGCTCGATCAGCATGTCGACGAAAGGCTCGTTCAGCGGCTGGGTCGAGCTCACGCGGATGAACTGGCGCCCTGCGCGCTGCTCGACATTGAAGCGCAGCGACAGCAGCGCCGGGTTGAATTCGATATTCGCCGTGCGAAAAGCCTCGGGCGACGCCAGCTTCACTGCCAGGCTGGATGCATCCTCGCCTGCGGTCGTCGTCAGTTCGATCTCGGCACGCAAGGGCTGGCCGAGCGCCGACAGCACCGTCAGCTTCCCAAGGCCGGCAGCCGAAGCGGCGGACGACAGGAGCACGGCGCTGGCGACGGCCGCGGTGACTGTTTTCAGCGCAAACGCCATGAGCGGAGGACGGTGAGGAGAATGCATAGTTGGCAGCGAAAGAAGTTGACCATGGGAAAGACGGTTTCCCGGGAGTCTCAACATAACATCATGCTCTAGGGCATGCAAGCTTCCTGCGCACATCAACGACGCAGTGATGAAGGATGTGTGGCCAGAATGGCCGATGCGGGGTGATATTGATAGCGTTTGTGTACGATCGCTTGGCAATATTATAGCGGGTGTGGCAAAGGCGCCAACATGCATCGCCGGCAGCCGTCGGGTGACCGGCGGTGCCGGCCACCCTACCGGGATTACTTGTCCAGCACGATGCGCAGCATGCGGCGCAGCGGCTCGGCGGCGCCCCACAGCAGCTGGTCGCCGACGGTGAAGGCCGACAGGTAATCGTTCCCCATCGACATCTTGCGCAGGCGGCCCACCGGAATGGTCAGGCCACCGCTGGTGGCGGCCGGCGACAGGTCGCGCATCGACGCTTCGCGCGTGTTCGGCACCACCTTCACCCACTGGTTGTGGGAGGCGATGATGTCGTTGATCTCGTCCAGCGGCACGTCGCGGGTCAGCTTGATGGTCAGCGCCTGCGAGTGGCAGCGCATGGCGCCGATGCGCACGCACAGGCCGTCCACCGGAATCGCCTTGGTGCCGGCGAAGCCTTCGCCGCGGCCCAGGATCTTGTTGGTCTCGGCGCCGGCCTTCCACTCTTCCTTCGACTGGCCGTTGCCCAGGTCCTTGTCGATCCAGGGAATCAGGTTGCCGGCCAGCGGCACGCCGAACTGCTTGGTCTCTTCGCTCGAGAAGCCATGCTGGGTGGCCAGCACGGTGCGGTCGATTTCGAGGATGGCCGAGGCCGGGTCGTCCAGCAGCGGCTTGACGGCGCCGTTGATGGTGCCGAACTGGCTCAAGAGTTCGCGCATGTGCTGGGCGCCGCCGCCCGATGCCGCCTGGTAGGTCATCGAGGTCATCCACTCGACCAGGCCCTGCTCGAACAGGCCGCCCAGGCCGATCAGCATGCACGACACGGTGCAGTTGCCGCCGATGAAGTTCTTCACGCCGCGCGACATGGCGTTCTTGATCACGTCCTTGTTGACCGGGTCCAGCACGATGACGGCGTCGTCGTTCATGCGCAGGGTCGAGGCCGCGTCGATCCAGTAGCCGTTCCAGCCGGCCGCGCGCAGCTTCGGGAACACATCGCTGGTGTAGTCGCCGCCCTGGCACGAGATGATGATCTCGCACTTGGACAGCTCGGCGATGTCCGTCGCGCTCTTCAGCAGGGTTTCGTTCTTCGCCATCTTCGGCGCGGCGCCGCCCGGGTTCGAGGTGGTGAAGAACACCGGCTCGATATGGTCGAAATCGCCCTCTTCCTGCATGCGCTGCATCAGGACCGAGCCTACCATGCCGCGCCAGCCTACCAGGCCTACTAATTTCATTGTCTTCCCTCAGGTATAAAAATCTGTTCTGTATTTGCGCTGTTCTGCCCTGTCTCGGGCTTCAGGCGAGCGCTGCGACGACAGCGTCGCCCATTTCTTTCGTGCCGACCCGGCTGGTCCCCGCCTCGAAGATGTCGGGGGTGCGCAAGCCTTGGGCCAGCACGCGCTTGACCGCGTTCTCGATGCGGTCGGCCTGTTCCGTACGGCCGAAGGTAAAGCGCAGCATCATGGCGGCCGACAGGATCGTCGCCAGCGGATTGGCCACCCCCTTGCCGGCGATATCCGGCGCCGATCCATGGGACGGTTCGTACAGGCCCTTGTTGGCGGCGTCGAGCGAGGCCGACGGCAGCATGCCGATCGAACCGGTCAGCATCGCGGCGGCATCCGACAGGATATCGCCGAACATGTTACCAGTAACGAGGACATCGAACTTTTTCGGGGCCCGAACCAGCTGCATGGCGGCGTTGTCGACGTACATGTGCTCGAGCTCGACGTCGGGGTATTCGGTGTGGACCTCGGTGACGATGTCGCGCCAGAACTGGAAGGTTTCCAGGACATTTGCCTTGTCCACGCTGGTCACGCGGCGGTCGCGCTTGCGCGCGGCCTGGAAGGCGACGTGGGCGATGCGGCGGATCTCGCCTTCGGCGTAGCGCATCGTGTCGAAGCCTTCGCGCTGGCCCTGGAACGGGCCATCCGGGCATTCGCGCACGCCGCGCGGCTTGCCGAAATAGATGTCGCCGGTGAGTTCGCGGATGATCAGGATGTCCAGGCCCGACACCACTTCCGGCTTGAGCGTGGAGGCGCCTGCCAGCTCCGGGTACAGGATGGCCGGGCGCAGGTTGGCGAACAAGCCGAGCTCGCGGCGCAGGCCCAGGATCGCCTGCTCGGGACGCAGAACGCGCTCGAGCGTATCGTACTGGTAGTCGCCCACGGCGCCGAACAGCACCGCGTCGGCTTCCTTGGCCAGCTTCAGGGTCCCCTCGGGCAGCGGGTGGCCGTGCGCGGCATAGCCGGCACCGCCGACCTGCGCGGTTTCCATCTCGAACGGCTCGCCCAGCGCGTTCAAGACCTTGACCGCTTCGTTCATGATCTCCGGGCCGATGCCGTCACCAGGCAGGATTGCGATTTTCATGCGGTCTCTTTCAGGGTGTTCAAATGGTATTCGCCAGCCAGGGCTGGGCGGCCAGGTGGCGCTGTTCGAAGGCGCGGATCTCGTCGGCGTGGCGCAGGGTCAGGCCGATGTCGTCCAGGCCGCCCAGCAGGCAGTACTTGCGGAACTCGTCGATGGCGAAACCGTACGAGACGCTGCCGTCCTTGGTCCCGATGCGTTGCCGCTCCAGGTCCACCACCAGCGTGAAACCGGGGTTCGCTTCCACTGCCTTGAACAGGCCGTCCACCTCATCTTCCGACAGCACGATCGGCAGCAGGCCGCTCTTGTAGCAGTTGTTGAAGAAGATGTCGGCGAAGCTCGGCGCCACGATGGCCTTGATGCCGTACTGCTGCAGCGCCCACGGCGCGTGCTCGCGCGAGGAGCCGCAGCCGAAGTTCTTGCGGGCCAGCAGGATCGAGGCGCCGGCATAGCGCGGCTGGTTGAGCACGAAATCGGGGTTCACCAAGCGGGTGCTGCAGTCCTGGCCCGGCTCGCCGCGGTCCAGGTAGCGCCATTCGTCGAACAGGTTGGGGCCGAAGCCGGTGCGGCGGATCGACTTCAGGAACTGCTTCGGGATGATGGCGTCGGTGTCGACGTTGGCGCGGTCGAGCGGCACCACCAAGCCTTCGTGTACGGTGAATTTATCCATGTTCTTGCCCCCTTGTAGGTTCATGCCGGCGGCGCGTGCCGCCGGCTGCTTGCGCTGCTTGCGCTGGCTATTTATTTGCCGCCGGCGCTGGTGACGACCTGGCCGACCTTCTGCACGTCCTTGCCGATACCGGAGATGGTGTTGCAGCCGGTGAGGACGATGGCGCCGAAGGTGGCGGCAAATGCGAGGGCGATTGCTTTTTTCATGATGTTCCTGTGTTTCGGTATGACTGAGTAAAACGGTTGAAGGAGGGGCCTGCCCCCCCATTAACGCATCAGAGCGCCCGCACGTCGACAAAGTGGCCGGCAATCCCGGCCGCCGCCGCCATTGCGGGCGAGACCAGGTGGGTGCGGCCGCCCTGCCCCTGGCGCCCCTCGAAGTTGCGGTTCGAGGTCGAGGCGCAGCGCTCGCCCGGCTCCAGGCGGTCGGCGTTCATGGCCAGGCACATCGAGCAGCCCGGCTCGCGCCATTCGAAGCCGGCTTCCTTGAAGATGCGGTCCAGCCCTTCGCGCTCGGCCTGCTCCTTGACCAGGCCCGAACCCGGCACGACCATCGCCAGCTTGACGTTCTCCGCGCGGCGGCGGCCGCGCACCACCTCGGCGGCGGCGCGCAGGTCTTCGATGCGCGAGTTGGTGCAGGAGCCGATGAAGACCTTGTCGATCCTGATCTGGTCGATCGGGGTGTTCGGCGCCAGGTCCATGTAGGCCAGCGCCTTTTCAACCGCGCCGCGGCGCACCGGGTCCGATTCCTCGCGCGGATCGGGCACGCGGCCGTCCACCGACGTCACCATCTCGGGCGACGTGCCCCAGGTGACCTGCGGCCGGATTGCCGCTGCGTCGATCGTCACGACGGTGTCAAAGACAGCGCCTTCGTCGGAGTGCAGCGTGCGCCAGTAGGCGACAGCCTGCTCCCACTGCTCGGCCTTGGGCGAGAACGGGCGGCCCTTCACGTACTCGATGGTGGTGTCGTCCACCGCGACCATGCCGGCGCGCGCGCCCGCTTCGATCGCCATGTTGCAGACCGTCATCCGGCCTTCCATCGACAGCGCGCGAATGGTCGAGCCGCCGAATTCGATGGCGTAGCCGGTGCCGCCGGCGGTGCCGATCTTGCCGATCACGGCCAGCACGATGTCCTTGGCGGTCACGCCGGGCGGCAGTTCGCCGTCGACCTGCACCAGCATCGATTTCGATTTCTTGGCCAGCAGGGTCTGCGTGGCCAGCACATGCTCGACCTCCGAAGTGCCGATGCCGTGCGCCAGGCAGCCGAAGGCGCCATGGGTCGAGGTGTGCGAGTCGCCGCAGACCACCGTCATGCCCGGCAGCGTGGCGCCCTGCTCCGGCCCGATCACGTGGACGATGCCCTGGCGCTTGTCGTTCATGTTGAAGTAGGTCAGGCCGAAGCTCCTCGCATTGGCGTCGAGGGTCTCGACCTGCAGGCGCGAGGTTGCATCGGCAATGCCATGGGCGCGGTCGGTGGTCGGCACGTTGTGGTCGGCCACGGCCAGGTTTGCCGAGGTACGCCATAGTCCGCGGCCGGCCTCGCGCAGGCCCTCGAAGGCTTGCGGGCTGGTGACTTCGTGCACCAGGTGGCGGTCGATGTAGAGGACGGTGGTGCCATCGGCGTCGGCACGCACGACATGGGACTCCCAGAGTTTGTCGTAAAGCGTTTTTTGCATGGTCTATCCGGTGAACGCAGCACCCCTTATGCGGGGACGGTTTTTGATTATGCCATAATTGTGCACTGCCGCACCAAGCCGAGGCAGCGCATTTTCCTGCCAATCAATCGGAACTCGTGCAAATAATATTTGCATAGACAACTCACTATGCAAATAAAAAAAGCCTGAGTGGGCTTGCTCAGGCTTTTGTATGCGAATTTGTCGCAGAGTGGAAACAATCCCCGCTTTGCGCACTGCGGTAACTACTTATGCCGCTAAACGCACCGTGCTGCGGCAGCCATCCATCAGGAACGACAGGCCGACCACCAGCACCAGTTCGCCTTCGGCCGAACGCGCCGTGCCGGTGATGCCTTCGACGGAAAGCGCGGTCATCGGCTTGATCACCAGGTCGGCCGTGCCGTCCACCGCTTCCACCGCCAGGATGTAGGGCTGCGGCGCGTTGACGACGATGCCGACGCGCTCGGAGCAGGCTTCGTAGCCCAGCGCCAGCGCCAGCGAACGCACCGGCAGCGGACGGCCCTGGTCCTTCAGCACCGGGGCGCCGCCCACGCACTGGAACTCTTCCGGCAGCTCGACCACGCGCTCGACGACGGCCATCGGCAGCGCCAGCTGGGCGCTGGAAGTCGACACCAGCATGGTCGGGACGATCGACAGCTCGATCGGCAGGCGGATCGCGAAGCGCGTGCCCGCGCCCAGCTGCGATTCGATGCGGATCGCGCCGCGGTTCTTCTCCACCGCCGTCTTGACCACGTCCATGCCCACGCCGCGGCCCGAGACCGAGGACGCCACTTCCTTGGTCGAGAAGCCCGGCAGGAACACCAGCTGGTAGGCCTCGTCGTCGCTCTGCGCGCTGTTCTCGCCGATCAGGCCCTTGTCGATGGCCTTGCGGCGCAGCTTGACCGGATCCATGCCCTTGCCGTCGTCCTGTAGCACGATCATGACGCTGTTCGCTTCCTGCCATGCCTTGAGCAGGATGAAGGCCTTGGCCGGCTTGCCGGCGGCAACCCGCTCCTCCGGCGACTCGACGCCGTGGTCGAGCGCGTTGCGCAGCATGTGCACCAGTGGGTCGTACAGGCTGTCCACCACGACGCGATCGACTTCGGTCTCGGCGCCTTCGATGGTCAGCTCGACGTCCTTGCCGAGGTCCTTGGCCAGTTCGCGCACAAGGCGCGGGAACTTCTGGAACAGGCGGCCGACCGGCTGCATGCGGGTCGCCAGCGTGGCGCGCTGCAGTTCGGCCGAGTAGCGCGAGGCGCGCTCCAGCGTCTCGGTGAGCGTTGCCAACAGGGCGGCGGCCGGGCCTTCGAACTTGAACTGCTGCAGGCGCTCGAGCAGCACGGCGGCCTGGTTGGCGGCCTGCACCGATTCGCCCGCCACTTCCAGCAGCGCGTCCAGCTTGACCGCATCGATACGGATGCTTTCGTCCTTGGCCGGGGCGCTTGCTGCGCGCGCATCGGCCACCTTGTCGTTCTGGCGGCGGTCGACACCGTCCCAGCCGGATGCCTTGGCAGCCGGCGCGGAGTCGGCCTGCGCCGGGGCAGCGGCCTGCACAGGGGCGGCGGCCGGCACGACTGCAGCCGACGGATCGGCCGGCGCGGCAATCGCGGCGCCCGCAGGCACCACGGCGTTGTACATCCCGACCCAGTCGAGGCCATCCTCGCCCACGGCAGGTGCAGCCGGAACAGCCACGGCCGGCACGGCAGCAACGGCAGCAGGCGCCGGCGCAAGAGCTGGCGCAGCAGCCGGGGCGCTCGACGCGCCCTTGCCTTCGATCGCGTCCATCAGGATGCGCTCGAGGTCGGCCGGCATCGACGCCAGGCCTTCCGGCGGGGTGCCGTTGTTCAGGTCGTTGAGCTGGTCGGCCACGAAGCCGGACGCCTCCAGTGCCGCTTCGATCGCGAGCGGGGTCACCGGCGCGACGCCTGTGCGCAGCGCGTCGAACAGGTTTTCGGTCAGGTGGCAGGCCGCGACCAGCGCGGGCAGGCCCATGAAGCCGGCGCCGCCCTTGATCGTGTGGAAGGAGCGGAACACCGCATTGAGCGTTTCCTTGTTGTCCGGATCGCGTTCGAGGCGCAGCAAATGTTCTTCAACATTCACTGCAAGGTCCATCGCCTCGACGACGAAGTCCTTGAGCATATCGTCCATTAGAACCCCAGATCGGCGAGAAGATCGTCAACGCTATCCTGGTTCAGCGCCGTGTCCGGCACCGACGGACCCTGCATCAGCGGCACAGGCGCCGGCGGGGTCTCCTTCTTGGCCAGCTTTTCCTTCAGGTCGGCCGGCGCGTGGTCGCGCAGCAGCTGCGCCAGCTCCTGCTCGACCGTCTGGGTGATCTTCACCACCTTCTTGATCAGCTGGCCGGTGATGTCCTGGAAGTCCTGGGCCATCATGATCTCGAGCAGGCGCGCCTTTTCGGCTTCGGTCGCTTCGTTCACGGCGGCGGCAAACTGGCGCGAATCGCCGGCCAGGGCCTTGAACTCGTCCAGGCTCAGCTTGCCCGAGAACAGGTCGGCCCAGCGGTTCTCCATGTCCTTGGCCTGCTTCGACAGCAGGTCCTGGGCCGGCATGCCGTCATCCAGGGTGTTGAGCACCTTGTTGGCGGCCTGCTCGGTCAGCGTGGCCACGTATTCCAGGCGGTCCTGGGCGTCGACGATGGCCGACGAGGCTTCGGTCAGCGCCTTGTCGTAGCCCAGCTCGCGCAGCGAATCGTGCAGCAGGCGGACGATGCCGCCGAGGCGCTCGTACATGCCATGCTCGCTGTCAATGGTGGCGGCCGGCAGCGCCGGGGCGGCGGCCAGTGCGGGCACGGCGGCAGCGGAAGCGGCAACGGCTGGCGCGCTGGATGCGGCCACCTGGTCGAACAGCGACTCGAGGTCGTCCTCGTCGGCGGCTTGCGTAGCGGCCGGTGCCGAGGCCGGAGCCGATTCGGCCGGCGCCGGAGCGGGCGCGTTGGCGCGCTGCGCCGCCACTTCCTCGAATAATGCGTCGAAATCGTCAGCGGCGTCGGTCATAATCCCTGCTTCTCCATGATGTATAAGTTCGCGATGAGCGTGCAATTTGGTCGGTACTGCGACCATCCGGCCGCGCGGCGCGGCATGGAACGGATGGCAAAAGTCTGCATGGGAGTGTAGCAGTGCTGTTGCCTCAGGTAAATGTCGGCGATCAGGACGCAACAAAATGGACAAGGAAACTTAATTCCGCGACAATCAAAACGCACGGTTCCTGATCGTTTACACAAGGGAGGTGTTGTTTTTCGTAATCGCGACGGGCAGTGGTCTTGCTGAGCCTGCACAGTGGAACCCCGGTCGAAAGTTTGATCGAGCTCAACAGTTTGCGTTCTTGCAATCGCCGCCACGCCCTGGACAATCCAGAATGGCGTGGCCATTGGAGGAGTCAACCATGTATCGCAAAATCCTGATCACCACCGACGGCTCGGCCGTGTCGCAGCATACGGCCTGCGCCGGCGTCAAATTCGCGCAACAGATGGGCGCCGAAGTGCTTGCCCTGTTCGTCGCGCCTGATTACCAGTACCCCGTCTATGTGGAAATCATTCCGCCCTCCTATCCGAGCGAAGAGGAATACATCGCCCAGATGCGCCGCCTGGGAGAGGAATACATGGGCAAGATCATGCGCTCGTGTGCCGACGCGAACCTGAAGCATGCGTGCATGACGGCGTTTTCCGACACCGCGGCCCTGAAGATCGTCGACGTCGCCGAGCAGGAAGGCTGCGACCTGATCTTCATGGGCTCGCATGGCCGCAGCGGCTGGGGCCAGTTGCTGCTGGGCAGCGTGACCAACAAGGTGTTGTCGCACACGACCAAGCCGGTGCTGGTGCACCGCCTGATCAAGGAACCGGCAAGCACGTGAAGGCCAGGGCTGCCAACCCACCGTGCATTGGCGGCGCGGAACCGGCCGCGACGGCGTGGCGTTGTGAAAAAAGTACGACAATTTCCCTGTGATTATGTGTTAGCCTGCTCTGGTTACCGCCGCTCGCACCCTGAAGGATAGTTATGATTCGCATTGTCATTGCCGATGATCACACGATCATGCGCGAAGGCCTCAAGCGCATTCTCGACGGGGCGCCGGACATCGAAATCGCCGGCGAAGCCACCAACGGTTTCGAAGTACTGGCCCAGGTGCGCCAGGGCGGCTTCGACCTGCTTCTGCTCGACCTGTCGATGCCCGGCCGCAGCGGCGTCGACCTGATCCGGCAGGTACGCAGCGAAGCGCCCAAGCTCGCCATCCTGATCCTCACCATGCACGAAGAGGAACAATATGCCGTGCGCGCGATCCGCGCCGGCGCCCAGGGCTACCTGACGAAGGAAAGCGCCGGCACCCAGCTGGTGGGCGCGATCCGCAAGGTGGCGTCGGGCCGCCCCTATATCAGTACCGAAGTGGCCGAGCAGCTGGCGCTGAACATCATGGCGCCCAACGAGCAATTGCTCCACAAGCAGTTGTCGGACCGGGAGTTCGAGGTGTTTTCGCTACTCGTCGGTGGAAAATCCATCACCGAGATCGCCAACAGCCTGCATCTCTCGGTCAAGACGGTCAGTACCCACAAGACGCGTATCATGCAGAAGATGGGCATGACCTCCTTGTCCGAAATGGTCCAGTACGCCGTGGCGCACCGCCTCCTGTCGCCGATGAAAGCGTAAGCGACGGCAGCGCTGGCGCGCAGAATGTAGGACAAAGCGTAGGAAACAAAAGGTTTTAGACAGACCACCGCGGTTTTTGTGCCACGCGGTTTTCTCCTTGCGGCGGGGCGCCCTGCCCTGCCCGCCCCCTTCTCCCAGCCTCCCGATACCTCGCCTTCCCTCTGGCGCCGCAGCCCAGGGTCGGACGATTCCTACAAGCCTATCAGCACTCCTACCTACATATTCAGCACCTGCTGATATTCGTGCCGGACTCGTGTTGGCATACTGAATTCAACGTTTCGACTTGCTTGCGATCCAAGTCCCAGCGTGAGCCAGCCTGGCAGGATCAACCTCCCGCAGCGCCGGTTGCCGCTCCGCCCCGAGGTCGCCGATTGAAACACTAGGATTTTTCAACTGGAGATGAGCATGCAGTCCCAGCCACCATCAGAACAACGCAACGTCACCCAGCCGACCATGCATTCGCCCATGGAAGCTGGCCGCCAGCGCCAGGGACGCCTCTGGTCCAACCTCAAGGAAGTCTGTGACCTGCTCCGTATTCCGGCCAGCGTGTCGGTTACCTCGGAAGAATTGCTGTTTCAGCATGTGCAATTCAAGACCGGCCAGCGTGTCCACACCATCGGCCAGGCCTTCGACACCCTGTACATCGTCAACTCCGGCTTCCTGAAAACCGTGCTCATCGACGAGTTCGGTAACGAGCAGGTGCTGAGCTTCCCGATGAAGGGCGACATGCTGGGCGTGGACGGCATCCACACCCGCCACTACGCCTCGGAAGCCGTGGCGCTGTCGGATTGCGACCTGATCCTGCTGCCGTTCAAGAAGCTCACCGCCCTCGGCCGCGTCCATGCCGAACTCGAAAACATGATGTACGGCGTCATGAGCCGCGAGCTGGTGCGCGAGCAGACCATGATCGGCATGCTCGGCGCCCTCTCTGCCGAAGCACGCGTGGCCCGCTTCCTGGTCTCGCTGGCCGACCGCTTCGCCGCGATGGGTTATTCGAGCAAGCTGTTCAACCTGCGCATGACCCGCCACGAGATCGGCAGCTACCTCGGCCTCACGCTGGAAACGGTCAGCCGCACCCTGTCGGCCTTCAACGAGATCGGCCTGATCACCGTCGACCAGCGCACCATCGGCATCAAGGACGCCGAAGCGCTCAAGACCCTGCGCCGCCTGCCGCCCTCGCGTTCCCGCACCAAGGGCAGCGCCAAGCAGAAGGCGGAGCTGGGGCAGCCGGGCGACGACCAGGTGCTGGCAACGGCCTGAGCATGTAAAGACCTATCGTAAAAACAACAAGGCCGGCTCCCGCAAGGGGCCGGCCTTTCTTATTTCTTATATATACGGCTGTGGCGTAGGTGGGCGGGAGACCCGCCACCCTACGAACATCTCACTGGTCCCGCGTCAGCACCCCATTGCTCACGCGCACCCGGTCTCCCATGCGGAAGCCCGGATCGTTCTCGTACTGTAGGGTCTGGGTCGCGCCGCTGGTGCTGTAGCGCACCAACACCTCATAACGCTGGCTGCGGTTCATGTTGCGCTGAATGTTGCGGCCCGCCATGCCGCCTGCGACGGCCCCGGCCACCGAGGCCGCCGTCCGGCCGCTGCCGCTGCCGACCTGGCTGCCGAGCATGCCGCCGACCGCGGCGCCGCCGATCGTGCCCAGGTAGTTGCCATTTTCCGCCACCTCGACCACGTTGACCGCTTCCACGACCGCGCAATTGGTGCAGTAGCGCGCCTGCCGCGCCTCGGTCGTGCGCGCCTCCGCCAGTTCGCCGCGGCGGCTGCGCGGGGCATCCGGCTGTAGCAGCGATTCGCCCAGCACGCTGGTGGCCACTTGGTTGCCCAGGCGCAGGGTCGCGGTCACGCCGCTTTCCGGGCGGATGCGGTCATGGGTACCGATGGTATAGGTGCCCGCATACTGGCCGGGCTCGACTTCGGTGAGGTTCAGGTTGCGGGTCGCGCCGTCGATGCGCAGGCTCGCCATGCCGCCGGGGCTGCCGTACAGGTCGAAGTGCAGCTCGACACCCGGCGTCAGGCGGCGCACTTCTTCCACGTTGAATCCATTGATGACCGGCCCATGGGCGCGACTGTTCTGGTATTGCTGGGCATGCGCATTGGCGCCGTCCAGGACAGCCGGGCCGAGCGTTCCGATGCTCACGAGCGCAGCAGCAAATACGGCGTGCAGCAGGTTGCGGAAATTCATGGCGTCTCCTCGGTTGGCAATGCGGCTCAAGGGCCCGGCTTCACAGCACACTCAGTCATGAGGGAACTTACGCCCCAGCACAAAAGGAGTCAGTTCGCTAACGTACGCAGTGGACGGCGTCGCCGGAGGTGACGTAGATGGTGTCGCCCGCCTCGGGCCGGATCGCGTGTCCGCCGGTAAAGGCGCCGAAGGACGGCAGGATCATGCGCTCGCGCCCGACCACGAAGCACGGCAGGCGCAGCGCGTCGAAGCGGGTCGCCAGCACGTAGGCCGGGTGGATGTGGCCGGCGAGCGCATAGCCTGGCGCACCGCTTTGTATCGGCGCCAATTCGAGATCCGGATGGTGGCAGAACGCGAACGGGCCGATGGCGTGAGGCTCGTCCACGAGTGCGATGCCGAGCGCCGCGGCCGGGTCGCCCGCGTGGCGGTCGTGGTTGCCGCGCACCAGGGTCAGCTGCAGCTTGCTGCGCCGCCCGCGCCAGGCCAGCATGGCCTGCTGGGTGGCGCTGGTATGAGCTGCCCGCGCGTGCAGGAAGTCGCCCAGGAAGACGATGTGGCGCGCCCCGTGCGCATCGACCAGGGCATCCAGCCCTGCCAGGTTCTCGCTGGTGGTCCCGCGCGGCACCGGCACGCCCAGCGCCCGGAACGCGGCCGCCTTGCCGAAGTGGATGTCGGCAATGACGAGCATCGCTTGCGAAGGCCAGTACAGCGCCTTCTCGGGCAGCAGCAGCACTGTCTCGCCCGCCACCCTGAGCGCGACGCTGCCCGCGTTTGCATTCGCTCCGCTCATGCCGCGGCCGCCTTTTCCAGTTCGCGCACCATGCGCGCCACGCGGTCGGACAGCTTCTCGGTGCTGACCTTTTCGCGGAAGCGCTCGACCATCAGCGCGAAGCCGAAGGGCGTGGCGCGCTTGACCTCGCGGTAGGCGACGCGGCGCCGGTGCAGTTCTTCCAGGGTCTCGCGCAGGCGGGTGAGCTCGAGTTCCTGTTCCAGCACTTCGCGCTGGGCCTGCGTGAGCAGCAGGTTGCCGGCGTCATGCTTGCGGAACACCTCGAAGAACAGCGACGACGAGGCCTGCAGCTGCCGGTTCGACTTCGGCTGGCCGGGGTAGCCCTGGAACACCAGGCCGGCGATGCGCGCCACCTCGCGAAAGCGCTGCTGCGACAGCTGGGTGGCGTTCAGGCTGCCCAGCACGTCCTCGAGCAGGTCTTCCAGGCTGAACAGGTCCACGCCGCTGCCCATCTCCGCGTCGAAGATGCGCTCCCAGGCCACCGGCTCGGGCGTGAGCAGCTCGAAGCCGTAGTCGTTGACCGCGATCGAGAAGGTCGACGGCTGCATGCGCCCGATGCGCCAGGCGAACAGCGAGGCCAGCCCCGTGTGCACCGCGCGCCCGGCAAAGGCGTACACGAACAGGTGCCAGCCTTCGCGGCTTTTCAGGCTTTCGACGACCAGCGTCTCGTCGGTCGGCAGCGCCGACCAGCGGCACTGGATCTCGACCAGCGGGCGCAGCGCCTGCATCTCGGGACTGTCGTAGACGCCCTGGGAGGCCAGGCGCAGCTCTTCCAGCGCCGCATGCGCGAGCTCGGACGACATCGGCATCTTGGCGCCGCCCCAGCGCGCAATCGCGCCGCGGCTGGCGTTGGCGCGCTTCACGAATGCCGTCATCTCGTGCACGCGCACGAATTCCAGGATGCGCCCGCCGAACAGGAAGTGGTCGCCCGGCTTCAGGCGCGAGATGAAGGACTCCTCCACGCTGCCGATGCGCCCGCCGCTCATGTACTTCACCGAGATCGTGGAGTCGGACACGATGGTGCCGATGCCCATGCGGTGGCGGCGCCCGATGGCCGCATCCGGCACGCGGTAGACGCCCTCCTCGTCCGGCAGCACGCGCCGGTATTCGGGATAGACCGTCAGGCTCTGGCCGCCGCGCGCGACGAAGTCCAGCGCCCACTGCCATTCCTCTTCATCGAGATTGCGGTAGGACCAGGCGCGCTTGACTTCCTCGAACAATGCGTCGGAGCGAAAGCCCCCGCCCAGCGCCACCGTGACCAGGTGCTGCACCAGCACGTCGAAGGGCTTGTTCGGGACGTAGCGGCCTTCGATGCGGCGCGCGGCAACCGCCTTTTTCGCGGCTGCCGCTTCCAGCAGTTCCAGGCTGTTGGTCGGCACCAGGGTCACGCGCGAGACCCGCCCCGGCGCGTGGCCGCTGCGGCCGGCGCGCTGCAGCAGACGCGCGATGCCCTTGGCGCTGCCCACCTGCAGCACGCGCTCGACCGGCAGGAAGTCCACGCCCAGGTCCAGGCTGGCGGTGCAGATCACCGCCTTCAGCTCGCCCTTCTTGAGGCCCATTTCGACCCATTCGCGCACTTCCCTGTCGAGCGAGCCGTGGTGCAGCGCGATCAGGCCGGCCCAGTCGGGGCGCTGCTCCAGGATGTTCTGGTACCAGATCTCGGACTGGGCGCGGGTATTGGTGAACACCAGGGTGGCGTCGTAGTGCGCGATCTCGTCGATCACGGGCTGCAGCATCTGCAGGCCCATGTGCCCGGCCCAGGGAAAGCGCGCCACGTTCGGCGGAATCAGGCAATCGACCTCGATTTTCTTGCGCAGGTCGCCTTCCACCAGCACACCCTCGTCGCCACCCAGCAGCACCTGGCGCGCCAGGTCGAGGTTGCCCATGGTGGCCGATACGCCCCACACCAGCAGCTCCGGGCGCCAGTGACGCAGGCGCGCCAGCGCCAGTTGCACCTGCACGCCGCGCTTGCTGCCCATCAGTTCGTGCCACTCGTCGATGACGATCATGTCGAGGTGCCTGAACTGCTCGGCAGCCGCGGCATGGCTGAGCATCAGGGACAGGCTCTCCGGCGTCGTCACCAGGGTGGCGGGCATGCTCCTGGACTGGCGCGCGCGCTCGGCCGAGCCGGTGTCGCCGGTGCGGGCGCCGATCTTCCACTCGGGCATGAGCTGGGCGGCGGATTCTTCCAGCGCGCGCTGGGTGTCGGCGGCGAGCGCGCGCATCGGCGTGATCCACAGCACGCGCAGGCCGGCCGTATGGCGGCCGGATGTTAACCCTGCACGCTGCAGGGCGGCGAACCAGACGGCGAAGGTCTTGCCGGCGCCGGTATTCGCGTGCAGCAGGCCGGAGTGGCCCGCCAGCACCGCATCCCAGACCGCGCGCTGGAACGGGAACACGGTCCAGCCGCGCTCCTTGAACCAGGCATCGATGCGCCCGGTAACGGGATTGTCGACCGGATTGGCGACCGGCGTGCTCATGGGCTGGCCGCCGCCAGCAGGCCTTTCAGGGTGTCGAGGGTATCGGCTTCCTCGACCGGCTTGTCGAAGCGCCGCCGCAGGATGCGCGGGAATCGCACGGCAATCCCGGCCTTGTGGCGGGTAGACAAGGCGATGCCCTCGAAGCCGATCTCGAACACCATGGTTGGCTTCACCGAGCGCACCGGGCCGAATTTTTCGATGGTGGTCTTGCGCACCGCGTTGTCGACCTGCGCGATCTCGGCATCGGTCAGGCCGGAATACGCCTTGGCGAACGGCACCAGGCGGCGTTCCTCGCCTTCCCCGTCCCAGACCGCGAAGGTGTAGTCGGTATAGAGCGAGGCGCGGCGCCCGCTGCCGGCCTGCGCGTAGATCAGCACCGCATCAACCGTATAAGGGTCGATCTTCCACTTCCACCAGGTGCCGACATCCTTGGTGCGGCCCACCCCATACTGGGCGCTGCGCGCCTTGAGCATCATGCCCTCCACGCCGCGCTCGCGCGACTCCAGGCGCAGGCCGGCCAGCTCGTCCCAGCTGTCGGCCTTTACCAGGGGCGAGAGGCGCAGCCGCGGCTGGCCCATCGCGGCAAGCTCGGTTTCCATCAGCGCGCGCCGCTCGTGCTGGGGCAGCGCGCGCAGGTCGACGCCGCCGAACTCGAGCAGGTCGTAGCAGCACAGCACGGCCGGCAGCTCGCCCAGCAGCTTGGCGCTCAGGGTCTTGCGGCCGATGCGCTTCTGCAGGTCGGCGAACGGCGCAGGGACCTCAACGCCGAGCTGCCAGATCAGCACTTCGCCGTCCAGCACCGTGCCTTCCGGGAGCTGCACGGCGGCCAGCTCGGGGAAGCGCTCGGTGATCAGGTCCTCGCCGCGCGACCACAGGAAGTTCTGGCCGCCCCTGCGCACCAGCTGGGCGCGGATGCCGTCGTACTTCCACTCCACCAGCCAGTCGTCGACCTCGCCCAGAGCGCTCGGCTCGCCCTGCAGCTGGTGCGCCAGGAAGAAGGGATAGGGCTGGCCGCCGCGCTGCCTGTGCTCGTCATCGGACTGGGCGGCGATCAGCTGCAGGAAGCCGGTAGCGGTCGGGCGTACCGACCCGTCGGTCCAGCCCATCAGGCGCTGGGCGATCAGCTTGCTGTCCACGGCGGCAATCGCCGCCAGCGCGCGCGTGACGAGCAGGCGCGAGACGCCGACCCGGAAACCGCCGCCGATGAGTTTGACGAACAGGAAGCGCTCGCGCCAGTCGAGCTCGTCCCAGGCCGCGAACAGCGCTTCCCGGATCGTGCCCGGGTCGGCGCCGCGCAAGGGGCCGATGCGTCCTTCCATCCATTCGGCCAGCCCGGCCTCGCTGCGCCGGCCCGGCGGCGGCAGGATGTGGGCGATGGTCTCGGCCATGTCGCCCACCGCATGGTAGGACTCGTCGAACAGCCATTCGTCCAGGCCGGCGTATTCGATCGCGTACTGGCGCAGCAATTTGGTCGGCACCGCCTGGCGCGGCTTGCCGCCGGCCAGGAAGTACACCGCCCAGGCGGCGTTCTCGGGGGCGGCATGCGAAAAATAGGATTGCAGGGCGTCGAGCTTGCGGGTGGTGGAGGTGGTCTCGTCCAGCTCCGCGTACAGCCGGGCGAATTCACGCATCGGATTCTCCCGATGGCGCCTCCGCGGCGGGTTCGGCTGCGTCCTTCGAGGCCGCCGCGCCCGTGGGCGGCAGCGCCTCGTCCTCTTCCTCGTCGCCGTATTCGGTATCGAAACCCTTGGCATCGAGCCCGTTCTGGCACAGCCAGCGCACCATGGTCGGGATCGAGCCGTGGGTGACGATGACCTGCTGGGCTTGGGTAGCCTTGATGGCGCTCATCAGGCCGGGCCAGTCGGCATGGTCGGACAGCACGAAGCCGCGGTCCACGCCGCGCCGCCGGCGCGCGCCGCGCAGCAGCATCCAGCCGCTGGCGAAGGAATCGCTGTAGTCGCCGAAGCGCTTCATCCAGGGCGAACCGCTGGCGGACGGCGGCGCGATGACGATGGCGCGCCGCAGCGCCGCCTTGTCGATCTCGCTCACCATCACGGTGTCGGGCAGCGCCACGCCGCCCGCGCGGTACACCCGGTTGAGCGGCTCGACCGCGCCATGGCAGACGATCGGCCCGATCGACGGGTCCAGGCGCGAGAGGATACGCTGCGCCTTGCCGAAGGCATAGGCGAAGACGACGCTGCAGCGCCCTTCGTCGGCGTTGCGGCGCCACCAGGCGTTGATCTCGTCGATGACCTGCTGTTCCGGCTCCCAGCGATAGATCGGCAGGCCGAAGGTCGATTCGGTGATGAAGGTGTCGCAGCGCACCGGCTCGAAGGGCGCGCAGGTTTTATCGGGCTCCACCTTGTAGTCGCCCGAGGCGACCCAGACCTCGCCGCCGCACGCCATGCGCACTTGCGCCGAGCCGAGCACGTGACCGGCCGGGTGCAGCGAGATGGCGACGCCGTTGTGCGTGACGGTCTCGCCGTACTCCAGGCCCTGGACGTGGATGTCGCCCAAGCGCGACTTCAGCACATCCACGCCGGAAGCCGCCGACAGGTAGTGCCCGTGGCCGTAGCGCGCATGGTCGCCGTGGGCATGCGTGATCACGGCCCGGTCGACCGGGCGCCACGGGTCGATGTAGAACCCGCCCGGCACGCAGTACAGCCCCTCCTTGCGGACGACGACCATGTCTCCCATGCAGCTCCTTTCTCGGTTCTCCGGCGCCTTACAGCGGCTCGAGATAACTTGCCAGGAAAGTGTGCGGTTCTTCCTGGCCAGGAAATTCCATCGTCACCTGGTCGCCGGCGACGGCGGTCACCGTGCCGTCCCCATACTTCGGCGCCCTGGCGCGCCCGCCGACCTCGAAGCCCGCTCCAGCCGGCTCGGGCGCCGGTTCGCGGTTGAACTCATCGTCGCGAATCTCGATCTCTTCGGTCAGCGACAGCGCCGGCGGATTCAGGCAGTTATCGCACTTGCAGCACTTCTCGAAGCCCTCGACCTCGTCGCCGAAGTAATCCAGCAGCAGCTTCCAGCGGCAGAAGCCGCTTACCGCATAGCCTACCATCTGCTCGAGCGCTTCGCGTTCCCGTTCGGCCTTCTGGACATAGACTTCGGCCAGTTTGCCGAACACTCCCGGTTCAGGCTCCTTGCTGGAAACCAGGAACTCGAGCTTGCGGTTCTGGCGCAGCAGCCTGGCGTCCTTGAGCAGCTTGAGGCAGACCTTGAGCTTGGCTTCGCCCGCTTCCTCCAGCGCCGTCTCCAGCCGGTCGCAGGTGAGCGGCCCGCTTGCCGCCAGCTCGCGCGCCATGGTGTACACGGTCTGCAGCTCGGCCTCGGTGGGATAGTGCTTGACCAGGAAAAACTGCTGGATGCGCTTGTCGTCCTGCAGGAACAGCAGGGTGCACTTTGCATCCAGCCCGTCGCGTCCGGCGCGGCCCGATTCCTGGTAATAGGACTCGAGGTTGGCGGGAATCTGCAGGTGGATCACGAAGCGGGTGTCGCTCTTGTCGATGCCCATGCCGAAGGCATTGGTCGCCACCATCACGCGCCGTTCGCCGTTCATGAACATGTCCTGGTTCTGCTTGCGCTCGCTTGCTGCCAGCTTGCCGTGGTAGATCGTGACCGATTCGCCGGCTTCTTCCAGCACCGCCAGCATTTCCTCGGCCACCTTCACGGTGGCGGCATAGACGATGCCGATGCCCTCGGTTTCCCGCACCAGCTTCAGTGCCTGGGTCAGCTTTTCCTGCGGATTGGTCACCTGGACCACGCTGTAGTGCAGGTTGGGCCGGTAGATGCCCGTGTTGATGACATTCAGCTTGCGGCCCAGCTGCTTGCCGATGTCGGCCATGACGTCCTCGGTCGCGGTTGCCGTCAAGGCCAGCACCGGCGGCTTGCCGAGGGCATCGAGGACGGCAGACAGGCCGATGTAGGCCGGGCGGAAATCATGGCCCCATTGCGAGATGCAGTGGGCTTCGTCGACGACGACGATGTCGAGCGTGACCTGCTTTAGCACCTCGATGAATTCGGGCGAGACCAGGCGTTCCGGCGTGCAGAACACGATCTCGCAGGCTTCGCTGGCGATCGCCTCGATGGCGGCCGCCTCTTCTTCGGCGTTCAGGCTGCTGTTGACCTGGACCGAGCGGATGCCCAGCTCTTCCAGTTTCTCGAGCTGGTCCTTCATCAGCGAGATCAGGGGCGAGACGACGATCGTGATCCCCTCCAGCATCTTGGCGGGGATCTGGTAACACAGCGACTTGCCGCCGCCGGTGGGCATGATCGCCAGCGTGTCCTTGCCGTCGAGGACGCTGTCGATGACGCGTTGCTGGCCGTCGCGCAGCTGTTCGATTCCGAAGGTGGAACGCAGCAGGCGACGGATGGTGTTGCGGCGCACGGCGAGCAGACCGCGGTGCAGGAGTTTGGGTTCGTGTCGGGTCATGATGGACGCTACTCTATGCCCGCCACCCCCTCGCACAATATAGGACGCAGCCTACCTCACCCGTAGGAGCTCAACGTTTGAGAAGAGCGCTGCTGTAACCTAAATTCTTCGTGACAATGTCACAAGCTTTACTCCTACAAAGCGACGGTGTTTTTGCCGATGGTTATGGTCGGGACAGGTGACTAAGATGACACCATCGTCACTACGAATCCAACCGATCAGGGAGTCTCATCATGGCACGCCACCACCCAATGACCTGGACCGCAGTCCACCTGGCACTCGCCGGCGCGGCCACCTGGCTGCTGTTCAAGACCGAAGCGCTGACTGGCGCCCTGCTGCTCGCCTTCCACTGATCGGCAACACGTGACCGGCGCGCTCGGGCGGGTGTGCCGGGCGCGCTATATCCCGCCTGAACCGTCCCGCGCCGCCGCCAGCATGTCGATCAGCGCGCGCGACGCCGCCGACAAGCCGCGGTGGGCCGGATAGACGACCGAGAACGTCCGCGTCCGTCCACCCGGCTGCGGCAACACCTCCACCAGCTGTCCTGCCGCCAGGCCGGCTTGCGCAAACAGGCGCGGACACCGCGCGATCCCCATGTCCTGCTCGGCAAGCCAGATGACGCCCATCGCGTGACCAAATACAATGGCGCATCTTTAACCCGAACGACATCCACATGGAATTGCTCGACAAACTGAAATGGCGCTATGCCACCAAGGCAATGGACCCGACGCGCAAGCTGCCGCAGGATAAGCTCGACCGCATCATCGAAGCGGCGCGCCTGGCACCGACATCGTCCGGCCTGCAGCCCTATGAAATCCTGATCGTGAACAATCCGACGCTGCGCGCCCGGATCCGCGAGGTCGCCTGGAACCAGGCGCAGGTGGTCGACGCCTCGCACCTGCTGGTGTTCGCCGCCTGGGACGACTACACGCCCGAGCGCATCAACCACATGTTCGACCTCACCAACGAGGTGCGCGGCTTCCGCAACGAAGGCTGGGAAGCCTACCGCCAGCAACTGCTGTCGACCTACCCGGGCCGCGGCCCGCAGGTGAACTTCGAGCACGCTGCGCGCCAGGCCTACATCGGCTTCGGCGCGGCGGTCATCGCGGCCGCCTTCGAGGAAGTCGATTGCACGCCGATGGAAGGCTTCGATCCGGCCGCCGTCGACCGCATCCTGAACCTGGGCGAGCGCGGCCTGCGCAGCGCGGTCATGCTGCCGCTGGGCTACCGCAAGGCCGAGCAGGATTGGCTGGTCGACCTGCCGAAGGTGCGCCGCCCGCTCGGGCAGTTCGTGAGCGAGATCGACTGATTCCGGTTCTGCCACGACCCGCTGGCTGGGATCGACGATGCGCACGGGCGGCATCTCGATCTCCGGCAGCATCTCAGGCACCAGCGCGCGCCCCGACATGTCGTAGGCGCCGCGGATGGCGCCGGCCAGCATGGCGATGTCGAAGGCCTGCTGCGCTACCCGCGCCGGGCCGGCGACGTCGATGTGCCACGGCCGTGCTTCTCTTGCTTTCAACATTCGTGGCTGACGGTCCGTAACTGGCCAGTTGCGGACCTAGCTGGACGTCTGCAACGACCCATTGCAAAGGGATGGACTCCTCCTCCCCCTGAGGGCACGTAAGTGCCAAACTGGAGTTTCCACACAACCGGTTTGGAAAGAAGGAGTCCGTCATGAAGCTTATCCGCGTTGGGGTCGATTTGGCAAAGGATGTCTTTCAACTGCACGGCATAGACCGCTCGGAAAAGACGGTCTGGCGGCGCAAGCTGGTGCGAGGAGACTGGATCAAGTCACTGCTCGACAGGATCGAACCGGGCTGTGAAATCGGGATGGAAGCGTGTAGCGGCGCGCATCACTGGGTCCGGGTGCTGCAGGCGAAGGGATTCACGGTCAAATTGATCGCTCCGCAGTTTGTTAAACCCTACGTCAAGAGCAACAAGAACGACGCAAACGATGCCGAGGCGATATGCGAAGCGATGAGCCGACCGAGCATGCGTTTTGTGGCCGTCAAAACCGTCGAGCAACAGGATATCCAAGCTGTGCACCGGGTGCGCTCGGGACTGATGGGTCAGCGCAAAGCGAAAGCCAATCAGCTGCGTGGTCTGGCGTCAGAATATGGATTGGTGGCGCCAAAAGAATTGCTACACCTAAGATCGGCGATCCCACGCTGGCTCGAAGATAACGACAACGGGCTGAGCGAACGTTTTCGCCGGCTCTTGCGTGGGGTGTGGCGAGATCTGAAGACACTCGACGAACGAATTGAAGAGCTCGATCGGGAGATAGAACAGATTGCTCGGCAAGAGCCGGCGGCGATGCGTTTGCAGCAGGTGCGTGGCATCGGCCCGCTTACCGCGACGGCACTACTAGCCACGGTCGGAGATGCAAGTCAGTTTTCCAACGGCCGAGAGATGGCTGCTTCGTTTGGACTTACGCCCAAACAAAACAGCTCGGGAGGAAAAGAGCGATTGCTCGGCATTAGCAAGCGAGGCGACGTCTATCTGCGCAGTTTGCTCGTGCATGGCGCCCGAGCAGTTATCCGAACGGCTCAAGCGAAAACGGATCGATTAAGCACCTGGGTGATGCGCATCGCGACGACGCGACACCCGAATATCGCCGCCGTGGCGTTGGCTAACAAGACAGCCCGCATAGCCTGGGCAATGCTCACGAAGGGGACCGATTACCAACCTCGAGCGGCGTGCGCACAGCTGTAGATGTACCTGAAGAAGTATCCGAACCACGATTGCATGACAAGCCGCATGATGGTCAACAGGTCGAACCGGCGCTGATGAAACCCGATAACGTCTGAGGCCTTCGAGCCCGTCAAAGCGATAGGGAGTCAGCGCGCGAATAGCCCATCAGGGTCCAGCACCTGGAGCAGGTGCAGCAGTACGAGACCGGATATACGTGAGCAGTCGTACCTCACGGCCTGAAGACGGATTGTTTGCAAACGAGGAGGAGTCCATATACAGACGGGGGCGAGGACCGTAGGCGGGAGAAATCGAAGTGTCATGGTCAGGCGGCGAGTTCGGACGGCGAGCGGCGCCCGCGCATCCGGTGTTCCAATTTAGCGGCGCCGACGCGGCCGGGCTAGCCCCACGCGTGGGCAAATGCGGTACCGTAAGAGGCGTGTAGTGCTGTCATCTTGCTGTCACATTCCTGTCTTACGCTGTTGATGCCGATAACAACGACAAAGGAGGCAAGATGAATTGGCTGAACAATCTGCGCGTCACCCGCCACCTGCGGACCTCGGGCTACCGGACCGCGCTGGCGGAACTGCCGCCGGAGCTGGAGGCAGCGTGGCGGGACGGCGCATCGGCCGAGTTTCCGGGCATCCCAAGGGATGCCCTTTTTTTCGTCCGCGCGGCGGAAGGGCTGCTCGGTTTCTTCGACGTCACCACGCAGGGCGGCCCCTGCGCCTTGCCCTCGCTGGCGGCGGACTCGGTGTGGCACGCCTGGCTGAGGCACGATCCGGAAGGCCTCGAGCACTTCTGCCGGCGCCACTTCGGGGCCGCGGTACCGCACCTGAAGGCGGACAGGCTGGACCAAGGCGCTCTGATCAGGACACTGGTGGCGTGCCGCACGCAGGAAGGTATTCCCGCCCACGGACCGGCGCTGCCCCGCCTGTTCACCCTGGATGCGCGGCTGCGGATGCCGCGTGGCCATGGTTACGCGGCCCAGCACGGCGAGGTCGCCTACACCCGGCTCGATGCGACGGGGCGCAGGTTAAGGACGGCGCGCGCCCAGCCCGAACTCTCGCTGGCGGCGCTACTGGCGGGTGGCTACATTACCGAAGAGACCCACGCGGAAGCGCTGCGCAGGCGGAAGGATGGCGGGGACGGCTATGTCGCTTCAACCAACAGCGACTGCGACAGCAGTGGAGATTGCGGGGATGGCGGCGGTGGATGCGGTGGTGGGTGCGGCGGAGGCGATTGAGCACCATTACTTGGCGTTTGTGGCAGTGTGCTCACTGATCTCAATGTCCACTTCTGGCCGATCTCAGCAGTTCAATGTACGGCGGAACTCCGCTCAGCGCAAGCGCTTCATATGCTGATGTCGCCGCTACGAGTGTGCGGCATTCGCTTTGCGACGCGGCATTCAAAGATGCTTGTAGAAGAAGGTCGTCGCACAGAATTCGCCATCGGGCATCAGCGCGAACTTCGGCACCACCCCGGCACGCTGCCATCCGGCCCGCTCGTACAGGCGCTCGGCGTCGCCGCCCGTGACCGTGTCGAGCACCAGCACGCTTTTGCCCTCTTCCCGCGCCACCTCGTCCAGCGCAACCAGCAGCCGCTGACCGACCCCAGCGCGGCGCGCCCGACGATGCACGAGCATCTTGGCGACGTCGGCCCGGTGCGGCTGGTTGTCGGGCATCGCCATCACCAGTTGCACGGTGCCGACGATCCGGCCGCCGGCGTCTTCGGCAACCAATAAAGCCCGCTCGCCGCGCGCGACCCCATCGGCCACCCCACGCCAGAATCCCAGCGCCTTGTCGCGCGCCAGCGGCAGCATGAAGCTCACCGAAGCGCCGCCTTCGACGCAATCGATGAGCACGTCGGCCAGGCCCTGCACGGCTTCAGCGGCTTCCCGGGCGCCGAGGCGGCGCACGGTGACTGATTCGTTCATCCATTTCTCCTGTTGGAAGAGTTTGCCTGCGTCACCAGCGCCACCAGATAGCGCGCCGCTTTGCCGCCGCGATTGTGAAAGCTGATGGGACGGTCCACCCGCATGGCCAGGCAGTCGCCGCTGTCCAGGTGCCAGTGCGCGTCGCCGACCGTGATGTCCATTTCTCCTTCGATCATCCACACCTGTTGCTGGATATCGGCATCGCGGGTCGAGGTATCGAAGGCCACCCGCTGGCCCGGCGGGAAGACCACCTCGACCAGCTGGATCGGGGAAGGCGCCGCGGGAGACAGGTTGCGGCGGACGTAGCCGGTGACCGGGTCGGTCCACACCGGTTGCTCCGCGGCGCGCGAGACGGGCGAAGGCGCGGTATCGCCCTCACCGGCCGGCTCGAACAGCGAGGCCAGGGGCACGCCGAGGGCGCTGGCCAGCTTGTCGAGCACCGTCGCGGTGGCGCTGCTTTCGCCACGCTCGATCAGGGAGATGGTCGAGCGGCCAACACCGCTCAAGTCGGCCAGGGTCGCGAGCGAGAAACCCCGCTCCTCGCGCAAGGTCCGCACTCGGCGGGAGATCAGGTCATTAATGTCCATGAATCCATTATACTGGATTAATACATCCGGTAAACTGGATTCTGCAACCGTAAAAAAACGCCATCCCCCATGACGGGAATGGCGTTCCTGACTGCTTAGGCTGCCTTGGCTTCCTCGGCCGTGCTCTCTTCTTCCACCGGCAGGCGCATCAGGTAGTCGAAGGCCGCCAGCGAGGCCTTGGCGCCCTCGCCCACCGCGATCACGATCTGCTTGAACGGCACCGTGGTGACGTCGCCGGCCGCGAACACGCCCGGGATCGAGGTCTGGCCCTTGGCGTCGACTTCGATCTCGCCGTGCGCCGACAGGTCCATCGTGCCCTTGAGCCACTCGGCGTTCGGCACCAGTCCGATCTGGACGAACACGCCTTCCAGGTCGACGCGCTTCAGTTCGCCAGTGTTGCGGTCCTTGTAGCTCAGGCCGTTGACGATCTTGCCGTCGCCGTGGATCTCGGTGGTCTGCGCCGACTTGATCACCGTGACGTTCTTCAGCGAGTAGAGCTTGCGCTGCAGGACCGCATCGGCGCGCAGTTCCGCGCCGAACTCGATCAGGGTCACTTCCTTGACGATGCCCGCCAGGTCGATCGCCGCTTCGACGCCCGAGTTGCCGCCGCCGATCACGGCCACGCGCTTGCCCTTGAACAGCGGGCCGTCGCAGTGCGGGCAGTAAGCCACGCCCTTGTTGCGGTACTCGCGCTCGCCCGGCACGTTGATCTCGCGCCAGCGGGCGCCGGTGGCGATGATCACCGACTTCGACTTGAGCACCGCACCGGTCTCGGTGTGCACTTCGATCAGCTTGCCTTCGACCAGCTTGTTGGCGCGCTGGGTGTTCATGATGTCGACTTCATAGTGCTTGACGTGCTCTTCCAGGGCGACAGCGAACTTCGGGCCGTCGGTTTCCTTCATCGAGACGAAGTTCTCGATGGCGAGCGTGTCCAGCACCTGGCCGCCGAAACGGTCGGCCAGCACGCCGGTGCGGATGCCTTTGCGGGCGGCGTAGATCGCCGCGGCCGCGCCGGCAGGACCGCCGCCGACGATCAGCACGTCGAACGGGTCTTTCTTGTTCAGCTCAGCCGCCTTGCGGGCGCCGGCGCCGGTGTCGATCTTGGCCAGGATCTCTTCCACGCTGGTGCGGCCCTGGCCGAAGTGCTGGCCGTTCAGGAACATCATCGGTACCGCCATGATCTGGCGCGCTTCGACTTCGCTCTTGAACACGCCGCCATCGATGGCGACGACCTTGATGCGCGGGTTAATCACCGACATCGAATTGAGCGCCTGCACCACTTCGGGGCAGTTATGGCAGCTCAGCGAGATGAAGGTCTCGAAGACGTAGTCGCCTTCCAGGTTTTGAATCTGCTCGATGACCGACGCATCGAGCTTGATCGGGTGGCCGCCCACCTGCAGCAGCGCCAGCACCAGCGAGCTGAATTCGTGGCCGAGCGGGATGCCGGCGAAATCCACGGCGATATCGGTGCCCACGCGCTTGATCGAGAAGGAAGGCTTGCGGGCATTGTTGCCGTCGTTGCGCACGGTGATCTTGTTGCTCAACGCGGCGATTTCGCGGAGCAGTTCATCCATTTCGCGCGCCTTCGGCGAATCATCCAGCGATGCAACGAGCTCAATCGGCTGCACCACTTTTTCCAGATAGGCTTGCAACTGCTTCTTGAGGGTTGCGTCCAGCATGATGTTTTCCTTGACTATGACGTTATTGATATGAATAC
Source organism: Massilia consociata (assembly GCF_042432755.1). Classification (NCBI taxonomy): domain Bacteria; kingdom Pseudomonadati; phylum Pseudomonadota; class Betaproteobacteria; order Burkholderiales; family Oxalobacteraceae; genus Massilia; species Massilia consociata. The sequence goes on from NZ_JBHLWP010000013.1 coordinate 105,381, forward strand.
GGTGATGCCTGGGACCGAAACAGGTCCCTGAAATGCACCGGGCCGCCACGGCGGCCCGGGACAGTACTACGGTGCTGCTAGATTAGATCTTGCCGACCAGGTCCAGCGACGGGGTCAGGGTTTCGGCGCCTTCGGTCCACTTGGCCGGGCACACTTCGCCCGGGTGCGAAGCGACGTACTGGGCAGCCTTCACTTTGCGCATCAGTTCCGATGCGTCGCGGCCGATGCCGTTGTCGTGCACTTCCATGACCTTGATCTGGCCTTCCGGATTGATCACGAAGGTGCCGCGCAGTGCCATGCCTTCTTCTTCGATCATGACTTCGAAATTGCGCGACAGGGTGCCGGTCGGGTCGCCGATCAGCGGGTAGTTCACTTTCTTGATGGCGTCCGAGGTGTCGTGCCATGCCTTGTGTGCGAAGTGGCTGTCGGTCGAGACACCGTACACGTTCACGCCCATCTTTTCGAATTCCGGCTGGAATGCAGCCAGGTCTTCCAGTTCGGTCGGGCAGACGAAGGTGAAGTCAGCCGGGTAGAACATCAGAACCGACCAGGTGCCCTTGAAGTTCTCTTCCGTCAGATCGATGAACTTGCCGTTGTGGTAAGCGGTTGCCTTGAACGGCTTGATCTGGGTGTTGATGAGGGACATGTAATCTCCTGTTTTCGGGTGGTTGAAAGATTTGATAGACGCCAGTGTACCGACCTGAGCATCTTTTGTGAAATTGATTGATGCGATACCCGCTATAGATTTTAACTATCAAGCAAGTATCAATACCCCTTTTGGAAGGGGACTATCGTGCCGAATCGGCGCGATCCGTGGAGTGTGGACGAAATGACAGCGGTGTGCAACCCGCGCTTCGATTGGGGAGGATAGCGGGTTCGTGTGACAGGATGGTTTTCGTAGGCTGGTTGGCGAAGCCGACCAGCCTACGTTATAGACGAGTTCAGGCGGTGGTTGCTGCCGGCACCGTCTGCTCGCAGGTCGGCAACACCAGGCTGAACGTCGAGCCCTCCCCCGGCTTGCTGGTCACCGTCAGCTCGCCCCCGTGCGAGATCGCGAGCTGGCGCGAGATGTACAGGCCCAGTCCCAGCCCCTTCGGCTCGCCGTTACGGGCGCCGCGCTCGTAGGGTTCGAAGATGCGTTCCAGGTCGCTCGGGGCGATGCCCTTGCCCTCGTCGCGCACGTCGATGCGCACCGTGTCGCCGTTGTACTGCACGCTGACCTCGACCGGCTGGCCGCCGCCGTAGCGCAGCGCGTTGGTCAGCAGGTTGACCACCACCTGCTCGATGCGGAACTCGTCCCAGCAACCCTGCACCGGATGATGCTCGCGCAGTGTCAGCGTGCTGCCGGTGGCGGCCGCCTGCAGCGACAGGTCGCTGACGACCCGCTCCAGCAACGTGACGAGCTCGACCTGCGCCGGGCGGATCGACAGCTGGCCGCTGCGCATGCGCGAGACGTCGAGCATGTCGTCGATCAGCCGGATCATGGCCTTGATCTGGCGCTCGTCGCGCTTGATCATGGCGTCGAACTGGTCCGGGTTGATGGTGGCCAGCGTGCCGCGCTTGAGCTGCAAGCTGCGCATCTGGGTTTCCAGGAACAGCGTGTTGAGCGGCGTGCGCAGCTCGTGCGCCACCAGCGACATGAATTCGTCGCGCATGCGCAGCGAGCGCTGCAGCTCTTCCTGGGTCTGGTTCAACTCGCGCAGCAGGGTTTCCTGTTCCTGGCGGCTGCGCTCCAGTGCCGCCATCTGGCGCTGCATCTGGCGGCGCTGCTGGTCGAGCGTGACGAACACGTTGACCTTGCTGCGCACCGCGTCCGAGTCGAGCGGCTTGTAGAGGAAGTCCACCGCGCCGGTCTCATAACCCTTGAAGGCATAGTTCAGCTCGCGCCCGGCGGCCGAGACGAACACGATCGGGATGTTGCGGGTGCGTTCGGTACCGCGCATCAGCTCGGCCAGTTCGAAGCCATCCATGCCGGGCATCTGCACGTCCAGGATGGCGAGCGCGAACTCGTGCTCGAGCATCAGCGCCAGCGCTTCGTCACCGTTCGAGGCCTGGAACACGAGGCGCTCCTCGCCGCGAATCAGGGCGTCGAGGGCGCGCAGGTTTTCCGGCAGGTCGTCGACGATCAGGAGTTTGCTTGGGTCTTGGACGCTCATGGTTTCTCCAACTGGGGAAGCAGTGCCCGGATTCCGGACAGGGGCAACACGAGGTGCGGGGCGCAGCGGCGGATGGCTTCCTCGGGCATGGTGCTCGCTTGTGCTTCAAGCGGATCCTGCACGACGGTCAGCCCGCCGCGCGCGCGGATGCGGCGCATGCCCTCGGCGCCGTCATGGTTGGCGCCGGTGAGCAGGATGCCTGCCAGCGCCGGGCCGTAGGCGTCGGCGGCGGACTCCATCAGCACGTCGATCGCCGGGCGCGCGAAGTGCACCGGCGGCTCGCAGCTGAGCGAGAACGTGCGGTCGCGCTCGATCGACAGGTGGTAGCCCGCGCCGGCAAAATAGATGATGCCTGGCTCGACCGATTCCTTGTCGCGTGCCTCGCGCACCGGCAGCGCGCTGCGCATGCCGAACAGCTCGGCCAGGCGGCTTTCGCGGTCGGCGGGCACGTGCAGGATGCAGGTGACGGCCGGGCCGAAGCCCGTGGGCAGCGCCGGCAGCAGCCCGACCAGGGCGTCGACGCCGCCGGCCGAGCCGCCGATGACCACCAGCTCGACGCTGCGGCCGGCCAAGGCCAGGCAGACCTGTGACTGGGTCGTCACAGCGCCCCCTTGCGGTAGAGGCGCTCGCGCCGCGACAGCACGTCGAAACGGTCGGCATAGCGCGAGAACTCGATGCTCTCCTTGCTGCCCAGGCCGAGGAAGCCGCGGTAGCAAAGCGATTCATGGAACAGGCCGAGCACGCGGTCCTGCAGCTTGCGGTTAAAGTAGATCAGCACGTTGCGGCAGCTGACGAAGTGGGTTTCCGAAAACACGCTGTCGGTCGCCAGGCTGTGGTCGGCGAAGGTCACGTTCTCGACCAGGACGCGGTCGAACAGCGCGCCGTCGTAGGCCGCGGTGTAGTAGTCGGAAAAGGCGCTCTTGCCGCCCGCGCGCTGGTAGTTCTCGGTATAGGTGCGCATGCGCTCCAGCGCGAACACGCCCTTGCGCGCCGCCTCCAGCGACTCCGGGTTGATATCGGTCGCGTAGATGATGCTGCGCTCGAGCAGGCCTTCCTCCTTGAGCAGGATCGCCAGCGAATACACTTCCTCGCCGGTGCTGCAGCCGGCCACCCAGAGCTTGAGCGACGGGTAGGTCTTCAGGAACGGCACGACCTGCTCGCGCAGGGCCAGCCAGTACTCGGGGTCGCGGAACATCTCGGTGACGGGAATCGTCAGGTACTGCAGCAGCTGCGCGAAGCCGCTCGGCTCGTGCATCACCCTGGCCTGCAGGGCGGACACGGTATCGCAGTCCATTTCGCGCATGGCGACCAGGATGCGGCGTTTCTGGGAGGCGCCCGTATAGTCGCGGAAGTCGTAGTTGTACTTCAGGTAGACCGCTTCCATCAGCATTTTCAGCTCGATGTCGAAGTCTTCCGGCGGCGCAGCTGGCACGTCCTGAAGCGGCAGCAGGTTCGGCAGCTTGGGTTCCGACATTACATGCGCTCCAGTGCCGGCATCCACACGCGCAGCAGCGAATACAGGCGGCTCAGGTCGATCGGCTTGGCCAGGTAATCGTTGGCCCCCGCGGCCAGGCACTGTTCCTGGTCGTCCTTCATGGCCTTGGCCGTGATCGCGATGATCGGCAGGCGGTCGAAGCGGCCGTCGGCGCGGATGCGGCGCGTCGCCTCCAGTCCGTCCATGCCCGGCATCATCACGTCCATCAGCACCAGGTCGATTTGCGGCACCTCGTCGAGCTTGGCGATGGCTTCGAAGCCGTTCCTGCCGACTTCGACCTTCGCCCCGCGCGACTCCAGCGCGCTGGTCAGGGCGAACACGTTGCGCACGTCGTCGTCCACCAGCAGGATGGTACGCCCTTCGAACACGCGGTCGCGTCCCCGTACCGCCTTGAGCATGTTCTGGCGCTCGGACGACAGCTCGCTTTCCACCTTGTGCAGGAACAGGGTCACCTCGTCGAGCAGGCGCTCGGGCGAGCGCGCGCCCTTGATGATGATCGAGCGCGAATACTTGAGCAGCTCGGCCTCTTCGTCGCGGGTCAGGTTACGGCCGGTGTACACGATCACCGGCGGGAACGAGCACAGCTCTTCCGCCGACATGCGCTCGAGCAGCTCCCTGCCCTGCATGTCGGGCAGCTTCAGGTCGATGATCATGCAGTCGAAGATCCGGTCGTGCAGCAGGGCCAGGGCCTCGCCCCCGGTGCCGACCGCCGCGATCTCGACGTCGGCGTCGGCGATCAGCTGCACCACGCTCTCGCGCTGGCGCTCGTCGTCCTCGACCAGCAGCACGCGCTTGATCTTCTGGCTCGATTTTTCCTGCAGCTTGCGGAACACCTCTTCCAGCTGCTCGCGCGAGGTCGGCTTCAGTGCATAGCCGATCGCGCCCAGGTGCAGCGCCTCGCCGCCGTTCTCGATGCTCGACACCACATGCACCGGGATGTGGCGGGTGGCCGGATTGTCCTTCAGCTGCTGCAGCACCGACAGGCCGGAGCCGTCCGGCAGGCGGATGTCGAGCAGCACCGCGTCCGGCTTCTGGCTTGCCGCCAGCGCCAGGCCTTCGCCGGCGCTCAGCCCCACCAGGCAGCGGTAGTCGAGTTCGTGCGCCAGGTCGAACAGGATGCGCGCGAATTCCGGTTCGTCCTCGATCACGAGCACGGTGCGCGCACCCTCTGCCGGGAGGTCGCGGTCATCGGGGAAGGTGGCCGGCGGCTCGGCGTCGGCCGTACCGGCAGCCGCGGCTGCTCCCTGCACCGCTGCGGCTGCCGGGAACGCCGCGCTGGAGGCCGGCGCCTGCGCCGACGGCAGCGCCGGCGCCGGCGGCGGGGTCGCCGCCACCGCGCCGCTGCGCGGCAGGCTCAGGGTGAACAGGCTGCCCTCGCCCGGCTTGCTCGACACGTTCAGGCTGCCGCCCAGCAGGTTGGTCAGGTCGCGCGAAATCGACAGGCCCAGGCCGGTGCCGCCGAAGCGGCGGCTGGTGGTGCCGTCGGCCTGGTGGAAGGCGTCGAAGATCTTGTCCTGCTGGTCCTGGGCGATGCCGATGCCCGAATCGCGCACGCCGAACTGCACCCAGCCCTCCGGCGTCACCGACACCGTCATCGCGACGCTGCCGCTGTCGGTGAACTTGACCGCGTTCGACAGCAGGTTCTTGAGGATCTGTTCCACGCGCTGGCGGTCGGTCGTGATGGTGGGCGGCACGTTCGGCTCGACGGTGACGCTGAAGTCGAGCTTCTTCTGGCGCGCCAGCAGCTCGAAGGTGCGCGCCATGCCCTCGACCATGCGGCGCAACGGCACCTCTTCCGGCAGCAGTTCCAGCTTGCCGGCTTCGACCTTCGAGATGTCGAGGATGTCGTTGATCAGGTGCAGCAGGTCGTTGCCGGCCGAATAGATGGTCTGGGCGAAGCGCACCTGCTCGTCGTTCAGGTTGCCGGCCGCGTTGTCGGCCAGTAGCTTGGCCAGGATCAGCGAGCTGTTGAGCGGCGTACGCAGCTCGTGCGACATATTGGCCAGGAATTCGGACTTGTAGCGGCTGGCGCGCTCCAGTTCCAGCGCGCGCTGGCGCAGCTGCTCCTGGGCTGCGCTCAAGGAGGCATTCTTCATGTCGAGGTGAAGCGCCTGCTCGGCCAGCTGGTCGTTGGTGGCGCGCAGCTCGGACTGCTGGTTTTCCAGCGCGGTCTGCGATTCTTCCAGCGCGCGCGACTGCTCCTCGAGCTCCTCGTTGGCGGTGCGCAGCTCTTCCTGCTGCACCTGCAGTTCCTCGTTCAGGGTCTGCGTCTCTTCCAGCGCATGCTGCAGGCGCAGGCGGTACAGCACGGCCGCCATCGAGGCGCCCACGGCCGGGGCGATCAGCGTCATGAATTCGCGGTCGCGCTCCGTCACCGGATGCAGGAAGCCGATCTCGATCACGCCCTTGATCTTGCCGTGGTTGTGCACCGGCGCGATCAGGAGCTCGCGCGGCGGCGTCTCGCCCAGCGCCGAGGCCACCTTGATATACCCGGGCGGCAGGTCTTGCAGCACCAGCACCCGCTTCTCCGTCACGGCGCGGCTGGCGAGCGAACCGCCCGGCATCAGCACCTGCGCGTCGTCGGCCGCATCGAAAGCGAAGCCGTAGGCGCCGATGCGGCGCAGCACGCCGTCTTCGCCGTTGACGTACATGGCGGCGACCACGCCTTCCAGGTAGCGCGTGACGTGCGTGAGCACGGCGTCGGCGAGCGGCTCGAGCGCGTGGATGCCGGCGCTGAGCGTGGCGAGTTCGGCCTGGCCCGTGCGCAGCCAGTCCTGGTGGCGCAGCTGGGCATTGTGTTCCGCCTCGTGCTCCAGGGTCTCCTGGTAGGAACTGGACAGGGTCACCAGCTGGCGGCGCCCGAACATGGCCAGGCCGCCCCCCACCAGGAGGCTCAACAGCAGGAAACTCGCGACCGACCAGGTGGTGACGCGGCGCGCCTCGTCGTTGCGCTCGCGCAGCTGGCGGCGTTCCTGGTCCAGGAACTCCTCGAAGGTGCGCCGCATCTCGTCGGTGAGGATCTTGCCGCGACCGCTGCGCACGGCCTCGATGTAGGCGGGATCGTTCTGGCGGCGGCGCTCGATCATCTGGGCCGCAAAGTCCTTCCACTGCAGCTGCGCCGCCTGGATGCGCTTGACGCGCTCGACCTGGGCCGGGTTGTCGTCCACCATCTCGCCGATTGCCCCCAGGCCGGTCTGCACGCGCTGCAGCGCCAGCAGGTAGGGCGACAGGAAGGACTCGTCGCCGGCCAGCAGGTAGCCGCGCATGCCGGTTTCCATTTCGGCCGACAGCTTGCTGACCTCCTGGGCATTGCCGATGACGCGCTCGGAATGCTCGACCCGGTTCAGCACATTGATCAGGTAGGCGATGATGCCGACGAAGACGATCGCCGTCACCACGCTCAGCGCCAGCGGCAGGGCGACGTTGCGGCTCAGGATGCGGCGAAACTGTGAATTATCGATGGTTGGACCGGGCATTCGCGACGAAATCTCAGGACAAAAATATCCTAAGTGTAACGCACGCCCTCCACTTCCGGTCACACAATTGAATTACGAATTGGCATCGCAATTGTCATTACAGAAATATATCGAGACGCCGGCAGTTCAGCCGAGCTGCGCCGCCAGGTAGGGCGCCGTGCGGCTGGCGCGGCAGGCCGCCACCTCCGCGGGCGGGCCGGCGCACACCAGCCTGCCGCCCTCGTCGCCGGCCCCCGGCCCGACGTCGATCACCCAGTCGCAGCCCGCCACCACCCGCATCGTGTGCTCGACCACGATGACGGTATTGCCCGCATCCACCAGGCGGTTGAGCTGCAGCACCAGCCGGTCGGCGTCACGCGGGTGCAGGCCGGTAGTCGGCTCGTCCAGCACGTACAGGGTGTTGCCGCGCCCTGCCCGCTGCAGTTCGGCCGCCAGCTTGATGCGCTGCGCCTCGCCGCCGGAGAGTTCCGTGGCCGGCTGGCCCAGGCGCAGGTAGTCCAGTCCCACCTCGGCCAGCACCTCCAGCGAGCGCTCGACCAGCGGCTCGCCCTCGAAGAAGGCGATGGCCTCGCCCACCGTCATGCCCAGCACCTGGGCGATGTTCTTGCCGCGGTAGCTCACTTCCAGGGTCTTGGCGTTGTAGCGCGCGCCCTCGCAGGTGGGACACGGCGCATACACGCTCGGCAGGAACAGCAGCTCGACCATCACGAAGCCTTCGCCCGCGCAATGTTCGCAGCGGCCCTTGGCCACGTTGAACGAGAAGCGGCCGGCGTCGTAGCGGCGCTTCCTGGCGTCCGGCGTGGCGGCGAACAGCTTGCGCACCTGGTCGAACAGGCCGGTGTAGGTCGCCAGGTTCGAGCGCGGCGTGCGCCCGATCGGCTTCTGGTCGACCCGCACCATGCGGCGTATTCCCTCCATGCCGGCGACGATGCGGCCCTCGAGCGGCAGGGCCGCCTCCTGTTCCAGTCCCGGCTCGTCGAGCTCGGGCGCCTCGGCTTCCGGCGCCGCCTGGCCGAGCGCCGCGCCGACCAGCTCGACCAGCACCTGGCTGACCAGGCTCGACTTGCCCGATCCGGACACCCCGGTGACGGCCGTCAGCACGCCCAACGGAAAGGCGGCATCGACCTTGTCCAGGTTATTGCGCCTCACCCCTTCCAGGCGCAGCCAGCCTGCCGGTTCGCGCGGCGTGCGTTTTTCCACGGGCGCTTCATTGAACAGGTAGCGGCGGGTCTGCGACTGCGCCACGTTTTTCAGGCCATCCGGCACCCCGCTGTAGAGCACCTGCCCGCCCCGCTCGCCCGCAGCCGGACCCACGTCGACGATCCAGTCGGCGCGCCGGATCACGTCCAGGGCGTGCTCGACCACGAACAAGGAATTGCCGGCGCTCTTCAACTGGGCCAGCGCGTCGAGCAGCGCCTCGGTATCGGCCGGGTGCAGGCCGGCGGAAGGCTCGTCGAGCACGTAGACCACGCCGAACAGGTTCGAGCGCACCTGCGTCGCCAGGCGCAGGCGCTGCAGTTCGCCCGGCGACAGGGTCGGCGTGCTGCGCTCGAGCGCCAGGTAGCCCAGGCCCAGGTCGAGCAGCACGCGCAGGCGGGCGCACAGGTCCTGGGCGATGCGCTGCGTAACGATCATCTGTTCCGGGTGCTCCCTGGCACGCGCCTTGTCGCGCCGTGCGCCGCCCGCGGCGTACGGTTCCAGGAGCTCGGCCAGGCGCGCCAGCGGCATGCGCGACAGCTCGGTGATGTCGATGCCGGCAAAGGTCACTGCCAGCGCCTCCTGGCGCAGGCGCTTGCCGCGGCACAGCGGGCATTCGGTCGAGACCATGTAGCGCGCCACGCGCTTCTTCATCGAGGCGCTCTCGGTGTTGGCGAAGGTCTGCAGCACGTAGCGGCGCGCGCCGGTGAAGGTGCCCTGGTAGCTCGGCGGGTCCTTGCGCTCCAGGGCCGCCCGCGTTTCCTGCGGCGTGAGGCCGGCATACACGGGGACCGTCGGCGTCTCGTCGGTGAACAGGATCCAGTCGCGGTCCTTCTTCGGCAGATCGCGCCAGGGCGTGTCGACATCGAAGCCCATGGTCACGAGGATGTCGCGCAGGTTCTGGCCGTGCCAGGCCGGCGGCCAGGCCGCCACCGCCCGCTCGCGGATGGTGAGCGAGTCGTCCGGCACCATCGACTGCTCGGTCACTTCGTACACGCGGCCCAGGCCCGAGCACTGCGGGCAGGCGCCTTCCGGGGTGTTCGGCGAGAACGATTCGGCATACAGCAACGCTTGCCCCGGCGGATAGTCGCCGGCACGCGAGTACAGCATGCGCAGCGAGTTCGACAGGGTACTGACGCTGCCCACCGACGAGCGCGCGGTGGGCGAGCCGCGCTGCTGCTGCAGGGCCACCGCCGGCGGCAGGCCGTCGATCTCGTCGACTTCCGGCACCGGCATCTGGTGGAACAGGCGGCGCGCGTAGGGCGAGACCGATTCGAGGTAGCGCCGCTGGGCCTCGGCGTACAGGGTGCCGAAGGCCAGCGAGGACTTGCCGGAACCGGACACCCCGGTGAACACGACCAGCGCGCCGCGCGGGATATCGACGTCGGCGTTCTTGAGGTTGTGCTCGCGGGCGCCGCGCACCCGCACATAGCCTGCCCGGCTTTCGCCGGCCATCGGCGTTCGATTGTCTTTGTTGCGCATGCGCTTCCCGCCTTCCTGGACGATGGCGCATTATCGCCCTTTGCTACCGGCCTGACGGTGCGCTCTCCAACAGTAGCGCTCGTCAGCCCTCGCCGGCAAGGGCGACCAGGTGCTCGCACACCCGCTCGATCCCCTCCCGGGCGTGGAAATTGCGGCTCACGGTCCCGGCCCGCAGCGCGGTCCGGTCGCCGGTCACCCGGCGCAGCGCCGCCACCAGGCGGCCAGGCGTCAGGCGCGCCGCCCGCAAGCTCGTCCCGGCGCCCAGGGCCTGCACCCGGGCCGCGTTGTCGAACTGGTCGTGCGCCAGGGGAACGACGAGCTGGGGCGTGCCGGCGCGCAGGGCTTCGGCCGTCGTCCCGATGCCGCCGTGGTGCACCAGGGCGGCCACGTGCGGCAGCAGGACGCGCAGCGGCACATAGTCCTGCCAGAGCGCGGGCGACGGCAGCGCCGCGGGCAACTGGTCCCGGTGCGGGGTCAGGAAGATGGCGCGCAGGCCCAGCCGGGCCGAGGCGTCCAGCGCGCAGCGGAAGTAGTGCGCGGCCTGGCGGTTGCCGGTGCCCGGCGTGAACACGACCGGCGGCGCGCCGGCTTCGATGAAGCGCGCCACCTCGGGGGCCAACCGGGCCTCCGGCGTCGGATCGTAAAGGGGAAAATCGCCGCGCACGAGCGGCGTCGGCCAGTCGGGCTGGGTCGGGGCGAACCATTCCGGAAACAGGGTGATCGACAGGTCGGGCACGCCGACGATGTAACCGACGAGGTCCGCGACCGGCGCCAGGCCGCACCGGGCGCGGGCCGCGTTCACGTCCGGCAGGGCCACCGGGTTGATCAACGCATCGCCGAGGCGCCGCCACAGCCAGCGTCGCGCCCCGAGCGGCACCCAGCGCGGCACCGGATACGGACCCAGCATGAGCGGATCGTGCACCGTCGGCAGGTTCGAGGGCGCCAGGTAGGCCGCCGCCACCTTCAGGCCCGGACGGCGCGCGCGGCACAGGTCGGCCTCGGGCAGCGCCAGCGGATGCGCCAGCAGCAGCACCTGCTCGTCCGGAGGCAGTGCGCCGACGATTTCCGGGATCCGCGCCATTGCCGGCCGCGTCGCATTCCAGACCACGGCCAAGCCGCGGGTCGGATGCCACAGGTCGGGATGGTCGAGCACCGCCTCGTCGGCCGGCAGGCCGTGGAACGGCAAGCCGGCCCCCTCCACGAAGGGCGCGTGCTGGGTCGGGCCGAGCATGCTGACCCGGTGCCCGGCCTCCTTCAACGCCAGGGCCACGCGCATGAAGGGAAACAGGTCGCCGGCCGAGCCGATGGTGACGACGACGAAGTGGATCATGCCGCAGGGTCGGTCATGCTGCTTGCGCCTCAGAACGTGAGCGTGCCTTCGATCGAATCGTCCAGCGTCTTGCCGATGACGGCCCCGACCACCACCTTGGCGCCGGCCACCGCGTCGCCGTGCTTGTTGTCCCAGTAGTAGCCCAGGCGCGGGATCACCCGGATGGCCGTGATGCGCGGGTCGTCCTCGCCTTCGGTGAACCAGGTCTTCAGCATGAAGCTCCACAGGCCGTGAATGCGCGCGCGGTCACCCACGACCTCGGCATAGCCGTCGATTTCGAGGAAACCGGCGTGCGCATTCTTCTGGAAATAGAGCTTGACCGACGGATTGGCGGCGATCTCGGCGTTCTTGTGGCTGTCGTTGGCGCTCAGGAACCACAGCTGGCCGGCATCGTCGACCTCGCGCACACTCATCGGGCGCACGCCACGGTTCGGCCCGGTTCCGGACTGGGTCACGAAGAAACACGATTCGGCATCGTCCACCATCTCCTTGAGGCGCTCGACGGCCGCGCTCCCGCTCAGGTCGCGGCGGTTGACTTCGGGCTGGTTGCGGTTGATGGAATCCATGGGAGTCTCCTTGGCGCCGGGACGGCGGATGGGAGGACTCTACCTGTGCGGCGCAGGGATGTATGTGAACGCGCGAACACTGCGCGTCAAGACGGGACGGGAACGCGGTTCAACTCCGGACATGCGCGCCCCGGGCTACGCGCCCCGGTCAATCTCCCGGCAGGTCCTGCTCCAGCGCTGCCGCCTGGGCCAGCCAGCGCGCGACCGTCTGTATTTCCTCCGCGGTAAAACCCTGCGCCAGCCGCCCGTTCAGCTCGACCAGCACGTCGCCGGCGCGCATGCCGGCCTGCGCGCCCTGCTCGGTCATGCGCAGGCGCGTCAGCCGTGCGTCGGACGCGTCGGCCACGCGCTCGACCAGGCCGGCTGCCTGCATGCGCTTGGACAGGTTGGTCACGGCCGCCGGCGCCACGCCCAGTTCCTGCGCGATTTCTCCGATCGCCGCGGGCCGCCCCTTGCGCGACTTCAGCACGAACAGCAGCCCGGCCTGCGCCGCGCTGGCGCCTTCCCACGCTTCCGGACGCGTTTCGATCCAGCGCTGGACCGCCCGCTGCGCGCGGCCGAGCAGCTGGACCAGGCGCGGCCTGGCGGCCGGCGTACCGGCGGCCGGCATTTTGGTGCTCGACATCCTAGCGGCTGGCATGCGCCGGATGCGCCTGCTGCGCATGGAGCAGCAGCCAGGCGGCCACTTCCTTCCACAGAACGGCTTCGCAGCGGCGCCGGAAGAATCCCATGTGCCCGATCGCGGGCACGCCGGCCTCGCGCGGGCGCACGGTGTTGCGGTGGACCGGTGCGTTGACCAGGTGCGAGGCCAGCATGTCCACCGCCTGTGGATTCGCCCACGGATCGTCGTCGAAACCCAGCACCAGCAGTGGCGCCGTCACGCGCGCCATGCGCCGGGCCGCGTCGACCGCCGGGTCGTCGAAGAAGTAGCGCGGCAGCGCGGTCCAGCCGGCCCATTGCAGCATGACGCCGCGCGGCAGGTCTTCGCCCAGGCCGATGCGGCGCCCCGGCATGTAGCCGAACACCCCGCATAGCAGCGGAGCGAGCACGCGCAGCACGAAGCGCACGCGCCAGCGCTCGGCGACGCCGCGCACGGTATGGGTGGCGCCCGCATGGGAAGCGACCAGCACGGCCGCGCGCAGTTTGGCCGTCTCGGGCGACAGGCCGATCGCATGCCCTCCGACGCTGTGGCCGACCGCCAGCAGCGGCAGGCCGGGAAAGCGCGCCTCGGCCCAGCGCGTCACCAGCGCGACATCCTCGTCGATCCATGCCGACATCGTGACCCGGAAGCCGCGCAGGCTGCGCGGACGCGAACGTCCGGTGCCGCGGTAGTCGTAGGTGACGACGTTGAAGCCGGACCGGGCCAGGTAACCGGCAAAGGATGCGTAAAAGCCTTGCGTGACCGCCGTGGCCGGGTGCAGCAGGACGGTGGCGACCGCGCCGGGCACGGTCCAGCAACTGGCGCCGACGGCGTTGCCGCCGGCAGGAATGGAGAAGTGCTCGGGTCTCATGGCCGGGGAATTCGTTAACGTGTTAACGACTCTAGCACTGGCCGGCCCCTCGTGCAAGCCGGCGCTCGCGGCAAGGCCGGCTTGCCGGGCACCGGCTCGGCTAGGGAATCAAGCGCGCCGCACGCAACTGGCCGAACAGGTCGAAGAAGGATTCGTCGGTCGCCTGGTAAGCCGTGAAGCCGAGCTTGCGGCTGCGCGCCATGTCGGTCATCACCTCGATCGGACGACCGAGGTCGAGGTCGGTATGCCAGGGCGAGGCCAGGCGGTCGAGGTCCGGCTCGGCCAGATCGTGGCGGGCGGCGATCTGCGCCCACAGGCCCTGGTTGCCCGACATCGTCACTTCCAGCGGCTGGACGGTCCCGTTGAAGCCGGCGGCCTTGACGCCGAACCAGTCGGCAATGCGCCCCCACAGCCAGCTCCAGCGGAACAGGTCGCCGTTGACGATATTGAAGGCTTCGTTGCGCGCGGCGTCGGTGTCGGCAGCCCAGGCCAGCTGTCTGGCCAGCATGCGCGCATCGGTGACGTCGGACAGGCCCTTCCACTGCGCTTCGGACCCCGGAAACTGGAAAGGCCGTCCCGTTTCCTTGCAGATGGTGGCGTACACGGCCAGCGTGGTGCCGAGGTTCATCGCGTTGCCGACGGCCATGCCGATGATCGAGTGCGGCCGGTGGATGGTCCAGGTAAAGCGGTCGCGCTCGGCGGCGGCGTAGACCTCGTCTTCCTGTGCGTAGTAGAAATTCTCGACGGGCAGGCGCGGCTGGCTTTCGCGCAGCGGGGTGTCGGGCAAGGTGCCGGAGGCGGCGTAGGCCTCGAACGGACCAAGATAGTGTTTCAGGCCGGTGACCAGGGCCACGTGCCGCACCGATTGTTTACCCGATAGTGCGGACAGCAGGTTGCGCACCATGGCGGCATTGACGCGGATGTTCTCCGCCTCGGTGGCCTGGCGCATCCAGGTGGTGATGAAGACGTGGGTGGGAGAAACATCCGCCAGCGCGGCGGCCAGGCCGGCCTCGTCGAGCAGGTCGGCGGCAACCGGCAGCATGCCGGGAATATCATTGCCGGGCCGGCGCGCCAGCCCGTGGACGGTCCAGCCCTCCGCCAGCAAGGCCCGGGCCGTGTAGTTGCCCCCGATACCGCTTGCGCCCACCACCAGTGCCGTTCGTGCCATCGCCGCCTCCCTTGTCCATGAGGGAAAAGACCATAGCACGGACTGGTGAAAACCGCGTTTCTACAGGAAGCGGTCCAGGATCCTGCGGCTGTGCTTGTCGATGCGGAACATGTCGCGCACCAGGAAGTTGATGCCGTGGCTGTCCGAAATCAGCAGCGAGCTTTCGCCGATGCGGCGGATGTCCTCGTCCACCTTGAGCACGAACTCGGTGTCGCCGCGGTCGGTTTTCACGAACCACGTGCACGGCGTGGCAAAGCTCGACACGTCCTTGATGGCCAGGATCTCGGGGATGAACTCGCGCCCTTCGATCTCCTCCCGGATGAGGCTGCGGATCTGTTCCGGAACGGCGTCCAGGTCGTCGATCCAGGCCACTTCCTTGCCGCCGTCGCGCACCATCGAGATGCCCTTGGTCGGCGCCTGGATCGGGAAGGCGCGCACCGGGATGACGCCGACGTGCTCTTCGCCGTCGAGCGTGGTCAGCACCAGCTTGCCGAAACTGTCTCGGCGCAATGCAAAGGTCGTGCTCATGTTATTCCTTGTCGTCCGGATCCTGGTCCACGTTGCGCGCCTGCGCTTCGTAGAGGCGGCGGTAGGCCCCGTCAACCGCCATCAATTCGTCGTGGCTGCCCTCTTCCACCACCACGCCGCGGTCCAGCACCACCAGCCGGTCGGCCTTGTGCAGCGTGGACAGGCGGTGGGCGATGGCAATCGTCGTGCGCCCCTTCACCAGGTTGTCGAGCGCCTTCTGGATCTCTTTTTCGGTTTCCGAGTCCACCGAGGACGTCGCTTCGTCCAGGATCAGGATCGGCGGGTCGATCAAGAGCGCGCGCGCGATCGAGATACGCTGGCGCTCGCCGCCCGACAGGCCCTGGCCGCGCTCGCCGACCATCGAGTCGTAGCCCTGCGGCAGGCGCAGGATGAACTCGTGGGCGTGCGCCGCGCGCGCCGCCGCGATGATTTCCTCGCGCGTCGCGCCCGGCTTGCCGTAGGCGATGTTCTCGGCGATCGTGCCGAAGAACAGGAAAGGCTCCTGCAGCACCAGGCCGATGTGGCGGCGGTAGTCGCTGACCGCGAAGGTGCGGATGTCCTGGCCGTCGAGCAGGATCGCGCCTTCGGCCACGTCGTAGAAGCGGCAGATCAGGTTGACCAGGGTGCTCTTGCCCGAACCCGAGTGGCCGACCAGGCCGACCATCTCGCCGGCGCGAATCTTGAGCGAGATGCCGCGGTTGACCGCGCGATTGCCGTAACGGAAACCGACTTCGCGCAGCTCGATGTTCCCTAGCACCTTGTCGACCTTCACCGGGTTGACCGGGTCGGGCACGCTCGAGACGTGGTCGAGGATGTCGAAGATGCGCTTGGCGGCCGAGGCCGATTTCTGCGTCACCGACACGATGCGGCTCATGGAATCGAGCTTCACGTAGAAGCGGCCGCTGTAGGCGATGAAGGCGCTCAAGGTACCGACCGTGATGTCGCCGCGCGAGACCTGCCAGATGCCGAAGCACCAGATCACCAGCAAACCGATTTCGGTCAGCAGCGAGACGGTCGGCGAGAACAGCGACCAGACCTTGTTCAGCTTGTCGTTGACGGCCAGGTTGTGCTTGTTGGCTTCGCGGAAACGCGCCGCTTCGCGCTTTTCCTGGGCAAAGGCCTTCACCACGCGGATGCCGGGGATGGTATCGGCCAGCACGTTGGTCACCTCGCCCCACACGCGGTCGATCTTCTCGAAGCCGGTGCGCAGCTTGTCGCGCACCACGTGGATCATCCAGGCGATGAACGGCAGCGGCACCAGGGTAACGAGCGCCAGCCAGGGATTCATGGTGAACAGGATCACGCCCGTCATGATGATCAGGAGGACATCCGACAGGAAGTCGAGCAGGTGCAGCGACAGGAAGACACTGATCCGGTCCGAACCGCTGCCGATGCGCGCCATCAGGTCGCCGGTGCGCTTGCCGCCGAAATATTCCAGCGACAGGCGCAGCAGGTGTTCATACGTGGTCGAGCGCAGGTCGGCGCTGATGCGCTCGGACGCCAGCGCCAGCACGTAGGTCTTGCCCCAGCCCAGCGCCCAGGCCAGCACCGCCGCCGCGAACAGGCCGCCCATATATAAATAGACGAGCGCGGTGTCGATGATCTCGCCGTTCTGGTAGGGAATCAGGACGTTGTCCATCAGCGGCTTGGTCAGGTAGGGCGGAATCATGTGTGCGCCGGTCGAGCCCACCATCAGCAGGAAGCCCAGCAGCAGCTGGCCCTTGTACGGCTTGGCGAAGCGCCACAAGCGGAACAGGGTCCAGGTGGACGGCGGGGTGTGCAGCACCTTGGCGCAGACGGCGCACTCGGCGTCGTCGGCTTCGAGCGGCGCCTTGCAGGTCGGGCAGGTGTGCTGGTCCGGCGGCACCACGGGCACGCCCGTGGCATGGCTCCTGGCCTGCTGGTTGAAATGGTCCACCACGCGGATCGCGTGCAGGTTCTGGCCGAGCGTGAAGCGCCAGGACGCCAGCAGGCCCTCGGTATCGACCAGGTCGAGGTGGCCGACGCCGGCATGGTCGTGGTGGCGCAGTTCCAGGCCGGAACGGTAGCCCCACTCGCGCCAGGTGGCCTCGCCCGGGGCGCGCGCCAGCAGGCGACGGTCGGTCACCACCACCAGACCTTTGATGAAACGTAATTTTGCGTCGAGGTCAACCTCGACACCGGTCAAAACGTTTTCCCCTGGTGCAAGCTGTTTCGTAACGTCATTTTGCCAGTGCTCAGGCAAAAAACTGGCGGAAACCGCCAAGGACGACGGAATAGCAGGTTGTTGAGTTGTCATGTAGTGCGCCCGAGATTCAGGCATAGGTTCTGGAGGGATTGCAACATTGCGGCTTGGCAGCGCACAGGACTGCCGGGATGCCCGTTTGCGTTATGTGCAACACAAAGGCGCTGCACAAACGGGGATAACGTTTCTGCTCATCTTTTGGATGACAGGAATAACCACAACTGACAGGGAAACGTTCGGCACCTAAACTTCGGGCCGGCAAGTATACATGATGTGCGCTATGGAACACCGCCTTTCGGTTACCGTAGCGGCAGGCAGGCAACTAAAGGTAAAGGCCGGCGGCGCACGCTTCGTTCGTTGGCAAAGACATTTTTTCATGAACAAGAAGAACGACATCAAGTTCCTCCGCGTAACCCACCTGCGCGGCCCGAACATCTGGACCTACCGCCCCGTGATCGAAGCCTGGCTCGACATCGGCGAACTCGAAGACTTCCCCTCGAACACCCTGCCCGGCTTTACCGAACGCTTGTGCACCTGGCTGCCGGGCCTGGTCGAACACCATTGCGGCGTCGGCCACCGCGGCGGCTTCCTGGAGCGCCTGCGCGACGGCACCTGGGCCGGCCACATCCTCGAACACGTCGTGCTCGAGCTGCAGAACATGGCCGGCATGAAGACCGGCTTCGGCAAGACCCGCTCGACCGGCGAGCACGGCATCTACAAGATGGCTTTCCGCACCCGCGATCCGGTCGTCGGCCGCGCCGCGCTCGAAGCCGGCCACGCCCTGATGATGGCCGCCATCAACGACACGCCGTTCGACATGGCCGGCACGGTGAAGCAGCTCACCGAGCTGGTGGACCGCCACTGCCTGGGCCCGTCCACGGCGCACATCGTCGACGCCGCCACCGACCGCCGCATCCCCTCGATCCGCCTCACCGAGGGCAACCTGGTGCAGCTCGGCCACGGCGCCGCACAGCGCCGCATCTGGACCGCCGAGACCGACCGCACCAGCGCCATCGGCGAAGGCATCGCCAGCGACAAGGACCTGACCAAGACCCTGCTCGCCTCCTGCGGCGTGCCGGTGCCGGAAGGCGCCCTGGTGAGGAGTGCCGAGCAAGCCTGGGAAGAAGCGCAGGATATCGGCCTGCCGGTCGTGCTCAAGCCGGTCGACGCCAACCACGGCCGCGGCGTGACGCTGAACCTGATGAGCGAGGCCGAGGTCCTTGCTGCCTATGCGATCGCCTCGGAAGCCGGCGACAGCGCCTCGGTGCTGGTCGAGCGCTTCATTCCCGGCAACGAGCACCGCCTGCTGGTGGTCGGCCGCGAAGTGGTCGCCGCCGCCAAGGGCGAATCGCTGTGGGTGACGGGCGACGGCAGCTCGAGCGTCATCGAACTGTGCGACAGCCAGATCAACACCGACCCGCGCCGCGGCGAGAGCGAGGAACACCCGCTCGGCCGCGTCAACCCGCACGACAGTGAAATCATGCTTGACCTGAAGCGCCAGGGCCTCACGCCCGGCTCCGTGCCGCAGCTTGGGCAGAAGGTGCTGATCCAGGTGAACGGCAACGTCGCCGACGACGTCACCGACCAGGTCCACCCCTCGGTCGCGCATGCGGCGTCCCTGGCCGCGCGCATCGTCGGCCTGGACATCGCCGGCATCGACCTGGTGTGCGAGGACATCTCGCGCCCGCTCGAAGAACAGCGCGGCGCGATCATCGAAGTCAATTCGAGCCCGGGCCTGCTGGCGCACATCAAGCCGGCCAGCGGCCAGCCGCGCAAGGTCGGCAAGGCGATCATCGACCACCTGTTCGCGGAAGAAGAGACTGGCCGTATCCCCGTCGTGGGCGTGACCGGGACCTTGGGCACCAGCCTGATCGCACGCCTGGTGGGCTGCCTGGTGCACATCACCGGCAAGCATGTCGGCGTGGCCAACGGCGAAGGACTGTACCTCGACGCGCGCGAAGTCTCCAACCGCGATTCGACCGGCTTCGAGGCCGGCCAGCGCATCCTGATCAACCGCACCGTGCAGACCGCCGTGTTCGAATCGAACGCGCGCTCGATCCTGTCGGAGGGCCTGCCCTACGACCGCTGCCTGGTCGGCATCGTCACCGACATGGAAGGCCTGGACGATGTCGCCGAGTTCCACATCCGGGACCAGGACGGCATGCGCAACGTGATCCGCAGCCAGGTCGACGTGATCCTGCCGGAAGGCGCTGCGGTGCTCAACGCCGCGAATGAAGCCGTGGCGGCACTGGCCGAACTGTCCGATGGCCGCGTGATCTTTTACGCGCTGGATGAGCACAATCCGGTGGTGGCGGCGCACCGTGCCAGCGGCGAGCGCGTGGTGTTCCTGCGCGACAACCGCATCACGCTGGCCGAAGGCAGCGAGGAAACCACGCTGCTCGACCTGGCGAAGATCCCGCCGGCCACCGTCAGGCACCCGGACAGCGTGCTGGCCGCGGTGGCCGCGGCCTGGGCGCTGGGCGTGCCCCCGGACCTGATCTGCGGCGGCCTGCGCGCGTTCGACGCCACCCCGAAGAAAACGAACTACTAAATATGAATGGCCCGGCCTGTGCCGGAGCCTGGCGCCCCACGCACCGGCTGCAGCAGCCTGGCGTCGCGCCCCGAAAGGACTGAAGGTTTATGGAAGTATCTCGCGTACGGGCCCTGCGTGGCCCCAACCTCTGGAGCCACCACACCTCGGTGGAGGCGATCGTCGCCTGCACCCTTGACGAAGAATCGATCGGGCAGCTCGCCGGCTTCGAAACGCGCCTGCGCGCGCGCTTCCCGCAGGTGGGCGAACTGCAGCCCTATGGCCATGACGACACAGTGTCGCTGGCCCAGGTGCTCGAGCGCGTGGCGCTCGCCCTGCAGGCCGAAGCCGGCTGTCCCGTCACCTTCAGCCGCACCACCGCCACCGTCGAGCGCGGCATCTACCAGGTAGTGGTCGAGTACAGCGAGGAAGACGTCGGCCGCCTGGCCCTGGAGCTGGCGCAGCAGCTGCTCGACGCCGCCCGCAACGATACCGGGTTCGACCTGGCCGGGGCACTGGCGCGCCTGCGCGAACTGGACGAGGACGTGCGCCTCGGCCCGTCCACCGGCGCCATTGTGCAGGCAGCAAGCGCCCGCAACATCCCGTTCCGCCGCCTGACCGAGGGCAGCCTCGTGCAGTTCGGCTGGGGCAGCCGCCAGCGCCGCATCCAGGCCGCCGAGATCGACGCCACCGGCGCCATTGCCGAGACCATCGCCCAGGACAAGGAACTGACCAAGAAGCTGCTGGACGCCGCCGGCGTGCCGGTGCCGAACGGCCGCAGCGTGAGCGACCCGGAGGACGCCTGGGCCGCCGCCCTCGAGATCGGCCTGCCGGTGGTGATCAAGCCGAAGGACGGCAACCAGGGCAAGGGCGTGACCGTCAACGTCACGACGAAAGAGCAGCTCGTGGCCGGCTTCCACGCGGCCGCCGAGTTCCGCGACGACATCCTGGTGGAGCGCTACCTGCCGGGCCACGACTACCGCGTGCTGGTCATCGGCGACAAGCTGGTGGCTTGTGCCCGCCGCGACCCGCCGCAGGTGGTGGGCGATGGCGTGCATACCGTGCGCGAGCTGGTCGAGCAGGTGAACAGGGACCCGCGCCGCGGCGAAGGCCATGCGACCTCGCTGACCAAGATCCGCTTCGACGACATCGCCCTGGCCACGCTGGCCACGCATGGCCTGGACGCCGACTCGGTGCCGGACAGGGGCCAGCGCGTGGTGCTGCGCAATAACGCCAACCTGTCCACCGGCGGCACCGCCACCGACGTGACCGACGACGTGCATCCGGAAGTCGCCGAGCGCTGCATCGCCGCCGCGCACATGGTGGGCCTGGACATCTGCGGTGTCGACCTGGTGTGCGACAGCGTCCTGAAACCCATCGAGGAGCAAGGCGGCGGCATCGTCGAGGTCAACGCCGCGCCGGGCCTGCGCATGCACCTGTCGCCCTCGTTCGGCAAGCCCCGCCCGATCGGCGAAGCCATCGTCGATACCCTGTTCGAGGACGGCGACGACGGCCGCATCCCGGTGGTGGCCGTCACCGGCACCAACGGCAAGACCACCACCGTGCGCCTGATCGCCCACCTGCTCACCGCATCCGGCCTGCGCACCGGCATGACCAACACCGACGGCGTCTACATCGAAGGCCGCCGCATCGACAGCGGCGACTGCTCGGGCCCGCGCAGCGCGCGCAACGTGCTGCTGCACCCGGACGTCGACGCGGCCGTGTTCGAGACCGCGCGCGGCGGCCTGCTGCGCGAAGGCCTGGCCTTCGATCGCTGCCAGGTGGCGGTGGTGACCAACATCGGCGCCGGCGACCACCTCGGCCTGAACTACATCACCACGCTGGAAGACCTCGCCGTGCTGAAACGCGTGATCGTCCAGAACGTGGCGATCGGGGGCATGGCCGTGCTGAACGCCGCCGACCCCGTGGTGGCCGCGATGGCCGAAGTCACCCGCGGCGACGTGACCTTCTTCGCGCTCGACGTCGGCAACGCGATCATGACGATGCACCGCGCCCAGGGCCGCCGCGTCGTGTTCGTGGAGGATGGCCACCTGGTCGCCGCCCGGGGCAATGTCGAGCATCGTGTGCCGCTGGGCGAGGTGCCGATCACCCGTAACGGCACGGTCGGCTTCCAGGTCGAGAACGTGCTGGCCTCGGTGGCAGCGGCCTGGGCCGTGGGCATCGACTGGGACAAGATCCGCCTGGGCCTGAAGACCTTCGTCGGCGAGAGCGACAATGCGCCGGGCCGCTTCAACGTGTTCGACTACCGCGGCGCCACCGTCATCGCGGACTACGGCCACAATCCGGATGCGATCGCCGCGCTGGTCAATGCGGTCGACGGCATGCCGGGCAAGCGCCGTTCGGTCGTGATCAGCGGCGCGGGCGACCGCCGCGACCAGGACATCACCCAGCAAACCGAAATCCTCGGCAAGGCTTTCGACGAGGTGCTGCTGTACCAGGACCAATGCCAGCGCGGCCGCGCCGACGGCGAGGTGATCGCCCTGCTGCGCAAGGGTCTCGATGGCGCCACCCGCACCAGCCATGTCGAGGAAATCAACGGCGAATTCGTCGCCATCGACCGCGCCCTGTCGCGGTTGGCGCCCGGCGACCTGTGCCTGATCCTGATCGACCAGGTGGACGCGGCGCTGGCGCACATCGCCCGGCGCGTGGCCGAAGGCTGATGCCCGCCCACGAACATGTCCATGCGCCGGCGCTGCCGGCCATGGGCCCGGTCACGCTGCTGCGGGCGCTGCTGAAGCGTCCGCAGCGTCATCGCCAAGCCGGCATGCCGCCGTTGGAGACCCTGTATCGTCTCGACCGTCTGCCGCGGGACGAGGTCGCCCGTTACCGCGCCGCCTTCGGCTTCACGGGTGAACGCATTCCCGTCACCTGGTGGTACCTCATCGCGCAACGCGCGCACCTGGCGACGATGCTGGAACCGGGCTTCCCGTTTCGTATCGTCGGCCTGGTCCACATGGACAATACGCTGGCCGAACATGGCCCGGTGAACCCGGACCGGCCGCTCGCCCTGCGCACCGTGCTGCGCCTGCTGCCGCCCTCCGCCAACGGCGCCCTGCGCTGCGCGCTCGAAACGACCGGCAGCGCGGACGGCATTTCCGTCTTCACCTGCACCAGTACCTACCTGATCCGGCGCGGCGCCCGGCGCGACGGCCAGCGGGCGGAAACGCCCGACGCGCCTGCCGGCGAGCCGGTGGCGCAGTGGACGCTGGACGGCGCTGCGGGCCGGCGCTACGCGCGCCTGTCGGGCGACTGGAATCCGATCCACCTGGTCGGCTGGAGCGCGCGCCTGATGGGCATGCGTGCACCGATCATCCACGGCATGCATACGCTGGCGGCCGCGTGCGCGGAGCTGGAGAAACACGCGGGCAGGCACGCCACCGGCATCGCCTGCCGCTTCCGCGCGCCGGTGGCGCTGGGCAGCAGCGTATCGCTGCGCACCGGTGCCGAGCCCGGCGACTTCCTGGTCGAGGCCGGCGGCAAGCCGGCGGTGACGGGACGCTGCATTCTGGCATGAGCCGGTGCCCAGGCCCCAGGCATCCGGCCGGGCGCCCGCCTGGTAGCGCAGGCCGGCGCTTAGCTGGCGTTTAGCAGGCGATTATTTGGCGGCGCTGCGACGACGCGCCATCATGAAGCCGGCAATGCCCAGGCCCAGCAGAGGCAGGATGCCCGGTTCCGGCACTTGCACGGCCTGGACCGCGTACTCGAGTTGCTTGATGCCGAAATACCAGTTGTTCCCGCCGTTGTAGAACTCCAGGCTGCGGACATTGCTGAATTGCGAGACGTCATAGAAGGTGTCGGCATGCGTTGACAGCGAGCCGGAACTGATCAGCGTGCGATTCGCATCGTAGAGCGACCAGGTCGGGGTAGTGCGGTAGCCGAAGATATCGAATACGAACTTGACGCCGGTGACGTTCTTGTCGAAAGCAAGCTTGAGGATCGAATTGGTCGGATAAGTGGGGCCGTCGATGGAATTGAACAGATATCCGCCTTCTACCGATGGCGTTCCCTGTTCGCCGTCACCAGCCAGCGAAAAGTGTACGTCGCCCACCGAAGCCAGCGAACCCGAGTAATCGGAAAAATTGATGGTGGCAGCCTGGGCAGCAAACGACATGGCGACGCCCACGGTCAGCAGAAGGGATTTCAGGAGTTTCATTTCTGTCCTAGTAATGGTGTGGATGGTTGGTATTGCTTATTAAAGCAAATGGCTTGTCACGCCAGTAACCAACAGTTAGCAATCTTCATGCCAAAAAACAATGTTTCGCAAATACAATGAGTTAGAGAAATGAAACGGCGCGAACCCGTGCACGATGTAAATTTTTTCGACAACTTTCTCCTCCCTGCTGGGATAGGTTCCAAGCGCCGGGGCAACACAGCGGCCCTTGGATTGTCCGTACTCCGCTCCGGCCTGTCCGATCTTGGTAAAATGTCGAGCTCTGGCTCCGCCCCCCGCTTTGCCGCACGACCACCGAAGAGATGAACGCTCCCAACGAAATCAACGCCGCCGCCATCAAGAGCAGCCCGGCGGAAAAAGTCACTCCCATGATGGCGCAATACCTGCGCATCAAGGCCGATTACCCCACCATGCTGGTGTTCTACCGCATGGGCGATTTCTACGAGCTGTTCCACGACGACGCGGAAAAAGCGGCACGCCTGCTCGGCATCACGCTGACGGCGCGCGGCACGTCGAACGGCCAGCCGATCAAGATGTGCGGCGTGCCCTTCCACTCGCTCGACGGCTATCTGGCCAAGCTGGTCAAGATCGGCGAATCCTGTGCGATCTGCGAACAGATCGGCGACCCGGCCCTCTCCAAGGGTCCGGTCGAGCGCAAGGTGGTGCGCGTCGTTACCCCGGGAACCCTGACCGACAGCGACCTGCTGCCGGAAAAGGCCGACCGCCCGCTGCTGGCCATGTGCCTCCTCTCACAGCGCAAGAACGTCACCGTCGGCCTGGCCTGGCTGTCGCTGGCCAGCGGCGTGCTGCGCCTGATGGAATTCTCTGGCGACGTGCGCGCGGCCGAAGCGCGCCTCGCGCATGAACTCGAACGCATCTCGCCGGCCGAGATCCTGCGCGCAGATTGCGCCGACCTGTTTGAAGCCGAGCCGGTGGCGCACACCAACCGCGTGCCGGAGTGGCACTTCGACGTGCTCAAGGGCCACCAGTCGCTGCTCGACCAGCTGGGCGTGGCCACCCTCACCGGCTTCGGCGCCGACGGCATGGGCGCCGCTTTCGGCGCGGCCGGCGCGCTGTTGCGCTATGCCCAGTCGACCCAGGGGCGATCCCTGGGACACGTCAAGAGCCTGGCCTGCGAGACGGAAAACGAATACATCGGGCTGGACGCGGCCACGCGCCGTAACCTGGAACTGACCGAGACCATCCGCGGCCAGGAAGCGCCGACCCTGTTCTCGCTGCTGGACGGATGCCGCACCGCGATGGGTTCGCGCATGCTGCGCCACTGGCTGCACCATGCGCGGCGCAACCAGGCAATGGCGCGCTCGCGCCACGAGGCGATCGCGGCACTGGCGCAGGCCGACGCCATGGGCGGCCTGTCCAGCACGCTGGCAAACGTGCCCGACATCGAGCGCATCACCACGCGCATCGCCCTGCTGTCGGCGCGCCCGCGCGACCTGTCCTGCCTGCGCGACGGCCTGAAGCAGCTGCCGGCACTGCGCGAGGGGGTGGCGCGCTGCTTCGTCCCGGGTGATACGTCCCTGCTGCGCGAGATCCACGACCTGCTCGCCCCGCCGGAGGCCTGCCTCGACCTGCTCAGCCGCGCGATCATGGAAGAGCCGAGCGTGATGGTGCGCGACGGCGGCGTGTTCGCGCGCGGCTTCGACGCCGAACTCGACGAGCTTCGCGCGCTGTCCGAGAACGCCGGCCAGTTCCTGGTCGACCTGGAGGCGCGCGAGCGCGCCCGCACCGGCATCGCCAACCTGCGCGTCGAGTACAACCGCGTGCACGGCTTCTACATCGAGGTTACCAACGGCCAGGCCGACAAGGTGCCGGAAGACTACCGCCGCCGCCAGACCCTGAAGAACTGCGAGCGCTACATCACGCCGGAACTCAAGGCCTTCGAGGACAAGGCGTTGTCGGCCCAGGACCGCGCGCTGGCGCGCGA
The DNA here is from genome assembly GCF_042432755.1 of Massilia consociata. Lineage (NCBI taxonomy): Bacteria > Pseudomonadati > Pseudomonadota > Betaproteobacteria > Burkholderiales > Oxalobacteraceae > Massilia > Massilia consociata. Next base: position 131,181 of record NZ_JBHLWP010000013.1, read on the forward strand.
GAAGATGCTGTACGACGGGCTGCTGGGCGACCTCGCCCCCTTCATCGCCTGCCTGCAGTCGGTCGCCGGCGGCCTGGCCCAGCTCGACACCCTGGTGGCGCTGGCCAGCCACGCCGTGCGCAACAACTGGTGCGCGCCTCAGCTGGTGGACGAGCCCTGCCTCACCATCGTCGAAGGCCGCCACCCGGTGGTGGAAAACCAGATCGAGCGCTTCATCGCCAATGACTGCCGCTTGTCGAACGACCGCCGCATGCTCCTCATCACCGGCCCGAACATGGGCGGTAAATCGACCTTCATGCGCCAGGTGGCATTGATCACGCTGCTGGCCTACGTGGGCAGCTACGTGCCGGCCACCAGCGCGACGATCGGCCCGATCGACCGCATCTTTACCCGCATCGGCGCCAGCGATGACCTGGCCAACGGCCGCTCGACCTTCATGGTGGAGATGACCGAATCGGCCGCGATCCTGAACGGCGCCACCGAGCATTCGCTGGTGCTGATGGACGAAGTGGGACGCGGCACCTCCACGTTCGACGGCCTGGCGCTGGCCTGGGCCATCGCGCGCCACCTGATCGAGACCAGCCGCAGCTTCACGCTGTTCGCGACCCATTATTTCGAGCTGACCCAGCTGCCGGAAACCCATCCGAGCGCCGTCAACGTCCACCTCTCGGCAGTCGAGCACAAGGACAGCATCGTGTTCCTGCATGCGGTGCAGGACGGTCCGGCTTCGCAGAGCTACGGCCTGCAGGTGGCGCAGCTGGCGGGCGTGCCTCCCGCCGTGATCCGTGCCGCGCGCAAGCACCTGGCGCGCCTGGAATCGCAGGCGCTGGACGCGACGCCGCAGCTCGACCTGTTCGCCGCGCCCTGCGACGAGCCGGCGGACGCGGCGCCGGCGCCGGACCAGGCGCAGGACGCCGCCCGGGGTGAACTGCTGGACGCGCTGGCCGCCATCGACCCGGATGCCCTGAGCCCGCGCGAAGCGCTCGAACGGCTCTACGAGCTGAAACGGCTCGCAGCCTGATGCCGGCGCGCCGTCCCGTCCTCCTCTTCGCTACGTTGCTCGCGGCCGCCGTTGCCATCGGCCCGGCATTGGCGCGCGACAAGAAGAAAGAGCAGGAAAAGGACGAGCATGCACACCGGTTTGGCATCGTCGGACACCGCGCGGCCGAAGGCGGCGAAGCGGCGCTCAAGGCCGTGCTGGACAATGCGAAGGACGACGATCTCGCCTTCCTCGTGGTCACCGGCATCAAGGGGCCGGACGAATCCTGCGGCGACCGGCTGTACCAGAAACGGCGCAACCTGTTCGACAAGGCCAGGCGCCCCGTGATCCTGTCGTTGACCGGGAACGACTGGACCGGCTGCCGCAACTCGGCCGGCCGCACGAATGCCATCGAACGCCTGCACCGGCTGCGCGAGCTGTTCTACGGCGAGCCGTCCTCGCTCGGCAAGGAGAAACTGCCGGTCACGCGCCTGTCGAGCAGCCCGCGCTTTCGCAGCTATGCCGAGAACGCGCACTGGCAGGTCGGCAATGTGATGTATGCCACGATCAACCTGCCGGCAGCCAACAACCACTACCTGCCGGCGGCCGGGCGCAACAGCGAGTACGAGGACCGGCTGGTCGCCAACCGGTTCTGGCTCAACCGCCTGTTCGCGATCGCCAAACAGGACAAGGTGGATGCCGTGGTTTTGTTTGCGGAGGGGAACATGCAGCCGCTGCTGCAGCCGGCCAACGGCCTGCGTGCCCTGCTGCAGCGCGCGCCGTCCGGCCATGACGGGTTCGCCGAGGCGCGCCGCCAGGTGCAGCTGCGCGCGGCGAAGTTCAACGGGCAGGTGCTGGTGATCGACAGCGCGGGACTGCCCAAGGATGCACAGCCGGCAATCGAATGGCGCGGGAACCTGGGACACCTGTCGGTCGGGGCGCACGCGGTGGAGGTGCGCGTGGCGGGGACCGGCAAGAATGTGTTCAGGCTGGGGGAGGCGGTGCGCTGAGCGCTTGCAAGCGGCTGCTCATGCAAACCGGGGCGGAACGATGCCAGTGGCAGGCACGACGGGTCAACGGCTGTGTGCCGAATAATGCGTCAGCGTAGCTTCATCGCCGACGTCAGCACGTCATTCCCGCGCAGGCGGGAACCCAGGTTCGACGCGCGCCTGCGGCGCCACAGGGCACCCCAGGCGCACGGAAATTACAGCCGCTGGCTACGGAAATGGTCGCCCGGCTCGCTGTCTTCCATCTCTTCCTGGTGGTGATGGTGGCCATGCGGGCCATGCACGTGGCCGTGTGCGATTTCCTCGTCGGTTGCGGCGCGCACGTCGACCACCGACAGCTCGAAACGCAGGGCCATGCCGGCCAGCGGGTGGTTGCCGTCGAGGACGACCTTGTCATCGGCAATGTCGGTCACGGTGAAGATGGTCGGCTCCTCGTCGACACCTTCGGCCACGCCTTCGAACTGCATGCCGACTTCGAGCGGCTCCGGCAGGCGCTTGCGGTCTTCGACCTTCACCAGCGCAGGATCGTAGTCGCCGAACGCGTCTTCCGGCTCGACTTGCAGCATCGACGAATAGCCGGCTTCCTTGCCGTCGAGTTCTTCTTCGATTTTCGGCAGGGTGTTTTCGTAGCCGCCGTGCAGGTACACCATCGGCTGGGAGCCCTCCTCGATCAGGTTGTTCTGGGCGTCCGACAGTTTGTAGTTGACCGTCACGACCGTATTCTTGGCAATCTTCATCGCAGATCCTTTCGTTGTAAGCTGCGGATTATACCCCTACCGGCCAGCCGCCCATGCCCGGCTGGCGCATTTGCGTTGATATAATGGCGCATGAAAAAATTACAGCTTCTTGGGGATATTACTCCCGCACAGTTCCTGCGCGATTACTGGCATAAAAAACCGCTGCTGATCCGCCAGGCCATTCCCGGCTTCAAGCCGCTCCTGAAATTCGACAAGTTGGCCGAACTGGCCAGGCAAAACCATGTCGAATCGCGCCTGGTCACCCTGCGTGACGGCCAGTGGGACATGCAGCACGGCCCGCTGGCCGAATTGCCGGCCCGGACCGAGCGCGAATGGACGATGCTGGTCCAGGGCGCCAACTTGTACGATGAACGCGCCGACGAACTGCTGCGCCAGTTCCGCTTCGTGCCGGACGCGCGCCTCGACGACCTGATGATCAGCTACGCCAGCGACGGCGGCGGCGTCGGCCCGCACTTCGATTCCTACGACGTGTTCCTGCTGCAGGCGCAGGGCAAGCGCCGCTGGCGCATCAGCGCCCAGCAGGATCTCACCCTGGTCGACGGCCTGCCGCTCAAGATCCTGGCCAACTTCGAGCCGGAACAGGAATTCGTTCTCGAGCCGGGCGACATGCTCTACCTGCCGCCGCACTACGCCCACGACGGCGTCGCCGAAGGCGAATGCATGACCTACTCGATCGGCTTCCGCTCGCCCTCGTTCCAGGAACTGGGCGAAGCCTTCCTGCAATTCATGGCCGATTCGATCGACCTGCCCGGCCGCTATGCCGACCCGCAGCTGGCGCCGGCGAAGAATCCGGCCGAGATCCCGCGCGAGATGCTGTCCACCATCGCCGAGGAACTCAACAAGGTGCGCTGGGACGAAGAAGACGTGACCATCTTCCTGGGCGAATACCTCTCCGAGCCGAAGCACAACGTGTTCTTCACCGGCCCGGCCAAGCCGCTGACGGTGGGCCGCTTCATGGAGACCGCAAGCAAAAAGGGGCTGAAGCTCTCGAGCAAGACCCTGATGCTCTACCGCGGCAAGAACGTGTTCATCAACGGCGAGTCCTTCGCCGTCGGCCGCGCCGACAAGGCCGTGCTGGACGTGCTGGCCAACGCGCGCCGGCTGGAGGGCGCGATGCTCGCCGGCGCCACCGACGACGTGCTCGAAGCGCTGTACACCTGGTACCAGGACGGCTGGGTCGAACTGGGCTGAGGAAGACCGGCAAACGACAGCGGGGAGCTGCCATGCAGGAACCGACGACGATGCGTTTCGATACCCGCCGCGAATTCGGCACACAGTTCGGCGCCTGCCTGGCCGCCGCCCGCACGCGCCTGGACCTGTTCGATCCGGACTTTGCGATCTTTCCCCTCGGGACGCCCGACACCGAAGCGGCGCTACGATCCCTCCTCGCGCGCAGCGCCGCGCTGCGCCTGGCGATGCACACGCCGACGCATATCGAACGCCACTACCCGCGCTTCCTGCGGCTGGTCCGGGACTACAGCCACCAGGTCGAGTGCCGCGTCACGCCCAAGGGGTTGCGCACCCTGACCGATTCCTTCTGCATCGCCGACGACCTGCATGTAGTGCGGCGTTTCCACAGCGACCATTTGCGTGGCGAAGCGGCTTTCGCCTCGCCAGACGCGACCGAACTGCCGCGCCACCGCTTCGATGCCATCTGGGAAGAATCAAAAACTGTCTTGCAGTCAACCATAACAGGCTTGTAAGCGTTATAGGCATGGATGTGACTGTTTGCCCAGTTTGGTCGTTGCATCTTGTAACAATATGAAGCTTGTTAGACCGCAAATTACTTTCGCCGAGGCATGACTTCGCTATTGCGATTCAGTAAATTTGGCTATAATATCAGGTCAGGAAGGTTCCGTTGCCAGTCTGGCAGTATTGCTTTAAGCGAAAGCACGAGAATTCCTCTGAGCAATAATTACCGGTAATTATTATTCAAACAAGCAGTACTTTACTTTTGTAAATATTAAGGAAAATCATGAAAAAATCCCTGCTGATCGTTTCCCTGATGGCCGTTGCTCTGGCTGCTTGCAGCAAGAAGGAAGACGCCGCTCCGGCCGCTCCGGCTGCTGTTGAAGCACCGGCTGCTACCGACGCTGCCGCTACCACCGACGCTGCTGTCACCACCGACGCTGCTGCTACCACCGCTCCGGCTGACGCTGCTGCTGCTGCTGACGCTGCTTCGACCGCTGCTGACGCTGCCGCTGCTGCTTCGCAGGCTGCTTCGCAAGCTGCTGACGCTGCTGCAACCAAGTAATCAGAACGATCTGATTCAGAACCGGCCTGCGGGCCGGTTTTTTTTCGCCCATCGTTTGGCGTGATCGATGGGCGCGCGACCGGGGTTCCGGCGCAGGCCGGGTCTCGCGTCCAGCGTGCACTGCGGACGTAAAAAAACCGGCCATCCAGGCCGGTTTTTCATGGAAGCGAACAAACCGCTTACTTCAGCTCATCCGTCAGCAACTTCAGGATCTTCGCACCGGTCGCGCCGGTTTCCTGCTTGCCGTCATTGGTCTGCACGGTCACTTCGCTGCTTGCCGCATCCTGTGCGCCCTTCACGATCACGCGGTAGCGCTGCGCTTCCTTGGCCTTGTCGTCGGCGCCGCCGAAGGTGAACAGGCGCTTGAAGAAGCCTTCCTGGTTGACGGCGTCCGGATCGACGTAGCGCACGAAATAAACGCCCTGCACGCGGTCGCGATCTTCCACGGTGAAGCCGACGCGGTCCAGCGCCAGGCCGACGCGGCGCCATGCGCGATCGAAACCTTCGTTCAGTTGCACGGCACTGCCCACCAGCGCGGCGTTCGGCGCCGCCACCGGTGCGTTGGCGACCATGGTTTCGGCCTGCTTGGTTTCCTTGACACCAGTCAGCTGAGCCACCAAGCGACCCAGGAACTGCGACTCCAGGCCCGGGTCGTTCGGGCGCACGGTCCAGATCGTCGTTTCCTTCTGCGCGCCCTGCAGCACTTCCTCGGCGCCGCGGTGGCTGATGTAGATCTCGGTGGAGCCGTCCGGCAGGCGCTCCAGGCGGGTGCGGAACTTGTCGCGCTCGCCGGTCGAATAGGCGCGGTCGAACACCCGGCCCAAGGCATTGCGGATGAAGTCCTGTGGGATCTTGGAACGGTTCTCGACCCAGTTGGTTTCCATCGTGCCGGTGGTTGCCGACTCGGTCTCGATGGCGAAGCCCTGGTTTTCCCAGAACTGGCGCAGCTGCGGCCACAGTTGTTCCGGGGTCTGCTTGACCACCAGCCAGCGCTGGTCGCCGGCGCGCTGGACGCTGACGGCATCGGTCGACACCGGGCCGATCGGCTGCATCGAACCTGCCATCGGCGCCGCGCCCTGTGCATTCTGCGCCCCCATCTGCTGCTGGAAGCCCGATGCGGTGGCCACGCCCTTGCCGTCCGGGACGGCATAGCGGTTGTCGCGCTGGAGCGCGGTCAGGTCAGGCGGAACTTCCAGTGCCGCGGCTTTCTTGGCGCCGCGGTAGTCGACCTTGTCCGATTCGAAGATGGTGGTGCAGGCCGCCAGGCTCAGCGCGACGGCGCCGAGCGTCAGCACGCGCGCGGCGGCGGGAGCGGAAACCAGGGTCTTGTTGTTGCGAATAGTCATGTCGTTCGATGTCAGGTACTAGGAACCCGAACCCTTGCGGGTTCAGGACGGGAGAAGGCCCGCCTGGGCCAGTGCGCCGCGCACGGTCTCGTGGTACGAGGACGACAGCGGGGCCAGCGGCAGGCGCAGGCCGGACGGGATCTTGCCCATCTCGGCCAGGGCCCACTTGACCGGCACCGGGTTCGGCTCGACGAACAGCCGGGCGTGCAGGTCGAGCACGCGGTTGTTGATCTCGACCGCTTTCGCGATGTCGCCGGCCATCGCCGCGACGCACAGTTCGTGCATTGCGCGCGGGGCGACGTTGGCGGTCACGGAGATATTGCCGGCGCCGCCGCAGAACATCAGCGCCATGGCGGTCGGGTCGTCGCCCGAGTACACGGCAAAGGATTTGTCGACCATGCGCAGCAGCTCGATGCCGCGGCCGATGTTGCCGGTTGCGTCCTTGATGCCGATGATGTTGTCGATCGGCGCCAGGCGGGCCACCGTCTCGTTGTTCATGTCCGCAACGGTGCGGCCCGGCACGTTGTACAGGATGACCGGCAGGTCGACCGCTTCCGCGATGGCCTTGAAGTGGCGGTACATGCCTTCCTGGGTCGGACGGTTGTAGTACGGCACCACCTGCAGCGAGGCGTCGGCGCCGACTTCCTTCGCGTGCCGGGTCAGTGCGATGGCTTCGGCGGTCGAGTTGCCGCCAGCGCCGGCGATCACCGGGATGCGGCCGGCGACGTGTTCCACCGCCAGCTTGATCAGTTCGCCATGCTCGTCGGGAGAGACGGTGGCGGACTCGCCCGTGGTGCCGACGATCACGATGCCGTCGGTGCCTTCCGCGATGTGCCAGTCGATCAGCTTGCGCAGGGAGTCGCGGTCAAGACTGCCGTCCTCGAACATCGGGGTGACGATTGCTACGATACTGCCCTTAATCATATGCGTTGACGGTGCCATTGAGTAAATAAAATCTGATTGTAGCGGATCGACCGCATCTATGGTTCATTCGGACCCAGAATATGGTCGAGATTCGTGGTCGAGCTTCGCTTCGGTTTTGGCATAGGCGGGGCCGGCCGCGCACAGGCGCTGCACCTGTGCCGGGTGCGGACGGTCCACATGGCCGTCTTCATAGGCCAGCACCTGCAGCCCGCCTTGCTGCGCCAGCGCCAGGAGTTCGCCCGGCGCCAGCAGGAAATCGGGATTCGAGGGCTTGCCGTAGATCTGGTTCCCCTGCGCGAAGGTTTCGTAGACCAGGACGCCGTCCGGCCGCAGGCTCCGCGCCAGGTGGGGAAACAGCGGGCGGTACAGGTAGTTGGTGACGACGATCAGCGCGAAACGACCCGGTTCGAATGGCCATACGGCGCCCTCGGCTTCGAGGTCGTGCTGCATCGTCTGGACAGTTGGACCGGCGAGCGGCGCCAGCAGTTCCGCGTTGCGGTCCAGCGCCAGCACCTGCATGCCACGCGCGGCCAGCAGGCGCGTATGGCGGCCGCTGCCGCAGGCAAGGTCGAGCGCTTCGCCGCCCTTCGCCAGCGGCGCGAAGCGCGCCACCCAGGGCGAGACCGGCAAGCTCATCATATTGATGTTCGTGCTCATGTGCCGGTCAGCGGAACAGCAACTGCAGGGGAAGCGCCACGACCTGTAGCACTTGCAAGGCAATATTCTGCAAACCGATGATCCAGAAATCCAGCATGCGCATGAACACCAGCGCCAGCACGATGATGAAGCCATAGCGCTCGAGTTGCGAGAACCGGTACGCCAGCTGGCGCGGCAGCATGCTGTTCAGGATACGTCCGCCGTCGAGAGGCAGGATCGGGATGAGATTGAATGCGAACATCAACAGGTTGACCTTCACGCCGGCGATCGACACCTCATGCAGGAAGTCGCCCCGCCCCGAATGGTTGAGCAGGATCGTCGCCAGTATCAGCCAGCCCAGCGCCATGACGAGATTCGCCGCCGGCCCGGCGAATGCGACCAGGGCCGAATGCAGGCGCGGACTGCGCAGCGCGCCGAAATCGACGGGAACCGGCTTGGCATAGCCGAAGGTGAATGCGCCCTGCGTACCGAAATACAGCAGCAAGGGCATGGCGACGGTACCGAACGGGTCGATGTGCTTGAACGGGTCCAGCGTCATGCGGCCTGCGACAAAAGCGGTGGCATCGCCGTATCGCTTGGCCGCGTAAGCATGGGCGGCTTCGTGCAAGGTGATTGCGAAGATCAGCGGTAAAGCATAGACCGTAACGGCCCGAATCATTTCATCCATTACCGGATTTTATCAGAGGCGCGGACCCCGGCAGTTAGGAGAGGCTGAAGACGGGCCTGCGGCCCGCCGGCCACCCTACAGCCCGAACGCGGCCGGGTCGCCCCTGCCCTCGCGCACCAGTTCCGGCACGGCGCCGGTCAGGTCCACGATCGTGGTGGCTTCCAGGGTGCCGGCGCCGCCGTCGATCACGAGCTCGATCTGCTTGCCGAGGCGCTCCAGCACCTCATCCGGATCGGACAACATGTGGTCGTCGCCCGGCAGCTGCAGGGTGGTGCCGATCAGCGGCTCGCCGAGTTCCTCGATCAGCGCCAGCAGGATGTGGTTCTCGGGCACACGCACGCCGATGGTCTTGCGCGACGGGTGCGACAGGCGGCGCGGGACTTCGCGCGTCGCCTCGAGGATTACGGTGTACGGCCCCGGCATGGTCGCCTTCAGCAGCCGGTACTGGGTGTTGTCGACGCGCGCGAAATGCGCGATCTCGGACAGGTCGCGCACCAGCAGCGTGAGGTGGTGCTTGTCGTCGACGCCGCGGATGCGGCGCAGCTTCTCGACCGCGCCCTTGTCGTCGAGGCGGCAGACCAGCGCGTACGCCGAATCGGTGGGCGCGGCGACGATCCCGCCCGCGCCGATGATCGAGGCTGCCTGCTTGATCAGGCGAGGCTGGGGGTTCTCGGGGTGGATCTGGAAGTATTGGGCCATCGGCAGCCTTTCTTGTCGGTCGCTCAGCGCAGCGCCTGCAGCGCGGCGATGCGTTGTTCCATCGGCGGGTGGGTGGAGAACAGCGCGCCCCAGCCGCCGCCGCTGCCCGAAATGCCGGAAGCGGACATCGACGAGGGCAGCGCGCCCGGAACCAGGCCGCCGAGGCGGGCCAGCGCGTGCTGCATCGGCACCGGGGTGCCCATCAGCTTCGCGGCGCCGGCATCGGCCCGGAATTCGCGCTGGCGCGAGAACCAGGCCACGATGATCGAGGCGAGGATGCCGAACAGGATCTCGCAGACGAACACGGTGATCATGTAGCCGACGCCGGGCCCGCGGTCTTCGCTGCGAAACAGCAGCTTGTCCACGAAATAGCCGACCACGCGCGCCAGGAACACGACGAAGGTGTTGACCACGCCCTGGATCAGGGTGAGCGTTACCATGTCGCCGTTGGCGATGTGCGCGACTTCGTGGCCGAGCACGGCCTCGACCTCGTCCTGGTTCATGCTGGCCAGCAGGCCGGTGGACACGGCCACCAGCGCGGAATTCTTGAAGGCGCCGGTGGCGAACGCGTTCGGCTCGCCCTCGTACACGGCCACTTCCGGCATGCCGATGCCGGCGCGCTCGGACAGCTTGCGCACGGTGTCGACCAGCCAGCGCTCGGTGCCGTTGGCCGGCGTTTCAATGACGCGCGCGCCGGTCGTCCACTTCGCCATCGGCTTGCTCATCAGCAGCGAAATGAAGGCGCCGGTAAAGCCGACGACCAGCGAGAAGATGGCGAGCGCGCCGATATCGATCCCTTGCCCCGAGACGGCACGCCCCACCCCGAGCAGGTTGAGCACGAGCGACACCACCAGCACCACGGCGAGGTTGGTGGCAAGGAAGAGAACGATGCGTTTCATGAATGGGCCTCCTGGCAGCTTGAAGATGTCAGGCTGCCAAGATTGGGCTGCAAGGCCGGGAATTCAAGGGCTCGGCCGTGGCAGGGTGGCCGGCTTCGCCGGCCGCGCGTTCAACCAGCCCATGCGATACCGGACGCTTGCCCACCCTACCAGTCATGCCAAACCGGGGTCAGCCCGGCCGGCAAGGGCGGCAATTCGGCAAACTCGACCCGCGCTTCGCCCGGCGCATGGAAATCGGTCCCGCGCGAGGCCAGGAAACCGTAGCGCCGCGCAATCTCGGCATACGTGCCGTACTGGTCAGGCGTATGGCTGCCGGTGACGACCTCGATGGCATTGCCGCCGAGCTGGCGGAACGCGTCGAACAGCGCCCCTTCGGCGGTGGGGCCGAACTTGTAGCGGCCCGGGTGGGCGATGACGGGAATGCCGCCGGCCCCGCGGATCCAGCCGACCGCCTGCTCCAGGGTGGCCCAGCGGTGCGGTACGTAGCCCGGCTTGCCCTCCGTAAGGTATTTACGGAAGACTTCCGTGGTGGAGCCGCACACGCCGAGCTCGACCAGGTAGCGCGCGAAATGGGTGCGCGAGATCAGGTCCGGGTTGCCGACGTAATTGAGCGCACCGTCGTAGGCGCCGGGAATGCCGGCCTGTTCCAGCTGGGCCGCGATTTCCCTGGCGCGGGCCTCGCGGCCGTTGCGGGTGGCGGCCAGGCCCTCGACGAGAAGGCGGTTGTCCTCGTCGACCTGCAGGCCGACGATGTGCACCGTCTCGTTGGCCCAGGTCACCGAGATCTCGACGCCGGCCACGAAGCGCATCCCGAGCTCGCCGGCCGCCGCGCGCGCCGCCTTGATGCCGCCGACCTCGTCGTGGTCGGTCAGCGCCCAGAGGTCGACGCCGCCCTTGCGGGCGTAGGCAGCCACCGCGGCGGGCGCGAGCACGCCGTCGGAGACGTTGGAATGGCAGTGAAGGTCGGCTTTCATGGTGCGGCGCGAGTGGTGAGGAAGGCGATGGAGCGATGATTGTACGCGCCATTTGCCCGCCGCGCTGCCGCGCTGCCGCCTCAGTAGGACTGCAGCATCGAGCGCACCGTGCCCTCTTTCGCCAGCACGTAGTCGTGGCCGGCGAGCACCAGGTTGGTGGTGGGCTGGATCACCTTGACGTTGATGAAGACCGCGTCGCGCGTCTCGGCGTACGAGCCGACCACCACCGCCTGGGCGTTGTGGGCGTGCGCCACGTCGCCGATCTCGCGCGTGAGCATCAGCTCGCCCTGCCCGCGCTTGAGGTAGATGCTGCTGCGCAGCTTCAGCTCCAGCATCCTCATGCCGCCCTGCGCCAGGCGCGTGGACAGCTGCTCCGAGACCAGGCGGCCCAGCATCGAGGTCTGGTCCAGCGCATCGATGTTGACGATGGTCGCCATGATCAGCGGCTTGTCGTCGGCCAGCTTGCCGCGCAGTTGCCCGGCCAGCGCATCGGCGGCGCGGTAGTTGGCGGCCACGAAGGCGTTGGCCGAGACCGCCGTGTAGTCGGTGCTTTCTTCCGGATTGGTGGCGCAGGCGCCGAGTACCAGCGTCATGGCAAGCACGCCGGCGCGAAGGAAGGTGGATCGCATGGCAGGCCTGTCGCTCAATGGTTGCGGACCGCGAAGGTCCGGGTCGGCTGGTGCGCCGCGTCGTACAGGGCGCGGTCACTGTCCGTCGTGTAGTACACCGAGGTGCTGCGCGCATAGTAGCGCTGGTCGTCGGCCAGCGACAGGTTGACGACGATCTCGGTCTTTGGCGTGGCGCCGGTGGCGAACTGCGAATGGAACCACGCATAGGCGTCCCGGCCGGCGATGGCGGCGCTCAGCAGCCATTCGGCCGTCTGCTCGATCCCGGTCAGCACCCAGGCGCTCGCCACCAGCGCGGTGCGCTCGCCGGCGAACCTGTATTGCGGGCGGTCCGGCGAAAACGCGACCACCTGGGTGTCGAGTTCGATGCGCAAGGTGTTCGCGTCCGGCACCTTCACCACGATATAGCCCTCGTTGACCAGGGCCGTGACCAGGTGGCTGCTCACACCCTGCGCGAACGGCGAGGACTGCTGCGACGTCACGTACAGCGGGCGGCGCGCATTGACCTTGAGCGAAGGCGCCAGCTGGCCCGCCATGTGGCGCGCGATCACGCCCCAGTGGGCGGCGGCCTGCAGCCTGGCCTGCTGGGTGCTCGGGAAGTTGGTGGCCACCGGGGCCGGGGTGTGGGGGACGGCGCAGCCTGCCATGAGCAGTGCGCCGGCGAGCGCGAGGGCGGCTCGGAATTGCATGGGAATCCTGTCAGTCTGTCTCGATGGCGCAGATGCGCCGATGTGGAGAGCGACTGTAGCACGGGCATTGCCGTAGGGCAATTACAGGCTTGCCTTGTGAGGGGTGCTTACAACGTTGGTGCGAGGCCTCGGACATGACTCGAGCACCCCGTCCCGGCGCAGGCCGGGATCGGGGTTCAGCCGATCAGCCCGGAACCTCGGCCCCCGTCAGGAACGCCTCGACCATCGCCGCCAGCAGCTCCGGCTGGTCATGGTGCAGCATATGCCCCGCACCCGGCATCATGCGCGCGGTCACGTCGGCCAGGTGTTCGCGCCGCCGGTCGATTTCCGCCCGCGCCTGCTCCTTCGGCCCCATCCAGCGCCACATTTCGGTCTCCTCGGCCTCGACCCACAACACCGGGGCCGTGATCTGGGTCCAGCAGGCCAGCACCTCGTCGGCGTGGTACAGCAGCGGACCGGTCATCTTGTGCGCCGGGTCTCCCAGGATGCGCCACTGGCCGTCGGCATCCCTGGCAGACCAGTGCCCGGCCAAGAAGGCCGCACGGTCCGCCGGCAGGCGGGGATTGGTCTTCTGCAGCCGCGCGGCCACCTCCTCCACGCTGGCATAGCCGCGCATCTCGGGCTTGGCGCGCAACTCGTCGAGCCACTTGGCGAAGCGTCCCGGCGCCTGCGACGGACGGGTCGCCGGCAGGCCGAAGCCTTCGAGGTTGATCAGCTTCGCGATGCGCTGCGGTCGCACGCCGGCATACAGGCTGGCGATATTGCCGCCCATGCTGTGGCCGAGCAGGTTGACCGCTTCGCCCGGCGCATAATGGTCGAGCACCGCCTCCAGGTCGGCCAGGTAATCCGGGAACCAGTAGGTGTCCGAGTGCGCACGCTCGCTCAGCCCGAAACCGCGCCAGTCGAAGGCGATCACGTGCCAGTCGCCCTTCAGGCAATCGACCACGAACTGGAACGAGGCCGACACGTCCATCCAGCCATGCTGCATGAAGATCTTGGGGGCGCCTTCGCGGCCCCAGTGACGCACATAGGTTCGCAGGCCGCGGATGGTCAGGAATTCGGAACGGGAAGGTGTCATGCTGCCTCGGACAAAAGGGTCGATCAAAAAAGTACGATCGTTCGCATTATAACCCCATGCTTGATATCCCGCTGGGCAGCCCCATCTTCCACCGACCGGACGATGGCGGGCGCAGGGTTTACAATAGCGACATATCAACCTTCCGCGAGCACATCCATGGCGATTTACCAGCTGGGCGAGCATGCGCCCGAGATCGACGCATCAAGCTTCGTGGCCGATACGGCAACCCTGATCGGCAAGGTCACGCTCGAGGCGAATGCCTCGGTGTGGTATGGCGCCACCCTGCGCGGCGACAACGAACGCATCACCATCGGCGAAAACAGCAACGTGCAGGAAGGTACGGTCATGCACACCGACATGGGCTTTCCGCTCGTGCTCGGCAAGGACGTGACCGTCGGACACCAGGCCATGCTGCACGGCTGCACGGTAGGCGACGGCTCGCTGATCGGCATCCAGGCCGTCATCCTGAATGGCGCAAGGATCGGCAAGGGTTGCCTGGTGGGTGCCGGTGCCCTGGTCACGGAAGGCAAGGACTTCCCGGACCATTCGCTGATCCTCGGTTCGCCAGCCAAGGCCGTGCGCACCCTGACGGAAGAAGACCTGCTGCGCCTGCAGGCCAGCGCCGCGAGCTACGTGGCGCGCGGCCAGCTGTTCAAGGCGCAGCTCAAGAAAATCGGATAAAGAATGACTACGGAAACCCGCGACACCCTGCAAAAATTCATCTTCGACAACGCCGCCGTCCGCGGCGAGCTGATCGAGATTTCCGACACCTGGCGCGAGATCCAGGCCCGGCACGCCTACCCGAAGGCGGTACGCGCCGCGCTCGGCGAGATGGTGGCGGCCAGCGCCCTGCTCTCGGCCAACCTGAAGTTCAACGGCGCCATCGTGATGCAGATCTTCGGCGACGGGCCGGTGCGCCTGCTGGTGGTCGAGTGCGACGCCCAGCTGCGCATCCGCGCCACCGCGAAACTGGCGCCGGACGCCGAACTGGCCGACGATGCGACGCTCAGCCAGATGTTCAATGTGCACGGCAAGGGCCGCTTCGTGATCACCCTCGACCCGGTCGACAAGGTGCCCGGCCAGCAGCCCTACCAGGGCGTGGTGCCGCTCGTCGGCGAGGACATGGCGACCGTCATCGAGAACTACATGCTGCGTTCCGAGCAGATGGACACCCGCCTGTGGCTGGCGGCCGACGACCAGGTCTCGCGCGGCCTGCTGCTGCAAAAGCTCCCGCGCCACAGCGGCAAGGACGACCAGCAGAAGCAGGCCTCGGAAGCCGAAGACCTGGAAACCTGGAACCGCGCCGTGATGCTGGGCCAGACCCTGAAGCGCGAGGAACTGCTGTCCACCTCCATCGAAACCCTGCTCAAGCGCCTGTTCTGGGAAGAGACCATCCGCGTGTTCGAGCCCGCGCATCCGCAATTCCACTGCAGCTGCACCCGCGAAAAGGTCGGCAACATGCTCAAGATGCTGGGCCAGCAGGAAGTCGATGCGGCGCTGAAAGACTTGGGCGAACTGGGCATCAACTGCGACTTCTGCGGCAAGCACTACGCCTTCGACAAGGTGGATTGCGCCCAGCTGTTCGCGAGCGATACCCCGGTCGAGACCATGATGCCGCCCAGCGGCAGCATCAACTGAGCGCGCTTCCCCGAGCAGAAAACACGCTGCGTAGCGAATTCGTCGGTTTTGCGGCCGATTTCGCACGTATCGTGAAAAATGCAGCCACGGCATGACACCGCTTGAGGCCCGGCCCTTCGTCGACACGGGCCGGATGTGTCCTGACCGGTGTCGAGAAATTTTACAAACAAACACGCTCCGATAGATTCTTACTTGCAAGCCATTGATTTTAATCAATAATTGAAATCTGGCATATGTTTTGCTTTATAGAAGGTTTTAAACCTCACTTTAAGGCAGGAAATGCGGAAGATTGTTGCAGGATTGTTTTTGTTGGCTGGTGTTGCCATGTCGTCGATCGCAAGCGCAGCTGTTATCAACGGCAAGATCTACAACTTTGATGGCGATGGCGACGGCCGCGCCAACGACCTGAAGATTTCGCGTATCACGTTCGATGTTACCGCCGGCACCTACGTGTTCTTCGACTCCCTGGTGCGCGAATCCACCGGCGTCGACCTCAATGGCGATGGCTTCATCACCGGCTTCGACAGCTACATGATGCTCTTCGACGCGTCCGGCAATACCTTGTTCATCGCGGACGATACGACTGGCTCGATCGGCCGGGCCGACGGCTCGGTCGACTTCTTCGACGCGGCGCGTGGCTACACGTTCTACACCGCCGGCACCTACATGATCACCATTGGCCAAGGCACCTATTTCGCGCACGAAGCCCTGCAGGGTTACGAGAAGAACCGTCCTTACGACCGTTTCATCGGTGACCAGAACTGGGGCGCATGGCGCCTGACGATGACCGCGGAAGACGGCCGGATCTCCAATATCCGGGAAATCGGCGTCACGCCGGACGCCGGCACCGACGTGCCGGAGCCGGCTTCACTCCTGCTGCTGGGCGCCGGACTGGCGGGCTTCGCCGCTTCCCGCCGCAAGGCGCGCCAGGTGGCGTAATTGCGCGAAGCCCCTCCCGGGGCTTCCTCAGGCGACTGGCGACCTGCCCGCAGGCCGGCAGTCGCAGCGGCGAGCGACACAATGCATGCCGCGCCCTCGCCTTCCCCGCTTCCCGTGCACCACCCATGCGTGCCTTCCCACGCCCCGGATTTGAACCGGAGCACCGTGCTTCACGATTTCCGCGCCGGTGCTAAGCTGATGCCTCTCTGACAGTGTTGCAGATTTCATACGAACACTATCGCTTTTGACCCCGAGGAGGAACACGCAATGCACATGGACACTGGAATCAGCACCGAAGACCGCGCCAAGATCGTCGAATCGCTCTCTACCGTGCTGGCGGACGCCTACATGCTGTACCTGAAGACCCACAATTTCCACTGGAACGTGACCGGACCGATGTTCTCGACCCTGCACGTCATGTTCGAGGAGCAGTACACCGAGCAATGGAATGCGCTGGACGATATCGCCGAGCGCATCCGGGCCCTGGGCCACTTCGCGCCGGCGACCTACAAGCGCTATGCCGAACTGTCGAGCATCTCCGAAGAGCCGGACGTGCTCTCGGCCAAGGAAATGATCCGCCAGCTGGTGGAAGGCAATGAAACCCTGATCCGTACCCTGCGCGCCGGCGTGAAGGTGGCCGACGAGCTGGACGACTTCCCGACCGCCGACATGCTGACCACCCGTATGGAAGTGCACGAAAAGAACGCCTGGATGCTGCGTTCCTTCCTGGAACAGGGTGCCGGCGCGATGCAGGGCGAGGCCTCGTCGGACTGATTGCGCCACTGGCATGCGGAACGAAGAAACGCGCCGGATGGCGCGTTTTTTCATGGCGGGCAGGTATCGGCCAAGCCGCCGGCTGGGAGCGCCGCGCTAGGCGCGTCCGCCGGACATGTGCAGGTCGACCACCTTCATGATCTCGAGGGTGAGGTCGAGGTTGAATTCGTCCGCCACCAGGGCAGCCTGCAGCTCGTCGCGCGGCATCCCCACGGCTGCGGCCAGCGCGCCCAGGCCCGGCGCCCGCGCCACCGCCTGCATGGCGACGGTGATGACGGCGCCGTCGCCGTCCTCGAACGCCTCGGCCAGGCAATCGGCAATGGTGTCGAGGGAATCGAGCTCCGCGGGATTCGGCGGTGCGTTTTCTTGGGTCATGCTTGGCTCCATCGAAGCGAGCGCTCGCTGCGGCATCGCTTCAGTCGTTCGCACCACGCTCGTCTGGTGCAGTGTTTGTTGGTCGTGTTCCTGGCCGGCTGCCGGCCGGGCGCCGGTCTGCAGGGAGATGTCGTTCCCGCGATCATACACCGCCGGGGCATTGCCTGAGGAAGGTGCAGCGGGCTTTCGGCGAAAGCGATCGCATATCGGCTCGTGTATCCCTGGCAACACACTGCGATTTCCGGCAACTTTCTTGTAGTCTCCGTCCTACATGAAAGTTACTCTGATGAAAATCAAACATCTTCCGGCTGCGGGGGCGTCAAATACGCCCTGCCATATTAAAAAGCAAGACCGTGTCGAGAGCGCTTGGCTTTAGCGCAAGGAACATTCTCGCCGGTCATATTTAAAGGAGTGCAAATGAAGCGCATGTCAGCAGCTGAAGTATTGTCGGCCGATCACGAAGTGGCAGCATCACGCCCCGCATCGCGTAAAGTGATGGCCCGGTATCCGATCGCAACGGTCGGTTCGTGCACCATACGGGGCGGGAGGATCGTCGTGGCCGAGCATGAGCTGCACCTGGACGGTTTTCGTGTCGCCTGCGTCGGCGACCGGGTCCGCTATCCCGATGGCAGCGAAAGCATCATCGTTTCCGGCGCCGGCAATGCCTCCACCTTCGACGACCGGCCGATCGCGCTGGTAGGAAGCCACGTCGAAAACGGCGACCGGATTGCATCGAGCCAGCAGAACATGGGCGAGATCGTCCTGTTCGAAGGCGATGCGCCGATCACGGGACTGCTGCAACCAGGCTACATGCCGCCGCGCGCGAGCAGCGGCGCCTGAAACCGGCCGCCGCGCGGCGCCTTCTTCCCGGGAGCTGCCGCGCGGTAAATGGTCCGGGTGTCAGGGGTTGCGCTTTTCCTTCGGCTTCGGCGGCGGCGGCGGTTCGGTCATCGAGACCGCCGGCCGCTCGTCCTTGCGCAGCACCTGAATGAAGATTTCGTTCTGCTTGATCATGCCCAGTTCGTAGCGCGCGCGCTCCTCGACCGCGCCGGTCCCGTCGCGCAGGTCGCGCACTTCCGATTCCAGTTTGGCGTTGCGGGCCTTGAGCTTTTCGGTATGCAGCCGGGTCGCCGCGACCTGGTCGCGCATGTCGGCGACGGCGAGCCAGCCGCCCTTGCCCAGCCACAATGGGTACTGGATCAGCAGCAGCAGGAAGGCCAGCGCGAGGGTGATGAGTCGCATGGAACGTGCGTGAAAAGGCCGGCGCGCCCGCTGGGCTGGCCGGCCGTGGATCTTACTTCAGGCTCACTTGAGATTATAGAACGCGTCGCGGCCCGGGTAGGTCGCCACATCGCCCAGGTCTTCCTCGATGCGCAGCAGCTGGTTGTACTTGGCCATGCGGTCCGAACGCGACATCGAGCCGGTCTTGATCTGCAGGGCGTTCAGGCCAACCGCGATATCGGCGATGGTCGAGTCTTCGGTTTCGCCCGAGCGGTGCGAGATCACGGCGGTGTAGCCGGCGCGCTTGGCCATCTCGATGGCGGCGAAGGTCTCGGTCAGGGTGCCGATCTGGTTGATCTTGATCAGGATCGAGTTGGCGATGCCCTTCTGGATGCCTTCTTTCAGGATTTTGGTGTTGGTGACGAACAAATCGTCGCCCACCAGTTGCACCTTCTTGCCCAGGGCGGCGGTGAGCGTCGCCCAGCCTTCCCAGTCGCCTTCGGCCATGGCGTCCTCGATCGAGATGATCGGATACTTGTCGCACCAGGTTGCCAGCATGTTGGTGAAGTCGGCGCTGGAGAGCGCCAGGCCGCCTTCGCCTTCGAGCACGTACTTGCCGTCCTTGTGGAACTCGCTCGCCGCGCAGTCCAGGCCGATCGCGATGTCCTGGCCGGCCACGTAGCCCGCCTGGTCGATCGCCTGCATGATCAGCTTGATCGCTTCTTCATGGTTGGCCACCGACGGGGCGAAGCCGCCTTCGTCGCCGACCGCGGTGTTCAGGCCCTTCGAGTGCAGGATCTTCTTCAGGGTGTGGAACACCTCGGCGCCGTAGCGCAGCGCTTCCTTGAAGGATGGCGCGCCGACCGGGATGATCATGAATTCCTGGATGTCCAGGTTGTTGTCCGCGTGCGCGCCGCCGTTGATGACGTTCATCATCGGGACCGGCATCTGCATCGCGCCGGAACCGCCGAAGTAGCGGTACAGCGGCAGGCCTGCCTCTTCGGCGGCGGCCTTGGCCACGGCCATCGACACGGCCAGCATGGCGTTGGCGCCCAGGCGGCTCTTGTTCTCGGTGCCGTCGAGATCGATCAGGGTGCGGTCCAGGAACGCCTGCTCATTGGCGTCCAGGCCCATGATCGCTTCGGAGATCTCGGTGTTGATATTCTCGCAGGCCTGCAGCACGCCCTTGCCGAAGTAACGCTTCGGGTCGCCGTCGCGCAGCTCGATGGCTTCGCGCGAACCGGTGGATGCGCCCGAGGGCACGGCGGCGCGGCCCATCACGCCCGATTCCAGCAGGACATCGCATTCCACGGTCGGATTGCCGCGCGAGTCAATGATTTCGCGGCCGATGATATCAACGATAGCACTCATGTTTTTCAGTCTCCGGAAGGTAAAAGTCTGTAGCGGCTACGCATCGCCAGGGCGCCGTAGCCAAACGCCGGGTATTGTAACAAAATAAACGCGTGCCCCGGCCGCCGGGCGCACGCGCGTCATGTTGCAAAGCGCCGCCGATGCCGTGCTTACTTGAAGTCGGCTTCCAGGAAGCCGGTCTTCTTGACGATGCGGTCGAGCTCGACCAGCGTGGTCAGCAGCTCCTTCATGCGGCCAAGCGGCACCGCGTTCGGGCCGTCCGACAGCGCATTGGCCGGGTCCGGGTGGGTTTCCATGAACAGGCCGGCGATGCCGGCCGCCACGGCCGCGCGCGACAGCACCGGCACGTGCTCGCGCTGGCCGCCGGACGAGGTGCCCTGGCCACCCGGCAGCTGCACCGAGTGGGTCGCGTCGAACACCACCGGGCAGTTCGATTCGCGCATGATGGCCAGACTCCGCATGTCCGAGACCAGGTTGTTGTAGCCGAACGAGACGCCGCGCTCGCACGCCATGAAGTTATCTTCCGGCAGGCCCGCTTCGCGCGCGGCGGCGCGCGCCTTGTCGATCACGTTCTTCATGTCGCCAGGCGCCAGGAACTGGCCCTTCTTGATGTTGACCGGCTTGCCCGAACGCGCGCAGGCGTTGATGAAGTCGGTCTGGCGGCAGAGGAAAGCGGGCGTCTGCAGCACGTCGACCACGCTCGCCACCTGCGGGATCATCTCTTCGTCGTGCACGTCGGTGAGCACGGGCACGCCGATTTCCTTGCGCACGTCGGCCAGGATCTCCAGGCCCTTGTCCATGCCCGGACCGCGGAACGACTTGCCGGACGAGCGGTTGGCCTTGTCGAAGGACGACTTGTAGATGAACGGAATGCCCAGTGCCGAGGTGATTTCCTTCAGCGTGCCGGCGGTGTCGAGCGCCATCTGGCGCGATTCGATCACGCAGGTGCCGGCGATCAGGAAGATCGGCTTGTCGAGGCCGACATCGAATCCTGCGAGTTTCATGCTGCATCTCCTTGCAGCGTCGAACCATTGTTCGCCGCCGCGTTGGTATTGGCTGCCTGGTGCGCCAGCGCAGCCTTGATGAACGACGTGAACAGCGGATGGCCGTTACGCGGGGTCGATTTGAACTCCGGGTGGAACTGCACGCCCACATACCACGGGTGCGCGTTGTCGCCGCTGCGCGGCAGTTCCATGATTTCCAGCAGGTCTTCGTTCGGAGTGCGCGCCGCAACCACCAGGCCAGCCGCTTCGATCTTCGGCAGGTAGTAGTTATTGCCTTCGTAGCGATGGCGGTGGCGCTCGGTCACGACATTGCCGTAGATCTCGGCGGCCAGCGTACCCGGCTTCACCGCGCAGGTCTGGGCGCCCAGGCGCATCGTGCCGCCCAGGTCGGAATTGACGTCGCGGCGCTCGACCTTGCCGTCGTGGTTCTGCCACTCGGTGATCAGGGCGACCACCGGCTGGTCGGTTTCCGGATCGAACTCGGTCGAGTTCGCGTTCGCCAGGCCGGCCACATGGCGGGCGTATTCGATCAGCGCGACCTGCATGCCCAGGCAGATGCCCAGGTACGGGATCTTGTTCTCGCGGGCGTAGCGGGCGGCCTGGATCTTGCCTTCCACGCCACGCTTGCCGAAGCCGCCCGGCACCAGGATGGCGTCGTACTTGGCCAGGTGGTCGCAGCCACGGCTTTCGATCTCTTCCGAGTCGAGGTATTCGATGTTGACGCGGCTTTCGGTGTGGATGCCCGCGTGGCGCAGCGCCTCGGTCAGGGACTTGTACGATTCGATCAGGTCGACGTACTTGCCCACCATGCCAATGGTGACTTCGTGCTGCGGGTTTTCGAGGGTGTGGATCAGGCGGGTCCACATCGACAGGTCTGCTTTCGGCGCTTCCAGGCCGAGCGCCTCGAGGATGATGTCGTCCAGGCCCTGGTCGCACAGCACCTGCGGCACCTTGTAGATGGTGTCCACGTCCCACACCGAGATCACGGCCTGCTCTTCCACGTTGGCGAACAGCGAGATCTTGGCGCGCTCGTCGTCCGGGATGCGGCGGTCGGCGCGGCACAGCAACGCGTTCGGCGAAATGCCGATCTCGCGCAGCTTCTGCACGCTGTGCTGGGTCGGCTTGGTCTTGAGCTCGCCGGCCGAGGCGATGTACGGCACCAGGGTCAGGTGGACGAAAGCGGCACCCTTGCGGCCCGAACGCAGCGACAGCTGGCGCGCGGCTTCCAGGAACGGCAGCGACTCGATGTCGCCCACGGTGCCGCCGATCTCGACCAGCGCCACGTCGACGCCTTCGGCGCCGCGGCGGATGTAGTCCTGGATCTCGTTGGTGATGTGCGGGATGACCTGCACGGTCTTGCCGAGGTACTCGCCGCGGCGCTCTTTGCGGATCACCGACTCGTAGATCTGGCCCGTGGTGAAGTTGTTCACCTTCTTCATGCGGGTGCTGATGAAGCGCTCGTAATGGCCCAGGTCCAGGTCGGTCTCGGCGCCGTCGTCGGTGACGAACACTTCGCCGTGCTGGGTCGGGCTCATCGTGCCGGGGTCGACGTTGATGTACGGGTCGAGCTTGAGCAGGGTGACTTTGAGGCCGCGCGATTCGAGGATCGCAGCGAGGGAAGCGGCCGCGATCCCCTTGCCCAGGGAAGACACGACGCCGCCAGTGACGAATACGAATTTGGTCATTTGTACTGAAGGTGCCGAATGGCACGCGCGGGAAATAGAAATTATACCTTAAACCGCGCAAAGTCTTCGGCCCGCCGGGCCGGCTTCCCCTCAAAACTGCCCGTCATCAGGAAAAATACGACAGCCTGCCGGGCCGCCGGCGTGCCCGTCCGTGCCGAGAATATGCCTGGCAAATTGACGAGCCGAGAGGGGGCGGACCTATACTGGATCTTTTTGCGGCACTGCCATGCACACCCTTTCCGACCCACCCGCCGCTCTTTCAGCCGATCCTTCAGCCGATCCTTCGATCGCGCCTTCGGGCGGCCCCACAGCGCCCCCTGCGACCCAGCCGCGCACGCTCACGCCGGCCTTCACCGGCGACGGCCGCGAGTATTTCCGCATCTGGATCGTCAACCTGGTGCTGACGCTCGCCACGCTCGGCATCTACTCGGCCTGGGCGAAGGTGCGCCGCCTGCAGTATTTCGACCGCAATACGGTGCTGGCGGGCGCCACCTTCGACTTCCACGGCAACCCGCGCGCGGTGCTGGCCGGGCGCCTGCTCTCGCTGGTGCTACTGGCCGGCTACCATTATGCATTCGGCTTCTCGACCGCATTCGGCCTGGCGGTCATCGCCGGCCTGCTCGTCGTGTTCCCCTACCTGATGCGCGGCGCGCTGCGCTTTCGTCTCGGCAACACCACCTACCGGGGCCTACCGCTGGGCTTCGACGGCTCGGTGGGGCATGCCTACCTGGCCTGGCTGCCGCCGGCCCTGACCTTCCTGCTGCCGGGTGTGCTGCTTGCGCTCTACCCCGGCAAACCGCAGCTGGCGGCCATGGTCTTGCCGCTTTACCTGGCCTGGCCCCTGATGCATGCGCGGATCCGGCGCTTCCAGCATGCGCACCTGCTGTTCGGCGACCAGCCTTCCCGCTACGCAGTGCGCGCAGCCAGCTTCTACAAGCCCTACCTGATGGCCGGCCTGCTCGGCATCGGCGGCGTCGTGGCCGCGTTCGTGCTGGCCCTGGCCGGCGCCTTCGCTTCCGGCGGCTCGGGCGCGATGTGGCTCCCGCTCGCTACGGCGGTGATCGTGATGTATGTCATGTACCTGCTGGCCGGGCCCTACATGGTGGTGCGCATCGCCAACCTGGCCTGGTCGAACACAAGCTTCCCCGGCATCCGCATCCGCTCGACGCTGCCGGCAAAGGCCTTCATGGCGCTGCAGACCAGGAACGTGCTGCTCACCCTGCTGACCCTGGGCCTGTACCGGCCGTTCGCGGTGGTCAACGTGTACCGCTTCCGCCTGGCGCACGTGCACATCGAGGTGGACGGCGACATCGAAGCGACCGCCGCCGGCGTGGCGAAGCGGCGCGACGGGGCGGCCGGCGACGGCGCCGCAGACAGTTTCGGCATCGACCTGTCCTGGTAACACACCTGGTAGAACCATCATGATCTCAGCACACTATTTCGACGGCCATAGCGCCCGTCTCCACCACGTCGAACTGAGCGCCGCCAACGGCGCCATCCACCTGCGCGGCGACACCGAGCGCACCTATTCCATGGCCGGCACCCGCCTGGCCGAACCGTTCGCGCATGCGCCGACGGTCCTGTATTTCAACGACGGCACCCACGCCGAAGTGCCGGATGCGGCGATGCGCCCGCTGCTGCTCGATGCCCTCGGCTACCGCAAATCGCGGGTGGTGCGCTGGCAGGAGCACAGCGCCGCCGCACTGGTCGCGCTGGCGCTGCTGGTGACCCTGATCGCATCGGCCTGGTTCTGGGGCCTGCCAGCCGCCGCCGAGCGCCTGTCGCGCGCGATCCCGCCATCGGCCGACCATGCCTTGGGCCGGCACGCCCTCGCCGTGCTGCAGAAGCAGGGCATCCTGAATCCGTCGCGCCTGGGCGACGAGCGGCTCCATGTGCTGGAGGGCATGTTCCAGCGCATGAAGCCGGCCACGCCGCGCATCCCGCTGCGCCTGCTGGTGGCGAACGCGCCGCGACTGGGGCCGAACGCCCTGGCCTTCCCGGACGGCACCATCGTCGTCACCGACCAGCTGGTGGGCACGGCGATCGGCGAGAAGGGCGAGCTGGACGCCAGGGCAGCGGCGGCGCTGGCCGGTGTGCTGGCGCACGAGATCGGGCACATCGAGATGCGCCACAGCGTGCGCAGCATCACGCGCTCGTCCCTGACGGCGGCGCTGTCGGCCACCTTGTTCGGCGACTTCAGCGCGGTGGCCGCCGGCCTGCCTGCGCTGCTGGGCAACATGGAGTATTCGCGCGAGATGGAGCTGGCCGCCGACGAGCATGCCGCGGCCGCGCTGCGGCGCCACGGCATCTCGATCCTGCCGCTGGCCGACCTGTTCGACCAGCTCGACGAGAAGGCCGACAAGATGCCGAAGTTCCTGCGCCAGGTGATGTCGTACGCCTCGACCCACCCGGACGGCTACGCGCGCAGCCAGCGCCTGCGGGAAGCGGCGGCCGGACAGGAAAAATAAGCCTGGCACAGCGGCGGGGAAACGCCCGCGTGTCGGGCGTTTTTCTTGTTACGCTTCCAGCTCGAGTGTTGCTTTTCGGAATAAGTACTTCCCACAGCCCGAAAAATCATGCTTTGTGGCAATGTAGAATCCGGACTTTGAACGCAACATAGGTAATAGGTTTAAGGATGAAGGCATTAGCTAGCATGAACATCGGGACACGACTCGGCGCGGGATTCACGCTTGTGCTTGCGCTGACTGTCGTGATGGCTGTCGCCGGTATCTGGCGTCTGAATTCGATTGCCGATGCCACCAGCGCCATGATGGCCGTGCCGATGGCCAAGGAACGCATGATCAGCGAATGGCATACCCAGACTTTCGCGGCGGTCCGCCGCACAGCTGCGATTGTCAAAAGTAACGATCCGAGCCTGGTGGAGTTCTTCAAGGCGGACGGCGCCAAGACGTCCGGCCGCTCGACGGAGCTGATCAAGCAGATCGAGCCGCTGCTGGAAGGTCAGGACGAGCGCGTATTGTTCGATCGCATCGGCGAGCTGCGCAAGGCCTACACAAATGCCAAGGACAAGGCGGTCGCGGCGCGCGCCGGCGGCGATCCCGACCTTGCAGCCCGCATCCTGACCGAGGAATACCTACCTGCCGCCGATGCCTACGAAGGCGCCCTGGCCGACTTGGTCAAGCTGCAGCACAAGCACATCGACACCATCGCCGCCGGCATCAAGTCCGACAACAACGACGGTGCACGCATGCTCGGCATGCTGGCCCTGGTTGCGGTAGCGCTCGGCACGCTGTGCTCCTGGCTGCTCACACGCGGCATCGTGCGTCCGATCCGCGACGCAGTAGAGCTGGCCGAGACCGTCGCCAGCGGCGACCTGACCCGCCGCATCGACGCCACCACGAAGGATGAAACCGGCGCCCTGCTGGGCGCCCTGCGCCACATGAACGACAGCCTCGTCAAGATCGTCAGCGAAGTGCGCAGCGGCACCGGCACCATCGGCACCGCATCGGGCGAGATCGCCGCGGGCAGCATGGACCTGTCGAGCCGCACGGAACAACAGGCCGCCTCACTCGAGGAGACGGCCGCGTCGATGGAGGAACTGACCGGCACCGTGCGCCAGAACGCGGACAATGCGCGCCAGGCCAACCAGCTGGCCATCGACGCGTCGAGCGTGGCGGCCCAGGCGGGCAGCGTGGTGGACCAGGTGGTGACGACGATGGGCTCGATCAACGATTCGTCCAAGAAGATCGTCGACATCATCGGCGTCATCGACGGCATCGCTTTCCAGACCAACATCCTGGCGCTGAACGCCGCGGTGGAAGCGGCACGCGCCGGCGAACAGGGACGCGGCTTTGCCGTGGTCGCGAGCGAGGTGCGCAACCTGGCCCAGCGGTCGGCCGCCGCCGCCAAGGAAATCAAGTCCCTGATCGGCGACTCGGTCGAGAAGGTCGAAGCAGGCACCAGGCTGGTCGACCAGACCGGCGAAACCATGGAACAGGTGGTCACCTCGATCCGCCGCGTGACCGACATCATGGCCGAGATCTCGTCGGCCAGCCAGGAACAGATCCACGGTATCGACCAGGTCAACCGGGCGATCAGCCTGATGGACGAAGCGACGCAGCAGAACGCGGCGCTGGTCGAGGAATCGGCTGCCGCAGCGGGCTCGCTGCAGGACCAGGCCTCGCGCCTGGCGGGCATGGTCAATGTGTTCAAGCTCGCCGGCTCCAGCGGCGCCGCACCCGCCCTGGCTGCGCCTGCTCGCCCCCCTGTCACGGCAGCCAGGCGCGAGGTGCGCAGCGTCGCCGCGCAGGCCGGCCGCAAGCCCGCCATGCGTGTAACTGCGAACGCGGACGAGTGGGAAAGCTTCTGACCATGCACTGACGCGTCGCCAGCATCGACATAAAAAAACGGATCCGCGCCAAAACGTGGATCCGTTTTTTATTGGTCTGGCCGAGACTCCCGCCAGCGGCGGGAGTCGGCTGCAATCACTTCTGGCCCGGCTTGAGCAGGTCGAGCAGGATCGCCGTTTCCGCCGCGATGAACGAACGCACGGTCGGCTTGAAGTCCGGCGCCCACTGCGGCGAGTGGGTGCCCGGCGGGTACTTGCCGGCCGCGCGTGCCGCCGCCAGCTTGCCCGGCTCCACCGCGCCGACGTGCAGCAGGATCGACTTGATGCCGGCCTGGCCGAAGTTGGCGAAGTCTTCCGAGGTCATCTTGGCCGGCATCTCGACCACCTTGTCCTCGCCCAGGGCGCCCTTCATGGCGGTGACTGCGCGCGCGATCAGCTCCGGATCGTTGTAGACCGAGTCGGCGCCCGGCACGATCTCGACTTCCGGCTTCTTCGGCGCGCCGGCGGCCTGTGCTTCGCCCTCGACTTCACGCACGATGCTGGCCAGGACACGCTTGCGCACTTCCGGCTTGAAGGTGCGTACGGTCAGCTGCAGCTTGACCTGGTCCGGCACGATGTTGGCCTGGGTGCCGCCATGGATGCTGCCGACGGTGATGACCACCGGGTCGGCCGGGTTGTTCTCGCGCGAGATCAGGGTCTGCAGCGCCATCACGACGCGTGCCGACATGACGACCGGGTCGCGCGTTTCATGCGGCGTGGCGCCGTGGCCGCCCTGGCCGTGGATGGTGATGGTCACGGTATCGGCCGAAGCGCGGAAGTGGCCGGCGCGGTAGCCGACCTGGCCGGCCGGCAACGTGCCTTCGTCGTGCATCGACAGCGCGTAGTCGGGCTTCGGGAAGCGCTTGAGCAGGCCGTCCTTGATCATCGCCGCCGAACCCTTGAGCGGCTCCTCGGCCGGCTGGCCGACCAGCATCAGGGTGCCGCTCCACAGCTTGCGGTTCTCGGCCATCAGCCTGGCGGTGGCGTACCACGCCGCCATGTGCACGTCGTGGCCGCAGGCATGCATCACCGGTACCGTCTCGCCGGCCGCGTTCTTGGCGGTAGCAGTACTGGCGAACGGCAGGCCGGTCTTTTCCAGGACCGGCAGCGCGTCCAGTTCGGTGCGCAGCATCGCGACAGGGCCGGGGCCGTTGCGCAGGATCGCCACCACGCCGGTGCCGCCGACGCCGGTGGTCACTTCGAAGCCGAGCGCCTTGACGCGCTCGGCCAGCTTCTTCGCGGTCTGGTGCTCGGCAAACGCCAGTTCCGGGTTGCGGTGCAGGTCCTGGTACAGTGCCTCGATGATCGGATAGTCCTTGTCGAGCTGGGCGGCGACTTGCGGCGGCAGGGCCTGCGCGTGCGCCACGCCCGCGCTCAATGCGCCGGCAAGGATCAGGTGGTTCAGGAGTCGGATGGATGGTTTCATGGCTTCTTCGGAAGTGGTGCACCAGGGCGCAGGTAGTACCCAATCTAGTGCAGATCGTAGAGGGCCGCAAGCCTAGCAGAAGCATTTCCGTGCGGCAATATTTACCGGGCGAATTCCTGACTTAAAAGTCAGAAAGTGTCGTAAAAATTTCCCTAGGCCAATTTTTTCTTTCGCAGTGCAGCATCCACCCGTACAATTTCTCCTCATGTTGCCCCTATGCAGCGATCGTGCCCCATGTGTGCGCCGCCGCTCCGCGCAGCCGGCCGGCAACGGCCCCGCGTCCCTACCCCCACCGAACCAGAAGGAAAGCAGTAATGGGTTTCATCTCGAATATCAAGATCGGCAAACGCCTCGGCCTGGGGTTTGCCCTGATCCTGGCAATGACCGTGATCATCGCCAGTGCCGGTGTCTGGCGCCTGAGCGAAGTGGCCGGCGCCACGCGCGACATGATGGCGGCGCCCCTGACCAAGGAGCGCCTGATCACCGACTGGTACAGCCTGAACTTCGCCTCGATCCGCCGTACCGCCGCCATCGTCAAGAGCACCGACCCGGCACTCGGCCCCTATTTCAAGGAAGACGCCGCCGCCTCGGTGAAAAAGGCTGCCGAGCTGCTCAAGCAGATCGAGCCGCTGATCGCGGGCGAGCAGGAAAAGGCGCTGTTCGCGCAGATCCTCGAGCAGCGCAAGGCCTATAGCGCGTCGCGCGATGGTGCCGTCAAGGCCAAGGCGGACGGCGATGCCGAGGAAGCCGCGCGCATCCTGGAGCAGGAATTCACCCCGTCCGCCAACAAATACCAGGACCTGCTGCAAAGCCTGGTCGTCATGCAGCGCCACAGCATCGACGCCACGGCGAAGGCGATCGACGAGAGCGCCGTCCACAGTACCACCACCATCACCGTGCTGGCCGCCTGCGCGGTCGCGCTGGGCGCCATGCTGTCCTGGCTGCTCACCACCGGCATCACCCGTCCGATCCGCTCGGCGGTCGAGGTGGCGGAAACCGTCGCCGGCGGCGACCTGACCCGCCGCATCGACGCCGGCGGCAGCGACGAAACCGGCGCCCTGCTGCGCGCCCTGCGCCACATGAACGACAGCCTGGTCGCGATCGTCAGCCAGGTCCGCTCCGGCACCGACACCATCGCCACCGGCTCGGCCGAAATCTCGGCCGGTAACCTCGACCTGTCGGCGCGCACCGAGCAGCAGGCCAGCGCGCTGGAAGAAACCGCCGCGTCGATGGAAGAGCTGACGACGACCGTGCGCCAGAACGCGGACAATGCACGCCAGGCCAACCAGCTGGCCATCGACGCGTCGAGCGTGGCGGCGCAGGCGGGCAGCGTGGTGGACCAGGTGGTGGCGACGATGAGCTCGATCAACGACTCGTCCAAGAAGATCGTCGACATCATCGGCGTCATCGACGGCATCGCTTTCCAGACCAACATCCTGGCGCTGAACGCCGCGGTGGAAGCGGCACGCGCCGGCGAGCAGGGTCGTGGCTTCGCCGTGGTCGCGAGCGAGGTGCGCAACCTGGCCCAGCGGTCGGCCGCCGCCGCCAAGGAAATCAAGTCCCTGATCGGCGACTCGGTCGAGAAGGTCGAAGCAGGCACCAGGCTGGTCGACCAGACCGGCGAAACCATGGAACAGGTGGTCACCTCGATCCGCCGCGTGACCGACATCATGGCCGAGATCTCGTCGGCCAGCCAGGAACAGACCGGCGGCATCGAGCAGGTCAACGCCGCCATCGGCCAGATGGACCAGGTGACCCAGCAGAATGCCGCCCTGGTCGAGGAATCGGCCGCTGCCGCCACCTCGATGCAGGAACAGGCCGCCAAACTGGCGGAAGTGGTCGGCGTGTTCAAGCTCGACGCGCACTCGATGGCGGCCCCGGCCACCCGCGCTCCCCAGGCAGCCCCGCGCGCCCGTGTTGCGCTGGCAAAGCCGGCCACCCGCCCTGCCGCCAAACCGGCCGTGACGGCACCGGCCGACGCGGCCAAGCCGGCGGCGCGCGCCACGGCAGCGCAAGCGGAATGGGAAGAGTTCTGACCGTCTCCCCGTCACGACAAGCCGCCCGCTTCGCCGGGCGGTTTTTTTTTTGCGCCGCGCCATGCTTTGCCGCCCTGATTTGACGATTTTGCGCGACACTCCGGCACGCAAGGGCATTGTTTCCTTGACGCACTAAGGTCGCTCGGGCAGAGTTTCGCCTGTCCAGCCCCCGACCGCCATCCCTTTTCTCACCCAGAAGTACCATGCCCGCCGATTACCAGCACGCGCCCGCCGAAGCCGTCCAGGCCACCCAGCCCCCTTCCGCCTCCTTCGATGAACAGGTCGAGCAGGCCCGCAAGCTTGCCAACGACGGCCAGCCCGAACTCGCCCTGGCCGCCTACCATCTGCTGCTGGCGCGCTCGCCGGGCAACGTGGACGTGCTGCTGGGACGCGGCATCGTGCTGTCGCGCCTGGAACGCTGGGCCGAGGCCGAGGCCGACCTGGGGGCGGCCGCCAAGGCGGCGCCGGAGTATGCCGACGTCTGGTTCGCACTTGGCAATCTCTACCAGTGGCAGGACCAGCCGGCCAGGGCAGCCGAGGCCTATGGCCGCGCGGCCGCGCTGCGCCCGCAGGATGCCGCCGCCCGGCTGGCCCAGGCCCGCGCCCTGGGCGCCATGCAGCCCGCTCCCGTCACACCTGCCGCCCCTGCCAAGCCCGTCAATCCGGAAGCGGCGCTTGCCTCCGGCCATACCTGGGTGGCCGGCCTGCACGGCAACTGGCAGGACGTCGGCGCCGGGACGCGGTGGAACGACCAGACCCTGAGCGTGCGCCGCTACCTGCAGGGCGGCTCGATCGGCGTCGAGGCCCTGCGCGCCCACCGCTTCGACCAGGCTGGCCGCGCATGGGCGATCGATGCCTACGCGAGCCTGTGGAACGGCGCCTATGCCAACCTGCGCTACCAGCGCGCCCCGGGGGCACGCCTGTTCCCCGCCAACGCCGGCCGCGTCGAGCTGTACCAGTCGCTCGGCAATGGCTGGGAAGCCTCGCTCAGCAACGACGTGCTCGGCTTCGATACGCGCGTGAACATCTACGGCGTCGGCCTGGCCAGGTATACCGGCAACTTCTATGTCCAGCTGCGCCACCAGAACATCGTCTCCGGGGGCGCGCGCAGTTCGGGCGACCGCCTCCTGGGACGCTGGTACTACACGGGCGAGGCCGACAACCATGTCGAGATGACGGTCAACCGCGGCCGCAGCGACGACCTGCTGTCGCTCACCAGCGGCCGTGCGCGCTCGGGCGGCGGCAGCCTCGCCTGGGTGCATTACCTGTCGCGCGACTGGGGCGGCAAGATCGGCGCCAGCTATGCACGCACTGACGGCGGCGCCGGCGGCCGCGAGCGCGGCGTCTCGATCGGCCTCTATCGCCGCTGGTGAGCCGCGTGGACCGCGCCGATGCGGGCGCGGTTCCTGTTTTTTGTTAATTGCGTTGTAAGCACACGCCAAGCAGAGATAGAATAAAAGGCTTGCCGAATTGACCAAATCATATGTACGCCACTAGGATAGCTTACCGCTGCAATGGAAGCAGCCGCCCCCCGGTCGCGGAACCGGCATCGTCCCTTGCCCTGGGCGCCGGTGACGCGGTAGCCGGCTTGTTGCGCAAAGTCCTGGTGGTGGATGACGAAACCGACCTGGCCGACCTTGCGGCGGCGCTGCTGGAATCCCGCGGACTGGAGGTGGTGGTCGCGCATTCGGGCCAGGAAGCCATGGCGCTGCTGGCGAGCCAGGGCGACATCGACGCCGTGTTCTCCGACGTGGTCATGCCCGGGATGACCGGGCTGGAGCTGGCGGACGCGATCGGGGTCATGTACCCGCGCGTCAAGGTCGTGCTGGCGTCCGGCTTCACCCGTCCCGGCCAGTTGGCCGACCGCGAGCGGCCCTACCTGTTCACGACCAAGCCCTACAAGATCGACACGATCCTGGCGCTGCTGCGCAGCTGAGCATGCGCCGCGCGCTTGCGCACGGCATTGTTCTATTGAAAGTGGGTAATCCGGGTAGAATCACACGTACATGACCGCACCAGCCCGGTGCATACCCAGTTGTTGGTATTCGATGACTCTCGCTCCCCTCTTTTCCGGCACGGACGTGCTTTCCCTCTACATGGCGCGCCATGACTGGGACGCATCGGCCGTGGGGGCACCCGACACCTGGCCGGCCGCGATTCGCACCGTGATCCGCCTCATGCTCGACGCCAAGCATGCCATGTTCGTGTTCTGGGGGCCGGAGCTGGGGCTGGTCTACAACCAGCCCTACGTGGAATTCCTGCAGGACAAGCATCCGCGTGCGCTGGGCCGTCCTTTCCGCGACACCTGGCCGGAATTGTGGCCGCAACTGGCGCCCCTGGTCGAACGGGCGCTGGCCGGCGAGTCGATCTACATCGAGGACATGCCGCTGGTAATGTTCCGCAACGGCTGCGACGAACACACCTGGTTCACCTTCTCCTATTCGCCGATCTACGACGACGCGGGCGGCATCGTCGGCCTGGTCGGCACCGGTACCGATACGACCCGGCGGGTGACGACCGAGCGCCGCCTGGCCTTCCAGGTCCGCATGGCCGACGCGCTGCGCGGCCTGGGCGATCCGCTCGAGATCGCGCGCCGCGCCAGCGGGCTGCTGGGCAAGGAACTGGGCGCCAGCCGGGTGCTGTTCGGCGAGATCACGGACGACGACGGCGGCGTTTTCCACTCCAACTACACCGACGGCTCGGTCGGCGCGCTGCACGGCGGGTTCAGGACCGGCGACTTCGGCGCCAGCCTGTTCGCCACCCTGCGCAGCGGCCGTACCAGCGTGCATCACGATATCGACGTTGAACTGCGCGACGCCGAACCGGGCGCTGTCGACCGGGCGGCAGTGCGGAACTTCCACGCGGTGCAGACGCGTGCCGAGATCAGCGTCCCGGTGCTGCGCGAGGGGCGCCTCACCAGCATCCTGATCGTCAACCATCGCACGCCGCGCAGGTGGACCCCGCACGAGGTCGCGCTAGTGGAAGACGTGGCCGAGCGCACCTGGAACGCGATCGAGCGCGCCCGTGCCGAAGCATCGCTGCGCGAGGCCAACCGCCGGCTGGAAGCGCTGCTCAGCGAACGCACCGCCGAACGCGACCGGGTCTGGGAGATGGCGCAGGAAATGCTGGCCATCGCCACCACGGACGGCTATTTCGTCAGCTGCAATCCGGCCATGACCGAGGCCCTCGGCTGGACCGAAGCCGAACTGCGGGCCACGCCGTTTGCGCAGTTCGCCCATCCCGACCAGCTGGAAGAACTGGGCGGCATCGTGGCGCAGCTTGCCGCCGGCAAGACTGTCAGCCGCTACGAAGTGCGCAGCCGGCACCGCGACGGCAGCTACCGCTGGCTGTCGTGGACCGTGGTCCCGCAGGGCAAGCTGCTGTACATGGCCGGGCGCGACGTGACCGGGGAAAAGCAGCGCCAGGAAGCCTTGCGCCAGGCCGAGGACGCGCTGCGCCAGGCCCAGAAGATGGAGGCCATCGGCCAGCTCACCGGCGGTATTGCCCACGACTTCAACAACATGCTCGGCGCGATCGTCGGCAACATCGAGCTGGCGCGCTTCCATTTCGAAGCCGGCCGCGTGGAACAGCTGTACCGCTACCTCGACGGGGCCCAGCATTCCGCCAACCGTGCCGCCACCCTCACCCATCGCCTGCTGGCCTTCTCGCGCCGGCAGACGCTCGAACCGAAGCCAACCGACATCAACGCCCTGGTCGAGTCGATGGCCGAGATGATCGACCGCACGATGGGGCCGGCAATTTCCGTCGAGCTGCAACTGGAGAGCATCTGGCGGGTGAGTTTCTGCGACCCGAACCAGCTCGAGAACGCCCTGCTCAACCTGGCGATCAACGCGCGCGACGCCATGCCCGGGGGCGGGCGCCTCCTGATCCGCACCGAAGACCACAGGCGCGAACTGCCGCAGTCCCCGGCCGGCCTGGCCTCGTCCGACTACATCCGCATCAGCGTCCGCGACACCGGCACCGGCATGGACGCGGAAACCGCCGCGCGCGCCTTCGAACCCTTTTTCACCACCAAGCCGCTCGGGCAGGGAACCGGCCTCGGCCTGTCGATGGTGTTCGGCTTCGTCAACCAGAGCAAGGGCCACGTGAGCATCGCGTCGGCGCCGGGCCAGGGCACCACGGTGTTCATCGACCTGGAGCACCAAGCCGGACTGGTGCCGGCCCACCCGGCCGGCGCGGACGGCATCCCTGCCGCGACGCCGCCCAGGAGCGCGACCATCCTGCTGGTGGACGACGAAGCCGCGCTGCGCCAGGTGCTGGCCGAGGTCTTGCGCAGCGCCGGCCACACGGTGTTCGAAGCGGGCGACGCCGCCACCGCCATGGCCAAGCTGCGCCATATCGACCGGGTCGAGCTGCTGGTGACGGATGTCGGCCTGCCCGGAGGCGTCAACGGACGCCAGCTGGCCGGCACCATCCGCAGTGCCTGCCCCGAGATCCCGGTGCTGTTCATCACGGGCTATGCCGAATCGACCGTCCTGGACGGGGGCTCCCTCGAGCCCGGCATGCATCTGCTGACCAAGCCGTTTGCGCTCAAGGACTTCAGCGTGCGGGTCGCCGAGATCATCGCAGCCTTGCCCGCCGAAGCGTCTGCCTGACGGCCTGCCGCCGTCGCCCGCCCGGCAGTACCGCCAGCCGAGCCCAAACATGGCACCCGGCAATACTTTGCCTGTTGCGGATGCGTCATGCGGAGGACCGCATTACTATCCGCTGCATCGCTGCTGCCTCGCAGCAACGCTTTCCTCCAACCATACCGACTGATCGCCATGACTGCACCAACCGGGCCGCTGCTCCGCTCCCGTCGCCATCTTCCCCTGCTCGCCGCGCTGCTGTTCGCGACCGGCGCGGCCCCTGCCCGGGCGAACCTGCTGGACGAACTCCCGGACATCAAGGCCGTGACCGACTACCGGCCGAAGATCCCGCTGCGGGTCTACACCGCCGACAATGTCCTGATCGGTGAATTCGGCACCGAGCGGCGCGACTTCGTGCCGATCGCGAAGATCCCGCCGCTGATGAAGGCGGCCGTGCTGGCCATCGAGGACACCCGCTTCTACGAGCATGGCGGGATCGACTGGATCCGCGCGCTCGGCGCCGCCAAGGCCAACCTGGGCGGGGGATCGCTGCAGGGCGCCTCCACCATCACCATGCAGGTGGCGCGCAACTTCTTCCTGTCGCGCGACAAGACCCTGCCGCGCAAGCTCACCGAGGCCGCCCTCGCCTACAAGATCGAGCAGTCCCTGAGCAAGGACCAGATCCTGGAGGTCTACATGAACCAGATCTACCTCGGCCAGCGCTCGTACGGCTTTTCCAGCGCCGCGCGCACCTACTTCGGCAAGGGCCTGAATGAACTGAGCCTGGCCGAGACCGCGATGCTGGCCGGCCTGCCGCAGAACCCCTCGCGCCACAACCCGGTCGCCAACCCGAAGCGCGCGCAGCAGCGCCAGCACGTCGTCCTGCGCCGCATGCATGAACTGGGACACATCACCGAAGCGCAGTACCGCCGCGCGCTGGCCGAACCCCTGCACGTCCGCCGCGAGGGCGGCTACTTCGGCGCCAGGGCGGACCACGTGGCCGAGCTGGCGCGCCAGGCGGCCTACGCCCGCTTCGGGCAGGCGGCCTATGAGCGCGGCTACACCGTCACCACCACCATCCTGGCCGCCGAACAGAACGCGGCGCACGAGGCCGTGCGCCGCAGCGCGATCGCCTACGACCGGCGCCACGGCTACCGCGGCCCCGAAGCGCGCATCGCCCTGCCCAAGGAGGAGCAGGAGCGCGAGGAGGCGATCGCCGCGGCCCTGCAGCAGCGCCCCGCGGTCGAGGGCTTCGTTCCCGCCGTCGTGCTGGCGGCCTCGCCAAAGCGGGTGCGCGTGGCCACCCAGGCCGGCGAGACGATCGAAGTGACGGGCGGCGGGCTGGCTTTTGCCGCCCCGGCCCTGTCGCCGACGGCGAAAACTGCGCTGCGGCTCACGCCGGGCGCGGTCGTGCGGCTCGGCCGCACGGGCAAGGACGCCTGGGCGATCACCCAGGTGCCGCAGGTGGCGGCCGCCTTCGTGGCGCTCGACGCCCAGACCGGCGCCTACCGTTCGCTGGTCGGCGGCTTCGACTACGGCGTACAGAAGCTCAACCACGCGACGCAGGCCTGGCGCCAGCCGGGATCGGCGATCAAGCCTTTCGTGTATTCGGCGGCGCTGGAACGCGGGTTCTTCCCGGGCACGCAGGTCCTCGACGAGCCGATCGACTTCTCGAACGAGCGCGCCTACGCCAACTGGTCGCCGCGCAACGACCACGGCGGCTTCGAGGGCCCGGTGACGGTGCGCTACGCGCTGGCGCATTCGAAGAACGTCCCGGCCGTGCGCATGCTGCGTGCGCTGGACATCGACCATACCCGCGACTTCATGGGGCGCTTCGGCTTCGACATGGCGCGCCACCCGAAGAACCTGACCCTGGCCCTCGGCACCGGCGCCGTCACTCCGCTGCAGATGGCCGGCGCCTACGCGGTGATCGCCAACGGCGGCTACCGCATCGAGCCTTACCTGATCACGAGCATCCGCGACCGGGACGGCAAGGTCCACTTCGAGAACAAGCGGCCCGTGGTGAATGCCGAGAGCGCCCGCGTGCTCGACGCGCGCAACGCCTTCATTACCGACAGCATGCTGCGCGACGTCACGCGCTACGGCACCGGCGCCGAATCGGTGCGCCAGCTCAAGCGCCTCGATATCGCCGGCAAGACCGGCACCACCAACGACGCCATCGACGGCTGGTTCGCCGGCTACGGCGGCAACGTGGTGGCGGTGGCGTGGATGGGCCACAGCGAGCCGCGTTCGCTCGGCGCGCGCGAGTTCGGTTCCACCGTCGCGCTGCCGGCCTGGATCGACTACATGCGGGTGGCGCTGGCCAAGGTGCCGCAGCGCGAGCGCCTGGCGCCGGAGGGGGTCGTGCACACGGGGGCGGACTGGGTGTATGCGGAGTTTGCCGGGCAGGAGCCGGCCGCCGAGGAGAACGCCGCTCCGGCAGTGCTCGAGCAGCTACCCTGAAGCGGGGCGCCTGGCCGCCCGCGCGCTCGCCAGCACCTGTTGCACCAGCCGCTCCGGCGGCTCGCGCACGTCGAGCGTGATGCCGCGCTCGTCCGGCTGCAGCGGTTCGAGGTCGCGCAGCTGGCTGTCGAGCAGGGACAAGGGCATGAAGTGGCCGTGCCGCGCGGCCATGCGTCGCGCGATCAGCGAACGGTCGCCGTGCAGGTGGACGAAGCGCACCTCGCCGTCCTTGCCCCGCAGCACGTCGCGGTAGGCGCGCTTGAGGGCGGAGCAGGACAGCACCACCGCCTGCCCTGCTTCCCAGGCACGCACGATCTCGGCGCGCAGTGCCCCCAGCCAGCCCCGCCGGTCTTCATCCTCCAGCGGTATGCCGGCCGACATCTTGGCTACATTCTCCGCCGGATGGAATCGGTCGCCTTCGATGAAGGCGGCGCCCAGCGCCTGCGCCAGACGCATGCCGACCTCGCTCTTGCCGCAACCGCTCACCCCCATTACCACCCAGGCCTTTGTTGTCACCTGTTCCATCAGAAGATATTCACACGTTGTATTTTGGTGCAATCAAGCAAGTTTCTGTATTTGCTTAAATTGATCCTGCATATACTGGAACAAGGCAAATACGCCTCGAACGGCGAACTGCACAATAAATTTGCCATTTTTGGGCTTGCCCGCTATAAACTTTCGTTCAGCAAAGAAGGAGCGCGCCATGCGCGTGAACACTCCGGTCACCGGCCGGGAATACATGCTTGCCGAAGGCAAGACGATTGTCTCGACTACGGACCTGCAGGGTAACATCCAGTACGCCAATCCCTATTTTATCGAGGTCAGCGGCTTCACCGAGGAGGAACTGATCGGCGCGCCGCAGAACCTGGTGCGCCATCCCGACATGCCGGTGGAAGCCTTTGCCGACTTGTGGTCGACCATCCGCGCCGGCATGCCCTGGAGCGGCATGGTCAAGAACCGCTGCAAGAACGGGGACCATTACTGGGTGTATGCGAACGTGACGCCGGTGTTCGACTCCGGCAACGTGGTCGGCTTCATGTCGGTGCGCACCAAGCCCTCGCGCGCGCAGGTCGCTGCGGCTGCGGCGCTCTATGCCGAATTCAAGGCGGGCAATCCGCGCAGGCTGGTGCTGCAACGCGGCCGCGTGCAGGAAACGGGACTCGCGGGCCGCATCGGCGCCTTGCGCCGCGTGCCACTGCGCGTCCAGGTCAATGGCGCCATGGGAGTGCTTGCGCTGATGCTGGTCGCGCAACTCCTCTCTGGCTGGCAGGCGGGGCTGTCCGGCTGGATCATGCCGGGACTGGCGCTGTCGCTGGCGATCGCTCTCGGCTTGTGGCTGAGCCTGCGCCGCAACGTGCTGGCGCCGCTCGACCATGCCACTTCGTTTACGCGCCGCCTCGCCGGTGGCGACCTGACCGGGCGCATCGACGACGTCGCAGACAACGAGATGGGGCAGCTGGTCGCCGCGCTGCGCCAGACCTCGGTCAATCTGTATAGCGTGATCGGCGACGTGCGCGGCAATTTCGAGGAGATGCGTGACGCCACAAGCGAAATCGCCACCGGGAACATGGACCTCTCCAGCCGCACGGAATCGCAGGCCTCGAGCCTCGAGGAGACCGCCGCCAGCATGGAACAGCTGACGCAGAACGTGGCGCAAAGCAGCGACAACGTGAAATCGGCCAGCGAGCTGGCCATGCGCGCGGCCGACATGGCCACGCGCGGCGGCTCCACCGTCTCGGAAGTGGTGAATACGATGCAGGCGATCAGCACCTCGTCGAACAAGGTGCTGGACATCATCGGCCTGATCGACGGGATCGCTTTCCAGACCAACATCTTGGCGCTGAACGCGGCCGTCGAGGCGGCGCGTGCCGGCGAGCAGGGCCGCGGCTTCGCGGTCGTCGCCGGAGAAGTGCGCAACCTGGCGCAGCGCACCGCTACAGCGGCGAAGGAAGTCAAGCAGCTGATCGACGTGTCGATCGCCACCGTCGATAACGGCAACCGGCTC
The DNA here is from genome assembly GCF_042432755.1 of Massilia consociata. NCBI lineage: Bacteria > Pseudomonadati > Pseudomonadota > Betaproteobacteria > Burkholderiales > Oxalobacteraceae > Massilia > Massilia consociata. Next base: position 170,612 of record NZ_JBHLWP010000013.1, read on the forward strand.
ACCGCGGCCGCAGGCCAGACCATGAACGAGATCATCGGCGCGGTAGACAATGTCAAGCGCGTGATGGAAGAAATCGCCTCGGCCACCCGCGAGCAGGCCGGCGGCATTGGACAAGTCAACCAGGCGGTTGGCCAGCTCGATGCGATCACCCAGCAGAACGCCGCCCTGGTCGAGCAGGCCGCCGCAGCGGCCGCTTCGCTGGCCCAGCAAACGGAAGGCGTGGCGCAGGCGCTGGCGGTGTTCCGCCTCCGGCACGGCGCCGCTCCTGCGCAGGCGCTGCCATCCGGCCGCGCTCGACTGCCCCTGGCTGCCTGAACGCCGGCTGAAAATCAGCAGAAATCCCTGCTCGGCGTGCGTAGCCCGCCCAGCAGGTGCGACATGTCCACCAGCCGCTTGGCCACCAGGTGGCGCACCTCCCCCTGTTTCTGCCAGACCCCGTACACCCCCAGCAGCGGCGCGTTCAGGACCTCGCGCCGCTGCTGCTCGACCAGGGTCGGCCAGACGATCACGTTGACGTTCCCGGTCTCGTCCTCGAGCGTCATGAACAGCACGCCCTTGGCCGTGCCGGGACGCTGGCGCACCGTCACCAGGCCACAGGCGCGCGCCAGCTGGCCGTCCGCGTAATCCATCAACGTGGACGCCGGCATGAAGCGCCTGGCCAGCAGCTGTTCGCGCAGCAGCGCCAGCGGATGGCGGCCCAGGGTCAGGCCTTGCGCGCGGTAGTCGCCGACGATTTCCTGGGCTTCGGACGGCGCGGCCAACTGCGGTATTTCCTCCTGCGGCGTGGTGGGGCGCAGCAGGTCGCGGTCGGGCACCGCGCCCACCGCCTGCCACAGGGCCTCGCGCCGGTTGCCGGCCAGCGAGCGCAGCGCGTTGGCGCCGGCCAGCACCTGCAGGTCGTTGCGGTCGAGCCGGGCGCGGCGCGCCAGGTCGGCCACGCTCTCGAAGGGACGGATGGCGCGCGCCATCTCGATGCGCAGTGCCGCTTCCTGCTTCATGCCGCGCTGCAGGGACAGTCCGAGCCGCACCGCCGGCTGGCGCGACCGGTCCACCGGGTGCAGCTCCTCCAGCGTGGAATCCCAGCCGCTGACGGTGACGTCCACCGGCCGCACCTCGATGCCGTGGCGGCGCGCGTCCTGCACCAGTTGGGAAGGGCTGTAGAAGCCCATCGGCTGGCTGTTGAGCAGCGCGCAAAGAAAAGCCGCCGGCTCGTGGCACTTGAGCCAGGAGCTGGCATAGGCCAGCAGCGCGAAGCTGGCCGCGTGCGACTCGGGAAAGCCGTACTCGCCGAAGCCCTGGATCTGGCTGAAGATCGCCTCGGCGAACGCCAGGGTGTAGCCGCGTTCCAGCATGCCGCACACGATGCGGTCGTAGTATTGTTCCAGCCCGCCCTTGCGCTTCCAGGCCGCCATCGCGCGCCGCAGCTGGTCGGCCTCGCCCGGCGTGAAACCGGCGCCCAGGATCGCCACCTGCATCACCTGCTCCTGGAAGATCGGCACGCCCAGCGTGCGCGCCAAAGCTACCTTCATTTCCGGGCTCGGATAATGAATGGGTTCCAGGCCTTGCCGCCGCCGTAGATACGGGTGCACCATGCCGCCCTGGATCGGACCGGGACGCACCACGGCCACCTCGATGACGAGATCATAAAATTTGCGCGGCCGCATGCGCGGCAGCATGCTCATCTGCGCACGCGACTCGATCTGGAACACCCCGACCGTGTCGGCCGCGCAGATCATGTCGTAGGTGGCGGGATCGTCGGCCGGGATGTCCTGCATCTCGAACAGGTTGCCGTAGCGCTGGCCCACCAGCTCCAGCCCGCGCCGCATCATCGACAGCATGCCCAGCGCCAGCACGTCCACCTTCATCAGGCCGAGCTCTTCCAGGTCGTTCTTGTCCCACTGGATGACGCTGCGATCCGCCATGGTGGCGTTCTCGACCGGCACCAGGCGCGACAGCTTGCCGCGCGCGATGACGAAGCCGCCCGGGTGCTGGGACAGGTGGCGCGGGAAGTTCAGCAGCTTGTGCGCCAGCGAAGCCCACTGCCGGGCGAGGCGCGATTCCGGGTCCAGCCCGGCTTCGGCCAGGCGTCCCAGCAGGTCGGCGCGGTTGTCGAACCAGTGGTGGGTCCTGGCCACCTTTTCGACGATGGCCAAGTCGATGCCGAGCGCCCGCCCGCTGTCGCGCAGCGCGCTCTTGGGGCGGTAGCTGATCACCACCGCCGCCAGCGCGGCCCGGTCGCGCCCGTATTTCGAGTAGATGTACTGGATCACCTCCTCGCGCCGCTGGTGCTCGAAGTCGACGTCGATGTCGGGCGGCTCGTTGCGCTCCTTCGAGATGAAACGCTCGAACAGCAGGTTGGCGCGCGCCGGGTCGACCTCGGTGATGCCCAGGCAGTAGCACACCGCCGAGTTGGCGGCCGAGCCGCGTCCCTGGCACAGGATGTGCTGGGAGCGCGCGAAGCGCACGATGTCGTATACGGTGAGGAAGTAGTGCTCGTACCGCATCTCGGCGATGAGCCCCAGCTCGTGCTCGACCTGGGCCTGCACCTTGGCCGGGATGCCGTCGCGGAAGCGCCGGTGCGCGCCGATATAGGTTTCCTGGCGCAGGAAGCTCGCCGCATCGTGGCCGGGCGGTACCACTTCGTCCGGGTACTCGTAGCGCAGCTCATCCAAGGAGAAGGTGCACAGGCGCGCGATGCGCACCGTCTCGGCCAGCGCCTCGCGCGTATGGATGTTGGCCAGGCGCAGGCGCGCGCGCAGGTGCTGCTCGGCGTTCTGCGCCAGGCCGTAGCCGCATTCGGCCACCGGTTTCTTCAGGCGCGTGGCGGTGAGCGTGTCCTGCAAGGGTTTACGGGAGCGCACATGCATCACCACGTGACCGAGCGCCGTGATCGGCAGGCCGTGCTGCCAGCCTACCTCTTCCACCGTGGCGCGGTGCGCTTCGTCGAAGGCGCGGTGCAGCAGATTCAATCCGAGCCAGGCCCGGCCGGGGAAGGTCCCAGCCATCCAGGCGGCCTGCGCGTGCAAGCGGTCGACATCGCGCGCTTCGTGCGCGGGATACGCCGGAAGCAGGATCGCCAGGCAGTCGGGCATGTGCTTCAGGTGGGCGTAGGCCGGCCCCGGGTCGGCCAGGTCTTGCGGGGTGAGGAAGTAGCTTCCCTTCTCGCTGCGGGTACGGCCCAGCGTGATGAACTCGGACAGGTTGCCGTAGCCGTTGCGGTTCTGCGCCAGCAGGACCAGGGACAGCGCCGGCGTGCCGTCCGGGTTCTGCAAATGGAAATGGGCCCCGATCACCAGGTGCAGGCCGGCCTTCTTCGCCTCGGCATGGGCGCGCACCACGCCGGCCAGCGAGCACTCGTCTGTGAGCGCCAGCGCAAAATAACCGAGCTGCACCGCCCGCGCCACCAGTTCCTCCGCATGCGACGCCCCTTCGAGGAAGGAGAAGTTCGACAGGCAGAACAGCTCCGCATAGGGCGGCAAGACCTGGGAAACTGCCTGGGACGGAGAGGAAAGCGGGTCGGTCATCGGCGAGCGGTGAAAGAATCGGCTATAACAAGGGCTACCATGCTGGACAAACCAGCAATACTGTATAAAAACACAGTATAACCGACACGACCCGTGCTACAAGGAAAACCCATGAAGATTCGTGCGTTGACATGTTTTGGCGAAACCGCCGGCGCCGGCAACCCCGCACTCGTCATCGAGGGCGATGCCGCGGACGAGGCGGCACGGCAGGCCTTTGCGCAGGTCCGCAACACCACCTGCGTCTACCTCGACGGCGACGTGATCGATTTCTACTACCCGCACATGCGCAGCCCGCTGTGCCTGCACGCCACACTGGCCGTGGCCCATGTGCTGTTCGCGCGCCATCCCGAGGCGGCCCTGCTGTCGGTGACGACGGCGATGCGCGGCCAGCGCCTGGACCTGGTGCGCGACGGCGCGGAGTTCTTCGTGCGCCTGCGGGCGCAGCAAGTGGCGCAGCCGCCGCTTGCATCCGGCCTGCTTGCGCGCCTGCTGGCACTGCCCGGATTCGAACCGGCATCGCCGCCGCTGGTAGCCTCGGTGGGCAGCCCCAAGCTGCTGGTCGAAGTAGCGGATGCCGCAACGCTGCACGGCCTGCGCCCGGACCTGGCAGCGATCACGGCATGGGGCAAGGATACGGGCGTCAATGGCATCTACGCGTGGTGCCGGCTGCACGACGGACGCAATGACGGGTGCCATGAAGGCCGCAACTTCAACCACCTCGACCCGGCGCTGGAAGACAGCGCCACCGGGGTGGCGGCAGGCGCGCTCACGGCGCTGCTCGGGCACGGCATCACGCTGCTCCAGGGCCGCGCCACCGGCCGTTCGTGCCTGATACGGACCCGGGTCGAGCAAGACGGGGCGATCCTCGTCGGCGGCCGCGCCGGACCCGCGGCTGTCGTCACATCGATCGGCGGCGGGCCCGCACGCCTGTAGCGGCGGGGCGTATTGACGGAAAGCCGGCGCTATCCGCACGGGGCAAGCTCGTATACACTTCCGCGCACGCTCATTGAGCTCATCCATACTGCGGACATGAAACCACTCTTTTCCTACGCCCTTCCCCCGCTTCTTTCCCTCCTGCTGTTCGGCGCCAGCGCGAGCGCGCACGCCGACGTCGACTACCATCTGCGCATCACCGATGCGGCCCAGCACCTGGCCGAAGTGCGCGCGACCTTCCCGGCGACCTCAGGCACCACGCTGGACGTCTCGATGCCGAACTGGCGCACCGGCCGCTACAACATGCTCAACCTGGCCAACGGCGTGCGCCTGTTCAAGGCCTTCGACGCCAAGGGCGAGCCGCTGGCCGTGTCCAAGACCGACAAGGGCACCTGGCAGGTACGTACCAAGCCTGGCGACGCGGTGACCGTGCAGTACGAGCTCTACGCCAACCTGCTGGGCGAGCGCACCCGCCACATCGACGACACCCACGCCTACCTGAATGCCAGCGGCGTGTTTGTCTATGCCGCGCCATTCCGCAAGGAGCCGGTGAAGGTGAAGCTGGAGGTGCCGCAGGGCTGGAAGTCGCGCTCGGGCATGGATTCCGGCGACTGCGACCACTGCTTCGTGGCGGCCGACTACGACGTGCTGACCGACGCCCCGATCGAGACCGGCATCCACGAGTTCTACACCGACAAGGTGGACGGACGCACCATCGAACTGGCGATCTGGGGCCGCGGCAACCACGACGGCAAGCAGATGATGACCGACCTGAAGAAGATCGTCGCCGAAACGGCGAAGCTCTATGGCGGCAACTATCCGTTCCAGCGCTACCTGTTCATCGTCCACGCCACCGACGGCGCCGGCGGCGCCACCGAGCACGCCAACTCCACCGTCATCCAGAAGCCGCGCTGGACCTTCGCGCCGCGCAAGCAGTACCTGGGTTTCCTGCGCACCGCCGCGCACGAGTTCTATCACACCTGGAACGTGAAGGCCTACCGTCCGAAGGAAATGGTTCCGTACGACTACCAGAACGAGAACTACAACCGCCTGCTGTGGATCGCCGAAGGCCATACCTCGTACTACGACGAATTGATCGTGCTGCGCGCCGGCCTGCAGAAGCGCGAGGAATTCCTGGAGGAGTACGCGAAGCTGATCGACGACTACCTGCACCAGCCGGGCCGCTTCCAGCAAAGCGCGGCCGACGCCAGCTTCGACGAGTGGATCGCGGTGGGCGGCGAACGTGCGCGCAACGCGTCGGTGAACATCTATTCGAAGGGCCAGCTGCTGGCGCTGATGATGGACATCGAACTGCGCCGCCAGACCGGCGGCAAGCGCGGCCTGGAAGACATGCACCGCATCCTGTTCGAGCAGCATTCGACGGACAAGGGCGGCTACGACGTGGCGAACGTGCTCGCCGCGCTGCGCGCCGTGAGCGGCCAGGACTGGAGCGCCTGGTGGAACCAGTACGTGGACGGCACCGCCGAGATCCCGTTCGACACCCTGCTCGCCCAGGTCGGCCTGAAGAAGCTGGTCGACGTGCCGAAGGACCAGGAGCAAAAAACGCAATGGTGGGCCGGCTGGACCCTGCGCGACGGCAGCGACCCGGCGGTGGTCACCGTCGTCGAGCGCGACAGCCCGGCGTGGAAGGCCGGCGTGGTCTCGGGCGATACCCTGGTGGCGGTGAACGGCCTGCGCGTATCGGCCAAGGACATCGCCGACAAGATGTCGCTCTCGAAGACCGCCCCGTTCAAGCTGCACCTGTTCCGCCGCGACGAACTGGTGGAGATGCAGCTGACGCCTGTGCTGCAGCCGAAAGGCAAGACCAAGCTGCAGGCCGCGGACAAGGCGAGCAACGCGCAGAAGGCGCTGAATGCCTCCTGGCTCGGCGTTGCCTGGCCAAGGGAAGAAACGAGAAAACCTTGATGCCTGCCTGAGGAGCTGCGGCACGGCCGCACGCTCCATCACGCACGACGCGGCCCCGGTTCCCAGTACCGGTGCCGCGTTTTTTATTGCCAGGCAGCTGCGGCGCGGCAAGCCGTAATGCATAAGCACAGGTTATGTAATGACAATGTTGTGTTAATGGTACAGAACCTTGGTGCTCCTTGAACCAATTGTTTAATATTTAATTTTTCATGGGAGAAACCTGTGCTCACACTCAAACGCCTTCCCCGGTCGGTCCTGCTCGCACTGTACGGCGGCGCCGCGTTCGCCTGCCTGCATCCCGCCGCCGCCCGCGCCCAGAGCACTGCGCAGGCGCCCGCTTCTGCCCCAGTCGCCGCCGGCACCCCGGCCGCGGCCGACACGATCCAGAGCGTCAACATCGTCGGCTCGCGCCGCGTCGGCAGTTCCTCCTCGATCGACACGCCGGTGCCGGTCGACTTCATTCCGATGACCAAGGCCACCGAGCAAGGCGGCCAGTTCGACCTGGCGCAGGCCCTGAACAACATCTCCCCTTCGTTCAACTCCACGCGCCAGACCGGCGCTGACGGGGCCGACCTGGTGGACTCCGCTGCCCTGCGCGGCCTGGGCTCGGACCAGACCCTGGTGCTGATGAACGGCAAGCGGCGCCACACCACGGCCCTGGTGAACCTGTTCGGCGCGCGCAACCGCGGCAACACCGGCACCGACATGAACGCGATTCCCCTGATGGCCATCCGCAGCGTGCAGGTGCTGCGCGACGGCGCGGCCGCGCAGTACGGCTCCGACGCCATCGCCGGCGTGATCAACGTCGAACTGAAGAAGAGCCTGGGCTGCGAATCGGTGCTTGGGTACGGCCAGTACAGCGCGGGCGACGGCGAGAACCGGCTGGCCTCTGCCTACTGCGGCGTGGCGGTGGCGGGCGGCGTGCTGGGCATCACCGGCGAATACTACGACCGTGGCCGCTCCAACCGCGCCGAGCCGGGCAACCCGCGCATCATCGGCGACACCAAGGCGACCAACGAGACCGTCTACCTGAACGGCGAATTCCCGGCAGCCACGGGCAAGCTGTACTTCACCGTCGGCGCCCAGAGCCGCGACGCCTCGTCGGCCGCCTGGGCGCGCGAAGGCCTGGGCTCGGAGGACATCCCTTCGCGTAACGCGGCAGCGATGTACCCGAACGGCTTCGTCCCCTTCATCGACGGCTACATCGAGGACATGTGGGGTACCGCCGGCTACCGCTGGCAGGTGGGCGAATGGAACGCCGACCTGTCGCAGACCTACGGCTACAACCGCATGATGTACACCATCGCCAATACGCTCAACGCCTCGATCGCGAACCTGGACCTGATCAACCGCGGCCCGGGCAGGAGCGCCAGCACCTTCGATGCGGGCGGCTTTTCCTTCCGCCAGGCCACCACCAACCTCGACTTCAGCCGCTTCTACAACGGCGTGATGAACGGCATGAACGTGGCCTGGGGGCTCGAGCACCGCCGCGAGAACTACAAGATCTTCGCCGGTGAACCGGGTTCGTACATCGACGCCGACGGCGTGGGCTTCGGCGGCAACGCCGGCAGCCAGGGCTTCCCGGGCTTCCAGCCGGGCGACGAGACCGACAGCGACCGCCACAGCAGCGCCGCCTACCTCGACATCGAGACCGACGTCACCGAGCGCTTCAAGCTGCAGACCGCGCTGCGCCACGAGCGCTATTCGGACTTCGGTTCCACCACCACCGGCAAGCTGGCCGGCGCCTACCGGCTCAACCCGGCGCTGCTGCTGCGCGGCTCGGCCAGCACGGGCTTCCGCGCCCCTTCGCTGCAGCAGAAATTCTTCTCCTCGACCTTCACCGACTTCGTCAGCGGCCAGCCGCTGGACGTGGTGCTGGCGCCGAACGGCGGCCGCGTGGCCGACGCCGCCGGCATCCCCCAGCTCAAGGACGAGCAATCGAGAAGCTTTACCCTGGGCCTGACCTGGTCGCCCGCGCAAGCGACATCGGTGACGATGGACCTGTACCGTATCGACATCGACGACCGCATCGTGCTGTCGGGGCGCTTCGACGCCGACAACTACCCTGCCCTGGGCGCCACCCTGCAGCAACTGGGCGTGGGCCAGGCCCAGTTCTTCGTCAATTCGGTGGACACCAGGACCCAGGGCCTGGACGTGACGGTGTCGAACCGCATGGACCTCGGCCCCGGCAAGCTCAATACCTTCCTGGCGCTGAACTTCAGCAAGACCGAGGTCACCGGCGTGCACGCGCCGAGCGCGCTGCGGGGTTTCGAGGACGTGCTGCTGTCCGAGCGCGAACGCCTGTTCATCGAACAGGGCGCGCCGCGCCGCAAGGCCACGCTGGGCTTCGAGTACACGCAAGGCAAGCTGGAAACCGCGCTGCGCATCGTGCACTTCGGCCCGCAAACCCTGGGCACCTTCTCGGGTCCGCCGGTGCCGAACCAGTACTACGAACCGAAGACGTCAAGCGACCTGTCCTTCACCTGGGCCTTCACCGACAAGACCAGGCTGACCTTCGGCGGCACCAACATCTTCGACGTGAAACCGAGCGCGCAGGACCCGAACGAGACCGACAACGGCTTCAGGTACGAGAGCGTGCAGTTCGGCCTGAACGGCGCGGCGCTGTTCGCGCGGCTGTCGCACCGGTTCTGAGGCGTTCCGGGGACAGGCGCCTGCCGGCGCCGGACGGCATGCGAAGGGCTCCGATTCCGGAGCCCTTTTTTCTACCCGCCTCCACCTGCATTATTCACGCCGCATTGCGCCCGCCCGGACCGGGTGGCAAGATCGACACCTTTCAGACGCGGCTCGCCGATCCTGTCGAACGAGGTAATGTATGCGCAGTTGCGCGCGCAGGGGCGCGACGTGACGTTCCGCCGCGTGCCGACGGCGAACCACAGCCTGGTGCCGGAAGGGGGATCGTTCCCCCAGGTGCAGCCGGAGTACGACGCGATCATGCGCTGGTTCGCGCAGCGATGAAGGCGCCCCCCGGGGCAGAGGATGGCGGCGCCGCGCGTCCCGCTTTCGTCCGCCTCGATGGCTGAGCAAGGTACGAAACCACGCGGTGGTGCCACAATGCGTGCGTATAATGCTCTGCATCTCCCGTTGGCTCCACCGACACATCACCCCGCCCGCGCATGCGCGGCATCGATAGGCCGATTTATGAATACCGTTGCAGACACGCGCATTTCCACCGGCATCACCGGACTCGACGACATCCTGGGCGGCGGGCTGACACCGCAACGGGTCTACCTGGTCGAAGGGTCGCCCGGCGCCGGCAAAACCACGCTCGGGCTGCAGTTTCTGCTCGACGGCGTGGCGAGGAACGAGAGCGGGCTCTACATCACCTTGTCCGAAACGGCCGACGAGCTCAAGGCAGTGGCGGCCAGCCACGGCTGGCGCATCGATGCACTGTCGATCTTCGAGCTGGCCGGCGACGTCGAGCTCGACCTCGACGCCCAGCAATCGGTGCTCCACCCCTCCGAAGTCGAGCTGGGCGAAACCACCCGTAACGTCATGACGCGGGTCGATGAATTCAAGCCGGTTCGGGTCGTGTTCGACAGCCTGTCGGAAATGCGCCTGCTGGCCCAGAACCCGCTGCGCTACCGGCGCCAGATCCTGGCGCTCAAGCAGTTCTTCTCCGCGCGTGGCTGCACCGTGCTGCTGCTCGACGACAAGACCAGCCAGTCCGACCAGCACCTGCACAGCATTGCGCATGGCGTCATCAGCCTCGAGCAGATCGCCAAGGAGTTCGGCAAGGAACGCCGGCGCGTCAACATCGTCAAGATGCGCGGCATCCGCTTCCGCGGCGGATACCATGACTATACCCTGGATACGGGGGGGCATCACGATGTATCCACGCCTGGTGGCGGCCGAACATAACGCCGCCTTCGTGCCCTCGGTCCGCTCGACGGGCTCCGAGGGCCTGGACCAGCTGCTCGGCGGCGGCCTGGTACGCGGCACCAATACCCTGGTCGTCGGCCCGTCCGGCATCGGCAAGACCACCCTGTCGACGCGCTGCCTGCTGTCGGCGCTGGAGCGCGGCGAGAAGGCGGCGTTCTACCTGTTCGACGAAGGACTGGGCACCTTCTTTGCGCGCAGCGCCGCGCTCGGGATGGACCTCAAACCGTTTGCCGACAGCGGCCAGCTGCATATCCACCATATCGATCCGGCCGAACTGTCGCCGGGCGAATTCGCGCAGATGCTGCGCGACGCGGTCGAGCTGAAAGGCGTGAGTTTCCTGGTGATCGACAGCCTGAACGCCTACCTGCAGGCCATGCCGGGCGAGCAGTACCTGATCCTGCAGATGCATGAACTGCTGTCCTACCTGAACCAGCAGGGCGTCACCACGGTGCTGGTGCTGGGACAGCACGGCATGATCGGCGAAGTGAAGTCCGACGTCGACCTGAGCTACCTGAGCGACAGCACCGTGCTGCTGCGCTTCTTCGAATCGAATGGCCGCGTGCGCCGCGCCCTCACGGTGATCAAGAGCCGCGCCGCCGAACACGCACAGACCATCCACGAGCTGCAGCTCAATCGCGACGGCATCCGCATCGGCAAACCGCTGGAGGGTTTCGAAGGCGTCCTGACCGGTCTGCCCAGCTATCGTGGCGTGACGCCGATGATGTCTGCCCTGCCGCATGCAGACAGCTAACCAGCACGACGAACGCATCCTGATTCTCGCGCCGCGCGGGCGCGATGCGGAGGTCATGTGCTCCGTGCTGACGCGCGACGAAGGCGCCTGCGAGATCGTGCGCGATTTCGCCGCGCTCGTCGCCGCCATCGAACATGGCGCCGGTACGGCGCTCATCGCCGAAGAGGCGCTGCACGAGGTCGACATCGCGGCGCTGCACGCCTGGCTGTCGCGCCAGGCACCCTGGTCCGACTTCCCGTTCGTGATCCTGCTCGCCAAGGCCATCGGCCCGCCGGTGGACGGCGCGCGGGCCCGGCTGGACGAACTGGGCAACATCATCCTGCTCGAGCGTCCGCTCAACGCCCAGACCCTGCGCAGCGCCGCCACCTCCGCCCTGCGGGCACGGCGCCGCCAGTACCAGGCACGCGAGGTGCTGGCCGACCGCGAGCGCACCGCCGCCAGCCTGCGGGAAAGCCGGCATGCCCTGCTCAGCCTCAACGAGACGCTCGAGTCGCGCATCGAGGAACGCACGCGCGCACTGGCGCAGGCCAACGACCGCCTGATGAACGAAGTCATCGAGCGCGAGCGGGTGCAGCAGGCGATGGTGCAATTCCAGAAGATGGAAGCGGTCGGCCGGCTCACCGGCGGCATCGCCCACGACTTCAACAACCTGCTCAACGTGATCCAGGGCAGCATGGACCTGATCCTGCTGCTGTCGAAGGACGAGGTGGCGAAGGGGCGCGCCGAGATCGCGCGGCGTGCCTGCCAGCGTGGCGGCAAGCTGACCAGGCAGCTGCTGGCCTTTGCACGCAACCAGAACCTGGACCTGCGCCAGGCCGACGTGGGCGCGCTGTTCGAAGGGGTGCGCGAGCTGGTGTCCACCTCGGTGGGATCGGCGATCGCCCTGCGCTTCGAGGTGGCGCAACCCTGTTCCAGTATCCTGGCCGACGCCAACCAGATGGAGATGGCCCTGCTGAACCTGGCCATCAACGCACGCGATGCCATGGATGGCAGCGGCCAGCTGTGCTTCCACGCCGGGAACGCAGCGCCGCCGGAGGGCCTGCTGGCGCCCGGCGAGTACGTGCGCATTGCGGTCACCGACAGCGGCGCGGGCATGCCGCCGGATATCATCGCCAAGGTATTCGAACCATTCTTCACCACGAAGGCGGTCGGCAAGGGCACCGGCCTGGGACTGAGCCAGGTGTACGGCATGGCGCGCCAGTCGGGCGGCGCGGCACGCATCCTCAGCCAGCCAGGGGCCGGCACGACGGTCGAAATCTGGCTGCCGGTCGCGCACGGGATGGACGGGATGGGTGGCGCAGCAGCCGTTGCGCCGCCGGCCGTGGCGCAAACCCGGCCGGGCTCGCGCATCCTGATCGTGGAGGACGACCATTTCGTGCGCGAGTCGATGGTGTCCTCGCTCGAAGCCTTCGGGCACATCGTCACGCAGGCGGCCGACGGCGAGGCCGGACTGCGCGAACTGCAGCGCGCGCGTCCCGACCTGGTCATCACGGATTACCTGATGCCCGGGATCACCGGCGTGGAACTCATGCTGCGCGCGCGTGAAGTGTTCCCGGAGATTCCCATCATTATCGCCACCGGCTACGCCGACATGCACGCGATCGACCATGTGCTCGGCAACGATATCCTGCTGCGCAAGCCTTTCCAGCTCGCCGAACTGGCCGTCAGCGTCCAGCGCGCGCTCGACCGCGCCGGGCCTACCGGCATGCCCCGCCCCCGGGCGGACGGTGCACTGCCTACCTGAACGCCGCCAAAACCGACTCTGTGCCACACTCGGTCATCGGATCGAACGTCGCAAGGAGCAGATCATGAGCAACGAGCAGCGCGCACAGGACCAGGACGCACAGGCCTCCGGTCAGCCGCAACAGCAACAGCAACAGCAGCAACAGCAGCAGGGGCAGCCGCAAGGACAGTCCGAACAGCAGGCGCAGCCCGGCAATGGCGGGGCCACCGACGTGGATGGCCTGGCGAACAAGAAACCGGAGGAGCTGACGCCGGAAGAGCTACGGCTGATGGCCGACACCATGCCTGGCGAAGGACCGGGCGACTGACATGTTCGTATTCTTCTCGAACAAACTCGGTTGCCTGGGATCGATCCTCGTCTCGGTCGTGCTGACGCTGGTGCTGCTGCTCGTCTTCGGCATCCTGTAGCAGGCCGGCGCGGCCGGCCGCGCTCAGCCCTTCAGCGAGCGCACATGGGCCAGCACCTCGTCCGTGCGCCCCTCGCCCACGGCCTGCGCAGCGGACTTGCCGCCAAGCGCAGGCTGCGGCTGTTCCATCCACGCGCTCGCGGCGTCGTCGCTCCCCAGCACACGGCGCACCTCGTGCATGACCGTGTAGTAGGCCTGCGCCTTGAGGGACTGCTGCTTGACGCGGGCCTGCAGGGCGGCAAACGCGTCCGGACTGAGTTTTTCGTCGCCGGCCATGTGGTCTTCCTTTACTTGGTGACGCTCAGGAGCGAACGCTTGCCGCCCTTGAACGAATATAGCGTGATGGTGCCGTCGCGAATGTCGCCGCGCGCGTCGAACGCGATCGGGCCGGTCACGCCCCTGTACTGGGTTTTTGCCAGCACCGGCAGGTACTTTGCCGGCTGCGCGGAGCCGGCCTTCACCATTGCGTCGGCCATCGTCATCACGGCGTCATAGGCGTACGGCGCGTTGATCTGCACATCGATGCCGAAGCGCTTTTTATAATCGGCGCGGAACTTGTCCATGCCGGCCCTGGCTTCGCCCTGCACGCCACCCGCTTCCGCGCACACCACCTGGCCGTCCTGCATGGTGCCGCCCGAGAGCTTGTGGATCTCGTCCGAGCAGATGCCGTCGCCGCCCATCATGCGCACGTTCATGCCGAGCTGCTTCATCTGGCGCAGCATCGGGCCGGCGGTCGCGCTCATGCCGCCGAAGAAGACCAGGTCCGGCTTGGTCGCGCGGATGCGCGTGATGATGGCGCTGAAGTCGGTCGCCTTGTCGTGCGTGAATTCCTTCGCCACCACGGTGCCGCCCTGCTGCTGCAGGCTGCGCGCGAATTCCGTGACCAGGCCCTGGCCGTAGGCCGTGCGGTCGTCGACCACGGCGACGCGGCGCGCCTTCATCTCGCCCACCGCGTAGCGGCCCAGCGCCTGGCCCAGCTGGACGTCGTTGGCCACCACGCGGAAGGTGGTGTTGAATCCCTGCTGCGTGTACTTCGGCGAGGTGGACGAGGGCGAAATCTGCGGGATGCCGGCCGTATGGTAGATCTTTGAAGCGGGAATCGTGGTGCCCGAGGTCTCGTGGCCGACCATGCCGTGGATCTTCGCGTCCACCAGCTTCTGCGCCACGTTGGTGGCTTGCTTCGGGTCGCCGGCGTCATCCTCGGCCATCAGCTGGAAGTTCACTTTTTTCCCGCCGATGCTCACCCCCTTCGCGTTGAGCGCCTCGATTGCCATGCGGGCGCCGTTCTCGGTGTCCTTGCCAAAATAGGCCACCGGGCCCGTCACCGCGGCCGCATGGCCGATCTTTACCACTTCCTGCGCCGACGCCACGCTGGCTGCCGACAGCGCAGCCAGCAGGACTGCTTGCTTCTTCATCGATTCCTCGTCATTCCGGTCAGGGCCAAAGGCCCAAAGGATGCATTCTACCGTCGCCCGGACGATCGCGCCGGGACGCCATCCTGGCATCCGAACAGGCGGAACGGCGCGCGAAGGGGGTAATGGAGTCGGTCCAGCAGGACCTGTTCATCCTGCGCAAGCGCTACAAGACGCTGGGCTGCTGAACCTCGTTGACCGCAACTAGGCCTTGAAGACGACCGTGGCCGCCAGGCCGCCCAGGCGCTCGGACTGGCCGAGCGTGAGCGTGGCGCCGTGGCGTTCGGCGATGGCCTTGATGATCGCCAGCCCCAGCCCGCTGCCGGCGGCCTCGCTGCCGGCCACGCGGTAGAAACGGTCGAACACGCGCTCGCGTTCTTCCGGCGGGATGCCAGGGCCGCTGTCCTCGACGGTGACGACGATCCTCTGCGCTTCCCTGCCCGCGTCCTTGCCAGCTTCGGGGGCAGTTTCGGTCCGCACCGAGATGTCGGCGGTGCCGCCGCTCGGGGTGTACTTGATCGCGTTGTCCACCAGGTTGCGCAGCAGGATGTGCAGCGCGTCCGGCTGCCCTTCCACCGTGGCCGGCTCGGCCTGGTGCACGCCCACGTCCACGCCCTTGGCGGCCGCCACGCCGGCCAGGTCGGCCACGGTGCGGCGCGCCAGTTCGGCCAGGTCCACGGGACGGCAGGCGGCGCCGGTGGCGGCCGTGGCTTCCTGGCGCGCCAGCACTAGCAATTGCTCGACCAGGCGCGTGGCGCGGTCGATGCCGGCGGTCAGGCGCGACACCGCCACCTTGCGCGCCTCGGGCGAGTCGGCGCGGTCCAGGCTCTGCACCTGCAGCCGCAGCGCGGCCAGCGGCGTGCGCAGCTCGTGCGCGGCGTCGGCCACGAAGTTCTGCTGGGCGTCAAAAGCGGTCTGCACGCGGTCGAACAGCAGGTTCAGTTCATGCACCAGCGGGCGCACCTCGTCCGGCAGGCCGGCCTCGGATACCGGCGACAGGTCGTCCGCCTGGCGCGAAGCCACCTGCGAGCGCACCCGCGCTACCGGGTCGAGCGAGCCGCTGACGACCCACCACACCACCAGCATCAGGATCGGCATCATGACCGCGATCGGGCCCAGCGTGCGCAGGGCCAGGTTGCCGGCCATGTTGCGGCGCACGGCCAGGTCCTGCGCCACCTGCACGGTCTGGTTCGCGGTCTGGATCGAGAACACGCGGTAGACCGTGTTGTTGGCCTTGACGTTGGAAAAACCCAGCACCGCGCGCTGCGGCAGCTTGGCGCGCGAGACGCTGTGGAACACCTGCACGCCGTCGGGGGACCACATCTGTACCACCATGTCGTCGCTGCCGGTCCCGCTTCCGCCTTCGGCATGGGCCTCGAGCCGCTCGCGCGCCTCCATGTTGGACAACGGCGTGCCCGAGCGCAGCGACAGCGCCATCTGCTGCATGTGGTAGTCGAAGATCTGGTCGGCGTCGTGCAGCGCCGTGCGGTAGGCGATCGAGGCCTGGGCGAGCGCGGCGATCGTGATCGCCGCCAGCAGGTACCACAGCAGGCGCCCGCGCAGCGAGTGGGTCACCGTGCGCTTGAGCTTCATGCCTTGGGCACCATGTAGCCGACGCCGCGCACGTTCTGGATCAGGTCGCTGCCCAGCTTCTTGCGCAGGCCGTGGATGTACACCTCGACCGCGTTGCTGGAAACTTCGTCGCGCCAGCTGTACAGCTTTTCCTCGAGCTGGGCGCGCGAGAGCACGGCGCCGGGCCGGGCCACGAGCGCTTCCAGCACCGCCCATTCGCGCGCCGACAGCGCGACCTGCGCGCCATCGACCAGCACTTCGCGGGTGGCGGGATTGACCGAGATGTTCTTGTATTCGAAGACCGGTTCGGCGCGCCCGGCGGCGCG
The DNA here is from genome assembly GCF_042432755.1 of Massilia consociata. Lineage (NCBI taxonomy): Bacteria > Pseudomonadati > Pseudomonadota > Betaproteobacteria > Burkholderiales > Oxalobacteraceae > Massilia > Massilia consociata. The sequence continues at coordinate 187,106 of NZ_JBHLWP010000013.1, forward strand.
CCGCAGCAGCGCGCGGATGCGCGCCAGCATTTCGTCGAGGTCGTAGGGTTTGAGAACGTAGTCGTCGGCGCCGGCATCGAGCCCGGCGATGCGCTGCGCGACCGAGTCGCGCGCGGTGGCGACCAGGACCGGCGTGCGGTCCTTGCGTGCGCGCATCGAGCGCAGCACGTCGAGGCCGTCCTTGCGGGGCAGCCCCAGGTCGAGCAGCACCAGGTCGTAGTTCTGGTTCTGCATCAAGGCCGTGTCGGCCATTTCGCCGTCCTTGACCCAGTCGACGGCGTAGTGCTCGGCCCGCAGCAGGTCGAGCACTACTTCGCCGATCATCGTATCGTCTTCCACCAGCAATAGCCGCATGAATTCCCCGTTTCGTGAAACCAGCGGGCCGAGGACGCTACGCTTCCTTAACCAATCCGCACTGGAATAAAGATTCTGTCACTCCCGCGCTGGATCAGCAAGGCCACCGACTTGGAGGCTTTGCCCACCACGTCGCGCACCTGCTCGACCGAGTTGACCGCACGGCCGTTGACCGAGATGAGCACGTCGCCCGGCTCGACGCCGGCAATTGCCGCCGCGCCCTGCGCATATTCGATGACCAGGCCCGCGGGGATACCGCTCTGGCGGCGCTCGATCGGCTCCAGCGGACGCAGGGCCAAGCCGAGCTTGGCGCTGCTGTCGCCCGGGTTCGCCGCCAGCTCTTCCTGCGGCGAGCGCTTGGCCTTTTCGCTGGCGTCGCCGAGTACGGCGTCCACGCGCACCAGCTTGCCGTCGCGCCAGACGTCCAGCGCCACGCGCTCGCCCGGCTTGGACAGGGCAATGAGGCTCGGCAGGTCGCCCGAGGACACGATCGCCTGGCCGTTGACGCGGCGGATCACGTCGCCCGACTTCAGGCCGGCGCGCTCGGCCGGACCGCCGCGCTCGACGGTCGAGACCAGGGCGCCTTCCGGCGACTCGAGGCGGAACGAATCGGCAAAGGCTTGGCCGACTTCCTGCACGCTCACGCCGAGCTTGGCGTGCTGCACCTTGCCGGTGGCGACGATCTGGTCCTTGATCTTGACCGCGACATCGATCGGGATCGCGAACGACAGGCCCTGGAAGCCGCCGGTCTGGCTGTAGATCTGCGAGTTGATGCCCACCACTTCGCCGCGGGTGTTGAACAGCGGGCCGCCCGAGTTGCCCGGGTTGACCGCCACGTCGGTCTGGATGAACGGCACCATGCTGTCCGACAGCGAGCGGCCAGTGGCGCTCACCACGCCGGCGGTGACGGTGTTTTCCAGGCCGTACGGCGAACCGATGGCCAGGACCCACTCGCCCGCCGCGAGGTTACGCGATTTACCCATCGGCACCACCGGCAGGTTCTTGGCGTCGATCTTCAGCACGGCCACGTCGGTGCGCGGGTCGGAGCCCAGGACCTTGGCGCGGAATTCGCGGCGGTCCTGCAGCTTGACGGTCACTTCGTCGGCGCCTTGCACGACGTGGGCGTTGGTCAGGATGACGCCGTCCGGGCTTACGATGAAGCCCGATCCGGCGCCGAAAACGGGAGCCGGCGTGCCGCGACCGCCGCCATAGCGGGGGTCCTGGAACTGCCGGAAAAACTCGTACAGCGGATGGTTGGGGGACAGCTGCGGCACGCCGCCGCCGCGGTTGGCGGTCTTGGTAGTGCCCATGACACGAATGTTCACCACCGCCTTGCCGTTGGTGGAGGCGATGCGGGTGAAATCAGGAAGGGTGACCGTGCCCGCCGGCGTCGGAGCCGGGGCTGCCGCGGCAGGTGCCGGTGCGGCGACGGGCGCCGGGGCGGCGACGGCAGCCGGCGCGGTCTCGGCTGCGACATTATTGTGGTTGACGGCAAGCGCACCGACCGCTCCGCCGATGACGCCCGCGGCACCCAGGGCCAGCGTGAGGCGTTTGGCAGTGATGGCAGTGACGGCACCTTCGTTACGCATGTATGTGCTCCTGATGAAAAATAGTTGTTCGATGATGGTGTCTTATCGATGGGTGTAGTTTCCCAAAGCTGGCTTAGAACATGCTTAAGCTGGCAACTTCGTTCCTTACGTCATCCTTAATGTCGCGTTCAGATGATCGTGACCGCCCTACGGAAAACACAGCCCCATTCGCCAAAAAGGGCGCCACATGGGCGCCCTCTTTCAAGCTACTTCTCCGTACCTCAAGCGCCTACTTCCAGATCAGGCAGCTTCGCGCTGTTCCAGCGCCTGGACGTTGCCGGTATTGCCGGTGGCGTCGGCGATGGCGATCTTGCGCGGCTTCAGTGCTTCCGGCACTTCGCGCACCAGTTCGATGGTGAGCATGCCGTTGTCGAAGGAAGCGGTGGTGACCTTCACGTGGTTCGCCAGCTGGAAGCGCTGCTCGAAGTCACGGGCAGCAATGCCACGATGCAGGTAGGTGCGCTGGACCTCATCCTTCTGCTTGCGGCCGGTGACGTGCAGGGTGTCGCGTTCGGCGACGATTTCCACTTCATCGCGGGTGAAGCCGGCCAGGGCCATGACGATGCGGTATTTGTCTTCGCTCACCAGTTCGATGTTATACGGCGGGTAGCTCGGCTCGCTGCGCTGCTCGAGCAGGCTGGCCAGGCGATCGAAGCCGATGGCGGAACGGTACAGGGGAGTCAGGTCGAAAGTACGCATGGTAGATATCCTTTTTAAGTTAAGCGATATGTTGCCGGACCTCATCGTGAGCATCCGGTGACTCCAATCTAGTGCCATGCCAACGCACTTTCAAGACATACAAAATATGAAATTTTGGCACATTTTGCAAATTTTATTTGGATTCATGTTGTACGGCATGTTTGGCCGTCGCCCGCTCTGCGAGCACGCGGAACGCGGCAGTACCACCGGTGGCGGCCTTGCGCGTCGACCGCACCGCAGGCGCGCAAGGCGGCTCAATTTGCGCTAAGGTAACGGCCTTCGCCACCATACCCAGCCACCATGTTTTCCATCGTCCTGAACATCATCGGTTCGCTGTTCCACCTGTACGTCGCCGCACGGCTGTATTCCCTTGCCCCGGTCCGCAAACGCATCCCGGCGCCCGCCTGGTGGATCGGCGCCCTGCTCGTCTGGCTGCTGTACATCGCCGGCGTGCACATCGGCGACCAGGCGCTCGACTGGCGCTGGTGGCCCGGGCAGTTCGCGCTGACCTGGCTCGGCATCACCTTCGTGATGTCGCTGTGCCTGCTGGTGGCGGACATCGCGAGCGGCTTCGGTTTCTGGTGGCGCGCGCATACGCAGAAGATCCGCGGCGCCGGTGCGCTGGCGGGCATTTCGCTGGCCGCCTTCGCCCTGTTCCAGGGCATGCGCGCGCCCGTCATCGTCGAACAGGAAGTCGTCATGCGGGACCTGCCGCAGGCGCTGGACGGCACCGTGATCGTGGCCATCAGTGACATCCACCTGGGCGCCCAGCGCCGTTCGGAATGGCTGGCGCGGCGCGTCGAGCAGATCAACGCCATCAATCCGGCCGCGGTGCTGCTGCTGGGCGACCAGGTCGAGGACAACCCGATCGGCGAGCCGCAGCTGGCGCCGACGCTGCGCGGCCTGCGCGCGCCGCTCGGCGTGTGGGCCGTGACCGGGAACCACGAGTTCTACGGCGATGCCGAGACCACGGTGGCGCAGTTCGAGGAAGGCGGCGTGCGCTGGCTGCGCGACCGCCAGGTGGAACTGGCGCCGGGGCTGGTGCTGGCCGGGATCGAGGACATCGGCGCGGCCATGCGCCGCGACGGCGACATCACGGGCGGCCTGGCGCGCACCATTCCAGCCGCCACCGCAACGGAAACCAAAGCGGCAACGATCCTGATGTCGCACATCCCGGCCGCCGCCATCATCGAGGAAGCCAGCGCGCGCGGCGTGGACCTGATGCTGTCCGGGCACACGCACGGCGGCCAGATCTGGCCGTTCAGCTATGCGGTGCAGAAGCGCTTCGCGAAGTATGCCGGCGCCTACGACGTGGACGGCATGACGCTGTACGTGACGCGCGGCGCCGGCAGCTGGGGCCCGCGCATGCGCCTGTGGCAACCGGGCGAGATCATCAAGCTGACGCTCAGATCTCCCACTGCAGCTTGAGCGTCAGCGACTTGCTGCGCTCCCTTGCCAGCGGCCGCTTCTCGTCCACATAGCCGGCCGACACCGCGCGTCCGTGCCGCCACAGGTGGCGGACCAGCAGCGAGCGGTGCACCTCGCGCTCGTTCCACGCTTCCAGCTGCGAGACGCCGTCGTCGCGGCGCGCGGCCCAGGTGTTCTGGGCCAGCAGGCGCACCGAGTCGCGCGGGCTCAGGTGCAGGTTGGCCAGCCAGCGCCAGGCCGTATCGGCGAAGGCCGGATGGCCGAGCGTGCCCTGCACCCAGGCGCGGTTGAGGTGGTGGTCGAGTTCCAGCGCCCAGCCGCGCGCCAGCGCGAAGCGCAGGCCGACGTCGAGCGTCACGTTCCCGCCCGGTCCCACGCGGTCGGCATCGACGTCGAGCTGGCGTCCCAGCGTCGCTTCGAACGCGATCCTCGACACCCACGGCGCCGGCACCGTGGCACCGCCGACATGCAGCGCCGGCGTGCGGTGCAGCCGGCCGCCGCGCCGCCCGCGCTGGCGGTCGAACCCGAGCTGGGTCCAGAACTCGGTCTGGCCCGGGGCCGATAGCCAGAAACCGGGGCGGACCTTGCGTTCCACGACTTCTCCGCCGGGCTGTCCGGCGTCGTGCCCGGCGCCGTGCCCGGATAATGTGCGCGTCTCCTGCAAGCCCACATGCGCCTCGAACTCGTACAGTTCCAGTCCCGCCACCCGGCGCTGCCCCAGCATGCGGTTGACCTCCGCAGTCGCCCTGGCGATGCCGGCCTGCGGCACGAAGCCGTTGTCGTTGACGAAGCCCGGCCCGATCGCCTCCAGAGAGAATTCGTTCCACCACGCTTCGGTGCTGTGAACATACTTGCCATGCAGGTAGGCGCCCGAGCGGCGCGCGCCGCGCACCGGCTGCATCGCCTCGTCGAAACCGGCCGTGGTGCGCGAATGCATCACGGTGATGCCGGCCTGGCGCTGGGCATGGTCGCCTCCGGTGTCACCGCCGCCGCTGCGCCATTGCGCGTCTACGCCGACCACGTCGTTGGCGCCCCCGCCTTCGACCGCGCGCTGCGAAGCAAAAGCGCCCAGCAGCAGCCCGTCGCCGTGCCAGCGCATGCGCACCAGGCTGGCCGTGGTGGCGCGCGGCTGCACGGCTTCGAAGGTCTCGTAGGGACGGCCGCGCAGCACCAGTCCGCCTTCGGCGTCGCGCAGGTGCATCGCGGTGGCGTCCGCGCCGGCCGAACGCCAAGTGGCGCGCAGCCCCCAGTCCGGGTCGCCCACCGTGCGCGAATAGAAAGCCGGCAGCGGCAGGCCGAGCACGTCGGCGCTCTCCAGGAAGAAGCCGCGCTTCTCGGGCAGGCTCAGGGCGATGTTGCCGGCGCCCTGGGACACCGGCTGGTCCAACTCGACCTGCGAATAATCCGGGTTGAGCGTGGCGTTGAGCACCCAGTCGGCGCGCGGGCGCGCATTGACCTCGAGCCCGAGTTCGGCGCGCCGCCCGCGGCTGCCCACGCCGTCGGCGGCGCTGCGCTCGCTGCGCACGGTCAGTTCCGGCCGCAGCTCGACGAAGCGGCAGTCGCGCACCGCGACGACGGTGTCGTCCATGCCGGCCACGTCCCGCAGGAAGGCCAGGTGGCTCAGGGCATCGGTGCGCAAGGGCGCGCTCACCAGCAGGGCGCCGTCGGCATGGGGAATGCTGCGTTCGACCAGCACGCGCCAGTCCTTGCCGCCGGTGTAGGGAAAGCGCAGGCTCGACAGCGGCCAGCGCACTTCCATGCTGTAGCCGTCCGGCAGGCGGGCGACGGCGGCCTCGATCGGGAAATCGGGCCCCAGGTCGGATTCGTCGCCATCGGCCCGGTGCAGGCCGTCGGTGAGCACGCCGGCCAGGTTCACGCGCACGAACTGGGCGGCGCGGCCATGGCCCACCGGGTCGATCCAGATGCCGATGAAGTCCTGGTCCAGGCCGACCTTGTCGCGCCGCGCCAGCACGCCGCGCATCCGCTCCGACCGGTCGTCCCAGGCACGGATGCCGAACACCAGCGCATCGTCGTCGACCAGCAGCTGCACCGCCGTGCGCACCCCTGCACCCGGCGGTTTGCCGTCGCGCGGCGCATGCTTGTGGAAGGCGTCGAAGACCGGCGCACGCTGCCAGGCAGCGTCATCGAGCCGGCCGTCGATCACCGGCGCGGACGCGCCGGTGATGCGGAACGCATGCAGGCCGCGGCGTCCCTCGTCGGCCGCGAGGGCGCCGGTGGCAAGCAAGGCCCCGGGCAGCACGCAGGACGACAGCAGGAACGAAGGGAGGCGGGACAGGGATCGTGGCACGCGTGAATGCCTTGCTCGGTCAGCGGGGCCGGGAGTGTAGCATGTGTTTCTGGCAAGCTTACGGGTCTCTGCCGAATGGCAGAGGCAGGGAAAGAGGCGCAGCCGCACCGTGTTTTCAGTCGGGCAGGCGCGCGTCCCTGCTGACCATTTCCTGCAAGGTCTGTTGCGACAGCGCCGGGCTGAAGTAATAGCCCTGCATCTGGTCGCAATCGTGGTCGCGCAGGAAGGTCAGTTGCTCGCGCGTCTCGACGCCTTCGGCGATCACCTTCAGCTTGAGGTTGTGCCCGAGCGCGATGATCGCGCGCGTGATCACCAGGTGGCCGTCGTGGGGGACATCGCGCAGGAAGGAGCGGTCGATCTTGATGAAGTCGACCGGGAATTTCTGCAGGTGGCTCAGGCTCGAATAGCCGGTGCCGAAATCGTCGATCGACAGCCGCACGCCGAGCGCCTTGAGCTGGGCCAGCACTTCCATTGCTTCTTCGGGCCGGTCCATCAACTGGCTTTCGGTCACCTCGAGTTCGAGTTTGCCCGGGTTGATGCCATGGCGCGCCAGCGTGGCGGCCAGGCGGTCGGCAAACTGGCGCTGGCGCAGCTGGCGCGCCGACAGGTTGACCGATATGACAAAGTCGTCCACGGCGAGCGCGTCCATCGCCTTGAGCGCGCCGCAGGCCTCGTCGATCACCCATTCGCCCAGCGGCACGATCAGGCCGGTTTCCTCGGCCACCGGAATGAAGCGCTCCGGCGAGATGGTGCCGTCCACCGGGTGCTGCCAGCGCACCAGCGCCTCGGCGCCGACCACCTTGCCGGTGCGCAGGTCCACCTTCGGCTGGTAGCCCAGCACCAGCTCGTGTTCGCGGATCGCCCGGCCGAGGCTGGCTTCGAGCAGCAGGTGCTCGTGCACGATCTGGTTCAGCTCGCTTGAGTAAAACTGGCAGTTGTTCTTGCCCATGGTTTTTGCGTGGTACATGGCGGAGTCGGCCGCGCGCATGATCTTGTCCGGGTTGTCGCCGTCGTTCGGGAACAGGCTCACGCCGATGCTGGTGCCCGGCACGATCTCCTGTCCCGCCGCCACGACCGGCTGGGTGACGCTGCGGCGGATGCGTTCAAGCAGGTCGGCGATGCGCTCGATGTCGGGCTGGTCGCAGATGAGCAGCACGAACTCGTCGCCGCCGACCCGCGCCACGGTGTCGTCCTCGCGCATGTTCTCGCGCAGCCGCCCGGCGATTTCGCGCAGCACGGCGTCGCCGGCCTCGTGCCCGAAGTTGTCGTTGATGTGCTTGAAGTTGTCGAGGTCGAGGAAGGCCAGCGCCCCGACAGTCTGGTGGCGCGTGGCGTGCTCGATGGCATGGTGCAGGCGCTCCTGCAGCAGCGTGCGGTTGGCCAGCCCGGTAAGCGGGTCGTGGTGGGCCAGGTGGTGCAGCCGGCGCTCGTAGTGGCGCGCTTCGGTGATGTCGCTGATGACGCCGACGAAGTGCGTGACTTCGCCGTCGAGGTTGACCACCGGGTCGATGCGCAGATCGTTCCAGAAGATCTCGCCGTTCTTGCGCACGTTGCGCAGCACCGAACGCACGCCCTCCTTGCGCCCGAGCGCTGCGCGGATGCGGGCGCGCTCGTCGAGGTCGCATCCGTCCAGGCCCATGAAGCGCGGGTTCCGTCCCTTGATGTCGGCAAGCGTATAACCGGTGATCTGCTCGAATGCGGGGTTGACGTATTCGATCCGGTGCTCGTTCCCGTCGCACAGGGTGATCACGATGGCGTTCAGGCTGGAATAGATGGCGCGCTCGCGCACCAGCAGGCCCTGCTCCGCATGCTTGCGCGCCGTGATGTCCAGGCCGGTGCCGAAGACGCAGGGCAGGTTGCCCAGGCTGGTGCGCGAGCATTGGAACAGGAAGGCGGTGCGTTTGCCGTGCTTGCCGACCAGCTCCGCCTCGTGGTGGGAAGAGCCATCTTCGAAGGCGCGCAGGATCTTTTCGACGATCATCGCCCGGTCCTTCTCGTCGAAGAAGAACTTGACGTTAGTTGTCGGCAAGTCTTCGGTGTCCATCTCGAGGGCTTCTTCGAGCTGGCGGTTCCACAGCAGCAGGTGGCCGCTCTGGTCGATGACGTAGAACACGCAGGGCAAGGCCTCGATGAGGTCGTCCACAGGCAGATCCTGGATCAGGGCATAGCGCGGCGGAAGCTGGCCGGCGCGCGGGACCACGATGACGCTGTAGGTGCCGGACTGGTCGGGGTCGAAGGATTGCGGCGCCACCATCACGCGCACCGGCAGGCGCCTGCCGTCGGCGCAGATCACGGTGCCGACGTTCTCGGCATCGACGCGCGCCGCCATGCGCGGCTTGCCGCCGGCGGGCTCGTCGAACGCGATGATGCGGTCGATCGTCATGCCGCGGATATCGGCCGCAGTGTAGCCGGCAAGCTGTTCGCATGCCTTGTTCCAGCTTTTCAGGACACCGGCCGCATCGACGACGAACACCGCAAGGGGCAAGGGCGAGAGGTTCAAACGCTTCTCCAGGACTGCCGTGCCTTTGCACGCGTAAATACATGATAGCGCAGCAAGCCGTCGCGGGCGAATCGGAATCGTACCGTGCTGCGCTTTCCCGGGACAATCCCTTGCTGCGCCAGGGCGCTGACAGGGCGCTTACCGGCCGCTTACAATGCGGTGGCGGCGCCATCCGGTGCCGGAAAACAGGGACGAGAGATATGGCGGCCGTCAATCCGGACGAAGTCGAATTCAGCGCGATCCGGGCCCAGGGGCCGGGCGGGCAGAACGTCAACAAGGTGTCGTGCGCGGTGCACGCCCGCTTCGACGTGGCGGCTTCGTCGCTGCCGGCGCCGGTCAAGGAGCGCCTGCTGGCGCTGCGCGACGCGCGCATCACAGCCGAGGGCGTCATCGTCCTGAAGGCGCAGGGCTCGCGCAGCCTGGAGCAGAACAAAGTGGACGCCCTGCGGCGCCTGCAGGAGCTGGTGGACCGGGCGGCCACGGTGCCCGTGGTGCGCCGCCCTACCCGGCCGACGCGCGGCTCGCAGCTGCGCCGGCTCGACAGCAAGGCGAAGAGCAGCCGCACCAAGGCGCTGCGCGGCAAGGTGGGGGAATAAGCGCCCTCATGCAGCCCGTAGCCGGCGGCGATGATGCCCGCTTCTTCCATATTGCCGTGTTAAAGATTGCATAATCATTCCCCCTGTAGAATACGGCGTTTTGAAAATCATGTGAATGCAATGGCCACACAGGGCGAATACGACTATTTCAAGAACATCGGCGCAGGAGGGATGCACCATGCGACGCACAAGCCCTGGTCCGACAGCCAATGCGGCTTGTACCTGATGGAACTGGGCGCGATGATGGGCCTGATGCCGGAGGGCGGGCGTCTGCTCGACATGGGTTGCGGCACCGGCTGGACAAGCGTGCTGTTCGCGAAGCGGGGCTACGACGTCGTCGGCCAGGACCTGGTGCCCGAGGCAATCGAAGCGGGCCGCCGGCTGAAGCAGGAAAACCGGATCGGGAACCTGGACTTCGTCGTTGGCGATTACGAGTCGCTGGCATTCAAGGAAGAGTTCGATATAGTCGTGTTCTTCGACTGCCTGCACCATGCCGTCGACGAAGTGAGCGCCCTGTCCAGCGCCTACCGTGCGCTCAAGCCGGGCGGCATCGTCATCACCTCCGAGCCTGGCCTGGGGCATGAGCGGCGTTCGGCGGCCATCATGGCCGAGTTCGGCGTTACGGAGCGGGACATGCATCCCGCCAAGATCATCCGCGGCGCAAGGAAAGTGGGCTTCCGCAAGTTCAGTGTTCACCCGCATGCCTCCTACCTGTACATCGCGCTGTACCGGCGCAACCAGCACGGCATGCTGGGCAAGCTGCTGCGGGTGCCGGGCATGCGCACGCTGGTGGGCTTGTTCACGGTACTGTTCTCGAAACACCAGGCAGGCATTGTCGTACTGCAAAAATAGCGCCTGCAGCATGGGCACGCCAGTGAACGGTCGTTGACGCCCCGCACTCGTTATACTGTTGCGGGCGCCGCAGTTGGGCGCACGCACGTCATGTCCGGCAAGGCCGAGGACAATGTCCGGGATTCACCAACCACGATGAACCACGACGAAAAGCACACGATGTACGATCAACCCGTTTCCCACAGGCTCCGCAGCCTGGTCCGCTCGCTGCCGCGCTCCGGCATCACGCTGAGCGAACTTCTCCACCAGGTCGGCAGCGACGGCCTGCTGATCCTGACGACGCTGCTGACGCTGGTGTTCCTGATCCCGGTGTCGATCCCGGGCGTGAGCACGGTGTTCGGCGCCGCCATCCTGCTTATCGGCATGAGCCGCCTGTTCGGGCGCGAACTGTGGATCCCGGGCCGCCTGAAGCACAGGGTCATCGCCACCAGGAAGCTGCGCCCGCTGCTGCGCAAGGCGCTGCGCTGGATGCAGAAGATCGAACGCGTGAGCCGTCCCAACCGCATTCAGTGGCTGGTGGCGAACGGCCCGATCCAGCACCTGAACAACGCAGCCCTCATCCTGGGCGCCGTGCTGCTGATGATGCCTTTCGGTTTGATCCCGTTCAGCAACACCTTCCCGGCCGTGGCGCTGCTGTTCCTGGCCATCGGCCTGCTGCAGCGCGACGGCGTGTGCGTGCTGCTGGGCCACATCAGCAATGTGCTGACCATGCTGTATTTCGCGGTGCTCATCGGCGGCGGCGGCCTGGCCGCGCGCGAACTGTTCCTGCGCCTGAACGGCTGACAAGCGTAGGCCCGCCCTCGCGTAAACAATCGATCGTTGCGGGGGCCATTGTCGAGTGATACACTCCGCGCGTTTCACGGAGGATATTTCTTTGGACCCTACTCGGAGTCGACATTCATCGACAACGTTCCGGCGAGGTATCGAGTAAGCGACCAGCTTGCCCGCTGCCTTGCCTTGTGGCGGGCAGCGCTCTCGAATACCGATCCCGGTACTCGCCGCTTCCCATGTGACAGTCTGCCGCGTCCTGCGGCGCACTTCTGGCGGCGCCGACACGCGCCGCAGGGGAGAACTCATGCATCATCAGGTCCTACCGAGGCGCCTTGCGCCTGCCGTTGCGTCGGCAATCCGTCCCGTCGTTGCCCTGCCGCGCCGCCTGCAGGCCGCGGCGCTCGTGCTGCTGAGCAGCTTGAGCATCCCGGGGCAGGCCGGCCGGCCCATGATCACCGACGATGCCGGCATCGTCGACCCGCGCGCATGCCAGCTCGAAACCTGGACCCAGCGCGGTCCACGGGCGCGCGCATTCTGGGCAGTTCCTGCCTGCAACTTCACAGGCAAGCTCGAGCTCGCCCTGGGCGCGGGACGCAGCAGCGGCGCGGACGATGCCGGCTCGATGGCAGTGTTGCAGGGCAAGACGCTATTCAAGGCAATGGACACCAACGGCTGGGGCGTCGGACTGGTGTTCGGAACACAGTTCACCCGCTCCGGCGAGCGCAGCACCGATCGCTATGCGTTCGTGCCGCTGAGCCATTCCTTCCATGACGATCGGCTGCTGGTGCACACCAACCTCGGTTGGCTGCGCGAGGGGCTGCAGAACCGGCATCGCGCAACCTGGGGCATCGGATCCGAACTGCGCGCGGGCGAGCGGACATGGCTGACCACGGAAGCGTTCGGCCAGAGTGGCTCGAAACCTTCCTACCAGCTCGGTTTCCGGCATTGGATCGTCCCCGAGCGCGTCCAGGTCGACGGTACCTATGGCAGGCATGCCATGGATTGCGGCAGGGAACGGCAAATTTCGATCGGACTGAAATTCGTCACCGACCGCATCCTGCCATAAGCATGGCGGTCGTTCTGGAAGGATGAGAAATGATCAATGCATTCGTTCTAAAAAATGGGCGGCTGGTCCAGCTGCCGCCGGGAGCCTGGAAAGACAAGCAGGCGTGCGCACCGGTATGGCTCGACTTGACCGCGCCCGACGATGAGGAACGTGCCTGGGTGCAGGCTGCCTACGGTGTCGTGCTGCCGGATGAGGAAAAGCTGAAGGACATCGAGGCCTCGGCGCGCTACTATGAGGCAGAAAACGGCGACCTCCATTTGCAGACCGACTTCCTGCTGGAAGAGGACGAGGGGGCATCGCGCGTCATCACGGTGGCCTTCGTCCTGGCAAAAGGCATCCTGTTCTCGGTACATGCCAGCGATCTTCCGGTATTCCGGCTGGTGCGGCTCCGGGCCCGGTCGCGGCCGGGATCGATCGTCGACTTCAAGGACGTACTGCTCGATCTCTACGCGACCGATATCGAATACTCGGCAGACGTCCTGGAGGGTATCTACCGCAGCCTGGAACAGGTGAGCCAGTCGGTGCTGAAGAGGGATCTGAGCGACCAGGGAGCCGCGCGCATCCTGAGCGCCATCGCGCACGACGAAGACCTCAACGGACGCATCCGGCGCAACATGTTCGACACCCGCCGGGCGGTGAGCTTCCTGATGCGTGGCCGGTTGTTGAATGAAAGCCAGTCCGAGGAGGCCCGGCAGATCCTGCGCGATATCGAGTCCCTCGATGGCCACACCTCGTTCCTGTTCGAGAAAATCAACTTCTTGATGGACGCCACGGTAGGTTTCATCAACATCAACCAGAACAAGATCATCAAGATTTTCTCGGTTGCCTCGGTTGCCTTCCTGCCGCCGACGCTAGTCGCGAGCAATTACGGGATGAACTTCGAGCTCATGCCCGAGCTGCAATGGTCCCTTGGCTATCCGTTCGCGATCGCACTCATGGTGGCGAGCGCAGCCATTCCTTTACTGTATTTCAAGAGACGCGGCTGGCTGGCCTGACGGCCGGGACCGGGACGGCAGCCCGGCCGGTCCTTCGCCGCTAGCCGAACAGGCCGTGCAGATACCAGCGCGGCGCGGCATCCTCGCCGGCGCCGACGATGCGCTCGCGGTAGATCCAGTACAGCGTATGGTCCTGCCCTTCGGCGATGAAATAGTCGCGCGTCTGCGTTTCGCTCCACCAGCCGGCCTCGATGCGTTCCGGGGTCGAGGCGACCGTCAGCGGCGAGCCATAGAAGGGCCGGTGGTTGCGCATCAAGAGTGCGATCGGCTTGGCCAGCAGCCAGCTCGGGCGCGGCAGGCTCGCCACATCGGGCGGCAGGCGCGCCGCGCGCTCGGCCTCCCGCACCTTCTGCTGCACCGGCACCCATTCGTTGGCGACCTCGGGCCGGTAGTCGGCCCGCGGCAGTGCCTGCAGCACGTTTTCCGGCCCCAGGCGCGCCACCAGCAATTCCAGCATGCGCATGCGGTCTTCCTCGGTGCCTCCCGGCTCGGGAAACAAGGATTCGCTCGGCGGCGCCATCGCCCGCACCTGCCCTGCTTCCAGGCCGAGGCCGATCACCGGCGCGGCCAGTTCCTGCTTGGCCAGCCTTTCCCTTAACAGCCGCACCAGGTGCTCGTCGCGCCAGGTCGGTTCGGCCAGTGCGATCTCGAGCGGCGTGGGCGGCATGGCCACCCGGCCGCGCTCGTGCTCCATCAGCAGCGTGATGCGCTCCACCGCCAGCTGGCGCGCACACAGCCAGCCGGTCAGTTGCAGCACCAGGTGGTGGGCGCCCGCCAGCAGCAGGTCGGCCTGCTCGATGCGGTCGAACAGTTCCAGCCGGGCGCGGAAGCTTTCCGGCGGCGCGATCCACTCGAACAATTCGGGGCACAGGCCATAGGCCGCGTCGAGCATGTCGAGCAGCGCGCGCCCGCAGCGCCGCTGCAGGCCGGGACGCGGCAGGCGCCGCAACTCTCCCAGCCGCTCGCAGCCGATGCCCTCGAACCAGCCGAGGTAGGAACGCGCCGGCGGCAGCAGCGCCACCGGCAGGCGGTCGAGGCGGCGTTCGAGCGAGACCATCCGGAGCGCGCGGCTGCCACTGCCGCCGCCGCTGCCGCCGCCGCTGCCGCCACGGCCGCAGCGGGCCAGCAGCCAGGCCGCCCGCGCCGTCGGCGCGCAGCTGATGGAGGCGGTGAAGCCGAGTGCGCGCAGGCTGGCGCGCACCCGTGCGCACAGGGCGCGGATGCCGCCGAACAGGCGCAGGCTGGCGCCGATGTCCATCAGGAGCGTCGCTTCCTCGGCCAGCGCCACCTGCGGGGTGTACTGGAGCATGGCCAGCGCCACCGCGTTCAGCGCCTCGGCTTCGCGACGGGGATCGCGCTCGTGGAGGCGCGCCTCGGGCAGGAGCATGAGCACGCCGCCACGCCGCATGCCGGGCCGGATGCCGGCCGCGTGCGCCGCCGGCGACATCGCCAGCACCCGTTCCCCTTCGAGGACGACGCTGCCCGCGTCACTGCACCAGTGTGGGCTGAAGATGTCGAGCGCGAGCTGGGGTAGTGACAGGCCGATCCACAAACGCATGTCGTTGCAGGAGAGAAGGAGTAACGGACAAGCCGAGGGGCAGGAACAGCGGCGCGTCGCGCTGCGGTCCCCGGCGTTTGACGAAGTCGATGTGCATGCCGCCGGCCGCCGGCCGCAGCGCCAGGCGCAGGGGCGCGGGCGATGCGTCCTGCGCCGCGGCCAGCGGGCGGAGCATGAAGAACAGGGTTTCGCCGCTTTGCGCCGCCAGGTGCAGGCGGCGCAGGCTCTCGCCGCGCACATGGTTGGCCCAGAACAGCAGCGCGCCGCAACTGCCGCTGCGCAGCACCTGCTCGGCCGCCCACAGCGCGTCGGCGCTGCGGCTGGTCTTGAGCCAGAGCAGGCGCGACGGCGGCAGGCCCAGCGCGGCCAGCGCCAGGGCTTGCGGTGGATGGGGTGGCTGCAGCAGGACGATGCGGCGTTCCGCGCAGGCTTGCAGGGCCGGGCGCAGCAGGCGCATCTCGCCGATGCCGGGCTGCTGCTGCAGCAGCTCGACGAGCGTGCCGAGCGGCCAGCCGCCGCCCGGCAGCTGGGACGTCAGCGGCGCATGACCGGTATCGATGCAGCGCGTGCCGGCATGCGCCAGCTGCGATGCGCGCCAGAGCGAGGGATGCAGGGCTTCCGGCGCAATGCAGGAGGATGGGCCCGGGGTGGATGAGCAGTGCATGATGGTTTTGGCAAAAATACTGTATAAACGTACAGTACTCGCTGAGCCCGGATTTTGCAAGATGTATTCATTTTGGACATACCAGTCCACCGATTGGTATTGACAAAAATAAAAGGGACAATGCGAAGCGCCCTCCTGCTCCCGCCGGCCCGGCAGAAAGCAAAAGTAAAGCGGAAACATGAAATAATGGCGGCTTGTCCATTTCTACCCAAGCAATGATCACCCTGTCTTCCCTACGCCACGGAGCCCGCCCATGAGTACGCTCCAGCTCGTCGGCGCCGTCCTGTTCGCGATTGCCCTCATCCATACGTTTTCCACCAAGCTGTTCCATTCGCTGGCCCAGCGCCATCCGCGCCACGCCGGCCTGTTCCACCTGCTGGGCGAGGTCGAGGTGGTGTTCGGCTTCTGGGCCTTCGTGCTGATCATTGCCATGGCGCTGCTGGCCGGCGCCGACACGGCCATCGCCTATGCCGAGTCGCGCCACTACACCGAGCCGCTGTTCGTGTTCGTGGTGATGGTGATCGCCGCCTCCCGCCCGGTGCTCGACGCCGTGCGCGACCTGCTGGCCATGCTGGCCCGGCTGGCGCCGCTGCGCACCGAGGTGGCGCTGTGCTGGCTCGGCCTGGCGCTGGTGCCCCTGGCCGGCTCCCTGATCACCGAGCCGGCCGCGATGACGCTGGCGGCGCTGATGCTGGCGCCGCAGGTGTTCCGCCCCGGCATTCCGGAAGCGCTCAAGTACGGCGCGCTGGGCGTCCTGTTCGTCAACGTCTCGATCGGCGGCACGCTCACCGCCTACGCAGCGCCGCCGGTGCTGATGGTGGCCGGCACCTGGGGCTGGGACAGCGCGTTCATGGCGGGCACCTTCGGCTGGCGCGCGGCGGTTGCCGTCGTGGTCAATGCCACCGTCGTCACCCTGCTGCTGCGCCGCCACCTGACGCCGCACAACGTCGTCCAGGACGTGCGCATGCCGCTGGTCGTATCCGGCGTCCACATCGCCCTGCTGGCCGGCGTGGTGCTGCTGGCCCACCATCCGGTGCTGTTCATCGGCCTGTTCCTGTTCTTCCTCGGCTATACCAAGGCTTATCCGAAGCACCAGTCGCCGCTGATCCTCAAGGAGGGCCTGCTGGTGGGCTTCTTCCTGGCCGGCCTGGTGATACTCGGCGGCATGCAGCAATGGTGGCTGCAGCCGATCGTCTCGAGCCTGGAGCCGACCGCGCTGTTCTTCGGCGCGCTGGCCCTGACCGCAATCACCGATAATGCGGCACTGACCTACCTGGGTTCGCTGATCGAAGGCCTGTCCGATCACGCCAAGTACATGCTGGTGGCCGGCGCCGTGGGCGGCGGCGGCTTGACCGTGATCGCCAACGCACCGAACCCGGCCGGCGCGGCCCTGCTGCGCGAGGGCTTCGACGGCGGCTCGATCGGCATGGGCGGGCTGTTCCTGGGAGCGCTGGCGCCGACCGCCATGGCGGCGGCGATGTTCCTGATCTGACGAAAGCGCAAAGCGCGGAAAAAGCGGAGGAAGCCATGGACGACGACATCCTGCTGGGCAAGGCCGGCACCATCGAACGCTGCTGCCGCCGTGCGCGCGAGGAATACGAGAAGGACCCGGCCACCTTCGTGAGCGACATCACGCGCCAGGACGCGGCCACCCTCAACGTGATCCGCGCCTGGGAGGCCGCCATCGAGATGGGCGACTACGTGATCGGCAACGCACGCCTCGGCCTGCCGCACGACGAGCGCGAAGTCATCACCCTATTGGCCGAACACGGCTGGATCGATCCCACGCTGGCCGAAGACCTGAAGCGCACCGGCGAGTTCTGCCGCGCCGAATGGGACCACCAGGAGGCCCCGCTGCCGGCGCTGGTGACGATCATCAAGCGCGGGCTGGACGATTTCGGCGCCTATGCGCAGGCGCTGGTGGCCGGAGCCGGCACCGCCCCGGCCTGAACGCAGGCAAGCAGACAACCCGGCCCCGCTTCAGGGCTGGGGCTCGTGCACGTCTCCCACCTTCACCGGCTCGGCGGCGATCTTTTCGTCCGCGATCTCGTGGTCTTCCTCGTCCGCGACCAGCCCCTCCCGCTCGGCGCCGTTGGCCCTGTCGTAGGTGAGCTCGACCAGCATCGCGAAATGGTCCGAGCCGAACGAGGGCAGGCGCTTGATGAAGGACAGCGTGAAATGCTCGCTGTGGAACAGATGGTCGAGCGGCCAGCGGGCAAACCAGAAGCCGGCATGGAAGGTATTGAACATGCCGCGCCCGATGCGGGGGTCGAGCAGGCCGCTGATCTTCCGGAACAGCCGCGTCGTCGTCGACCACGCCACGTCGTTCAGGTCGCCGGCGACGATCACGGGCGTGTCCAGCCCGGCCACGCTCTTGGCCACCACCAGCAGTTCGGCGTCGCGCTGGGTCGATTCGTCGTGTTCCGTCGGGCTGGGCGGCGTCGGATGCAGGAAGTGCATGCGGATCTTGTGGCCGGACGGCAAAATCACCAGGGTATGGATCGACGGGATGTCGTCTTCGACCAGGAACTGGATGGCGCCATCCTCCAGCGGCAGCCGTGAATACACGTGCATGCCGTACAGGTTGTCGAGCGGGCACTTGATGGAATACGGATATTCCGGGTCCAGCACATCCAGCCTTTCCTGCCACCACGCATCCGATTCCAGCGTCACGAAGATATGCGGCTGGTGCTGGCGGATCAGGGCGGTCAGCCCGGGGGCATTCCGGTTCGGGGTCAGGACGTTGGCCGTCAGGATGCGGATCTGGCGGTCCGGCACGGCGGCAACCGAATTCTTCACCTCATGGGGGAAAGCTTTGGTGTACGGGATGATCCACCAGGCCTGGTAGGCCAGGCAGGCGGCATTCACGAAGGCCAGCAGGTGGAACAGGGAATCCTGCCAGTCGAGCAGGGCGACCTGCCCGGCCAGCACGGCCAGCGACAGGATGGCCAGCTGCAGGCGCGGAAAGTCCAGGTCGCGTATCCACCATTTCGTACACCGCGACAGCGGCAGCAAGGTCGCAAGCACGATCAGGGCAACCAGGGTCGCAAAAATGGGAAACATGGCAGGCAGCTCTCAATGGGCGGAACAGCGTTTGCGCAACTCGTAACGAAATGCAATGTGACGAGCATGCCCCCTTCCAACGCGGCAGTCTGTGCGTTAGCGTGCACAACGGCACGCAGGCAGCCCAGCCGCTCAACTCAGCAGGTCAACTCAGCCGTTACCTCGGTGTTAACCAGTCACCTCCTTCCTAAGCGCCCAGCTTGCCAGCCAGGATGAGCGACACCGGCTTGCCCGTGCGCGGGTGCAGGGGCTCACGCATCTCCACCAGGCGCAAGCCATGGGCAATGAACAGGGTGACCCAGCTGGCGACCGTGCGGAAGTACCAGGGCGGCGCATCGGCGAACCCGCTGTTGAAGCCGGCCCAGCTGCCTTCGCGCCAGCCGTCGGCATACGGCGCGTCGCCGCAGGCCAACAGCGGATGGACGGTCTGCACGAGCAGGATGCCGCCCTTGCGCAGGTAGGATGGCGCAGCGCGGAACAAGCCGTCGACGGCTTCGTTCCCGATGAGCGAAAAGTTGCAGACGGCAAGGTCCACCGACAAGTCGAGTTCTCCCGCGGCGACCTGCTCGTAGCTCAGGTGCCGGAAATCGCCGCCGCCTGCGTTGCGCGCCGCATCGACGAGCCCGGGGATCGCATCGACGCCGACCATCTCCACTTCCGGCAGCGCACGTACCAGCCAGCCCTCGCCACAGCCGAGATCGACCGCCGTGCGGGGACGATATGCCCGCGCCGCCTCGACGATCGCCCGGTTCGTGACCAGCACACGGGTTTCGATTTCCTCGTTGCGCACGGCCGCGACCCAGGGCTCGGCATTGCGCGACCAGGCATCGATGATGGCTGCGTCGGTATGGCTGGGCATGGGTCCGCTCCTGGTCTGATCTGTGCGGCCATTATCGCGCGGAACGCCTGAAAAGTCGGCAGATACCTGTGTCTTGAAATGCACACACGGTTACCAACGCTTACAAGTCAATCACGGCGATCCCTCCCGGCTGCCTTCTCAACAGTTCGCGGGACTTGTACCATACGCGTTATTCAGTTTGTCCAAGAAAGCCCCCCATGACCATCAGCACTCTCTCCCGCGCAATCTGCCTGGCCACCATCGCGCTCGCCTGCAGCGCGCAAGTCCAGGCAACCAGCTTCACTTCCTCGGCGTCCAGCGCGGGCTCGGCCTCTTCGGGCAGCGTCTCCGATTCGCTCGGCGCCTCCAGCGACAGCTCGGGCGACGACCGGCGCGTGGCGGCCGGCGCCTACCGCGTGATCGACGTCGCCCAGGCGCCGGCCAAGGCCGACACCACCCGCATGACCCTGCGCGCCGTCGCCGGCGGCCCGGTGCGCGAGTTCTACCTCGACGTGCCCAACCGTGCCCTGGCGCAGCGCGCCGTGCACAAGGGCGAACTGGTGCAGGTGAGCGAGCGCGTGTACGGCTACGAGTTCGCCTACGCCGACACCCGGCAGTCCTTCTTCCTGGCCCTGCAGGACGACTGGTACCGCGAACTGGCCTCGCGCAAAGTCACGAGCTGATGTTCCTGAAGCTGAAGGCGGGGCTGAAGCCCAGGCTGTCCTGCGCCGCGCTCGCCTTCTTTGCCAGCGCCGGCGCCTGGGCCGGCCTGCCGACCTTCTGCGAGCAGTCGCAGGACATCTCCGCGGCCGACCAGGACCGCGTGCTGCGCTTTGCCGGCGTCGTGAAGCAGGAGCTGCAGGCTTCGGGCGCGCAGGTGGCGCTCATCGCGCGCGCGGGCCTGGACCTGAGCCGCTTCGGCCAGCTGTATTCGCATGCGGGCATCGCCCTGCGCGACAACCCGGGCGGCCCCTGGGCCGTGCGCCAGCTCTACTACGCCTGCGACGAATCGCGCCCGCGCATCTTCGACCAGGGCGTCTCCGGCTTCGCGCTCGGGGCCGAGGCGCCCTCGCGCGGCCACATGTCGCTGGTGTTCCTGCCGGAGGAAGACGGCGCGCTGCTGGAGAAAGCCGCGCTCGACAAGCAGCTGGCGCTGGCCCTGCTGGCCGGGAAATACAGCGCCAACGCCTATGCCTTCGGCACGCGCTACCAGAACTGCAACCAGTGGGTGGCGGAACTGCTCGCCAGCGCATGGGGCCGCCTCGACGGGCAGGAGGCCCCGCGCGAGCAGGCGCAGGCGTGGCTGCGCACCCGGGGTTACACGGCCGGTCCGGTGAGGATTCCCTCGCACTGGATGATGTTTGCCGGGCAGTTCGTGCCGCTGGTGCACATGAACGACCATCCGGTGGAAGATATCCACGCGTTGACGCTGCGGGTGAGCGTACCGGCGGCCATCGAGGACTTCGTGCGCCGCGAGTCGCCGCAGGCACGGCGCGTGCAGGTGTGCCACAACGAGCGGCACATCGTCGTGCGGCGCGGCTGGGAGCCGCTCGGCGCCGAATGCGAGCCGGCGCCCGGCGATACCGTCACCGCCCTCACGCCCTGATCTTCACTCCCGTGTTCAGTCCCGTGCCGGTTCGGCAGCCTGCCGGGACTTGAGGGCTTCCAGCTGCCCGGGTGAAAATTCGATGGTCTGCGCCGGAAAGGCAAGACCGATCCCCGCCGCTTCGAGCCGCTCGTAGAGCGACAGGAGCAGTTCCTCGCGCACGAGGACACTGGCATCGAAATCGCGTACGTCGATATACGAGAACACTTCGACATTGAACGAACGCTCGCCGATCTTCGCCAGGTTGGCGCGGGCGCCTTCCGCGATCTTCTCGTGCCCGGCCAGTACCTGCTGGATGATCTGGATCGCTTCCTTGAGCTTGGCGCAGGACGTCCGGTAGTCCAGCGCCACGACAGGATTGAACAGGAAGCGGTCGCGCGCGGCGAAGTTCTCGATCTGGCGCGCCGAGAAGTCGCCGTTGGGAATCGTCACCACCGTGCGCTCCCCGGTACGGATGCGGGTCGAACGGATACCCACATCCTCCACGACGCCGACCACGTCGCCTACCTTGATGAAGTCGCCCACCTGTGCGGGCCGGTCGGCGATCACGGTGACGCTTCCCACCAGGTTCTCCACCGTCTTCTGGGCGCCCAGCGCCAGTGCAATGCCGCCGATGCCCAGCGCCGCAATCCCCGTGGTCACGTCGATGCCGAAGGTGTCGAGGATGCCGATGCCGGAGAACACGAGCAGCAGCACCTTGGCGGTACGCCGCAACAGGGTAATGACGGAAACGACCTGCCGGCGCTGGCGCCGCTGCATGCGCGCGATGGCCAGTTCGGCGAGCGCATCGACCAGGCGCAGGCCGAACCAGACGAGCGCGATGACGGAGACGATGCCCGTATAGCGCAGCAAGGTCTGGCGCGCCACGATGGCCACCGGAAGCCGCTCCGCCCATTCGAAGAACACGAAGACGGCGATCAGGAGGCTCAGCGGCGGCAGGCCCGCCTCGAAGAAGCGGTACACGCCATTGGCTGCGGGATCGGCCACCAGGCGGCGCATGATGGCGACCAGGAGCGCGGAGACCGTCCACAAGCCGCCGAAGATCATGACGCCGAGTCCGACCAGCATCCCCCAGTCCTTCAAGGGCGCGCCGGCGACGACGAATCCGTCACGCTGCATGTCCTGCGCCGCCAGCGACCTGCCCGTCGCGGCCGCGATCCTGCTCACCGTCTCCTGCGACACCCGCCATACCTGCAGGCCGTCGTCTTCGCCTCGGGTCAGCAGGACCGGTATCTTCTTGTCCTTGATGGTGATCTCGCCGACACGCTCCTGGTCGATGGCCAGATCGTTTTCCACCCTGCCGGCGACATCGTTCGACAACACGGCGTACGGCTGCAGCGAGCCGCCATTGTCCAGGAGCACCTGGAATTCGCGCGCCTTGGTGGCAGCGGCCACGCGCTGCCGGTTACTGTTTGCAGGAAGGTCGAAGTACTGGGCGGCGCGATCGTAATCATGCTCGGCCAGGGCCCTGATCAGGCCCGAGATCGTCGAGCGCGGCGTCTCGCGGCCGAGGGGGTCCGACCGCACGGCGGCACTGGGCGCGGCGGCTTCGGGCGCGGCCGCCAGGGCCGGACCGGACGGCAGCACCAGTACGAACAACAGCAGTAGCAAGAACCTGACTGGAGAATAACCCATGCTCGACAACATCTCCTTTGACTGGTGGCGTACCGGAATCTCGGGTTACGCAGCCCATGGGGCCCAGGCAGAGTCTAGCATCCGGCCGGGCGCGGCCTCGCGCTGTTGCAGCGCTCCGCCCGCGCGCACACGGGGTTTCCTAGACGGCGACGATCTTCCGGTTGCCTGGCCCCGGCAGGGTGCGCAGCGTTTTCCGGACCGACGCCGTATAGGTTTTCGACGTCACGGTATTGACGTAGCGGTACTCGGCGCGGGTGTCGGTCGGCGTGACCGTGAGCACGACGAAACCGCGCGACGCCGTCTCGGCGTATTGCAGCGGCCCGATCAGCTGCTCCAAGCCGCCCCCCAGGGTAGCCGGTGCGACCGTGGGGAAGTAAACCTCGAAACCCGGCGAGGTCACGGACGGCACGCCGAATTCGACGCCGACCGCCCGGCCGCCGGCGTCCAGCAGGTCGCTGGCCCACGCATTGTGGGTATCGCCCGCCAGCACGACCAGGTTCTTGTTCAGCGTGCGCGCCATGTTCAGCACCGTTTCGCGCGCGGCCTGGTAGCCGTCCCAGGCGTCGAGGTTGTACGGGACCGGCGTGGCGGCCAGCTGCTGCTGTTCCGCGGCGGTGAGCGCCACGCCGGCCTGCAGCTTGGCCGCGATCGCGAAATACGCCATGTAGCCCGTGGCGTCCAGCACCATCGGCGCCGGCAGCAGCATCCGCGCCATCAGCACCTGCTGGCCCAGGACCTGCCAGGTGGCGGTCGACCTGCTCATCTGGCCCTGCAGCCACGCGGTCTGCTCCTGCCCTAGCAGCTGGCGCGCGGGGTCGGACACGTCCGCCATGAAGGCGGCGCCGTTGAAGCTGCCGTCCGCGCCGGCATAGGCGGCATGGGCAAGCTGCTTGTCGCGGCCGATCACGCGGGTGTCGAGCATGTGCAGCGACAACAGGTTGCCGAAGTCGAACGAACGGTAGATCCTGTCCGGACGCGCAGGGTCCAGCTGGCGGATCGGCATCCATTCGTAATACGCCTGGATCGCCATCTGCCGCCGCCCTGTCCACAGCCCCTCGGTTTCCGGGGTGTGGTTTTCGGCGCCGTCGCGCCACGCATCGTTGGCCAGCTCATGGTCGTCCCATACGGTGATGAACGGAATCCGCGCATGCACGGCCTGCAGGTCCGGATCGGTGCGGTATTGCTGGTAGCGCAGGCGGTAATCCGACAGCGTGATGATTTCATTGGCCGGCTGCGACACGCGGCCCATGCTCGCGGCGTTCTGCGATGCGTAGCCGCCGGCTGCATACTCGTAGATGTAATCGCCCAGGTGCAGGCCGACGTCGATGTCGTCGAACTTCGCTGCATCGGCGTAGACGTTGAAGTAGCCGGCGGGGTAATTCGAGCAGCTGAACACGGCGAAGCGCACGCGCGACACGGCGCCGGTCGGCAAGGTCTTCGTGCGGCCGACCGGGGAGACGGCGCCCTCGCAACCGAACCGGTAGTAGTAGCTGCGGTTGGCGGCCAGGCCGGTGGCGTCGACCTTCACCGTGAAGTCCCTGGCGCCACCGGTGCTGGTGATGCCCGAAGCGACGGTCCTCGTGAATGCGCTGTCCTCCGCCACTTCCCAGGCAACGTCGATGTCGCCCGTGCCGGCGGCCGTGACGCGCGTCCAGAGGATGACGCGGTCGGCAAGCGGGTCGCCGCTGGCCACCCCGTGCGCAAAGCTCACAGACCGGTGGCTTGAATCGCCGCCGCAACCGGCCAGCGCAATCGTGGCGACGGCGACAGTGCCGAGGGAGAAGTTTCGGATGAATTTACGACGCGAATTCGATTGGGTCATGGTAGGCCGTTGCCGAAAGTGAAAGACGGCCGCATGGTAACCAGCGCTCGTGACGCTCTCATGACCAGTGAAAGTGTGCCTGCTGCACAGCAAGGTATGCCACAGGCACGATGCGACAAACGGACCGGAACGGACCGATACCGGAGCTTGCCCTGGTAGCAGGGGCTGCTAGCGGGACGCTGCGCCGTCTGCCAGTTTGCGCAACACCGCGGGCGACACCGAATCGCCGCCGCGGTGCATGCTGTACAAGACCCAGACGTCGCCGGTATCGGCAGCGGCCGGCGCCGGACGGCGGACCAGGCGCAGGATGAAGTCGAGGGCGGTACTGGCGACGTGGGCGGAGGCCGGCAGGGTATGGGACATGATATTTCTCTGTGAAAGTGGATTTACATCCAATGTGGGCGCTTAAAGATAGAAATCAAATAGCCGTCCATAATGAACGCCATTCACCATTCAACTATCTCCAGTAGACGCATTCTGCTGCCACTCATCGCAGTTGTTGACGCCAGGTAACTGCCGCGCTCGGCCCTGCATTTGTGCAAATGCATTACATTTGCTACAATGCACCCCGCTGGCCAGTGCCAGCGCGCACATCCATCTCGCCAGAGACCGGCCCCGACAGTACGGGCCGGCGCTGTACCTGCCCCATGCGGGCAATCCGATCCACGCGGCAAGGTGCTTGTTGCTGCCCGCCCCAGCGTCGCGGGCACAACGCCTGCCTTCCCCGCCCCGTCAACTCCCGCCTGTCGGCTTCGCTACTGCTTCCCCTTGCAAGCGCGCGTGCCCGGCGGCCTGGCCCGGCGGCGCCGCACGCAATTGACAAGGAAGCATATGCAACTGCTCTGCTCTGCGGGCTTTATCCTGCTGATCGTCCTATGGGGGATCATTGCCCCCGACAACATGGCCGGCGTGTTCCAAACCATGCTCTCGTCCCTCACCCGCAACTTCGGCTGGCTCTACCTGTGGGTGGTGCTCGGCCTGGTGCTGTTCGCCGCCTACGTCGCCTTCAGCCGCTACGGCAACCTCAAGCTCGGCAGCGAAGACGACGAGCCGGAATTCTCGGTCGGCAGCTGGTTTGCCATGCTGTTCGCCGCCGGCATGGGCATCGGCCTGGTGTTCTGGGGCGTGGCCGAACCCGTGTCCCATTACGTCACGCCGCCGCCCGGCATTAACCCCGCCACGCCGGAGGCGGCAAACGCTGCCATGCGCTACGTGTTCTTCCACTGGGGCATCCACCCTTGGGCCGTGTACAGCGTCGTCGCCCTGGCGATCGCCTTCTTCCAGTACCGGCGCGGCGGCAGTCCCCTGATCAGTACCGTCACCAGCTCGCTGCCCTGGCGTCCGGTACGCGCCCTGTCGGGAGTGTTCAACGGCCTGGCGATCGTCGCGACGGCCTTCGGCGTCGCCGCTTCGCTTGGGGTCGGGGCGCTGCAGATCAACAGCGGCCTGCACGCCGTGTTCGGCCTCGACATCGGCCCGGGCTGGCAGGTCGCCATCATCGCCGTCACGGCCGCCATGTTCATCGCTTCCGCGGTGAGTGGCGTGACCAAGGGCGTCAAGATTTTGTCCAACGTCAATATGGTCCTGGCGGCCCTGCTGGCGCTGGCCGTGTTCCTGCTCGGCCCCACGGTCGCCATCATCGATACCCTGAGCAACACCCTGGGCAGCTACCTGAACGACATCGTCCGGATGAGCCTGCGGGCGACGCCTTTCCGCGACAGCACCTGGGTCGCCAACTGGACCATCTTCTACTGGGCCTGGTGGATCTCGTGGTCGCCGTTCGTCGGCCTGTTCATCGCGCGCGTCTCGCGCGGGCGCACCATCCGCGAGTTCATCGTCGGCACCGTGCTGGCCCCGTCGCTGGCAGCCTTCGTCTGGTTCTCGATCTTCGGCGGCACCGCCCTCTACATGGAGATCTGGGCGCACGTGCCCTTGAGCGAGGCGGTCAAGGCCGACCTGGCGACGGCACTGTTCGCCATGTTCGACGCCATGCCCTTCGGCCAGCTCATGTCGGTCGTCGCCACCCTGCTCGTGATCGTCTTCTTCGTGACTTCCGGCGACTCGGCCGTGCTGGTGCTCGGCATGATGAGCACGAACGGCAACCCGAACCCGCCTGCCCGCACCAAGCTCATCTGGGGCACCTTGATCGCCGGCATCGCAATCAGCCTGGTGCTGGCCGGCGGAATCAACGCCGTGCAGACCGCCACCATCCTGTTCGCCCTGCCGTTTGCGCTGGTGATCATCCTGATGGTGGTGGCCCTGTGGCGTGCGCTGGGCGAAGACTGGCTTGCCGAAAACCGGCGCGAACGCGAGATCCGGCGCCGCGTGCGCGAGCTGGCGGCGCGCCAGCCGCTCTGACATGGATGAAGGGACGTGCGTGCCTTGCCTGTGGCTGAACTGGTATCATGCGCGTTTTCGGACTTCGGCCCCGAGGCTGTCTGACAGCCCGCCCGTCCCTCACCCTACAGAACACCAAGAATGAATACTCCACAACACCTGCCCGGCTTCTGGAGCCGGCTGTCGATCGCCTTCGGCGCCCTGTTCAAGTCGATGGGCGACGCCGAATTCGCCGCGCGCGTGCGCGATGACCAGGTCGGCCCCACGGCTGCTCCCGCGCCTGCCCCTACTCCTGCACCGGCACCGGCACCGGCCCCGGCCCCGGCAGCCGCACCGGCCCCCGCTGCAGCGCCGGCCCCGGCATTGCGCGCCCCGACCGCCGAATCCGCCCTGCAGCTGCTCAGCCTGTTCCAACGCGAAGCCCGGCTGATCGACTTCGCCCAGGAAGACCTGAGCGCCTATTCCGACGCCGACATCGGCGCCGCCGCCCGCGTGGTGCACGAAGGCTGCGCACGCGTGCTGCGCGAGCACTTCACCATCGAACCGGTGCGCGCCGAAGCGGAAGGCGCACGCGTCACGCTGGAAGAAGGCTTCGATGCCGCCAGCGTGCGCCTGACCGGCAACGTGGTCGGCCAGGCCCCGTTCAAGGGCACGCTCAGCCACCGCGGCTGGCGCGCCACCAAGGTCCAGCTGCCGCAGCTGGCCGAGAAGCACGACGCGCGCGTGCTGGCCCCGGCGGAGGTGGAACTGTGAACGACCTGAACAACGCACCGCAGCCGGCGCCACAGTCGGCCGCGCAGTTGGCCCGCTACGCCATCGGCATCGACCTCGGCACCACCCACAGCGCCCTGTCCTATGTCGACCTGCAGGCCAGCGACGGCGAGAAGACCCTCGACGGCGTGCTGCCGATCCCGCAGCTGAGCGCTCCGGGCACCGTCGAAGCGCTGCCGCTGCTGCCCTCCTTCCTCTACCTGCCGCACCCGGACGAACTGGCGCCGGGCGAGACGGCGCTGCCGTGGAGCGCCGGCGGCGAAGGCTTTGTTGCGGGTGAGATGGCACGCAGCCGCGGCGCCACCACCCCGATCCGCCTGGTGTCCTCGGCCAAGAGCTGGCTGAGCCACCCGAGCGTGGACCGCCGCGCAGCCATCCTGCCGCACGACGCGCCGGAAGAAGTCTCGCGCGTCTCGCCGCTCGAAGCGTCCACCCGCTACCTGGCGCACCTGCGCCAGGCCTGGAACGCCGCCCATCCGGAAGCGCCCTTCGACCAGCAGCAGGTGACCGTCACCATCCCGGCCTCGTTCGATCCGGGCGCGCGCGAACTCACCCTCGATGCGGCGCGCAACGCCGGCTTCACGCCCAATCTGCTGGAGGAACCACAGGCGGCGCTGTACAGCTGGATCCAGGGCAGTAAAGGCGCCTGGCGCAAGCAGGTCAAAGCCGGCGACATCGTGCTGGTCGTGGACGTCGGCGGCGGCACCAGCGATTTTTCGCTGATCGCGATCCTCGAACGCGACGGCAAGCTGGAGCCGCACCGCGTGGCCGTGGGCGACCACATCCTGCTGGGCGGCGACAACATGGACCTGGCGCTGGCCCACTTCGTGGCGCGCAAGCTTGCCGCCAACGGCACCCAGCTCGATGCCTGGCAGATGCGCGCCCTCACCTACGGCTGCCGCAGCGCCAAGGAACACCTGCTGGCCGACGCCAACGCCACTACCTGGCCGATCGTCGTGCCCAGCCGCGGCTCCAAGCTCATCGGCGGCTCGATCCGCACCGAACTGACGCGCGACGAAGTCACCGCCTTCATCACCGACGGCTTCTTCCCGCGCGTGGAGGCATCGAGCAGGCCCGCGACGCGCCAGCGCGCCGGCCTGACCCAGGTCGGCCTGCCCTACGCGCAGGACGCGGCGATCACGAAACACCTGGCCGCCTTCCTGGCGCGCCAGGCCGGCGCCACCGCCGAGCTGGAAGGCTTCGGCGGCCGGGTGAATGCGGAACACACCTTCCTGCATCCGAGCGCGGTGCTGTTCAACGGCGGCGTGTTCAAGTCGAATATCCTGGCCCAGCGCGTGATGGACACCATCAACGACTGGCTGTACATGGAAGGCGCGGAGCCCGCGCGCATGCTCGAAGGCGCCGACCTCGACCTGGCGGTCGCGCGCGGCGCGGCCTACTTCAGCTATGCGCGCCGCGGCGGCGGCGTGCGCATCCGCGGCGGCACGGCCCGCTCCTACTACGTGGGCGTGGAATCGTCGATGCCGGCCATCCCGGGCATGGAACCCCCGATCGAGGCGCTGTGCGTTGCCCCCTTCGGCATGGAAGAAGGCACCGAACTCGAACTGCCGGGCCAGGAATTCGGCCTGGTGGTGGGCGAACCGGTCACCTTCCGCTTCTTCGGCTCCACCACGCGCCGCCAGGACCGCATCGGCGAGGTGCTGGAATTCTGGGGACCGGACGAGTTGCAGGAGATGAACGAGATCCAGGCGACCCTGCCCGCCGAAGGCCGCGTGGCCGGCGACGTGGTGCAGGTGAAGCTGCATGCGCTGGCAACGGATGCCGGCACGCTGGAACTGGCCGCGGTCTCGCGCGACGGCCAGCGCTGGAAGATCGAGTTCGACGTGCGCAACGCGCCGGACCAGCAGTGATCTTCAGTGATCCTTCAGTGATACATCATTGACGCCTCAGTGAACCAGTACCTCGTCAGCATCGACCTGGGCACCACCAATACGGTGCTGGCCTACGCCGCGCAGGGCGCAAGACAGGCGGCGGGCCAGGTCGAGCTGCTGGCCATCGACCAGCTGGTGGCGCCCGGCGAAGTGGCCGGCGCCCCGCTGCTGCCGTCGATGCGCTATCACCTTGCGCCAGGAGAGCTCGCTCCCGGCGAACTCCAGCTGCCTTGGGTCTCGCCGGACCCGGCCGGCGTGCAGCAGGTGGCCGTGGGCCGCCTGGCCCGCGTGCTCGGCGCCCAGGCGCCGGGCCGGCTGGTGGCCAGCGCCAAGAGCTGGCTGTCGCACGCGGGCGTGGACCGCATGGCGCCCATCCTGCCCTGGGGCGCGGAAGACGCCGATATCCCGAAGGTGTCGCCCGTGGCAGCCAGCGCCAGCTACCTGGCGCACCTGCGCGCCTGCTGGAACCGGCATTTCCCGACGTCGCCGCTGGAGCACCAGCAGATCGTCCTCACCGTTCCCGCCTCGTTCGACGAAGGCGCGCGCGCCCTGACGCTGGAAGCGGCGCGCATGGCCGGGCTGCCGGAACTGCGCCTGCTGGAAGAGCCGCAGGCCGCCCTCTACGACTGGCTGTACCGCCATCGCGCCACGCTGGCGCAAGACCTGGCGGGCACGCGCCTGGTGCTGGTGGCCGACGTCGGCGGCGGCACCACCGACTTCAGCCTGGTCAAGGTCGAGCTGGGCGAGGACGGGCAGCCGAAGCTGACTCGCATTGGCGTGGGCAACCACCTGATCCTCGGCGGCGACAACATGGACCTGGCGCTGGCGCACCTGCTCGAGGGGCGCCTCGGCAACGAGGGACGCCTGTCGGCCGGCCGCCTGGCCCAGCTCACGGAACGCTGCCGCGCGGCCAAGGAGCAATTGCTGGCGCCCGACGCGCCGGAGCAGGTCAACGTCACCCTGCTCGGCGCCGGTGCGCGCCTGATCGGCGCCAGCCGCTCGGCCGCCATCACGCGCGAGGACGTGCAGCGCATCGTCCTCGACGGCTTCTTCCCGCCGAACGCGGCGCAGGAAGCGGCGAAACGCGCCCGCGCCGGCATCGTCGAATTCGGCCTGCCGTATGCAAGCGACCCGGCCGTCACGCGCCACCTGGCCGGCTTCCTGCGCCAGCATGCGCAGGCGGCGCGCGAGGCGCTCGGCATCGAGGGCGACGCGCAAGCGGCCGATGCGCTGCCGGTGCCCGACACCCTGTTGCTCAACGGCGGCGTGTTCCGCGGCGCGGCGCTGGCCCGGCGCCTGGCCGATGTGCTGTCAAGCTGGCGCGGCGCGCCGGTGACCGTGCTGCACAACGAGGACCCGGACGTGGCCGTGGCGCGCGGCGGCGTGGCCTACTCGCTGGCGCGCGCCGGCCAGGCGCCGGCCATCGAAAGCGGCTCGGCACGCAACTACTATCTGCTGCTTGATGCGGAGCAGCCGGGCGATGGGGGCAACAGCGAGGGCAACAACGCGGGCAACAGCGTGCGCGCGGTCTGCCTGCTGCCGCGCGGCGCGCCGGCGGGCGAGGAGATCCGCCTGGAAGGCCGCAGCTTCGCCCTGCGCCTCGGGCGGCCGGTGCGCTTCCACCTGGTCTCGTCGAACGCCGACCCGGAGGGCAGGCTGCCCCGACCCGGCGACCTGCTGGACCTGCCGACTGCCGACATCATCCGCCTGCCCGCCATCTCCACCGTCCTGCGCGGCGGCGCAAAGGGGCGCACGAGCGACATCCCGGTGCAGCTGGCCGCCAACCTGTCCGAAGTCGGCACGCTGGAAGTGTTCTGCGTGGCCGAAGAAGACGCGAACCAGCGCTGGCGCCTCGAATTCCAGCTGCGCGGCGAAGCCAGCGAGCCGGTGGAAGACCTGTCACTGCCGCCCCAGCTCGATGAAGCCGTCGCCCGCATCGACCGCATTTTCGGCAACCGTTCGCAGCAGGTCGATGCGCGCGAGGTGCGCCAGCTGCGCGCCACGCTCGAGCACCTGCTGGGGTCGCGCGAGCGCTGGACCACGCCGCTGCTGCGCCGCCTGTTCGACGCGCTGCTGGCGCGCGCCAAGGGCCGCCGGCGCTCGGCCGAGCACGAACGCGTCTGGCTGAACCTGGCCGGCTATTGCCTGCGCCCCGGCTTCGGCCACCCGCTCGACGAATGGCGCATCGAGCAGCTGTGGGCCATGTTCGAGAACGGCGTGCAGTACCACAAGGACAGCCAGGTGCGCGCCGAATGGTGGACGCTGTGGCGCCGCGTGGCCGGCGGCCTGTCCACGGAAGCGCAACTACGCGTGCTGGACGACTTCGCCTTCAACCTGCAGGCCGATGCGGCCGAGCGCGGGCGCCGCCCGGTCACGCTGGTGGACGGTACCGAGGACGACATGCTGCGCGTGGGCGCTTCGCTCGAACGCATCCCTTCCGCCTACAAGGCCGAGATCGGCGAGTGGCTCGTCATGCAGATCATGGAGATGCCCACCGGCGCCAAGGTCGACGCCCGCGCCGCCGCCCGCTACGCACGCTACCTGTGGGCGCTGGGCCGTGTCGGTGCGCGCCAGTCCTTCCACGGCGCCGCGCACGAAGTGGCGCCCGCCGCGGCGGCGGAAAGCTGGCTGGGCCAGCTCTTCAAGCTCGACTGGAAGAAGATCGAACCGGCCGGCTTTGCCGCCACCCACATCGCCCGCATGACCGGTGACCGCTCGCGCGACATCGCCGAACCGGTGCGCGATGAGGTGCTGCGGCGCCTGGCCGCCAGCGGCGCACCGCCGGCCTGGCCGGCCATGGTGCGTGAGGTGGTCGAGCTCGACCAGGCCGTCGAAACGCGCATGCTAGGCGACGCGCTGCCGCCCGGCCTGAAACTGCTGCGCTGAGCGGCCGGCCTCGCGCCGCCCTCCTGGTCAACAAAACACGAAATCCTCGTTGCACCCGGGGATGGCGCGTAGTACACCGCCAAACGCGGGCCATGCAAACTCGGCAACGGGCATCAACAGCATCCAGAACGCAGACATGGTCGACTCCTTCAGGCAAGCTCAAGTTTCGCACACCTGTGCGAAATTATTTCAAAAAAATGGACAGGCAAGCCTGCCCTCCTCCGGCAACCCTATTCCAGGTCGCTGAAACTCTTGTACGTCGAAATCAGGCGGTTGAACGCCCGCTGCGCCCGGCGCGGCACCGCCTCGTCACGCAGGAAGCGCACGTCGTGCATCACGCCGAAAACCAGGCTGTAGATCTCGAATACCAGCTGCTCGGGCTCGGTGTCCGGCCGCAGGTGCCCAACCTCCATCGCCTGCACTACCGTTTTGCGCAATGACGCGCGCCAGCGCAGTACCCCCGCTTCGATCCGGTCGCGCAGCGAACCGGGCACGTCGTCGAATTCGAACGCTCCGGCCGCATACAGGCAGCCGCCGTGCGAGGTCTCGCTGCCGACCTTCTTCAGCCACAGGTTGACCTGCATGGACAGCCGCGGCAAGCCCTTGGGCGCCTGCAGCGCCGGCAGGAAGACTTCCTCGGCAAAGCGGCGGTCGTATTCGTCCATCACCGCATCCTGCAAGGCTTCGAGCGAACCGACCCGCGAGAACACGCCGCTCTTGCTGATGCCCGTGCGCTTCGACAGCTCGCCCAGCGACAGCTTGCCGATGCCTTCGGCCGCCGCCATGTTCACGGCGGCGGCGAGAATCGTGGCGTAAGTGGCTTCGCTCTTGGCGGTGACGCTTTTGACATTGGTGTCCATGTCCGCACTTTAGCACAGGCGTGCGAAACCACAAGAAGTATTTATCGATCAGTCAGCGTCACCTGTTTTCCCGAAACCTTGCCGTCAAGCTAACGGACTCGCCCTTTTTCCGATCGCCGCTACCATCCTTCCGGCCGCTGTGACTGCCACAGCCGAGCATTCCGCTTCCTTCAGGAGCAAGCATGGATTCCGAGAACAAGAAAACCGGCGAAGCCGTGGAGCCCTCGCGCCGCCGCTTCGTCAGCACCGTCGCCACCGGCCTTGCTGCCGGCGCCGCGGCCGTTCCCGCGATGGCCCAGCAATCCGGCGCCGCAGGAGCCGATAAGCAGCCGCCGCCGGGCCGCGCCCGCGAGGCCGCCGCGCGCTATCCGGCGCCGCCCTTCCCCAAGCAGGAACAGCCCTGGCCGGGCCTGGCCAGCAAGATGACGCCGCGTCCGGATCATGGCGAAACCACCTACCGCGGCAGCGGGCGCCTGGCCGGGCGCAAGGCATTGGTGACGGGCGGCGACTCGGGCATCGGCCGCGCCGCGGTGATCGCGTTCGCGCGCGAAGGCGCGGACGTGGCCATCAACTACCTGCCGGCGGAGGAACCGGACGCCCAGGAGGTCGTGCAGCTGATCCGGCAGGCGGGCCGCAAGGCGGTGGCGATTCCCGGCGATATCCGCGACGAGGCCTTCTGCCGCAAGCTGGTGGACGAGGCCGTGCGCCAGCTGGGCGGACTGGACATCCTGGTCAACAATGCGTCGCGCCAGAAATCGGTGGAATCGATCCTCGACATCTCGAGCGCGGACTTCGACTGGACCTTCAAGACCAACGTGTATGCGATGTTCTGGATTATGAAGGCGGCGCTGCCGCACCTGAAGCCCGGCAGCTGCATCATCAATACGGCCTCGCAGCAGGCGTACGACCCGTCGGAAAACCTGGTCGACTATGCGATGACCAAGGCAGCCGAAGTATCGCTGACCAAGTCGCTGGCCAAGCAGTTGGCATCGAAAGGAATCCGGGTCAACGGGGTTGCGCCTGGGCCGGTGTGGACGCCTTTGCAGGTGTCCGGCGGACAGACCCAGGAGAACCTGAAGAGCTTCGGCGGCGACACGCCGATGAAGCGGCCGGGCCAGCCGGCCGAGCTGGCCTCTGTCTATGTCACGCTCGCCTCGGACGAGGCGAGCTTCACCACCGGCCACGTCTATGGCGTGTCCGGTGGAGGCGGTACCTGACCGGTCCCTGAGACTGGCGCACGGGCCGGGGCCGGCCCGCGCGCTACGCCCCGGTTCAGCGGCGGCCGAACCAGCTCAGGCGGGCGAAAAAGGAAGTCATCGAACGGGTCGGGATCAGTTTGCCCAGCGGACCAGCGTAGTTGCAGCGCGAAGTGACGGTCATTTCTTTTCTCTCCGGAACATTACTTGGCAGAATAA
Source organism: Massilia consociata (assembly GCF_042432755.1). NCBI lineage: Bacteria > Pseudomonadati > Pseudomonadota > Betaproteobacteria > Burkholderiales > Oxalobacteraceae > Massilia > Massilia consociata. The sequence goes on from NZ_JBHLWP010000013.1 coordinate 221,611, forward strand.
CCACGGCGCCCTTACCGCTCTGTGCGCTAACTCGCATAGCGCGACAGTTGTCCCCTGCCTGCCGCGCGCGCCGGTGCGCGATTGCGTCTTATCATGCGGGCAGCAAGGCTGGCCCCTGCCCTCGGCGGGTAGGCTCCCTGGCTTTGCAGGTACTGGGTTCACACCACCACAGGAGGATGCGATGAGCTACGCAGATCGTGACAGGTACGGCATGTACAAGGACACCAGCAGCACCGGTCCCGGTCCGGCGCTGATGGGCGCAGGCACGCTGATCGGTGACAGCGTCGTCAATGGACAAGAGGAAGACCTTGGCGACATCAAGGAGATCATGCTCGACATGCAGACTGGCCAGGTGGCCTATGCCGTGCTGGCCTTCGGCGGCTTCCTCGGCATTGGCGAAAAGCTGTTCGCCGTGCCCTGGCAGGCGCTGCACCTGGACACCGTGAACAAGCGCATGGTGCTCAATGTTGAGAAGGAAAGGCTGAAGAGCGCGCCCGGCTTCGACAAGGATGCCTGGCCCGACATGAGCGACGTGGGCTGGGCCAGCGGCGTCCACAGCTTCTACGGCACCGACCCGCAGCGCTCGGGCGCACCAAGCATGGGTCCCGGCTCGTCCCTGGGCGGGATGACCGGAATCAGCGGCGCCGGCTCGGCCATGGGCAGCGGCATGGGGTCGAGCATGGGCGCGGGGTCGGCGGGCAGCGGCTCGGTTGGCGCCGGCGCCGGCAGCAGCCTGGGCGTGAGCGTCGGCTCGGGCAGCGTCCACGGCGATTCCTACGGCGTCGGCGGCAGCCCGGACCCGCGGCCCGGGCATGATGGCGACGACAAGGATCTGAGCCGGATTCGCGGCAGCAATATCGGTTGATCCTGTAGGGTGGGCGGGTCACCCCGCCCACCCTACGAACAACCGAGCCGCATCAGCGAATCATCGACTCCCACACCTTCTGCAGGCGCTTGGCCGACACCGGCATCGGCGTCCTCAGCTCCTGCGCGAACAGCGACACGCGCAGCTCTTCCAGCATCCACCTGAACTCGGTCATGCGCGGATCGTTGTTCTTGCCCCCCCCGTTCTTGAGCGTGCGCTGGAACTGGCTGGCCGCGTTCTGCCACTCCGCCATCAGCTGCGCATCGCGCGACGGGTTCCCACGCAGCTTCTCGATGCGCACGTTGATCGCCTTCAGGTAGCGCGGGAAGTGCGCCAGCTGGCTGTACTCGTTGTCCGCGATGAAGCGCTTGTGGATCAGCCCCTGTAACTGCGACCCGATGTCCGACTGCACCGCCGGCGGCAGGCTCTGGATGCGCTTGGGCATGCCGTGGAACTCGGCCAGCACCGCGCCCACCAGGCGCGCGATCTCGTTGATCAACAGGCCGATGCGGCCCTTGCCTTCGTCCTTGCGCTTGTTGAAGGATGCAGCGTCGAGCGGCAGCGGGTCCTGCAGGCAGGCGATGTCGACGGCCTTGGCGATGATCTGGTCGCGCAGGTCTTCCTGCATGCCCACGCTCATGAACTGCATGCCCATCTGCTGCAGGCCGGGGATGTTCTTCTCGGCGAACTTCAGCTGGTCCTTCAGCTGCAGCGCGAACAGGCGGCGCAGGCCGATGCGATGGGTGCGCGCCGCCACGTTCGGGTCGTCGAAGACTTCGAGGTCGCAGTGCGTGCCCTTGTCCACCAGCGCAGGGAAGCCGATCAGCGTGATCTTCCCCTGCGTGATCTCCAGCAGCTCCGGCAGCTCGCCGAAGCTCCAGGTCGTCAAACCGGTGTGCTGGACCGCGCCGGCAGCCGGAGCCGGGACAGCAGCCGCGGACGACGATTTCGTCACCGGCGCATTGCCCTTTCCTTTCGAAGGTGCAGGCGCAGCCGGCTGCGGTGCGGCCTGCAGCTTCGCCGGCGCTGCCGCCGGCGTCGCTTCCGCCATCTTCTGGAAGCTCTCGCGCGCCTGCCCGCCCAGCTCGGCCTGCAGGGTCGCCAGGTTGCGGCCCATGTCGAGCTGGCGGCCGTGCTCGTCGATCACCTTGAAGTTCATGGACAGGTGCGCCGGCAGCGTCTCCAGCTTGAAGTCGGTCGTGAGCACGCGCGCACTGGTGTGCATGTGGATGTCGGCGATCAGGGCGTCGATCAGGTCGCCGCGTCCGAAACGCAGCGGGTCCTGGTGGCGCTCGAAGAACCTGGCCGCGTAGTCCGGCAGCGGCACGCAGTGGCGGCGCAGCTTTTGCGGCAGCGATTTCAGCAGCAGGTGCACCTTCTCCTTCAGCATGCCCGGCACCAGCCAGCCCGCGCGCTCGTGCGGGATCTGGTTCAGCGCGAACAGCGGCACGGTGAGGGTGACGCCGTCGCGCGGGCTGCCCGGCTCGAAGTGGTACGACAGTCCCATCTCGATGCCGGTGACGTTCATCGTCTTCGGGAACAGCTCGGTGGTGACGCCGGCCGCCTCGTGCCGCATCAGCTCCTCGCGGTTCAGGAACAGGAGCTTCGGGTTGTCGCGCGAGGCGTCCTTGTACCACTTTTCAAAACCCGCGCCGTTCACCACCGTTAGCGGGATTTCCTTGTCGTAGAAAGCCTCGATCAGCTGCTCGTCCACCAGCACGTCCAGGCGGCGCGACTTGTGTTCGAGGTTCTCGATCTCCTTCACCAGCTTGTGGTTGTGGGCATAGAACGGCGCGCGGGTCTCGTAGTCGCCCGCCACCAGGGCGTCGCGGATGAAGATCTCGCGCGCTTCCCGCGGGTTGTGCTGGCTGTAGTTGATGCGGCGGTTGCTGTAGACGACGATGCCGTACAGGGTCGCGCGCTCCAGCGCCGTCACCTGCGCCTGGCGCTTTTCCCAGCGCGGCTCGCCCCAGGATTTCTTGAGCAGGTGCGCGCCGACCTTCTCCACCCATTCCGGCTGGATCTGCGCGATGGTGCGCGCGTACAGGCGCGTGGTCTCGACCAGTTCGGCCGCCATCACCCAGCGCCCCGGCTTCTTGGCAAGATACGAACCCGGCCAGATGTGGAACTTGATGCCGCGCGCGCCCAGGAACACCGGCTCGTCTTCGGCCTTGAAGCCGATGTTGCCGAGCAGGCCGGTAAGCAGCGCCATGTGCAGCTGGTCGTAGGTGGCCGGGGCTTCGTTCAGGCGCCAGCCCTGCTCGCGCACGGTGGTGAGCAGCTGCGAATGCACGTCGCGCCACTCGCGCAGGCGCAGCTGCGACAGGAAGTTGGCGCGGCAGTTTTCCTGCAGCTGGCGGTTCGACTTCTTGTGCGCGATGGCGTCCTCAAACCACTTCCAGATCTTGAGGTAGCTGAGGAACTCGGACTTCTCGTCGGCGAACTTCTTGTGTTTCTCGTCGGCCTGCTGCTGGTACTCGATCGGGCGGTCGCGCGGGTCCTGGGTGGACAGGGCCGAGGCCACGACCAGCATCTCGGTCAGGCAGTCGTTGTCGACGGCAGCCAGGATCATGCGGCTCACGCGCGGGTCGAGCGGCAGCTTGGCCAGCTTGCGGCCGAGCGGGGTCAGTTCGTTGGTCTCGTCGACCGCGCCGACTTCGTGCAGCAGCTGGTAGCCGTCCGCGATCGCGCGGCCCTGCGGCGGCTCGATGAAGGGGAAGGTCTCCACATCGGTCAGGTGCAGCGACTTCATGCGCAGGATGACCGAGGCCAGCGACGAGCGCAGGATCTCGGGATCGGCGAACTTGGGACGCTTGTTGTAGTCGTCTTCTTCGTAGAGGCGGATGCAGACGCCGTCGGCCACGCGGCCGCAACGGCCCGCGCGCTGGTTGGCGGACGATTGCGCCACCGGCTCGATCTGCAGCTGCTCGACCTTGTTGCGGAAGCTGTAGCGTTTGACGCGCGCCAGGCCCGTATCGACCACGTAGCGGATACCCGGCACCGTCAGCGAGGTCTCGGCCACGTTGGTGGCCAGCACGATGCGGCGCGCGTTCGTCGTCTTGAACACGCGGTCCTGTTCCTCGACCGACAGGCGCGCGAACAGCGGCAGGATCTCGACGTGCGGCGGATGCTGCTTGCGCAGCGCCTCGGCGCAGTCGCGGATCTCGCGTTCGCCCGGCAGGAACACCAGCACGTCGCCCGAGCCGATGCGGCACAGCTCGTCGACGGCATCGACCACCGCGTCGATCATGTCGCGTTTTTCGCGCGCCACTTGCGCCTTCGGCGCAGGCTCGCCCGGCTTGGCGGTGACGCCGACCGGGTCGCGGTCCACCGGGCGGTAGCGCACTTCCACCTTGTACAGGCGGCCAGAAACTTCGATGACCGGCGCCGGCTTTTCCGGCGTGCCGAAGTGGCGCGCGAAGCGCTCGGCGTCGATGGTCGCCGAGGTAATGATCACCTTCAGGTCCGGACGGCGCGGCAGCAGCTGCTTCAGGTAGCCGAGCAGGAAGTCGATGTTCAGGCTGCGCTCATGCGCCTCGTCGATGATGATGGTGTCGTAGGCGCGCAGAAGCGGATCGGTCTGCGTCTCGGCCAGCAAGATACCGTCGGTCATCAGCTTGACCCAGGCCCCGCGCTGCAGGGTGTCGTTGAAGCGCACCTTGTAGCCGACGTGCTCGCCCTGCGAGGAACCGAGTTCCTGCGCGATGCGCTTGGCGGTGCTCGATGCGGCGATACGGCGCGGCTGGGTGTGGCCGATCAGGCCCTTCTCGCCGCGGCCGAGCTCCAGGCAGATCTTCGGCAGCTGCGTGGTCTTGCCGGAACCGGTCTCGCCCGACACGATGACGACCTGGTTCTCCTGGATCGCCTTGGCGATCTCGGCGCGGCGGCCGGAGACAGGCAGGTCTTCGGGGAAGGTGATCGGCGGGAGCGGGTTGCGAAACGGCGGCGTCCGGGCATCCGACGCACGCGCGTCGTCGCGCGACGCTCGTTCGCCCCGCTCACGGTTGCCTTGTGGACGCGTGCGCTCGCCCTGCTGCGCGTCGCCGCGCTGGCCTTGCTGCTGCGCTGCGCGCGGTGCCTGTGCCGGGCGCTCGCCTTGCGCCGGGCGCTGCCCGCCTTCGGCGCGCGGCTGCGGCGCACGGCGCGGTTCGTCGCGTCGCGGCTCACCGCCACGCGGTTCGTTACGCGGCGCCCTGGTCTGCAGTTCGCCATCGCGCGTCTGCGTCATCGGCGCGCGCAATTCACCCTCCGGGTGCTGCTTGCGCGGCTCGGTGGCGGGAGTGTTCGGGGAAGCGGCGCGCGCCGGTTGCGGCGAAGGCTTGTTACTCTGTTCAGACATTGATTTTATAAGGTATTTGGTGCGCACAACGCGCAGCGAATTATAATGCGGCAAATGGAAAACCCTACCCAATTCGTCCAGTGGCTGCGCTCTGTCGCGCCGTATATTCATGCCTTTGGCGGCAAGACCTTCGTTGTTGCATTCCCGGGTGAACTGGTGACCTCCGGCGCCCTGCCGGTGCTGGCCCAGGACCTGTCCCTGCTGCTGGGGCTCGGCATCCGCCTCGTGCTCGTGCACGGTTCGCGTCCGCAGGTGGCCGAGCAACTCGCACTGCGCAACGTCGAAGGCCGCTTCCACAACGGCGTCCGCATCACCGACAGCGCCGCGCTCGAGTGCGCGAAGGAAGCCGCGGGCGAACTGCGCCTGGACATCGAAGCGGCGTTCAGCCAGGGTTTGCCGAACACCCCGATGTCGCACGCCCAGATCAGCATCGTATCGGGCAATTTCGTCGTCGCGCGCCCGCTTGGCGTGATCGACGGCGTCGACTTCGAACTCACCGGCGTCACGCGCAAGATCGTCGCCGAAAAAATCCAGCCGATCCTGCAGACCGAAGACAGCCTGGTGCTGCTCTCCCCGCTCGGTTTCTCGCCCACCGGCGAAATCTTCAACCTGACGATGGAAGACGTGGCCGCCTCGGCCGCGATCGCCCTGCATGCCGACAAGCTGATCTTCATCACCGAGACACCGATGATGCAGGACGGCGGCGGCACCGAAATCCGCGAACTGTCCTCGCACCAGGCCGAGGCCGTGCTGCAGGCCGGCTTCCTGCCCCAGGACGCCGCCTTCTACCTGCAGCACGCCGTCAAGGCCTGCAACAGCGGCGTGGACCGCGTGCACATCGTCCCGTTCGAGATGGACGGTTCGGCCCTGCTCGAACTGTTCACGCACGACGGCGTCGGCACCATGATCAGCCACGAGAACCTGGAAAGCCTCCGTCAAGCCACAATTGAGGACGTCGGCGGGATTATCAAGCTGATCGAACCGCTGGAAGCCGACGGCACCCTGGTCTACCGCGGCCGCGAGCTGATCGAGCGCGAGATCGACCAGTTCTCCGTGATCGACCACGACGGCGTGATCTTCGGCTGCGCCGCGCTGTATCCGTTCCCGGAATCGAAGATGGGCGAGATGGCCTGCCTGACCGTGAGCCCGGACGCCCAGACCCAGGGCGACGGCGAGCGCATCCTGAAACACATCGAGAACCGCGCCCGTGCCGCCGGGCTCACGAAACTGTTCGTGCTGACCACGCGCACCGCGCACTGGTTCAAGAAGCGCGGCTTCGTGCCGGCCACGGTGGACGACCTGCCCAAGGACCGCCAGCACATGTACAACTGGCAGCGCCGGTCACAGGTTTTCATCAAGACCCTATAATGGCGGTCTGACACTGACCCCGCTTTTTAACAGAATTACAGGAGTACACCATGGCCCGCACCGTCCAATGCATCAAACTGAACAAGGAAGCCGAAGGCCTGGACTTCCCGCCGGTACCAGGCGAAATGGGCAAGAAGCTCTACCAGTCGGTCTCGAAGGAAGCCTGGCAGGCATGGCTGAAGCACCAGACCATGCTGATCAACGAAAACCGCCTGAACCTGGCGGACGACCGCGCCCGCAAGTACCTGGCGGCGCAGATGGAACGTCATTTCTTCGGTGACGGCGCTGCCGACCAGGCGATGGGTTACGTGCCGCCGACGGCTTGATTGGCTATTTGAATTACTACGGCGGTATTCCTGCCGTTAGCTTCAAAACCGTCATTCCCGCCTGCGCGGGAATGACGGTTTAAGGCAAGCGAATACTGTAACGATACAGGTGTGCAGAAGAGTGTTGAATCACATCCTCACGCACTGGCGCAACTCGCACCGCGCCATGAACACCTTTCCACGCATCGCCCCATCCTCGCAGCGCATCCGGTAAACCTCCACCGGCCCCGCTTCCGTCACCAGACCTGCGCCCTGCCCGCCCGTGCAGCCCTGTCCCTTCGCCATCTTCTCGACCGTCGCCGACGACACGCCGGTGCGAAACGGCACGCGCTCGATCGGCGTGCCGTTCGTGTCCAGCAAAGCAGGCGCCGGCTGAACGGCCGCGACAGGTGCCGGCGCCGGCGCTGGCGCCGTCCTGCTGTTGAACAGCGTACAACCGCCCAGCAGGACGGCCACCAGGATGCTCAGCGGCGCCAGCGCGTGCCTCATGCGTTCCTCGCTTAAGAAACTTGGAAAATGGGTCAGAAAGTTAGGGTCTTCACGCCCTCGGGCGTGCCCAGCAGGCAGACGGTGGCGCCGGCCTTGGCGAACAGGCCGACGGCGATCACGCCGACGATCTGGTTGATCCGCTCTTCCATCGCCACCGGGTCAAGAATCGACAGGCCGACCACGTCGATGATCTCGCCGCCGTTGTCGGTGATGAAGGCCTCGTCCGTGCCCGGCTTGGTACGCAGGCGCGGCTGGCCGCCCAGTTCCGCCAGCTTGCGCATCACGGCCGCGCGCGCCATCGGGATCACCTCGACCGGCAGCGGGAACTTACCCAGCGTCTCGACCAGCTTCGAGCCGTCCGCGATGCACACGAATTGCTTCGCCACCGAGGCCACGATCTTCTCGCGCGTCAGGGCCGCGCCGCCGCCCTTGATCATCGCGCCGCTGGCGGTGATCTCGTCGGCGCCGTCGATGTACACGGCCATCGACGTCACGTCGTTCAGGTCGAAGACCGGGATGCCGTGGCCCCGCAGGCGGCTTGCCGTCGCTTCCGACGAAGCGACGGTGCCCTTGATGCGGTCCTTGATCTTCGCCAGCTCGTCGATGAAGAAGTTGGCCGTCGAGCCGGTGCCGACGCCGATGATCTCGCCGTCCACCACGTAATCGATCGCGGCGCGCGCCACGGCTTGCTTGAGTTCGTCCTGGGTCATGATACTTTGGAGAGTAGAAAAGAAGGCGTCATTTTAGCGGATCGCCCGGTCCATCCCTCGAAAACGACGGTTCATCCCGCTGTTTGGCCGGTCAATGCATTGCGCATTGCCAAGCTTGCACTGGTGAATCAAACTGAATCTTTCCGCAGGCATATAGTCTTTGACAATGAAACTCTTTACGAAGAAGCGCCTGGCCATCGCGGCCGGCGTGATCGCGGTGGCCGGCGGCGCTGCCGCCTGGCTGGTGCCCAAGGGTGAGCCCAAGGTCCCGCCGTCGAAATACCGCACCGCCCCGGTCGATGTCGGTACCATCAACCAGACCGTCACCGCCACCGGCACCATCAACCCGGTTGCGCTGGTGAACGTCGGCTCGCAAGTCTCCGGCACCGTGGTCGAGCTCAACGCCGACTTCAACGACCGCGTGAGCAAGGGCCAGGTCCTGCTCAAGCTCGACCCGACCATCTTCAACGCCCAGATCCGCCAGGCCGAGGCGAGCCGCGCGTCCGCAGTCGCCAACCTGAAGCTGGCCGAAGCCAACTACCAGCGCAACCAGCAGCTCGTCACGCAGAGCTTCGTCTCCAGCGTGGCGCTCGACCAGAGCCGCCGCGAGATGGACGTCGCCCGCGCCAATGTGCAGCTGGCGCAGGCCCAGCTCGACCGTGCTAGAGCTGACCTGAACAACAGCGTGATCCGCTCGCCGATCGACGGCGTGATCATCAAGCGCACCATCGACCTGAGCCAGACCGTGGCGGCCTCGTTCAACACGCCGAACCTGTTCCAGATCGCGCGCGACCTCACCAAGATGCAGATCGACACCAGCGTGTCGGAAGCCGACGTGGGGGCCTTGAAGGACGGCCTGCCGGCCCGCTTCGTGGTCGACGCCTACCCCGACCGCGAATTCCACGCCACCATGCGCCAGTTCCGCCTGGCCGCCAACGTGGTGCAGAACGTCGTCACCTACAACGTCGTGCTCGACGTCGACAACAAGGACGAGATGCTGAAACCCGGCATGACGGCCCAGGTGCGCCTGGTGGTGGACAACCGCAGCAACGTGCTGCGCATCCCGACCACCGCCCTGCGCTTCCAGCTGCCCGAGGAAGAGCAGGAAAAGCTGCGCGCGCAGGCGAAAGAGCAGGAGAAAACCAGGAGCGGCAAGGATGCGAAGTCCACGCAGGTGGCCTACAAGGCCGCGCCGCCAGGCCAGGACGACGACCTCGCCTTCCGCACCGCCAACGAGACCGCGCGCATCTACAAGGTGTACCGCCTGGACGCCAGGAACCAGCCCCAGCCCGTCGACATCAAGGTCGGCCTGTCGAACTTCCGCTATACCGAGGTGCTGTCCGGCGGCCTGAAGGCGGGCGACCAGGTCGTCACGCGCGCACTGGGCCAAGCCAAAGAAGATTTCTGATGACGCAGCTGAGCTCTTCCCTGATCGATATCCGCGGCGTCACCAAGACCTACACCAGCGGCAGCGTCGAGACCCGCGTGCTGCACGGGATCGACCTGCAGGTGGCGCGCGGCGACTTTGTCTCCATCATGGGCCAGTCCGGCTCGGGCAAGTCGACCCTGATGAACATCCTCGGCTGCCTGGACCAGGCCACCGGCGGCACCTACCTGCTCGATGGCGTGGACACGCTGTCGCTGTCGCGCGCCCAGCTGGCCGACATCCGCAACCGTGCCATCGGCTTCGTGTTCCAGAGCTTTAACCTCATCAAGCGCATGAGCGTGGCCGAGAACGTGGCGCTGCCCTTGATCTATGCCGGCTGGGGCCGCGGCAAGGCGCACACGCGCGCGCTGCAGGAGCTGGAGCGCGTCGGTCTGGGCGGCCTGGCCAAACGCACGCCCAATCAGCTCTCCGGCGGCCAGCAGCAGCGCGTGGCGATCGCGCGCGCGCTGGCCACCGACCCGCCGCTGCTGCTGGCCGACGAACCGACCGGCAACCTCGACACGCAAACCAGCGACGACATCATGAACAGCTTCCGGGAGCTGAACAGGGAACGCGGCATCACCATCGTGCTCGTCACCCACGAGGCCGACGTCGCCGCCTACAGCCGCCGCCTGGTGCGCCTGAAGGACGGGCGGGTGCTGTACGACGGCCCGGCCGCGGAAGGACTGCGCCAGCCGAGCGCGGGCGCGCATCCGACCTCCACCGAGGTGCCGGCATGAACTTCATCCAGATCCTGATCGAATCCTTCCGCTCGATGGCGGCCAACCGCCTGCGCACCGCGCTGACCATGCTCGGTATCGTCATCGGCATCGCGTCCGTGGTCCTGCTGCTGGCCATCGGCGACAGCATGCAGCGCTTCATTGGCAAGGAACTGCAATCGCTGGGCACCAACATGCTCTACGTGTTCCCGGGCGGCGACCGCACCACCGCCCAGCGCGCCCGCGCCGGCACCGTGCCCTCGCTGTCGATCCACGATGCGGCTGCGCTCAACGATCTGCCCAGCCTGACCGGCGCGGCGCCGGCGCTGCAGGGCAGCTTCAAACTCAGCGCCGGCAACGAAAGTTCGAACAGCCAGGTGCACGGCATCACGCCAGCCATGTTCAATATCCGCAACTGGAAGCTCGACCAGGGCAACCTGTTCAGCGAAGCGGACGTGCGTGCATCGAGCCGCATGGTCGTGATCGGCCAGAAGGTGGCGGACCAGTTCTTCTACAAGCAGGATCCGCTGGGGCGCTACATCCGTATCGAGAACGTCGCCTTCCAGGTGATCGGCGTGCTGGCCGGCGAAGGCAAGCAGATCGACGGCTCCGACATCGCGGAGCTGGTGCTGGTGCCGATCACGGCCGCCAGCGCCAACCTGATCAAGACGCCCTTCCCGCAGAACGTGCACTACATCGCGGCGCAGGGCCGGCCGGAGATGGCGCTGGACGACGCGGTCGAGGACATCAAGGAGACGCTGCGGGCGCGGCACCGCATCCGACTCGACGATCCGGACGACTTCCGGGTGCAGAACATTGCGTCCTTCGCGGAGACGGCCAACAAGATCAGTGCCGGCGTGGCGCTGCTGCTCGGGCTGATCGGGGCGATCTCGCTGCTGGTGGGCGGAATCGGGATCATGAACATCATGCTGGTGTCGGTGACCGAACGGACGCGCGAGATCGGCATCCGCATGGCGATCGGCGCAAGGCCGCGGGCGGTGCTGTTGCAGTTCCTGGCGGAGTCGGTGGTGATTTGCGTGGCTGGCGGCCTGGTGGGCGTCTTGATTGCAATGGGCGGGGCGGCCGCGATCACGGCGACCGGGAAGTTCGAGGTGTTCCTGACCTTCCAGGGCGTGCTGGTGGCGTGCGGCTTCGCCACGGCGGTGGGGGTGTTCTTCGGGTTCTATCCGGCGCGGCGAGCGTCGCGGCTGTTGCCGGTGGATTGCCTGCGCTATGAGTGAGTCGGTCGTCATGGACGGGCAAGTGCGCTTGCGCTGGGCGTGCCGTGCGGATATTCCCGCGATGTCCACCGGCACAGGGCGCAGGTATCGCTTTCGCCATCGGTTGGCACCGGCTGTCGCAACTGATGGCGAACTCGCCTCGGATGGCCTGCTGAACATCGTGACGCTGCACGCATCCCCATTACAGTTTGTCGAAACATTTGTCTCTGTTCTTCGGCTATCATCCCCGCGCCCGGAATCGCGGCCTTGCCGGTCATGACCAGGGTGACGAACAAGAATAAGGATCAGGAAGAAGGAAAGCATGGAAATGGACAGCCCATTCGATGCGGCCACCCGATTGAAGGCGAGCTTCGTGGCACTTGCCGTACTGGCCAGCGCTTCGGCCGCCACGTTTGCCGGGGTCCCGGAGCCTTCCAGACCGGAGGAGGCAGGGCCTGCCGACCTGCAACTGGAAGAGCAGGCGCCGATCAAGATCCACCGGAAGATCAACCTGGGCGACCTTCCCTACAAGCCCTTCTTCAGCATCCAGACTTATCTCCAGTCGCTCCTTCCGCCGGAACCGCGCTCGATCGATCTCCTCGGCCGGGTCCACTTCGTCGCCAAGAGCGAGGTGGAGAAAGACCTGTTCGCGCCGCAGTCCTGGGCAGTCGCCGTCGTCGGAAACGAACTCGACCAGGTCGTTCCCGTCCATCGCGGCGGCTATTTCCTGCTACCGGAAGTGAAACTGGGCTTGCTGGAACTGGGCACCATCATGTTCAACACCCAGACCCAGAAGGGCAAGATGAGCGTCGCGTGGAAGGTCCGGGTGCCGCACACGCAAGCGCTCTCGTACGCGGACTTCGCGAAAGCCCTCGAGGAAGTCGCTGTTGTCCAGCGACGGATTCCCACCTACCGCTACGACCTGCGCGAGATTCGCCGCCATGGCCACAATGCCTTGCGGGCCTGTTTCCTCAAAGGCCCCGGCCGCATCGAAGTCGACGGCCAGCCGGCCGCGACGATTCCCGACGGCGCCTGCCAAGTCCTGAAGTACGACTCCGCCGTCGCGCGCGCAGGCTTGGCGCAGATCGCCTTCGTGGGGAAGCTCGACCTCGTGACGCTCAAGGAAGTGGTCAAGGCGGACTAGACAGCCAAGCAGCGTCCGGTCCGCGATGCAGGTCACAGTGATGGTTCATCATCTTGAATTCGTCGCCTTGCAAGCGATGGCGAAGTCCACATGGTAGTGCTCATCATGCCGGATCCATGGCTTCGCTTTCATGAACGGAAGCGAAGCGAGTCTTGTCCCGCCTAGAGTGCCAAGGAGATGACGCGTCAGCCCAGGATCAAAAATAACCCGTGAGATGCGTGTCCCACGCTGGCGCGCTTGCTTGTCCAGTTGATTCAGATGCGCAGCAATTGCAACAAAATCGATACGCAAGTCGTCCAGCCTGCCATTCCCGTCGAACTCCAGGTCATACCCGAAGCGATTCAGCGGTGACGCCGGAAGCGTGGCCGGCACACCATCGTGATTCCGCACCGGCACCATGAAGTCGACCGACGTGCCATTCCTGTGCGTACGGTGCGGCGGCATTGGGCCTCCGTTCTTGAGCCCGGTTTCTCCATACACGAATTTCACTCCAGGCAGTTCCTGCGCCAGTACCGTATACGCGCTTTCGACAATATCCCGGACAGTCGCATGCACGTAAGTCCGTCCCAGCGACACGCCCAATTCGCTATAAGGAGAGAAATTGCGACCTTGGACGCTCAAGGCAACGGCATGAACGATCCGGCCGTTGCCTGGGGTACCGAAGCAGGTGCTTGCCAACGCAGGCGCAGCAGGCAGAGCAACGACTAGCATGAGGCTGGTCAGTGCGAGGGCAATCGAACGCATGGGCTTTCCCAGGTGATTGGATGGCGAAGTCTGCCACGCGCATGTGTTATAAGCAATTTACAATATCCTGCTGGATGAGCAGCCGCAAACGGGCGTCTGCGGATGTCAGGTGGGACGTGCAAGACGATATGCCAGCCAGCGTGAAGGCCAAGGCTACGCAAGGACCAGCCCGGTTGATTTTCGTCGTCCCGCATCCTGTTTCAAGCCAACTTCCACCCGATACGCTCAAGCAAGAATCACCACTTGCCCAACTCACAACGGAGACAGGAATGGCTAGTGATGCTTATTTGAAAATAGACGGGATTAATGGAGAGTCCGAAGACGAACGGCACCGCAATTGGATTGAAGTGAACAACGTCCTCTACGCGGTCCACCAGCCGAGAGCCGAGGTAGTTTCGACCGCAGGCGGGCATACCACCGGGCGAGCCGATCTGTACCCGATTAGCTTCAGCAAACTTGCTGACATAGCCTCCCCCATCTTGCTGCAAACCTGCGCCACCGGGAAAACCATTCCCAAAGCTTCTTTCGAGTTCATGCGGGCTGACGGCGACGGAAAGCCGATCACGTACTTTAGGATCGAACTGGAAAACGTAATGATCGCCAGCATCACGCCGGATAGTGGCGATGGCGGAATCATCACAGAGCGGGTGCAGCTAGCGTACGCCAAAATCCGTTGGAATTATTCGAAGCAGTCCATCAGGGGCGGCACGCAGGGTAATACGTCGGGTAGCTGGGATTGTTCAGCCCATAAAGTGTGCTAACCGGAGGCGATATGTCCCAGCCTTACGAAGGCGCAGCAATAATTCTCTGCCCGCTGGAAGAACGTGACTTCCAGCACGTTTGTGCCGTCATTGTGACAGGGAGCGGGTTCAATGCATGCGGCCATACGCTACTGCACGTCGGTGAAAGCTGGAGTTGGTACGTCCACATTGCAGGACCCTATAAACTACCTAAGTGGATGCCTGAGAGTAACTATATACGTTACTTGAAAGAGAACGGCAAGCGTGAAATTCGCCGCTGGACGATCAAACTGCCCAATCCTAAAGGGGCGCATGACAAGCTGCATGAACTGATGCAAAAGCCATGGCTATGGGGCGCTGTAGCTCATAACTGCACTTCCTTTGCGGAAGAAGTTGTGCGGGCAGGCGGTAGTAAAGCCGGACAGTATTTCAATTGTCCTATTGCGGAGCCATTCGCATGAGAACCACATTCATTTCGCTTGGCATCGCCTTGTTGATAGCTGTACTTGTTTGGGCTTCTATAATCTTTCTCGATCCGGGTATGAATCTCGACAAGGCTTATAACATCATCGTCTGCTCTTTCATCGGCTCAGCAGTCGTCGCAGCACTGGTGTTGACGCTACGGGGCCGTCGCAGCTGATTAGACGCGCGATGTCAGCCAGCGTGCAGGCCCGCGATGCAAATTCCGCCGGCTTTCCGGATGCGCGAGAAACCGCTCGAGTACCCGCTCATACAAGTCCAGACTGTCGCGGTACTGCTGCTGCCGCATCGCCTGCGGCTTCTTCAAGAACTTCAGCACGAAGTAATCGGCCAGCAGATCGCCCTGCGCCTCCATGTTGTAGTCCGCCAGCGTGGCCTCTTCGTGGAGGGTATAGGCGTAGGGAAGACCAAGCCGCACCGCACCGCGCAAGCGCACCGGATACCCCAGTTGGTGCTGCCACACATGCACCATCTCATGCATGAACCAGTGGATCGCCCCGGGATCGCCGCGGGTATAGTCGGGAAGAAAACAGGACGAATGAAAGTACATGCTGCCGTTCGGCGTCATGCAGCAGTTCTTCGGCTGGAAGGGCATGTAGCGCCGGCCGTGAATACGGACGCGGCTGTAGTCGATGGCGTCGCGAAACAGCAGCGACGCCATCGCGATCTCGTTCTCGGTCAGGGGCCGGGAACGAGGTCTTTTCATGGAACGCTCAAGCAGCACGCAGCGCGGCCGCCGCTTTCGCCAGTTCGGTGATCTGATCCCACTGTCCGGCAGCGATCAGGTCCTTCGGCGTCAGCCAGGAACCGCCCACGCAGGCCACGTTCTTGCAGGCCAGGAACTTCGGCGCGGTCTCGATCGAGATGCCGCCGGTCGGGCAGAAGGTCACGTCCGGCAGCGGGCCGGCGATGGCGTTCAGCATGCCGACGCCGCCCGCCGGCACCGCCGGGAACAGCTTGAGCTGCTTGAAGCCGTGCTCGCGCGCCGCCATTACTTCCGACGGGGTCATCACGCCCGGCAGCAGCGGCAGGCCGCTCTTTTTCGCTGCCTCGATCATGGCGGCGGTCAGGCCCGGCGAGACGCCGAATACGGCGCCCGCATCGCGCGCCGCCTCGAATTCGTGCGGCTGGGTGAGCGTGCCGACGCCGACGATGGCGCCTTCGACGCTGCTCATGTCGCGGATCGCCTGCAGCCCGTGCTCGGTGCGCAGCGTCACTTCCAGCACGCGGATGCCGCCCGCCACCAGGGCTTTTGCCAATGGCACCGCGTGCGCCGGGTCGTCGATGGCGATGACGGGGATGACGCTCGCCGAGCGCATGATTTCAAGTAAGCTCATTTGTCCCATTATTTCTGCGTCCTAAAGAGAAAGTCTTCGTCCGAACCGGGCATGCCTTCCTCGGGATGCATGCCTTCATGCAGCGGTACGGTGGTGGGGATCGGCGACGGCAGCGGGAAGGTAGCGGCGCCCTCCTCTGCCGGGCTCGAGTTACTGCGGAACATCGCGAACAGCTCGCGGCCCATGCCGATGTGGCTCTTCGACAGGTCGGCCGTCGCCATGCTGCGCGCCGCCCATACTTCGTCCGGCACCAGCGCGTCCAGCGTGCCGCCCGCCGCATCGACGCGGATGATGTCGCCGTCGCGTACCAGGCCGAGCGGGCCGCCGGCCAGGATTTCCGGCGACACGTGGATCGCCGCCGGCACCTTGCCCGAGGCGCCCGACATGCGACCGTCGGTCACCATCGCCACCTTGAAGCCGGCATCCTGCAGGTTCGACAGCGCCGGGGTCAAGGCGTGCAGTTCCGGCATGCCGTTGGCGCGCGGGCCCTGGAAGCGGATCACGGCCACGAAGTCGCGCTCAAGCTCGCCGGCCTTGTAGCGCACCATGAAGTCTTCCTGCGAGTCGAAGGTGATGGCCGGCGCTTCCACCAGGTGGTAGTCCGGCTTGACGGCCGAGATCTTCATCACGGCGCGGCCCAGGTTACCCTGCACCAGCACCATGCCGCCGTTGTTGGCGAACGGGTTGCTTGCCGGGCGCAGCACGGCTTCGTCGCCGCTCTGCGCCGGAACGTCGCGCCATACCACCTTGTCGTTCTCGTCCAGGAACGGCTCCTTGCAGTGCGCGCGCAGGCCGTGGCCGAGGATGGTGTTGACGTCTTCGTGCGCCAGGCCGGCATCCAGGAGTTCGCGGATCACGAAGCCCGGGCCGCCGGCGGCCTGGAAGTGGTTCACGTCGGCTTCGCCGTTCGGGTAGATCCTGGTGAGCGAGGGCACCACTTTCGACAGTTCGTCGAAGTCGTTCCAGTCGATGACGATGCCGGCCGCGCGCGCGATCGCCACCAGGTGCAGCGTGTGGTTGGTCGAGCCGCCGGTCGCGTGCAGCGCGACGATGGCGTTGACGATGCTCTTCTCGTCGACGATGCGGCCGATCGGCATGTACTCACCACCCTGCTGGGAGATCTTCACGGCCTGCTGGGCGGCGGCTTTGGTGAGCGCGTCGCGCAGCGGCGTGCCCGGGGTGATGAAGGCGGCGCCCGGCATGTGCAGGCCCATCATCTCCATCAGCATCTGGTTGCTGTTGGCGGTGCCGTAGAAGGTGCAGGTGCCGGCGCCGTGGTACGAGGCCGATTCGCCTTCCAGCAGTTCCTCGCGGGTGGCTTCGCCTTTTGCATAGCGCTGGCGGATGGCGGCCTTTTCCTTGTTCGAGATGCCCGATGTCATCGGGCCACCCGGCACGAAGATGCCCGGGATATGGCCGAAGTGCAGCGCGCCGATGAGCAGGCCCGGCACGATCTTGTCGCAGATGCCCAGGTACAGGCCGGCGTCGAACATGTTGTGCGACATCGCCACGGCGGTCGCCATCGCGATGGTGTCGCGCGAGAACAGCGACAGTTCCATGCCCGGCTGGCCTTGCGTGACGCCGTCACACATGGCCGGCACGCCGCCCGCGAACTGGGCCACGGCGCCGATTTCGCGCACGGCTTCCTTGATCACTTTCGGGAAGTACTCGAAGGGCTGGTGCGCCGACAGCATGTCGTTGTAGGACGAGACGATGGCCACCGACGGCTGCTTGTACTCGCGCAGCTTGAGCTTGTCGTTGGCCGGGAACGCGGCGAAGCCGTGCGCGAGGTTCGTGCACGACAGCGACCCGCGCTGCACGCCCTGGACGCGGGCGGCTTCGAGATGCGCGAGGTAGGCCGCGCGCGAGGGACGGCTTCGCTTGATGATCCGGTTCGTTACCTGTTCGACTACGGGGTGCAGCGCCATGATCGTTCCTTCGTAAATTTGGTATCTGAAATTTTACTACAGATTTATATGGGGTGCAGGGAGGGGCTTCGACCAGCCAGTGCCGGCGGCGTCCGGCCGAGGCATTGGCACCGTTTTTCGTAGGTTGAGCGGGTCTCCCGCCCACGCGTTCAAGTCCCGGTCACGGATCACAAAGCTTACTCAAATACGCAAACGCTTGTTGAACGCGCGGGCGGGGAACCCGCCCACCCTACCAAAGCGACATCATTTTGTGTAGTGAATTTACGTCGCCTTCCTGTATTATTCGATAATCTGCTATTGCCAACATTGTCTCATCGACACCGCTCATCGACACTGACCCCATGCGCCAGCCTTCATCGACCCTATCCCTGACCAGCACCGCCAGCTTCCAGGCCCTTGAAACCCATGCCATCGATGCCGAAGACTGGCAGATGCGCGACCTGTTCGCGGCCGATCCGCAGCGCTTCGAGCGCCTGTCGGTCGAGGGTGCGGGGCTGTTCCTAGACTATTCAAAAAATCGTCTCAACGGGCGCACGCTTGAACTGCTGGCGGCGCTTGCGCGCGAGCGTGGCGTCGAGCAGCGCCGCGACGCGATGTTCGAGGGCGAACGCATCAACAACACCGAGAACCGCGCCGTCCTGCACACCGCCCTGCGCGCGCCGCGCGGCGCCCAATTGGTCGTCGACGGCCAGGACGTGAATGCCGACGTGCACGCGGTGCTCGACCGTATCCGCACCTTCACCGACGCGGTGCGCAGCGGCGAATGGCTCGGCCATACCGGCAAGCCGATCACGGATATCGTCAACATCGGCATCGGCGGCTCGGACCTGGGCCCGAAGATGGTCGTGCTGGCGCTGCGCCATTACGCCCATCCGCGCCTGCGGATGCATTTCGTGTCCAACGTGGACGGCCACGACATGGACGCGGCACTCGGGCAGGTGAATCCGGAGACGACGCTGTTCATCGTCGCCTCCAAGACCTTCACCACCGCCGAGACCATGATGAACGCGCAGACCGCGCGCGCCTGGTTCCTGGGCCATGCACCGGAAGAGGCCTTGGCCAAGCATTTCGTCGCCGTCTCGACCAATACCGAGGCCATCAAGACCTTCGGCATCGACCCGGCCAACATGTTCCCGTTCTGGGACTGGGTCGGCGGCCGCTATTCGGTATGGTCGGCCATCGGCCTGCCGGTGGCGCTGGCGGTCGGCTTCGGCTACTTCAGCGATTTCCTGGCCGGCGCCCACGCCATGGACGAGCACTTCCGCACCGCGCCCATCGAGCAGAACATGCCGATGATCCTGGCCCTGGTCGGCTTCTGGAACCGCGAGTTCCTGGATGCGCACTCGGTCACGATCGCGCCCTACCACCAGGACCTGAACCGCTTCCCGGCCTACCTGCAGCAGCTCGACATGGAGAGCAACGGCAAGTCCGTCACGCGCGACGGCGATCCGGTCGATACGCCGACCTGCCCGGCGATCTGGGGCGAGCCCGGCACCAACGGCCAGCATGCCTACTTCCAGTTGCTGCACCAGGGCACCGACCTGACCCCGATCGACTTCATCGCCGCCCTGCGCCCCGCGCACGAGATGGAACACCACCATACCGCCCTGCTGGCGAACTGCTTCGCGCAGTCGGAAGCCTTCATGAAGGGCAAGACCATCATTGAAGTGCGCGCAGACCTGCAGGCACAGGGCCTGCCGCCCGAGGAAGTCGAGCGCCTGGCGCCGCACAAGACCTTCCCGGGCAACCGTCCGAGCAACACCATCCTGATGGAGCGCCTGACCCCGTCCACGCTGGGCGCCCTGATCGCGCTGTACGAGCACAAGACCTTCGTGCAGGGCGTGATCTGGAATGTCAACAGCTTCGACCAATGGGGCGTCGAGCTCGGTAAGGTGCTGGCCAAGAAGATCGAGGCCGAGCTGGCGGGCGAACCGCAGCCGAACCTGCACGACAGCTCCACCAACGGCCTGATCGCCCGCGCCAAGGCCGCTTTCTGAACCAACCAGGCTCATACTACACACATGGCAAAGGATAAATTCGAAGTGGTGCACGACGCGCCGATGCTCGTCGGCGAGGCAGCCACCTGGCACGAGGTCGAGTCGGCGCTGTACTGGGTGGACATCAACGGCTACACGGTCAACCGCGTCCACCCGGCCAGCGGCAAGTTCACCTACTGGAAGATGGGCTCGGAGCCCTCGGCGCTGGCGGTCGACGGCGACAACAACCTGATCGTCTCGCTGCGCTCGGGCCTGATCTGCCTGAACACCACCAGCGGCAAGGAAACCCCGCTCATCGACGCGCCCTACGACACGTCGAAGGTCCGCTTCAACGACGGCCGCGTCGACCCGGCGGGCCGCTTCTGGATCGGCACCATGTACGAGCCGCGCGACCAGCCGGCGGCCGAGATGTACGTGCTCGAGCGCGGCCAGCTGCGCCGCGCCTGGGCCGGCAACATGACCAATTCGAACGGCCTGGCCTGGAGCCTGGACGGCCGCACGATGTTCCATGCCGATACCACGACGCACCGGATCGATTGCTACGACTACGACCCGGCGACCGGCGTGCATGCGAACGGGCGCACCATCAAGACCTTCTCGCTCGATAAATCGGCTCCGGATTACGGCGGCCGGCCGGACGGCGCCACGGTCGACAGCGAAGGCGCCTACTGGGTGGCGATGTTCGAAGGCGGACGCGTGCTGCGCCTGTCTCCTGACGGCGAGATCCTGCGCGAGATCGCGCTGCCGGTGCGCTGCCCGACCTCGGTCGCCTTCGGCGGGGCGGACCTGCGCACGCTCTACATCACCAGCGCCAGCCATGGCCGCTCGGAGGAAGAGCTGGCGCAGTATCCGCTCAGCGGCAAGGTGCTGTCGATCCGCGTCGACGTGGCGGGGCGCGAGGAGCCGGAGTACGTGCACCGCTGATCTTCACGCAGGGGGCGGTTGCACCTGCGTGAAGATCGCCTCGCGCCCTCGGCGTGCGCGGACGTGGGATGATCGTTTGTGGCTCCGCTGCGGGGACGGATGATCTCGCTGCGAACGATCACCGCGTGGGCAGCGTTCGCAGCGCGGGTAATCGCATCGCCGGGTGGAGCCGCCCACCCTACGCACGGCAATCCGGCGTTCAGCTCAGCCATTCCGTAGTAGATTTTCTTGCTAAGCGCATATCTGTGTAGTAAATTTACACGAACGCTTTCAATCCTCTCTTTCCACGATTCCTATGGCTCTTTCCGATTTCGATCTCGTCTTCTTCGGCGGCAGCGGCGACCTTGCGATGCGCAAGCTGCTCCCTGCGATGTACTCGCGCGACGTCTGCAACGACCTGCCCGACAGCGCCCGCATCATCTGCGTCGGCCGCGACGAGGCGACGCAGGAGGAATTCCTGAAGACGGTCGAGACGAATTCCAAGCCGCACATCAAGGAGCCGCCGGCCGAGGAAAGCTGGCAGCGCTTCCTGAAGCGCATCGTCTACGTGGCGCTGAACGCCACCGACGTGGCCACCTATGCCCCGCTGGTGGAAGTGCTGCGCAAGGACCCGTCGCTGACCCGCGTCTACTACCTGGCCACCCCGCCGCACCTGTTCGCGACCATCTGCGACAACCTGGCCGCCTCCAGGCTGGCGACGCCGAACTCGCGCGTGGTGCTGGAAAAGCCGCTGGGCCGCGACCTGGCCTCGGCCAAGCAGATCAACCTGGATGTCGGCAAGGTCTTCTCGGAGTCGCAGATCTACCGGATCGACCACTACCTGGGCAAGGAAACCGTGCAGAACCTGCTGGCCCTGCGCTTCGGGAACATCCTGTTCGAGCCGCTGTGGCGCCGCGAGTGGATCTCGGACGTGCAGATCACCATCGCCGAGAAGATCGGCGTGGGCAACCGCCTGGGCTACTACGACACCTCGGGCGCGCTGCGCGACATGCTGCAGAACCACCTGCTGCAGCTGCTGTGCATCGTCGCCATGGAGCCGCCGACCTCGATCGCGCCGGACGCCGTGCGCGACGCCAAGCTGCAGGTGCTGCGCTCGCTCAAGCGCTTCACGCCGACCACGCTGTCGCAGAACATCGTGCGCGGCCAGTACCGCAACGGCTTCGTGGACGGCCAGCCGGTGCCGGGCTACCGCGAGGAGCCGGGCGCGCCGAAAGGCTCGCGCACCGAAACCTTCGTGGCCATGAAGGCCGAGATCGATACCTGGCGCTGGGCCGGCGTGCCCTTCTACCTGCGTACCGGCAAGCGCATGGCCGACCGCCTGGCCGAGATCGTGGTGCGCTTCAAACCGATCCCGCATTCGATCTTCAACCAGCCGACGTCGAGCTTCCAGCCGAACAGCCTGGTGATCCGCCTGCAGCCGGACGAGGGCCTGTCGATGAACCTGATGGCCAAGACCCCGGGCGACAGCATGCGCCTGAAGCAGGCCGAACTCGAACTCGACTTCCGCGAGCAGTTCAAGAGCCCGCGCATGGAAGCCTACGAGCGCCTGCTGGTGGACGTGCTGCGCGGCCAGCTGACCCTGTTCATGCGCGGCGACGAGCTGGAAGCGGCCTGGGAATGGGTCGAGCCGATCCTGGAGCACTGGGAGCAAAGCGACACCGCGCCGGTGCCCTACACCTCGGGCACCTGGGGCCCGGCCGCCTCGAGCGCACTGATCGGCCGCGACGGCCTGCAGTGGCGCGAAGAAGTGCTGCCGGAAGATTGATGGATACTGACTGACATGCTGCTCGATTCCATCCGCACCCAGCTCGACACGCTCTCGAAATCCGAGCGCAAGGTGGCCCTCGCCGTGCTGGCCGCGCCTGCCAACACGGTGAGCCAGAACATCACGGCGCTGGCCAAGAGCGCCCAGGTGTCCGAGCCCACCGTGGTGCGCTTCTGCCGCACGCTGGGCTACGACGGCTGGCACGAGTTCAAGCTGAAACTGGCGCAGGGCCTGGCGCTGGCGCTGCCGGGCGCCAACGAGCAGCCGGCGCCGGACGACCTGGCGTCCGACCTGGTCAACAAGATCTGCAGCCGCTCGATCAACACCCTGCTCGACCTGCGCAACAACCTCAAGCCGGAACTGGTCCAGAAGGCGCTCGACATCCTGTCGCGCGCCAACAAGATCGAGTTCTACGGCCAGGGCTCGTCGGGCTTCGTGGCAGCCGACGCCCAGCACAAGTTCTTCCGCTCGGGCGTGCCCACGGTGGCCTACACCGACCCGGCGATCCACTCGATCGCGGCGGCGCTGCTGCGCGAAGGCGACGCGGTGGTGGCGATCTCTCAGCGCGGCAACAACCCGGCGCTGACGCGCTCGGCCAAGCTGGCGCGCCGCGGCGGCGCCGACGTGATCGTGCTGGCGCCCTCGGGCACGCCGCTGGCGGAGATCGCGACGCTGTTCATCCCGATCGACCTGGTGTTCGCGATCGACCCGTACACGCCGATCTCGGCGCGCCTGGCCTACCTGGTCGTGATCGACGTGCTGGCCGTGGGGCTGGCGCTGCAGCGCGGGCCGGAGTTCCGCAAGAAGATGCAGAACGCGCAGAAGGCGCTGCAGGAGTTCGATATGCAGTTCGATTCGTTTATCGGCTGATGCTGTTCAGGCAAAACCAGGCTCCCGCCTGCGCGGGAGCGACGGTTTAGTGTTCATGCCGGAAACCTGTCATCCGGACGCTCAGTTCGCACGTCATTCCCGCGCAGGCGGGAATCCAATGTCAGCGGAGCAGCCGCAGCGCGCCCAAACCCGCCACAGGTGTAAAATAACGGGTTTCCAATGCATCCCGGGCCACGCCAATGCACATCAATCCCGAACGCAGCTCCCGTCCCGACTATCCCCTGCTGGTACGCCAGGTCGAGAGCGTCCTGGAAGGCGAACGCAACCTGATGGCGAACGCCGCCCAGTTCTCCGCCCTCGTCTACGACACCCTCGCCGACCTGAACTGGGCCGGTTTCTACTTCACCGTCCCGGCGCGCAAGGGCGACGGCAACGACCTGCTGGTCGGCCCGTTCCAGGGCAAGCCGGCCTGCGCCCGCATCCCCTTCGGGCGCGGCGTCTGCGGCACCAGCGCCGTCGAGCGCAAGACCATCGTCGTGCCGGACGTGCATGCCTTCCCGGGCCATATCGCCTGCGATTCGGCTTCAAGCTCGGAGATCGTCATTCCGGTGATCAAGGATGGCGTGCTGCTGGGCGTGTTCGATATCGACAGCCCGACGCCGGACCGTTTCTCGGAAGAGGACCGCGCCGGGCTGGAAGAGATGCTTGCCGCGTTCATCGACGGCACCGATTTCGCTTGATGTGCTGAAACTGGGTTCCCGCCTTCGCGGGAACGACGGTGTTGCAGCTGCGGGCTACGGATGTGTGCTCGCGCCGCTCAAATAAGCACGTCATTCCCGCGCAGGCGGGAATCCAGTTTCCTCACCGCAGCCACTCCCAAGATTCATAGCTCTACTACTCGACACCACGACCATGAACCAACTCGAACAGCTCAAGCAGTACACCACCGTGGTCGCCGACACCGGCGACTTCCAGTCGATCAAGGCCTATGCGCCGCAGGATGCGACCACCAACCCGTCGCTGATCCTGAAGGCCGTGCAGAAGCCGGAATACCGCCCGCTGCTGGAAAAGGCCATCGCCGACGCGCCCGACGCATCGCTTGATGCCATCGTCGACAGCCTCCTGATCGCCTTCGGCGTCGAAATCCTGAAGTACGTGCCTGGCCGCGTCTCGACCGAGATCGATGCCGCCCTGTCCTTCGACACCGAAGCGACAGTGGCCAAGGGCCGCGAGCTGATCGCCCTGTACGAGAAGGCCGGCGTGTCGCGCGAGCGCGTCCTGATCAAGATCGCGTCGACCTGGGAAGGCATCCGCGCCGCCGAGATCCTGGAAAAGGAAGGCATCCACTGCAACCTGACCCTGCTGTTCTCGCTGTGCCAGGCCGTGGCCTGCGCCGAAGCCGGCGTCAAGCTGATCTCGCCGTTCGTCGGCCGTATCTACGACTGGTACAAGAAGTCGACCGGCACCGAGTACCAGGGCGCCGACGATCCGGGCGTGCAGTCGGTCAAGCGCATCCACCAGTACTACCGCAAGTTCGGCTATCAAACCGAAGTCATGGGCGCGAGCTTCCGCAATACCTCGCAGATCCTGGAGCTCAGCGGCTGCGACCTGCTCACCATCTCGCCGGACCTGCTGCAGAAGCTGGCCGACAGCGACGCGCCGGTCGAGCGCAAGCTGACCACCGACGCCAACATCGACATCGAGAAGATCGGCGTGGACGAGAAAACCTTCCGCTTCATGCTGAACGAAGACGCGATGGCGACCGAGAAGCTGGCCGAAGGCATCCGCGCCTTCGTCGCCGACTCGATCAAGCTGAAGAAGATGATCGAAGAGATGAAGTAAGACAAAAGCGCGCTTTTCACAGCGCGCTTTTTTGTAGGGCGGCCGGCTTCGCCGGCCACCCTACGAAACCCGCGGCTCAGCCAGCGCGCAACCCGGCCAGGTAGGTATCGATCACCTGCCCGCCTACCTCCAGCAAATCGAAGGCCGTCGGCTCGAAGATCCAGTTGCGGATCAGGCCGTCAACCGTGATCCAGCCGCCCATCGCAGCCGTCCGGGTGCTCACGCCAGGACGCAACATGCCTTTTTCCCGGGCCTGCTCCAGGAAGCCTTCCATCCGCTCCTGCCAGAGCGCGATCGATTCGCGCCGGCGCGTGCGGAACGACTCGACCTCGTCCACGAATTCCGTCTTCAGCATGGCGATCTCGAATACACGGCGCGACTTCGAGTCTTCAACGATGATCCGCATCACCGTCATCATCTCGTCGCGCAGGCATTGCAGCGGGTCGGCCAGCTCGCGCTGGTCGAGCAGCTTCACCGCCTCGTCCATCGGCAACTTTGCGCGGTCCATCATGGCATTGAACAAGGCCCCCTTGTCGAGGAAATGCCAATAGATCGCGCCGCGCGTCGCACCCGCGGCGCTTGCGATATGCTGCAAGGTCGTGCGCGAAACGCCTTGTTCAGCAAACAACTTCTCTGCAGCGTCGAGGATGCTGTCGCGGGTCGCAGCAGCTTCCGCTTTGGTTTTACGTGCCATTTTTTACGCCCCCGCCATTTGAGGGGGCTCTCCAACACTAAACATACATCCGTGATAGTATATAAAACTGTTCGTAAAAGCCAGTGACAATTCGAGTGCGGTCCAAGGGTCGGTGCAAGGTTGTCGCGAGGTCGCTGATTAATAATGAGAAGGAAGCATACGTAATGCGCTCAGACCACTCCTCCCTTTCCCTGACCCGGATCGCTGCCGCCACGCTCGTGGCCGTGACCCTGTTGTCGGCCTGCGGCAACAAAGACGCCGCCCCTGGCGCCGGCGGCGCAGGAGGCCAGATGCCGCCGCCGGAAGTGGGCGTCATCACTACCAGATTCGAACCGGTCGCCTTGCAGACCGAACTGCCTGCCCGCGCCGAACCGGTGCGCACCGCCCAGGTCCGCGCCCGCGTCGACGGCGTCGTGCTCAAGCGCCTGTTTACCGAGGGCAGCGAAGTCAAGCAGGGCCAGTCCCTGTACCAGATCGACCCGGCGCCTTACCAGGCGCAACTGGCTGCGGCCCAGGCCGAAGTCGGCCGCGCCCAGGCGACCCTGAACCAGGCCGCCGCCCTTGCAGAGCGCTACAAGCCGCTGGTCGAGGCGAATGCCGTCAGCAAGCAGGAATACACCAACGCCGTCGCCGCCCAGAAGCAGGCCGAAGCCGCACTGGCGGCCGCGCGCGCACAGGCCCGCATCGCGCAGATCAATTCGGGCTATGCCAACGTCGCTGCGCCGATCTCCGGCCGCATCGGCCGCGCGCTGGTGACCGAAGGCGCCCTCGTCTCGGCCGCCCAGGCCACCGAACTGGCGCTGATCCAGCAGACCAACCCGATGTACCTGAACATCACCCAGTCGGCGACCGAACTGCAGCGCCTGCGCAGGCAATCCGGCGGCAACGGTTCCGCCAAGGACGTGCCGGTCACCGTGATGCTGGACGACGGCACCGAACTGCCGACCCGCGGCCGCCTGCTGTTCTCGGACGTCACCGTCGACCCGGGCACCGGCCAGGTCACCCTGCGTGCCCAGGTACCGAACCCGGACAACGCCCTGCTGCCGGGCCAGTACGTGCGCGTGCGCGTGGCGCAGGCCCAGCTGCCGAACGGCATCCTGGTGCCGCAGCAGGCCGTCACCCGCGGCGGCCCCCAGGGCGACACCCTGATGGTCGTCGGCCCGGACAACAAGCCGGCGCAGCGCACCGTCAAGATCGCTTCGCAGCAGGGTTCCGACTGGGTCGTCACCGACGGCCTGAAGGAAGGCGAGCGCGTGATGGTCGATGGCTTCCAGAAGCTGCAGATGATGCCGCCAGGCACGCCGGTCAAGGCAGTGGCATGGCAGCCGAAGCAGCAGGCCGGCGCCCAGGCGCCGGCTGCGGCCGCGACCGCTGCCGCCGCGGCGGAAACGGCCGGCCAGGTGCCTGCTTCGGCGCCGTCCGGCTCCACCACCAGCGCCACCCCGGCCGCCGGTACGAGTCGCCGATAAGCGTCGCAGGAAAAGAACAGGAATACTCCAATGGCACGTTTTTTCATTGACCGCCCTATTTTCGCCTGGGTGATCGCGCTGTTCATCATGGTGATCGGCGCGGTTTCGATCACCCAGCTGCCGATCGCCCAGTATCCGAACGTGGCCCCGCCATCGATCGTGATCAACGCCGCCTATCCGGGCGCGTCGGCCCAGACCCTGGAAGACTCGGTCATCTCCGTCATCGAACGCGAGATGAACGGTTCGCCAGGCCTCATCTACATGGAATCGAGCAGCACCGCCAACGGCAGCGGCTCGATCACCCTGACCTTCGAGACCGGCACCGACCCGGAGCTCGCGCAGGTGGACGTGCAGAACCGCCTGTCGCGCGCGGCCCCGCGCCTGCCGGCGGCGGTGAACCAGCAGGGCGTGCGCGTCGACAAGGTGCGCGCGAACTTCCTGCTGTTTACCATCCTGTCGTCGGACGATCCGGCCTGGGACCCGATCAGGCTGGGCGACTACGCCTCGCGCACGGTCCTGCCCGAGATCCAGCGCATCAAGGGCGTCGGTACCGCGCAGCTGTTCGGCACCGAGCGCGCCATGCGCGTCTGGATCGACCCGGCCAAGCTGGTGGGCTTCCGCCTGTCCCCGGCCGACGTCAACAACGCGATCCGCAGCCAGAACGCCCAGGTGGCCTCGGGCACCATCGGCGAACTGCCGCTGGCGGCCGGCCAGGAAATCACCGCGACCGTGGTGGTCACCGGGCAGCTCTCGACCGTCGAGCAGTTCGGCAACATCGTGCTGCGCGCGAACCCGGACGGCTCGACCGTCCGCCTGAAGGACGTGGCCCGCATCGAGATCGGCGGCCAGGCCTATTCCACCTCGGCGCGCCTGAACGGCCAGCCGTCCACCGGTATCGGCGTGCAGCTGGCGCCGTCGGGCAACGCGCTGGAAACCGCGCGCCTGGTGCGCGAGCGCGTCGAGGAACTGTCGAAGTTCTTCCCGCCTGGGATGAAGGTCACCGTGCCGTTCGACAGCTCGAAGTTCATCGACATCTCGATCACGCAGGTCGTGCACACCCTGATCGAAGCGGTCGTACTGGTGTTCCTGGTGATGTACCTGTTCCTGCAGAATTTCCGCTACACGATCATCCCGACCATCGTGGTGCCGGTGGCGCTGCTCGGTTCGCTCGCCACGCTGCTGGCGCTGGGCTATTCCATCAACGTGCTGACCATGTTCGGCATGGTGCTGGTGATCGGTATCGTGGTCGACGACGCCATCGTGGTGGTCGAGAACGTCGAACGCATCATGAGCGAGGAAGGCCTGCCGCCGCTGCAGGCAACCCGCAAGGCCATGGGCCAGATCTCGGGCGCCATCATCGGCGTGACCGTGGTCCTGATGTCGGTGTTCGTGCCGCTGGCCTTCTTCGGCGGTGCGGTGGGTAACATCTACCGCCAGTTCGCGGTCGTCATGGTGTCCTCGATCGCCTTCTCGGCCTTCCTGGCGCTGTCGCTGACGCCGGCCCTGTGCGCGCACCTGCTCAAGCCGGTCCAGGCCGGCCACCACCACGAGAAGCGCGGCTTCTTCGGCTGGTTCAACCGCAACTTCGCCAAGACCGCCAAGGGCTATGAAGGCTGGGTCGGCAAGCTGATCCGCGGCTCGGGCCGCGCGATCGTCGCTTTCGTGCTGGTGTGCGGCCTGGTCGCCCTGCTGTTCACCCGCATGCCGAATTCGTTCCTGCCGAACGAAGACCAGGGCTACGTGATCGCCAACATCCAGCTGCCGCCGGGCGCCACGCTCGAACGCACCAACGAGGTGATGCGCACCGCCGAGAACTTCATCATGAAGCAGCCGGAAGTGGCCAACATGGTCAGCGTGCTGGGCTTCTCGTTCTCGGGCGCCGGCCAGAACATGGCCCTGGCCTTCATCCCCCTGAAGGACTGGGAAGACCGCAAGGGCGAAGACTCGAGCGCCCAGGCCGTGGCCAACCGCATCATGGGCGGCCTGTCGGGCGTGCGCGACGCCTTCATCTTCGCGCTGTCGCCGCCGCCGATCCCGGAACTGGGCCGCGGCACCGGCTTCAGCTTCCGCCTGCAGGACCGCGGCGGCAACGGCCACGAAGCCCTGCTGGCGGCCCGCAACCAGCTGCTCGGCATGGCCGCGCAGAGCCCGGTCCTGGCCGGCGTGCGTCCGGAAGGCCTGGAAGACGCGCCGCAGGTCAGGCTCGACATCGATCGCGACAAGGCGCAGGCCCTGGGCGTGAGTTTTGATGCGATCAACAGCGCGATCTCGACCGCACTGGGTTCGTCCTACGTGAACGACTTCCCGAACGCAGGGCGCCTGCAGCGCGTGGTGGTGCAGGCCGAAGCGAGCGCCCGCATGCAGCCGGACGACCTGCTGCGCCTGAACGCGATCAACGCGCAGGGCGAGCCGGTGCCGCTGTCCTCGTTCGCAAGCACGCGCTGGGTCACCGGCCCGATGCAGACACTGCGCTACAACGGCTATCCGGCCATGAGCATCTCCGGTGACGCCAAGCCGGGCTATTCGACCGGCGACGCGCTGGCCGAGATGGAGCGCCTGGCAGGCCAGCTGCCGCCCGGCTTCGCCTTCGAATGGACCGGCCAGTCGCGCGAAGAGCAGCTTTCCGGCGGCACCATGGGCATCCTGATGGCGTTCTCGCTGCTGGCGATCTTCCTGGCCCTGGCTGCGCTGTATGAAAGCTGGTCGATCCCGGTGTCGGTGCTGCTGGTGGTGCCGTTCGGTATCCTGGGCGCCGTGCTGGCGGCCATGATGCGGGGCTACCCGAACGACGTGTACTTCAAGATCGGCCTGGTGACCATCATCGGCCTGGCGGCGAAGAACGCGGTCCTGATCATCGAATTCGCGAAGGACCTGCAGGCGCAGGGCAAGTCGCCGATGGAAGCGGCGATCGAGGCGGCCCACCTGCGCTTCCGTCCGATCATCATGACCTCGCTGGCCTTCATCCTCGGCGTGACGCCGCTGGTGCTGGCAGGCGGCGCGGGCTCGGCATCGCAGCGCGCGATCGGTACCGGCGTCATGGGCGGTATGATTACGGCTTCCACGCTTGGCGTGCTGTTCGTGCCGCTGTTCTTCGTGGTGGTGCGCAAGCTCTTCAAGGGCAGCGACCGCCAGCGCAAGATGTATGCGCATGAAGTCGACAACGATACCCCCGCTACTCCGGCAGTTGAGGAACACAAATGATCGACAAGATGAAAAAACTGACTCCGCTGGTGCCGCTGGCGCTGGCGATGACCCTGGCGGGCTGCATGTCCCTGGCGCCGAAGTACGAGCGCCCGCAAGCCCCGGTGACGCAAAGCTTCCCCGAGATGCCGAAGGCCGCGGGCACCCCTGCCGCCTCGGCGACCAACGAAGCCCCGGCGACGCTGGCCTGGCAGCGCTTCTTCCCGGATCCGCGCCTGCACGGCCTGATCGAGCAGGCGCTCGTCAACAACCGTGACCTGCGCATCGCGATCGCCAACATCGAGCAGGCGCGCGCGCAGTTCAGGATCCAGCGCGCCGAGCGCCTGCCGTCGGTGGGCCTGGGCATCGGCGGGCAGCGCCAGAGCACCGGCGAAGACCAGCCGGTCACGAGCCTGTACCAGTCCGGCCTCTCGGTCACCGCGTTCGAGCTCGACCTGTTCGGCCGCGTGCGCAACCTGTCCGAGGCGGCGCTGGCGCAGTTCCTGGCAACCGAAGAGGCGCGCAAGGCCACGCAGATCAGCCTGGTCTCGTCGGTGGCCAACGCCTACCTGCAGCTGCTGGCCGACGAAGAGCTGCTGCGCATTACCCAGCAGACGCTGGTCACGCGCCAGGAGTCGATGCGCCTGACCCAGCTGCGCTTCGACAACGGCGTGGCCTCGCGCTTCGAACTGCAGCAGGCGCGCTCGCTGGTCGAGACCGCACTGGCCACCCTGGCCGCGACGCAGCGCCAGCGCGCGCAGGACATCAACCTGCTCACGCTGCTGGTCGGCGCCCCGGTCCCGGATACCGTGCCGGCCGGCGCCACCCTGGCCTCGACCGATCTGCCTGACCTGCCGGCCGGCCTGCCCTCGGACCTGCTGGCCAACCGCCCGGACATCCGTTCGGCCGAGCAGCAGCTGATCGCAGCCAACGCCAACATCGGCGCGGCGCGCGCGAACTTCTTCCCGCGCATCTCGCTGACCGGCAGCGTCGGCAGCGCCAGCACCGAACTGTCGGGCCTGTTCGAAAGCGGCTCGTTCGGCTGGACCTTCGCCCCGCAGGCGATCCTGCCGATCTTCGACTACGGCCGCAACACCGCCGTGCTGGGCAGCGCCCGGGCGCAGCGCGACATCGCCGTGGCGCAGTACGAACGCTCGATCCAGACCGCGTTCCGCGAAGTGGCGGACGCGCTGGCCGGCCAGTCGACCTTCAGCGAGCAGCTGCGCGCCCAGCGTGCGGTGGCCGAAGCGGAAGCCGACCGCTTCAGCCTGGCCGACCTGCGCTACCGCAACGGCGCAGCCAGCTACCTCGAACTGCTCGACGCCCAGCGTTCGCTGTTCCAGGCGCAGCAGCAGGCGGTGCAGGCCAACCTGCAGCGCCTGCAGAACCAGGTCACGCTGTACCGCGTGCTGGGCGGCGGGTGGACCGAGCCGGCGGCGCCGGTGGCGGCGCGCTGAGCCGTTCGTCGCTCATCCAGGAAGCCGGGCTGTGCGCAGCCCGGCTTTTTTTTGCGCCGCGCCAGTCCGCGCCGGAGCGCAGGCGACGATGTGGAATTGAAACGCGGAATTGAGTCGCCATCGTTTTGACAAGATGGCTACACTGGAAGCCAGACCAGTTGAAAGGCGCCCAGCCCCTCAGCCATGCGCAAATTCGCTCGATCACACTGGAAAGTCATCATCGCGATCCTGCTTGCGATCGCGCTGGCCACCTTGACCATGGAAACCGACTCAGCCAGCCCCGCCCCTTCCTCGTCCCCGGACCTCTCGGTGCGCCTGAAGTCGCACGTGCAGGCGATCGCCAGCAAGGAACACAACACCGCCACCCCGCGCGAACTCGAAAAGGCCGCGCGCCACATCGAAACCACGCTGCAGGGCTACGGCTACGGGTTGCGCCGGCAGGAGTACGAAGCCGACGGCCAGAAGGTGCGCAACATCGAAGTCTCGGTCTCGAACACGGCGCCGGGCGCGCGGCCCGAGCGCATCTTCATCGTCGGCGCCCACTACGACTCCGCGCGCGGCGCGCCGGGCGCCAACGACAACGGCAGCGGTACGGCGGCCGTGCTCGAACTGGCGCGCCTGCTCAAGACCATGCAGCCGAGCCGCGGCACCGAGGTAAAGTTCGTCTTCTTCGTCAACGAGGAACCGCCCTTCTTCATGGGCGAGGAGATGGGCAGCATGCAGCATGCGCGCGAGCTGAAGGCGGCCGGGCACAAGGTGGCGGGGGCGCTGATCCTCGAAACCATCGGCTGGTATTCGGATGCGCCCAACAGCCAGAAACTGCCGCCGGGACTCGAAAAGCATTATCCGAGCACCGGCAACTTCATCGCCTTCGTGGGCACGCTGGAGTCGTCGGCGCTGGTGCGGCAGGCACTGGCGGCATTCAAGGCGCAGTCCGATTTCCCGGCGGAAGGGCTGGCGGCACCGGCGCACGTGATGGGCGTGACCCTGTCGGACCATTCTTCCTACAACCGGCACGGCTATCCAGCCCTGATGATCACGGATACCGCGTTCATGCGTTATCCCTACTACCACACCGCCGCGGATACGCCGGACAAGCTCGATTACGCGAGCATGGCGCGGGTGGTCAAGGGGCTGGCGCGCACGATCGAGTCGCTGGCGGGCGCGGCGCGGACCTGATCCTGCGGGATCGGGTCCACCCGGCCACCTACGAACCCAGGAACATCTCCTGCAGGTCGTTCAGGAAGCGCTGGCCCAGCTCGGTCGGCTTGACCAGCTTGTGATCGCGGTAGAGCAGCCCCTTGCTTTCCGCCTCGTTCAGTGCCCTGGTGATGGCGCTGATGTTCATGCCGGTGCGTTCGCCAAACAGGTTCGGATCAAAACCTTCGGTCAGGCGCAACGCATTGAGCATGAACTCGAAGCCCATGTCGGCGCGCGCGATCTCGTGCTCTTCCTGCACCGGGTTGCCGCGCCTGGCGGCTTCGATGAAGGAACCCGGCTGCTTGTAGCGCGCCTGGCGCAGCACGCGGTGCGGGAACGAGATCTTCGAATGCGCCCCGGCGCCGATGCCGAGGTAGTCGCCGAAGGTCCAGTAGTTCAGGTTGTGCCTGGCGCGCTTTCCCGGCTGGGCATAGGCCGACACCTCATAGTGTTCGTATCCCGCCGCGGCGGTGGCTTCCAGGATCATGTCCTGCATGTCGGCGCTCGTATCGTCGTCCGGCAGGGTCGGCGGATACTTCGCGAACACCGTGTTCGGCTCCATCGTCAGGTGGTACATCGACAGGTGCGGCGGGGCGAAGGACAGCGCCATCGAGAGGTCGCGCCGTGCCTCCTCGAGCGTTTGCGCCGGCAGCGCGAACATCAGGTCGAGGTTGAAGTTCTCAAAAGTAGAGCATGCGATCTCCACCGCGCGCAGGGCCTCGGCTTCGTCGTGGATGCGGCCCAGCGCCTTCAGGTGGGCGCCGTTGAAACTCTGGATCCCGATCGACAGGCGGTTGATGCCGCTGTCGCGGTAGGACTTGAAGCGCTCGGCCTCGAAGGTGCCCGGGTTGGCTTCCATCGTGATCTCGGCGCCGACTTCCAACGGCAGCAGCGTGCGCACGTCCGACAGCAGGCGGTCCAGCCCTGCAGCCGACATCAGGCTCGGCGTGCCGCCGCCGATGAAGACCGTGTGGATCTTGCGGCCCCAGATCAGCGGCAGCGACTGCTCCAGGTCCAGGCGCACGGCGTCGAGGTACTCCTTCTCCGGCAATTCCCCCTTGGCCTCGTGCGAATTGAAATCGCAATATGGGCACTTGCGCACGCACCACGGGAAGTGGATATAGAGCGACAGCGGCGGCAGGGCCGCGAGGTTCAGCGCCCCGGGCTGCAGGTACTGCAGGGCGGCGGTGGCGGGCGAGCGCGGCTCGCTCGCGTTCGCGCCGAGGCCGGCGACTTTGATCGGGATCATTTCAGTTTTTCCACCAGTGCGCGCAGGGCCTTGCCACGGTGCGAGTGCGCGTTCTTGACGGCTGGCTCGAGTTCGGCGGTGGTCTTGCCGAGCGAGGGAATCAGGAAGTGCGGGTCGTAGCCGAAGCCGTTGGCGCCGCGCGGCGTATCGATGATCTCGCCGTGCCACATGCCGTCGGCGATGACCGGTTGCGGGTCGTCGGCGTGGCGCACGTAGACCAGCACGCAGTAGTAATAGGCCGACTTGTCGGCGTGCCTGGTGAGGTCGGCCACCAGCTTGTCGTTGTTGCGGGCGTCGGATTTCGGCTCGCCGGCGAAGCGCGCCGAATGGACACCGGGCGCGCCGCCGAGCGCGTGGACGCACACGCCCGAGTCGTCGGCGAGTGCCGGCAGGCCGGTCAGGCGCGACGCATGGCGCGCCTTGGCGAGCGCGTTTTCCACGAAGGTGCCGAAGGGCTCTTCCGCTTCCGGGACATTGAATTCGCCCTGCGGGTGCAGCTCGAAGCCGATGGGTTCGAGGAGCTGGGCGAATTCCTTCAGTTTGCCGGCGTTGTTGGAGGCGAGAATCAGGCGTTGGGTCATGGGGGCTCGGGGGTGTTTGCTGCGGAGGGTGGGTATTTTAGCGCTTCAGGCTAAAGCATGCTGCGGGGCTGCGGTACGAAATCGGGTTCCGTCCTTCGCCGGAACGACGTATTGAGAGTACCGCTTGACGATGAGCGGTCATCCCGGCGCAGGCCGGGAACCAATTTTTCGTCCGAAGTCGGGCAAGCAGATCAGCCGACCAGCCCCAGCGACTGCTTCTGCAACCTGATCAACTCCGCGATCCCCTGCTGCCCCAGGTCCAGCAGGCGGTTCATGCCGGCCCGGTCGAAGGCCGCGCCCTCGGCGGTCCCCTGCACCTCGATGAAATGCCCGGTCTCCGTCATCACGATGTTCATGTCGGTATCGCAAGCCGAATCCTCGACATAGTCCAGGTCCAGCACCGGGGTGCCCTGGTACACGCCGACCGAGATCGCCGCCACGAAGTGCTTGACCGGCACCACGGGCAGGATGCCCTGCGCCGCCAGCGCCTGGAAGGCGTCGTAGGCGGCCACCATGGCGCCGGTGATCGATGCCGTGCGCGTGCCGCCGTCGGCCTGGATCACGTCGCAGTCCAGGTGCAGGGTGCGCTCGCCGAACGCTTCCAGGTCGAACGCGGCGCGCAGCGAGCGGCCGATCAGGCGCTGGATTTCCTGGGTGCGGCCGGTCTGCTTGCCGCGCGCGGCTTCGCGGTCCATGCGCGTATGCGTCGAACGCGGCAGCATGCCGTATTCCGCCGTCAGCCAGCCCTGCCCCCTGCCCTTCAGGAAGCCCGGCACCTTCTCTTCGATGCTGGCGGTGCAGATCACCTTGGTGTCGCCGCATTCGATCAGCACCGAACCTTCGGCATGCTTGGTGTACTGGCGGGTGATGCGGATGGTGCGCAACTGGTCGACTGCGCGCCCGCTCGGGCGTTGTTCAAACGTCATGGGAAGCCTTATATTGTGATGGTCTGGATGATTCGGGTTATTTGAGCAGCTGCGACGATTTCTCGATCGCCTCGCGGATCTCGGCAATCGCGCGTTCGATCTCGTCCTCGTCGAAGGCGTCGCGTAGTGCGTCCGCTCCGCCCGGCAGGGGTGCCCCGGCCGTGATCGTCGAGCTGACTTCGTCCTCGGGCAGCATCTGGGTCGAGATCAGGTTGGGGACGTCGGGCGCGGCGTGCGCGCCCTGCCAGGTGATCGCGAGCGCGGTCGTGTTGTCGGCCCGCGCGCCGCCGATCGCCGCGGCCATCGACACCATGTCCGGCACCGCCTGCACGATGGTACTGGTGGACAGCCGGTGCACGATCTCGGTTTCCGGCAGCATCGACCACAGGCCGTCGGAGCACAGCAGCAGCGTGTCGCCCGGTTCCAGGCTGGCCTGGCGCGACAGCTCGATCTTCGGTTCCTGGCTGGCGCCGAGGCAGTTGTACAGCTTGTTGCGGTCCGGGTGGGTGTTGCGCTGGGCCTCCGTCGCCCTGCCCTTGGCGATCAGGTATTCCAGGTGCGAGTGGTCGCGCGTGCGCGCCAGCACCTGGTTGCGGCGCACCCAGTACAGGCGCGAATCGCCGCAGTGCGCCCACACGGCGCAGTTGTGCTGCACCAGGCAGGCGACCACCGTGGTGCGCGGCGTCTCGGGCAACTTGTTCGCCTCGGCGTAGGCCAGGATGTCCCAGTGCGCCTGCTGCAGGGCCTCTTCCAGGAAGCGCTCGGGCTTCTTCACGTAGGGGCGCGCCTGCATGCGGAACATCATCGACAGGGTCTGCAGCGCGATGGTCGCCGCGATTTCGCCACGCATGTGGCCGCCCATGCCGTCCGCGAGCACCAGCAGCAGCGCATCGCGCGTGAAGCTGTAGCCCATGCGGTCCTGGTTGACCTTGCGCCCGCCGATGTGGGTCTGCTGGTAGACGGAAAACTGCATGTTCGCTCCTTCGAATCGCGTTAGCTGCGCACCTTGCGCCCGATGCCGATGCGCCCGACGATGCCGCGCCAGCCGCCCGCACGCGGCGCCGGTGCTTCCCCGGACTGCGCCGCCGCCGGGGCCGCCTGCAGCACCTTCTGCATCGCGAACACGCTCTGCAGGCGCGCGAGCGGGTCGAGCGCCATGCACGAACGTACCATGTCCACCAGTTCGGGAGAATAGACGCCTTCCAGCTTCGCGAGCGCGGCGTCGGTCCTGTCGTCGGTCCTGCGCGCGTCGACCGGCTGCGGCATCGAGCGCGTCATGCAGGCGTACATGGCCGCGCCGATGCTGTAGATGTCGGTCCAGGGGCCGAGCGCGGCCGCCTTGCTGTACAGTTCCGGCGCCGCGAAGCCCGGCGTGTACATGGGCGCCAGCATCGGCACGTCGATGTTGATGGTCTGGCGTGCCGCGCCGAAGTCGAGCAGCAGGGGCGAACCGTCCGTGCGCAGGTAGATGTTGGCCGGCTTGAGGTCGAGGTGCAGCAGCTTGTTGGCGTGCACCTCGCGCACGCCGGCGCACACGCCGTTGAACAGCTGGCGCAGCGAGGCCTCGTTCATGCGGCTGCCTTTCGCGTGCAGGCGCGCGATGTGTTCCTGCAGCGTGACGCCGGATTCGTAGGCCATCACCATGTACACGGTGTCGTGGGCGCGGAAGAAGTTCACGACGCGCACGACGTTCGGATGGACGATGCGCGCCAGCGCCCGCCCCTCCTCGAAAAAGCACTTCAGGCCGATGCGGAATACCGGTAGATTCGGCTTCGAAACCACCGGTACCAGCTCGCCCGGCGCCCGCAAGGCGAGCTGGCTGGGCAGGTATTCCTTGATGGCGACCGCGTTGCCTTCGCCGTCATATGCCAGATAAACAATACTGAACCCGCCGGACGCAATTTTCTTTACAATGCGATATCCGGCAATTTCCAGGCCATCGGGCAGGGGTGCGTTATTCTGTGCGGCCATCCAGGAAGTTTCCTTGCGTAACAGGACGATTGTGTGGGATAAATATCGGATTTGTAAAGAATAAAAACCGGGGACCCCTTTGAGTATTTCAAGCATGACAGGTTATGCGGTGGCGACCAGCGAAGGCGCTGCCGGCACCCTCACCATCGAGATCAAGAGCGTCAACTCGCGCTTCCTCGATCTCCAGTTCCGTATCAACGACGAGCTGCGCGCGCTGGAGCCCGACCTGCGCGCCGCCATCATGGCCGCCATCACGCGCGGCAAGGTCGAAGTGCGCCTGTCCTTCGGCCGCAAGACCGCGGGCGGGTCGCAGGCGCTCAACCACGAACTGCTGTCCGACCTGGCGCGCCTGCAGAACGAGGTGACCAAGCACTTCCTTTCCGCCCCGCAGATGACCGTCGCCGAGCTGCTGCGCTGGCCCGGCGTCATCGAGGAATCGACCGTGGGCCAGGAGTCGCTGCAGGCCGACGTTGCCGCCCTCGCCGCCACCACCATCGCCGCTTTCGTGGACAGCCGCAAGCGCGAAGGCGCGGCGCTGGAAGCGATGCTGCTCTCGCGCATCGAAGCGATGGAAACCATCGTCAAGCGCATCACCCCGCTCATCCCGCAGGTGATCAACCAGTTCCAGCAAAAGGCCGTCGAGCGCATGCAGGACGCGCTGGGCCTGGCCGGCCACGGCAACCCGTCCGTCCTGAGCCGCCAGGAAGTGCTGGAACGCATCCGCCAGGAAGTGACGCTCTACGGCATCCGCATCGACGTGTCCGAAGAGCTGTCGCGCCTGTCGGCCCACCTGAACGAAACGCGCCACATCCTGAAGAAGGGTGGCCAGGTCGGCAAGCGCCTCGATTTCATGATGCAGGAACTGAACCGCGAGGCCAACACCCTGGGCGCCAAGGCGTCGGTGAAGGAACTGGCCGATGCGTCGATGGAGCTCAAGCTGCTCATCGAGCAGATGCGCGAGCAGGTGCAGAACCTCGAGTAATCGATATAGATTGTTGTCGTTGCGCAACAGCGCGACGGTGACCCTGAACGCGCGGGCGGGGGACCCGCCCACCCTACAGAGCGATATTGTAGGGTGGGCGGGTTTCCCGCCCGCGCGTTCGAACTTATGATGAACACCACGCGACCGATTGTCGCCAAAGAACTAACGCAATAAGGACCCAACCATGATCACTCCCGCCCTCTCCGGCAGCCTGTTCGTCGTCGCCGCCCCGTCCGGCGCCGGCAAATCGACCCTGGTCAACGCCCTGCTGAAGCTGGAACCGGGCATCAAGCTGTCGATCTCGACCACCACCCGGGCGCCGCGCCCGGGCGAGCAGGACGGCCGCGAATACCACTTCACGACGGCGGAAGACTTCATCTCGCGCGCCGACCGCGGCGAGTTCCTGGAGTGGGCGGAAGTCCACGGCAACTACTACGGCACCAGCCGCCTGACCGTGGAACAGGAAATGAAGACCGGGACCGACATCCTGCTGGAAATCGACTGGCAGGGTGCGCGCCAGGTCAGGAAGCAGTTCCCCGACGCGGCCGGCATCTTCATCCTGCCGCCCTCGATCGAAGCCCTGGAGGAGCGCCTGCACAAGCGCGGCACCGACGAACCGCACATCATTACCCGCCGCCTGCTGGCCGCCGGGGGGGAGATCGCTCACGCTCCGGAGTTCGAATATGCTATCATCAACGAAGAGTTCAACGTCGCCCTCGCGGAACTGCAGGCGATTGTCAAAGCGACACGTTGCCGTTTCGCCCAGCAGGCGGCGCGCAACGCCGACTTGTTTGCCCAGCTGGGAATCCACGCGCATCAACCAACTTTGTAAGTAAATAAGGGACATCGGAGAACCGTCGCGAGCGGCAGCAATGGTGGCCGAGAAGCGGAGCTGTACGTGAGTACAGTGAGCATCGCAGGCCGCCAGTGCAACGCGCACTAGGTTATCCGGTGTTCCCGTCCATTTAGGAGTGACCATGGCCCGTATCACCATCGAAGATTGCCTCAAGAACGTCCCGAACCGCTTCCAGCTGACCCTGGCCGCGACCTATCGCGCACGCCAGCTGCTGCAGGGCCACACCCCGAAGGTCGAAGCCAAGGACAAGCCGACCGTCGTCGCGCTGCGCGAAATCGCCGCTGGTAAAGTCGGCCTGGAAATGCTGAAGAAAGTCCCGATGTAATACTCAGGGGGCTCGGGCGCTTCCTTCGACGAATCTGTTATGCTGTTCTTCATACTGGCTGATCGATATAACGTATGAAATTGTCTTCCCCGGATTCGACCCATCCAGTCCCCACGCCTGCCCGCTCCAAGCGACCGGGCAAACCGCAAGACGCCGAGGCAGCGGCGCCCGCCCCGGGCGTCGCTTCGGTCACGCAGCTCATCAACAAGCTGTCCGACTACCTCACCCCCGCCGAGCTCAAGAAAGTCAAGGAAGCCTACCGCTTCTCCGACGAGAAACACCTCGGCCAGGTCCGCAAGTCGGGCGAGCCGTACATCTCCCATCCGATCGCCGTCGCCGAGATCTGCGCCGAGTGGAAGCTCGACGCCCAGGCCATCATGGCCGCGCTGCTGCACGACGTGATCGAAGACCAGGACGTCAAGAAGGACGAGCTGATCGAGCGCTTCGGCGCCCAGGTCGCCAACCTCGTCGACGGCCTGTCCAAGCTCGAGAAGATCGAGTTCCAGAGCCAGATCGAGGCCCAGGCCGAGAACTTCCGCAAGATGCTGCTGGCGATGGCCTCGGACGTGCGCGTCATTCTGATCAAGCTGGCCGACCGCCTGCATAACATGCGCACGATGGGCGTGATGCTGCCG
The DNA here is from genome assembly GCF_042432755.1 of Massilia consociata. Lineage (NCBI taxonomy): Bacteria > Pseudomonadati > Pseudomonadota > Betaproteobacteria > Burkholderiales > Oxalobacteraceae > Massilia > Massilia consociata. The sequence goes on from NZ_JBHLWP010000013.1 coordinate 262,330, forward strand.
GCCAAGCGCCGCCGCATCTCGCGCGAAACGATGGAAGTCTACGTGCCGATCGCGCACCGCCTCGGCCTGAACAACATCTACCGCGAGCTGCAGGACCTGGCCTTCGCGCACCTGTACCCGCTGCGCTACTTCACGCTGGCCAAGGCCATCAAGGCGGCGCGCGGCAACCGCCGCGAGGTGGTCAAGAAGATCCTCGAGGCGGTCAAGAACCAGCTTGCCAGCGCAGGCATCCAGGCCGAAGTCTACGGCCGCGAGAAGACCCTGTACGGCATCTACAAGAAGATGCGCAACAAGCACCTGTCGTTCTCGCAGGTGCTGGACGTGTACGGCTTCCGCGTGGTGGTCGACACGGTCCCGAACTGCTACGTCGCGCTCGGCACCCTGCACGCCCTGTACAAGCCGATGCCCGGCAAGTTCAAGGACTACATCGCGATCGGCAAGATCAACGGCTACCAGTCGCTGCACACGACCCTGATCGGCCCCTACGGCACCCCGGTCGAGTTCCAGATCCGCACCCAGGAGATGCACCGCACCGCCGAGAGCGGCGTGGCGGCGCACTGGCTGTACAAGACCGGCGACTCGAACATGTCCGACCTGCAGCAACGCACCCATGCATGGCTGCAGTCGCTGCTCGACATCCAGCAGCAGACCGGCGACTCGGCCGAGTTCCTCGAACACGTCAAGGTCGACCTGTTCCCGGATTCGGTCTACGTGTTCACGCCGAAGTCGAAGATCATCGCGCTGCCGCGCGGCGCCACGGCGCTCGACTTCGCCTACTCGATCCATACCGGCATCGGCGACCATACGGTCTCGGTCAAGATCAACAACGAGCCGGCGCCGCTGCGCAGCGAGCTGCACAACGGTGACATCGTCGAGATCGTCACCGACCCGGAATCGCGCCCGAGCCCGACCTGGCTGAGCTTTGTCCGCACCGGCAAGGCGCGCTCCGCGATCCGCCACTACCTGCGCACGGTGAACGTGAACGAGTCGGTCGAGCTGGGCCAGGAACTGCTGGCCGGTGCGCTGGCCGCGCGCAACATCGCTCCGGAACTGCCGCCGGCGACGGTGGAACGGCTGCTGGCCGAATCCTCGGCCAAGTCGATGGAAGAGCTGTATGCCGACATCGGCATCGGCAAGCGCATGCCGCAGCTGGTGGCGCGCCACATCTTCGGCCTGATGGAGGCCGATCCGGAGCACAAGCCGTCGAGCCAGCCGCTGCCCGCCGCCGAGATCGATCCGGTCACGATCTACGGCAGCGAAGGCGTGTCGGTGCAGCTGGCGCCGTGCTGCCTGCCGATCCCGGGCGACCAGATCGTCGGCCAGCTGCGCCGCGACCAGGGCCTGGTGGTGCATACCTGCGAGTGCCTGCCGGCCAAGCGCGTGCGCGCCAAGGAGCCGGACCGCTGGATCGCCGTGCAGTGGGGCGAAGAGCTCAACCGCCGCTTCGACTGCCGCATCCGCCTGCTCATCAACAACGAGAAGGGCATCCTGGCGCGGGTCGCGGCCGAGATCGGCGAGTCCGACGCCAACATCACCTATGTCGGCATGGACGAGGACGACGAACACCTGATGACCCAGCTGCGCTTCACCATCCAGGTGAAGGACCGGGTGCACCTGGCGCAGCTGATCCGCAACCTGCGCAGGGTAGCGGGCGTGAACCGGGTCGAGCGCGAGCGGTCGTAGTGCTCTGCCCTCGCTGAAGCGCAAGAAAAAAGGTCCGACGTGTCGGACCTTTTTTTCGCACCATGCAGTACTCAGCCGGCGGCCGCCGGATCAAGCGCAAGCTGCGCGCGCGGCATGCCCTGCTGGCGCACGGGGCGCCCCTCCCGTTCGAGCCTGAACGTCCCGACCACCTGCGACAGTCCTGCCGCCTGCTCCTGCATGGCGACCGCCGCCGCCGCGGCTTCCTCGACCAGGGCCGCGTTCTGCTGGGTCACGCGGTCCATCTCGACGATCGCCCCGTTGACCTGCTCGATTCCCGCGCGCTGCTCTTCGCTGGCGTTGGCGATCTCGCTCATGATGGCGGTCACCTGGCCGATGCTGCGCACGATCTCGTTCATCGTCACGCCGGCCCGGTCGACCTGGCTGCCGCCTTCCGCCACCTTCGACACCGAGTCGTCGATCAGTGCCTTGATCTCCTTGGCGGCGCCGGCCGAACGCTGGGCCAGGTTGCGCACTTCGGACGCCACGACGGCGAAGCCGCGGCCCTGCTCGCCTGCACGCGCCGCTTCCACCGCGGCGTTGAGCGCCAGGATGTTGGTCTGGAAGGCGATGCCGTCGATGACGCCGATGATGTCGGCGATTCTTCGTGACGCCTCGTCGATCGCGCCCATGGTCGTCACCACCTCGCCCACCATCACGCCGCCCTGCTCGGCGATCATGGCGGCCTCGCCGGCCAGCCGGTTGGCCTGGCGGGCGTTGTCCGCGTTCTGCTTCACGGTCGAGATCAGTTCTTCCATCGAAGCCGCGGTCTCCTCGAGCGCGCCGGCCTGCTGCTCGGTGCGCGCGGACAGGTCCTGGTTGCCGGCCGCGATCTCGCCGGAGGCGACGGCGATGGTGCCGGTGCCGGCGCGCACGCGGCCGACGATATCGGCCAGGCTGTCGTTCATCGCGCCCAGGGCGCGCATCAGCTGGGCAGTCTCGTCGCGGCCGGCGACAACGATGCGGCGCGACAGGTCACCGGAAGCGACGTCTTCGGCCACGGCGACCGCGGCGCGCAGCGGCACGGTGATCGAGCGGGTGATCAGCCAGGCGCAGGCGATGCCCAGTGCGACGGCTGCCAGGCCCAGCCAGACCAGGAGCACGCGCGTGCTGGCGTAGGAGTCGAGGATGGAGGTGGCGATCCCGTCGGCGGCGGTGACCTGCATCCTGGCGAACTTGTCGATCGCTGCCTGGAACGCGGCGGTACGCGGCACCATCTGCTCGCGATGGACCGTAACGGCCAGGTCGTGGTCGCCGGCCAGCTTGGCCTTGAACAGCGCGTCGCGCGCGGCCAGGTAAGCGACATGCTCCTGCTTGACGACCTTGAACTGCTCCTTGACGCCCGGATTGCGCAGCGAACCTTCGATCTCGTTCTGCAACGCGGTCGAACGGGCCGAGACTGCCTTCATGCGTTCGGCCATGTCCACGGCCACCGCCGGATCGGTCGCCACGAACACGGTTTCCATCCGCGCATTGTTCAGTTCGATAAGCTTGCTCCACTCGGCCACGTTACGCTGGTTCTTGATGCTGGTGTTCACCAGGCGGTAGGTAAGGTCGCCGGCCGACTGCATGCGTACCAGCGCAGTGAGCGTTACGGCGAGCAACAGGGACAGGACGATGGCGAACCCGATGCCGAGCCGGGCACCGATCTTGAGGTTCTTCACGACGGGGATTCCTTCTGGGTGTAGCGGCGTGCCGCACCGGCGACGCACGGGAATGGATGGGACGGTTATAAGACAAGCGCCTGGACATGCAGGCAAGCCAAGCTGCACAGTGCGGAGCATAGCATTGCCACAGGGCAACTACGACGCATTGCGGCAAACGCGCAACTCAGGGATATCCCGTATTCCACTTGCCGCCCCGCCGTCGAACCGTGCGTCGCGGCGCAGCGGCGGCTGCTATTTTGCGGCACTGGACGCGCCTGCATGGCCAATGAAGGAGTCACGATGAAGACGGCAGTATTCAGCGCACGCCGCTATGACCGGACGATGCTGGAGCGGGCAAACGCCGGCGCCGGGCACGAACTGCGGTTTTTCGAGGACCGCTTGACGGCGGACAGCGCAAGCCTGGCGAAGGGATGCGAGGCGGTCTGCGTGTTCGTCAACGACAGCGTCGATGCGGCGGCGCTCGCCATCCTGGCGGCACAGGGAACGCGCCTGGTGGCGACGCGTTCCACGGGCTACAACCAGATCGACGTGGCCGCGGCCGAACGGCACGGCATTGCGGTGGTCCGCGTGACCGACTACTCCCCGCATTCGGTTGCAGAGTTTGCCGTGGGCTTGCTGCTTGCCGTGAACAGGAAAATCGCGCGCGCCAGCGCCCGCACGCGCGACGGCAACTTCGACCTGGAAGGCCTGATGGGCTTCGACCTGCATGGCAAGACCGTCGGCGTGATCGGGACCGGCAAGATCGGGACGATCTTCGCCAGGATCATGGCCGGCTTCGGTTGCACCGTCGTCGGCCACGATCCGTACCGGAGCGCGGCGTTCGAGGAAGCCGGCGGACGCTATGTGTCGGTCGACGAGTTGCTGTCGTGCAGCGACGTGGTGTCCCTGCATTGCCCGCTGACCGACGCGACCCGGTATATCGTGAACGCAGACGCACTGGCGCGCGCCAAGCGCGGCAGCATCCTCGTCAACACCAGCCGCGGCGGCCTGGTCGATACCGAAGCCGCCATTGCCGCCCTCAAGACCGGGCAACTGGGCGGCCTGGCGATCGACGTCTATGAGCAGGAAGCCAACCTGTTCTTCCAGGACCTGTCGTCGACGATCATCTGCGACGACGTCATCCAGCGCCTGGTGTCCTTCCCGAACGTGATCGTCACCGGCCACCAGGCCTTCTTTACCGTCGAGGCGATCGGGCAGATCATGCAGACGACGATCGACAGCATCAGCGCGTTCGAACGCGGCGAGGAACTCGTCAACCGGGTGCCGCGCGCATGACGCCCGGGGTTGCTGTGGCAGCTAGCCGGCCAGGACGGCGCGCTGGCGCTCTTCCTGCTCGCGCAGTTCCGGCGTCATCGCCTCGCCGAAGTCGTCCATCTCGAAGATCTGGCGGATCTCGATCTCGGCTTCGCCGCCCGCCATCGGCATGGGCACGCGCTTGACCCATTCGATCGCTTCTTCCTTCGACTTCACCTGCCAGATCCAGAAGCCGGCCAGCAGTTCCTTGGTCTCGGCAAAGGGGCCGTCGACCACACGCACGCTGCCGTCCTTGCCGAACTGCATGCGGGCGCCGCGCGAGGACGGGTGCAGTCCTTCGCCGCCCACCATCACGCCCGCCTTGAGCAGTTCGTCGTTGAACCTGCCCATCTTCGTGAGCAGTTTTTCGTCAGGCATCTGGCCGGCTTCGCTGTGTTTGTCCGCTTTCAGCAAAATCATGAATCGCATCGCATCCTCCATCGGTTCTGGTTGAAGACGGCGGCTGGTTGGTCCCCTTTTATCCGCCATTTGACAGCTCGACGATCGGCGCGACGCGAAATCGACATCGAATCGACATCGCCCGAACATTTTTTTGGATTATTCTTCCAGCGGCGCCAGCGCGAGGATGGCGTCGAAGGCCGCACAGGCGCCGGCGCAGGCTTCGGCGATCTCTTCCGGCGTGTTCACACGGGTGCGCAGCGCCTGCATGAAGGCACGCCAGCGCGGGCCCGGACCGCCCTCCTCGCCGCGCAGGTAGCGCAGCGGGTGCGGCGCCAGCGGTTCGGCCAGTTGCCTGTACAGCACGGCGCCGCCCAGTTGCGAGCCTTCGATCACGTAGGCCACGCCCCAGCGCCAGGCGGCGCTGGCATCGACGGGCCAGCCGGGTGCAGGGCGCAGCGGCGCGACCTCGGGCATGCCGGGCTCGGCAAGGTCGGCCTGGATCAGCGCCAGGCGTGGCACGGACGGCGGCGCCAATTCGGCCTGCGGGCCGTCGGCAAAGCCGGCCAGCCAGCTGTCGAGTGGCGCGAGCCAGTCGCGCACCATGCGCAGGTGGGCGGCGTAATCGTCGAGGGAAGCTGCGGGGGCGGACAACGGCAGGCCGCTGTCGAGCCGCTCGTGCCGGGAGGCAGTCGCAGTCCGCAGCGCGGCCAGTACATCGGTGTCGCGCGCGGAATCGTTGGAACGGTCCATGGGGCTCAATAAGCGGCGAATCGCTCATCTTACCAGCCCCGGTACTGCTCAGTCGGTGATGGGTTCGGGATACTCGACCGACAGGATCTCCAGCTCATCCGTACCAAGCGGTGTCTGCAGGGTGATGAGGTCGCCCTCCTTCGCCTTGGTCAGGGCGCGCGCCACCGGCGAGACCCAGCTGATCTTGCCCCTGAGCGGATCGAGCTCGTCGATGCCGACGATCGTGACCGTATGCTCCTCGCCCGCCTTGTTCAGGTAGGTGACGGTGGCGCCGAAGAAGACCTGGTCGTTGCCGTAATGCACACTCGGGTCGACCACGAAGGCCGAATCCATGCGCTTGGTGAGGAAGCGAATGCGGCGGTCGATCTCGCGCAGGCGGCGCTTGCCATAGATGTAGTCGCCGTTTTCCGAGCGGTCGCCGTTGGAGGCGGCCCAGTGCACGACCTTGACCACCTCCGGACGCTCGACGTCGATCAGCTGCAGCAGTTCGTCCTTGATGGCCTTGTAGCCGGCGGGCGTGATGTAGTTCTTGGCCCCGGCGGGAATCGCCTGGGCCAGCGCCAACGCGTCGTCGTCGTCGTCGTCGTTGTCCGTCTCTTTTACGAATGCCTTATTCATAAGCTTATTGTAACGGCAAGCGGCGCTGCCATACACCGGCTTGCCGTATCATGCGCATCATGAGACGAGCACAATCGCGTATTGCCTCACGCTCCCGGCTGTCGGCGCCTCTGGCCGCGCTGGCGGCGCTGCGCGCCACCGGCTTCTGGCGCCATGCCCGCGCCCTGGTCGCGGCCATGCGCCGGGGTGTGCGCACATCCTTGCGGCATGCCGGACGGCAGCCCGGCCACCTGATGCGCGTGCTGCGCCGCATGGGCGCGCGTTTGCGCACGCGCCAGCGGCAAGCCCAGGACAAACCCGACACCGAACACCAATGAGTCCACCAGTCCCACCCGCTCCCGCCCTGGCCGCCGAAATGCAGGCGGCCGCTTCCGAAATCTACCTGCTCGACGCCGCCACCCTCGGCATCGTCGACACCAACCAGGCCGCGCGCCTGAACCTCGGCCACGACGCGGCGGCCCTGGACGCGCTGGATTTCTGCGCTGTTGCGCCGACGCTCGACCGCGCGCAACTGGACGACCTGCTGGCCGGACTGGGCGAGGAAGTCGGCGCCCAGGCCAGCCTGCGCGCCAGCCTGCAGCGCGCCGACGGCAGCCGCTATCCGGTCAGGCTCACGTTCCTGCGCATCGTGCGCGACGGGCGCGCGCTGCTGCTGGCCATCGCCGACGACCTCACGCTGCTGGACGCCGCGGCCCAGGCACTGGTCCAGTCGCAAGCCCGTTTCGACGCCGTGGTGCGCAACACGCCGGGACTGGTCTACCAGTTCGTGCTGTACCCGGACGGCCGCATGGACTTCCCCTGGCTGAGCGACGGTTGCCCGGCCCTGCTGGGGCTGTCGGTGTCGGAACTGCAGCACGACGCCACCCTGTTCGAGCGCCTGATCCTGCCGGAAGACCGCAAGGGCTATGTCGAGGCAATGGCGGCCTCGCGCGCCGCCCTGACGGCCTGGAACTGGGAGGGCCGGATCTGGATCGACGCCTGGAAGGACGTCAAGTGGATCAACCTGCGCGCCACGCCGCACGCCATCGAGGGCGGCGCGGTGCAGTGGGACGGCATCATGACCAACATCACGGCCAGCAAGCACGAACAGCACGAGGTGCTGCGCTCGCGCGCGCGGCTGGCCGAGCTCACCGACCACATCGAGCAGGTCAAGGAACAGGAGCGCGCCCGCATCGCGCGCGAGATCCACGACGACCTCGGCGGCAACCTCACGGCCATCAAGATGGCGCTGTCCATGCTGGCGGCGCGCCTGCCGGGCGACCAGCCGGCGCTGCTGGAACGGGCCAACTACCTGGACGACCTGGTCGACCGCAGCATCGAGGCGGTGCACCGGATCTCGCTCGACCTGCGCCCGACCATGCTCGACCTGGGCATCGTCGCCGCGCTCGAATGGCAGGCCCGGGAATTCGAGAAGCAGATGGGCATCGCCTGCATCTTCCGCGGGCCGGACGACGACATCCTGCTGGACGACGACCACGCCACCGCCCTGTTCCGCATCTTCCAGGAAGCGCTGACCAACATCGCCAAGCACGCCGGCGCCACCCGCGTCACCGTCTCGCTGCGGCGCCAGCGCGCCCACCTGACCCTCGAGATCTGCGACAACGGCCGCGGCATCGTACCGAGCGACCGCCTCAAGCCGCAGTCCTTCGGCCTGCGCGGCATGAGCGAGCGGGCCAAGGCGCTGGGCGGCACGCTGGCCTTGTCGTCCGCGCCCGGAGGTGGCACGATGGTGACTATCAAGATCAGGCTGGCCGCTCCGCAACTTGCCCGCGATGCCGCCGCCTTCCCTCACAAGTCCAGGCAAGATGACTGACAAAGCAACAATTCGTGTATTCATCGCCGACGACCATGCGATCGTCCGCGAAGGCCTGAAGCAGATCCTGGCCGAGCAGCGCGACATCATCGTCGCGGGCGAGGCCGAAACCGGGCTCGACGCCGTCAAGCTGGTCGGCAAGGCGCGCCCCCACGTGATGCTGCTCGACATCTCCCTGCCCGACCGCAACGGCATCGAGGTGCTCAAGCAGATCAAGAAGGACAGGCCCGAGCTGGCCGTGCTGATGCTGTCCATGCACCGCGAGGACCAGTACGCGATCCGCTCGCTCAAGGCCGGCGCGGCCGGCTACATGACCAAGCAGAGCGCCCCGCGCGAGCTGGTCACCGCGATCCGCCAGGTGGCCGCCGGCCAGAAGTACGTCAGCGCCGCGCTCGCCCAGACCCTGGCCGCCCAGGTCGGCGAAGACCACGAGGCGCCGCTGCACGACGCCCTGTCCGACCGCGAATACCAGACCCTCACCATGATCGCCTCCGGCATGACGGTCAGCGACATCGCGCGCGAGCTGTCGCTGTCGGTCAAGACCGTCAGCGAGTACCGCGCCCGCCTGCTGGCGAAGATGAAGCTCAAGAACAGCGCGGAGCTGACGCATTATGCGATTCGCAACCAGCTCGTCGGGTAGCGACCGGGGAGGCGGACCCGGCAAGAAACCGGCACGATTGATTTTGATCCCGGTTGAACGCGCGGACGGCCGAGCCGTCCACCCTACGAACAATGGTGCGCGAACTTGTCGAATAAGCCAGTCGTTGTAGAACGGCAGGAATAAGACCTTTTGTTTCTGTTTTAATTGATGTGCGGCAAAAAAGCTGCTTATCATTACGCCACCCTGCAATCCGCGTCACTACAGCCATGTCCTTCCCGTCGTTGCCCCCCGTCCCCCCCGGCCAGAATCCCGCCGAGATCGCCCGCGAAGCCTTCCGCCGCCTCGCGACGCGCCGCATCGCGCCCACGCCGGATGCCTACCGGGCGATCTACGACGAGATTGCCGGGGTGCCGCCCGCGCCACCGGCCCCGCTGCCGCCGGCCCCGGCCCCGGCCGACAACCCTGCCGCCGACGTGCTGGCCGTGTTTGCCCGCCGCCTGGCCGACACGCCGGGCGAAGTGGCCGAGTACGGCCGCCGCATGCTGCGCGCGGCCAGGACCCAGGACTGGTCCGGCTACGCCCAGGCGCTCTCGCAGATGGCCGAGCGCCACCTGCGCCGCAACACGCCGGTGATGGCCCTCGGCGACGAAGACCCGGACGCGCGCCACCTGCGCGAGATGCTGGGCCGCTCGCTGGCCTACGCGCTGGCGACCCTGCTGGCCGGCAGCCCGGCACTGGCGCAGGAGGCCGAAGCGCTGGGCGGCGCGGTCAAGCTGGCGCGCGGCGATGCCGCGCTGCAGGAGCTGTCTGGGCGCCTGAAGCAGTTGTGCTACCAGATCGAACTGCGCAGCGGCGACGCGGCCGAGCAGCAGGAATTGCTGCTGCGCCTGTTCCGCCTGCTGCTCGACAACGTCACCGAACTGCTCGACGACGACAACTGGATGCGCGGCCAGATCGCCGCCGTGCAGGACCTGATCGCCGGCCCGCTCGACAGCCGTTCGCTGGAAGACGCGACGCGCAGCCTGAAGGACGTGATCCTCAAGCAGGGCCGGCTCAGGCACGGCATCGCGGATGTGCGCGCCACCATGAAGAACATGATGATGACCTTCATCGACCGTCTCGGTTCGGTGGCGGCGTCGACCGGCGACCACCATGCGCGGCTGGCCGGCTATTCGGAGCGCATCGGCCGCGCGTCCGGTATCGATGAGCTGAACGACGTGATGGAAGAGGTGCTGCGCGAGATGCGCGCCGCCCAGGACGAAGCGCTGGCCTCGCGCGACCGGATGGTGGAAGTGCACCGCGAGGTGCAGGAAGCCGAGGAGCGCATCCGCGCGCTGGAAGCCGAGCTGCAGCACATGAGCGAACTGGTGCGCGAAGACCAGCTCACCGGCAGCCTGAACCGCCGCGGCCTGGACGACGTGTTCGAGCGCGAAAGCGCGCGCGCCGACCGCCGCAACACGCCGCTGTGCGTGGCCATGCTCGACCTCGACAATTTCAAGAAGCTCAACGACACCTACGGCCACCTGGCCGGCGACAGCGCCCTCAAGCACCTGGTCAAGGTGGTGCGCGAGACGCTGCGCTCGATGGACGTGATCGCCCGCTTCGGCGGCGAGGAATTCCTGATCCTGCTGCCCGAGACGACGGTCGAGGCGGCGGCGGCGGCGATGGTGCGCGTGCAGCGCGAACTGACGCGCCACTTCTTCATGCACGACAACGAGAAGATGCTAATCACCTTCTCCTGCGGCGTGGCGCTGCGCCATCCGAACGAGGACCAGGCCAGCCTGATGGCGCGCGCCGACCGCGCCATGTACCAGGCCAAGCAGAGCGGAAAGAACCGGGTCGTGGTCGCCGGCTGACGCCTGTAGATTAGCGCCGCTTAATCAAACCGCAAAAAGTTAAGCGCAGCTGAATGTACGCTGCGTCCTGGCGCTGATCGTTTACCGCTTACGTGCCCGGCGCCCCCAGCGGACGCGCGGCATTGCGCATCTCGTCGCGCGCGCCCTGGGCCCCGACGGCCTTCAACATGCGGTCGGTCGAGGTGCGGTCTTTCAGGCGGCTGCCGGTCATCTGGTGCCCATCCTGCCCGGCGGTGTTGCCGGCGTTGGCGATCAGTTCGGCCTCGGTGGGGACGTCCTGGGCATCCGGCGCCGTGGCGCATCCCGTCAACGCCAGGGCCAGTGCGGTGCACGCTGCTGCAATCATCTTCATTTCGTTCTCCGGACAAGAAGCGGATGGGCCGTCAATACGGCAGGGCTCGTTGGAATCCTAGCATTTTGCCAACGCCAGCAGCCGATCTTGTAAAAATTATCCTCGGGGGATGACGCCTCCTGGTAGCGCCGGCTTCCGATGGATGGTTGTAATAGCAACATTTTCGCTGTCAACTGCCGCCTTCCAGGCTGACTTGAGAAGAAAAATAAATTTTTTTTCGCCCTAAAGTTCCGATTGTCATGGTCGTCTAGACGCGGCGGCCGGAAAACTTGAGCGAAAAAATCCGAATTTATTTTTGGTTCCCACCATCAAGTTTTTGCCGTGGAGCACGTTACCTGCATCAACAGCGGTGTGATCGTCACGGAACAGCGTGGCGCACCAAAGTGAACAGGGCAAGGTAGCCCACCCCGAAATAAGTCTGGAGAAATACCATGGCATCCGTTATCAACACCAACGTCGCATCCCTGAACTCGCAGCGCAACCTGTCGACTTCGCAAGCTTCCCTGAACACCTCGATCCAGCGCCTGTCGTCGGGCCTGCGCATCAACAGCGCCAAGGACGACGCCGCCGGCCTCGCCATCTCGGACCGCATGAGCTCGCAGATTCGCGGCATGAACCAGGCAACCCGCAACGCGAACGACGGCGTGTCGATGGCCCAGACCGCCGAAGGCGCCCTGTCGAGCTCGGGCGACATCCTGCAGCGTATCCGCGAACTGGCGGTGCAGTCGTCGAACTCGTCGAACTCGGCTGGTGACCGCAAGGCCCTGCAGACCGAAGTCACCCAGTTGACCTCGGAACTGAACCGTATCGCCAACACCACCGAATTCAACGGCCAGAAGCTGCTGGACGGTTCGATGGGCACCGCCAACTTCCAGGTCGGCGCCAACGCAGGCCAGCTGATCTCGATGACCGGCTCGAACTTCACCACCTCGACCTACGGCAACAACCGCCTGGAAGTCGATGCGGTCCAGGCCGACACCGCTGCCACCAACGGCATCACCGGCGGCGACGGCACGATGAAGATCTATGGTTCGACCGGCTCGAAGGACGTTGACATTGCTGCCGGCTCGTCGGCCAAGGATGCCGCAGCAGCCATCAATAGCGCCAGCGGCGAAACCGGCGTGACCGCCACAGCCAAAACCGAAGCCCTGCTCAAGGCGGATTTCGCAGACGGCGCCGGCAAGTCGTTCACCTTCGACCTGACTTCAGACAACAGCACCGAAGCCGTGAAGGTCTCGTTCTCGGTCAGCGAAGACAGCGCCAACGGATATGCGGCGGCCATCAGTGCCTTCAACGCGCAGTCGGCCAAGACGGGCGTAACCGCCTCGTACGACGCAGCCAACGGCGGCGTCAAACTGACCAACGCCTCGGGCAATGACATCAAGCTGGCCAACGTATCGAATGATGCAACGTCGGCCGCTACCCTGGGCACGTACGACGCTAAAGGCACCGCTCTGGCCGACCCTGTCGCAACCGAAGGCGATGATGGCGCGACCGCCGTCGGTCGTCTGGTGCTGGACTCCGAAAAGAGCTTCTCGGTGACCGACACCAGCGGCTTCGGCATGACCGACGCAGACGGCGCCAACGGCGCGTCGGAACTGAAGTCGGTCGCCAAACTGGACATCAGCACCTTCGACGGTGCCCAGCTGGCAATCAAGATTGCTGACGCGGCCCTTGGCCAGGTGAACAGCCAGCGCGCGGAATACGGCGCCCTGCAATCGCGCTTTGACTCGGCGATCTCAAACCTGGCTTCAACCACCGAGAACCTCTCGGCATCGCGCAGCCGCATCGTCGACACCGATTTTGCTTCGGAAACCGCGAAAATGACCCGCGGCCAGATCCTGCAGCAGGCCGGTACCTCGATGCTGGCCCAGGCGAACTCGCTGCCGAACGGCGTCCTGTCGCTGCTGCGTGGTTAATCACCGGCTAGCTAGTCCATCCGTGCAGTAAAACGGATCCTCGGCTGAAGAAATTCAGCCGGGGATTTTTTGCTAGGGAAGTCACATGAACATCCAATCTCTTGGTTCACCCGTGGCGTCGCGGCTGGAGGAGCGCACGCTCCCGGCGGTCGAGCAGCAAAACGTACAGTCCGCCAGGGGGGCGACCTCCGCCGTCGCGCCCGACGCCGTACAGCCCGTGCGCGAGCAACCGTCGCGCGAGCAGGTCAGCGACGCGGTCAAGAAGATCAACGAGGGCATGGCCGCCTCGGCGCAAAGCCTGGAATTCGCAATCGACGAGGAAAGCAAGGAAATCGTCGTCAAGATCATCGACCAGGGCACGCGCGAAGTGGTGCGCCAGATTCCTTCGGTCGAAGCGCTCGAGATCGCCAAGTCGATCGACAAGATGCGCGGCCTCCTGATCAGCCAGACCGCCTGAGCCGCGGCATTGCATCACCGCATTCCAGCGCGCGCTCCCGGGAGCGTGCGCTGCCTTTGCACGCCTGTCATCCCCGTTCCGGCTTTCTTCATCTATTTGAATTGAGACACATTTCCCACTCTTAAGTCCGGTTTGCTTCTGTCGATAATGACTTACATTATTGCTTTCACGGGAGAAACAAGTGGGCATCAGTTCATCTGGTATCGGTTCCGGCCTCGACGTCGCAGGCTTGGTGGCAAAGCTGATGCAGGCCGAGGCGGCGCCGCTCGCGAACTTCGACAAGAAGGCCGCTGCGCTGCAGGCGCGCGTGGCCGCGCTCGGCAAAGTCAGCGCTGCGGTCGGCGCATTCCAGGGCGCCCTCACCTCCCTCAACTCGCCTTCCACCTTCAGCGCCCTGAGCGCGACGTCGAGCAACAAGGACATCCTGAACGGCAGCGCCAGCGGCAGCGCCGTCGCCGGCAAGTACAGGATCAACGTATCGCAACTGGCGTCGGCCCAGAGCCTGAGCACGACGGGCCGGGCAAGCATGAGCGCGACCATCGGCGTCGCCGCACCTACCACCCTCACGTTCCAGTTCGGCAGCATCAGCGGCGGCAGCTTCGGCTTTGCCGGCGCAGCGCTCGGCGCCTCGGTGGCGACGAGCGGCATCAGCAACGGCTCGCTGTCGATCAACGGCACCGCCATCACGACCAGCGCCTCCACCCGCAGCGCGGCCCAGCTGGCCGAAGCGATCAATGCCAAGAGCGAAACCACCGGCGTGACCGCGAAGGCCGGTCCGGCCTCCAGCGCCGAGGGCCTGTTCGATGGCTTCGGGGATGTCAGCGTCGAAGAGGGCGCGCGCTACACCCTTACCGTCGGCGGCGTGGAGATCGTTTCCCACAGCGACCATGAAGCGGCGTTTACCGCTGCGGACCTCGACCACGCCCTGGAGGGCGGCGGCGTCAGCGCCGCACTGGCTGCCGCCAACATTACCGTGAGCGGCAAGGCCGAGGACGGCACCCTGCGCTTCACTGCCATGGACGGCTCGAACCTGACCGTGGCCGAGGCCGTGGGCGGCGAAGGCCTGGTTGCCGGCGGTATCGGCGCCCCGGCCGAGAACACCGGTTCGCGCGTGACCACCACCGCCGGCGTGACCTTGAGCTCGCGCGACGGCAGCCAGATCCTGGTCGGCGGCACCAACCCGGCCGCCGCCGGCCTGACCAAAGGCAGCGTGGGCAGCTACCTGGACGGCGCTGCCTTCGTCCAGGATGGCGCCCAGGCCAGCGGCACCGTGACCCTCGCCCCCGGCGAGCAGTCGCTGCAAGGCATTCGCGACGCGATCAACAAGGCCAACATCGGCGTCACCGCCACCATCGTCTCGAACGGCAGCGACAATCCCTACCACCTGGTGATCACCTCGAACAAGACCGGTGAAAAATCGTCGATGAAGATCAGTGTCGACGGTGTCGACGGCAATGACCCGAACCCGGGTATCGCCGCCCTGCTCGGACACGACCCGGGCGGCGCCCAGGGACTGACGCAGACCAGCGCGGCGCAGGACACCCTGCTCAACATGAACGGGATCGACATCCGCAGCAGCAGCACGACCGTCACCGACGCCGTGCAGGGCGTCTCGCTCGACGTCTCCGCCACCGGCAACACCACCCTGAACGTCACCCGCGATACCGCCTCGGTATCGACCGCCGTCAACAACTTCGTCAAGGCGTATAACGAGCTCAACAAGACGATTTCGAGCCTGACCGGCTACAACGCCGAAACCAAGACCGGCGGCCCGCTGCAGGGCGACGCCTCGGTGCGCTCGATCCAGAACCAGCTGCGGCGCCAGCTCGGCGCCGCCGTCGAAGGCACGGGCGGCAGCCTGAACACCCTCAGCCAAGTGGGCATCACCTTCCAGAAGGACGGCGGCCTGGCGGTCGACTCGGGCAAGCTCAACAAGGCTGTCACGGAAAATTTCGCCGAGATCGGCAACCTGTTCGCAGCCATGGGCAGCGCCACCGACGGCATGGTCAAATTCAGCAAGTCGAGCGCGGCCACCAAGGCGGGGACCTACGGCGTCAACATCACCAGCCTGGCGACCCAGGGCACGCTGGCGAGCACCGCCGACCTGTCGGCCAGCACCATGATTCCGCCGGGCACCACCTGGCGCGTCACGCTCAACCAGACCGACCCGGTAAACGAAAAGAAGACCCAGGACATCGCGCTGGCGGCAGGTACCTATACCGGCACGCAGCTGGCAGCCATGCTGCGCGCGGCCATCAACGGCAACACCACCTTCGCCGGCGCCGGCGACACGGTCGAGACCAGGTTCGAAAACGGCCAGTTGTCGATCTCCTCGAGCAAATACGGCTCGATGTCGAACATCGCGATCAGCGGCGTCAGCGGTTTTTCGCCGAGCCTGCTGTTCGGCGCAGCGCCGGTCGTGGGCAAGGACGTCGAAGGCACGATCGGCGGCGTCGCCGCCACCGGCAACGGCCAGGCCTTGAGCGCCGCGGCCGGTTCGCCTGCCGAGGGCATCCAGCTGTCGATCACCGGCGGCAGCACAGGCGAGCGCGGCAGCGTCAGCTTTTCCAAGGGCTTCGCCTTCGAGCTGACCAACCTGGCCGCCACCTTCACCGGTAAGGGCAGCCTGCTGACCAGCAAGACCGACGGGCTGAACATCACGCTCAAATCCGTCGCCACGGCGCGCGACCAGTTCAGTTCGCGCCTGGAGACGATCGAAAAACGTTACCGGGCCCAGTTCACGGCGCTCGACACCGCCCTGATGTCGATGCAATCGACCTCGGCCTACCTGACCCAGCAGCTCGCGGCACTGACCGCGAACACACGCTGATCCACAGTACCTGGAGAACCAAGATGTTTGGAACCATGCAACGCGGCGTCAACGCCTACGCCAAGGTCGGTCTCGAGACCGGCGTCGCCGCGGCCTCGCCGCACAAACTGGTCGTCATGCTGTACGACGGCGCCATGGTGGCGCTGCTCAGCGCGATCAACCACATGAAGTCGGCCAACGCCACGGCCAGCATCGCGGCCAAGGGTGCGGCCATCTCGAAGGCGATCACGATCATCGACAACGGCCTGCGCGCCTCGCTCGACAAGTCGGCCGGCGGCGAGATCGCCCAGAACCTCGACGCGCTGTACGACTACATGAGCCGCCGCCTGCTGCAGGCCAACATCAAGAACGACATCGCCGCGGTCGAGGAAGTCCATGGCCTGCTGTCGGACCTGCGCGGGGCATGGGTCCAGATCGGCGACAAGAACGAGCAGCCAGGTGCTGCCGGACCGGCCGCCGCGGCCGCCGCACCTTCCTTCCTGCACAAGGCAACCCTGTTGAGCGCTTGAGAATGATGATGACCGGACAAGATGTCGTTTCCGTTTATGAAACCATGGTCGGCATCACCGACCAGATGCTCGATGCCGCGACCGCCAGCGACTGGGACCGCCTGACCGAGCTCGAACAGCAATGCGCCGCCTGCGTGCGCCAGCTGAAGGAACACGAAGGCGCGCAGCCGCTCGCCGGCGCCCAGCGCGAGCGCAAGGTCAACGCGATCCGCCGCATGCTCGACGCCGACCGCCAGATCCGCGACCTGACCACCCCGTGGATGGCGCGCCTGTCGGCCCTGATCGGCAATACCTCGACCGAACGCCGCATCGCGCGCGCCTACGGCGTCTGAGGCCGCCCGGCCTCGTTTGACGAAGCATGCTGCCGCGCGATCTCGTTGCCCCCGTCGGCCCGGTCACGCCCGCCAGGCCGGCCGAGCAGCTTGCCGATCCGCGCCAGCAGGCCTTCCAGCGCGCCCTCGCCCCCCAGCTGGGCAAGGCGCTGCACGGCGAGGTCCTTGCCAAACTGAGCGACGGCAGCTTCGTCGTCAAGGTCGCCAACATCCCCGCCCGCATGCAGCTCCCGGCCAGCGCCCAGGTCGGCGCCGACGTGCCCCTGACCCTGGTCTCGGTACACCCGCGCCCGACCTTCCAGGTCGGCGTCCAGGGCGGGGCCGTCTTCAGCGAAGCCGGACCGCCGCTGCCGCAGGGCGCCGATCCGTCGAAGGCCCCGCTCGCCATGCGCGAAGGCGCCGCCAGTGCCGGCATCGGGCGCGCCGCCGCCCTGCTGCAGGCCACCGCGGCCGGCGCGGCCGCCCTGGGCGCCGGCGCGGACGCCAACCACACCACCATCAGCCCGGCCGGCCAGGCCATCGGCGCCGTGCTGGCCGCGGCCGGGAAAGCCGGTGAGCCGCTGACCTCGATCGTCGGCCGGGCGCCGGTGGTCGCCGCGGCCGGGGCCGACGCCGCCGGCATCGCCGCCGGCCTTCGGCAGGCGCTGGGCAAAAGCGGGCTGTTCTACGAGTCGCATGTGGCGCAATGGGCGCAGGGCGCCCGCCTGCTGTCCGAGCTGGACGCCGAACCGCAGCAGCAGGCCGCGCGCGAGGGCCTGCGCCAGTCGCCCCTCGACCCCGCGGTGGCCCAGTTCATCAACCTGCAGCTGGCCACCCAGGAGCAGGCGCAGGTCGCCTGGCAGGGCAAGCTGTGGCCGGGCCAGCCGATGGAACTGGAAATACAACGCAAGGTGGACGACGGGCAGCAGGAGGGCCGCGACGAAGCCGGGGCGCCCGACGCGCACTGGCACAGCCGCCTGCGCCTGCGCTTTCCCGAACTGGGCGAGATCGACGCGCGCCTGACGCTGGCGGGCAGCCGGGTGCAGGTGCAGTTCGCGGCCGGCAGCGACGCCACCGCCGCCCTGCTGCGCCGGCACATGGCCGGCCTGGCCGGCGCGCTGGAGGCGGCCGGCACCCACCTGGCGGGCTTCGACGTGCGCAGCAGCGGGGCCCCGCGCCAGGACGACCACCCCAACGATGGCTGAACCACCGAGCAAGGGACGCCCGAGCGCCGTCGCCCTTGCCTACGGCAGCGGCGACCCGGCGCCGAAGGTCGTGGCCAAGGGCCAGGGCCTGGTCGCCGAGCAGATCATGCAGCGCGCCCGGGAGGCCGGCGTCTTCGTGCACGAATCGAAGGAGCTGGTCGGGCTGCTGATGCGGGTCGACCTCGACCGCGAGATCCCGCCGGCCCTGTACCGCGCAATTGCGGAACTGTTGGCATGGCTATATCATATTGAGTCGGCTCAGAAACATGGAGGTCCGATTCCGATTCTGCCTCCGCCCGATCCGACGCCCCACCTCAACCAGGACGACGCGGCGAACGCCGGTACAAGCAATGAATAATCAGGAACTGGAAAACTGGCACGACTACGAGGTGGAGTCGCGTCGCGAAATCGTGGCCCTGCTGCGCCAGATCGGCGAAAAGCACCAGCTGATCCGCATGCTGGTCAAGGGCGAGGCCGACGTCTGCGTCACGACCATCCTCGAGGTCGATCCCGACACCAACACCATCGTGCTGGACCGCTCGATCGACCGCGAGCAGAACGAGCGCATCGTCGCCGCCGGCCGCGTGCGCTGCGAAACCTATCTCGACAAGATCCGCATCCTGTTCACCGCCGAGGAACTGCGCCCCACCCTGTTCGAGGGCAACGCCGCGCTGCGCGCCGACATCCCGCCCACCCTGATCCGCCTGCAGCGCCGCGAGTACTACCGGATGGAGACGCCGGTCTCGAATCCGGTGCGCGCGATCATCCCGCTGCCGCCCGCGCTGGGCGCCGGCACCGGGGTGTTCCCCTTGCACGACATCAGTTGCGGCGGCATCGCCATCCTCGACAACAAGCTCCAGCTCAGCAGCACGGTCGGCGAGGAGTTCCCCAACTGCCGCATCGAACTGCCCGAGATCGGCCCGGTCACGGTCACGCTGCAGGTGCGCAATTCGCTCGACATGACCCTGCTCAACAACAAGCCCAACCGCCGCCTCGGCCTGCAGTTCGTCGACATCTCGCGCGGCGGAATGGCCGGCGTGCAACGCTACATCACCAAGCTCGAGCGCGAGCGCAATGCACGGCTGGCGGGCCTGGCCTGATCCACCAGATCGCGGCATTGACTGGCCGGCAGTATTTCTTGTTGCCCTATAGTTAACAAACAGGAGTTGGGCTACACTAGCGGCTGTATTGACCCCTGGTGACCCGATGCCGACGCGTTCCCCGACGACCGACCTCTTCTTTACCGCCTTTGCCCATTCGTCGGTGGGCATGGCACTTATCAGCCTGCAAGGCCACTGGATCGAGGTCAATCCGGCACTGTGCCGGATCATCGGCTATACGCGCGACGAACTGCTGGCGCTGACCTTCCAGGAAATCACCCATCCGGACGACCTGGACGGCGACCTGACCTTGCTCAACAAGGTGCTGGCCAACGAAATCGATTTCTACAACCTGGAAAAGCGCTACCGGCATGCGAGCGGGCGCATCATCTGGGGCCTGCTGACGGTGACGCTCAGCCGCGATGCCGGGGGCAATCCGGAATGCCTGATCGGGCAGATGATCGACATCACCGAGCACAAGAAGGCGGTCGAAGACCGCGACGCCTTCTTTACCCTGTCGCCCGACCTGCTCGCGATCACCGGCACCGACGGCTACCTGCTGCAGGTGAACCCGGCCTGGACCGATGCACTGGGCTGGACGCAGGACGAGCTGAGCTCGCGCCCCTTCATCGACTTCGTCCATCCGGACGACGTCGCGGCCACGCTGGCCGAAGCCGGCAGGATCTACCGCGGCGGGGTGGCCAGGGGCTTCCGCAACCGCTATCGCCACGCGCGCGGCGGCTACCGCTGGCTCGAGTGGAGCACGCGCGCCCTCAACAACGGACTGATGTACTGCTCGGTGCGCGACGTCACCACCCAGATCGAGAACGAAGAGCGGCTGCGCAGCCAGGAGCAGAAGATCCGCCTGCTGATCGAGAATGCCAACGACGCCTTCCTCGGCATGAACGAACGGGGCATCATCACCGAGTGGAACAAACAGGCCGAACTCACCTTCGGCTGGAGCGCGCAGGAGGCGATCGGCCAGCCGATGGTGGAACTGCTCACGCCGCAGCGCATGCGGCGCCAGCACCTGGACGGCGTGCAGGCCTTCCTGCGCCACGGCCAGCTCGCGTCGCCGCGCAAGCGGGTCGAGGTGCCGGCGCTGCGCAAGGACGGCAGCGAGATCCTGGTCGAGATCACGGTCGGCGCGCTGCCCTTCGACGGCGAACTTTATTTCCACGCTTTCCTGCGCGACGTCTCCGAGCAGCGCCGCATGTCGGAGCAGTTGCACCACCGCGCCACCCACGATTTCCTCACCGGCCTGCCCAACCGCTATGAATTCATGGGCCGCCTGCAGCGCGCGATCGAGGCCGCCAGCCGCCAGCCGCCGCGCCCGCTGGTGCTGCTGTTCATCGACCTCGACGGCTTCAAGGCCGTGAACGACATCTGCGGCCACGAAATGGGCGACGCCGTGCTGATCGAGTTCGGCCGCCGCCTCGGCCAGTCGGTGCGGCGCACCGACCAGGTGGCGCGCCTGGCCGGCGACGAATTCGTGGTGCTGCTCGACCACGTGGCCAACGCCGAGCTCGACGCGGAAGGGGTCTGCAGCAAGATCCTCGGCGCGGCCGGCAGGCCCTATCCGCAGCTGGCGGGCCGCACCGAGGTCGGGGCGAGCATCGGCGTGGCGCTCTACCAGCCCGCCGACAGCGCCGACACCCTGCTGTCGCGCGCCGATGCGGCAATGTACGTCGCCAAGAATGCCGGCAAGAACCGGGTTGCCTTCCTGCGCGACGGGCTGTGGGTGGTCAGGGCTGGCGGACGTTGAGACGGTGCGCGGCGCCGGCCGGCGCCGGCCGGCTGAAGCCGGCGATCAGCCGTGCGCCGCCGCGCCGCCTCCGGGACGGATCAGGCCGCGCTGCGTCGCCACCACCACTGCGTGGGTGCGCGCGGTGGCATCGAGCTTGTTCATGACGCCCTTGACGTGGGTCTTCACGGTGCCCACGCCGATGCCGAGCTTGCGCGCGATCGACTTGTTGCAGCAGCCCTGCGCCAGTAGTTGCAGCACGTCGGTCTCGCGTCCGGTCAGGGCCTCGCGGGTCAGGCTGTCGGCCACGCTGCGCGTCATCGACTCGCTCAGGTAGCGCTGGCCGCGCGCCAGCAGGCCCACGGCGTGCGACAGTTCGTCGGGGGCGCAGGACTGCGGCAGGTAGCCGGCCACGCCGGCATCCATCGCCAGGCGCACTTCCCATTCCTTGTCGAAGCTTGTCACGACCAGTACGCCGGGAAGCTGTCCCAAACCGGCCGGCTGGCGCGCCAGCGCGACGCCGGTGTCGTAATCGGTCACGAGCACGCGCGCTGCGCGCTGTGCTTCCGGATGACGCAGGTGCGTGGTGACACGCAGGCCGGGATGCTCGGCCAGGACGGCATGCAGGCCGATCGTGACGATCGGGTCGGCATGCATGATGTGGACGGCGGATGGTATCGGGTGCATGGGCGGACTCCAGCAGACGGCCGCGGCGGGCGGCGGACAACCATCATATTGAAACGACAAGAACAATAAGGCAAGTAATGCTTTGTAATAACTAGTCGATATGCATGCCTCGTTGCCTGCCCGGCGGAGGTCCGCTCGACGCGCCGGCAACGGCGATGCGCTATACTTGGCCGATCATGCGCCTTACCTCCTTCACCGACTATACGTTGCGGACCCTGCTCCACCTCGGCAGCAATCCGGGCCGCCTCGTGACGATCCAGGAGATCGCGGACCTGCATTCGATCTCGAAGAACCACCTCATGAAGGTGGTGCACGAGCTCGGCCGCAACGGCGTCATCGAAACCATCCGCGGCCGCAACGGCGGTTTCCGCCTGGCCCACAGGCCCGAGGACATCAACATCGGGGCCGTGGTGCGCCAGAGCGAAAGCGACTTCTACATGGCCGAGTGCTTCGACCCGGCCGGCAACCCCTGCGGGCTGGTCAGGAACTGCAGCCTCAAGGGCGTGCTGAGCAACGCCACCTCCGCCTACCTCGCCGAACTCGACCGCCACACCCTGGCCTCGCTGCTGCCGGAACCGGCGCCGCGCGACCCGAGCATTCCGGTCACCTTCCATCGCAAGGAACAACAGGCGGCCTGATGCGCAGTCTGGAACTGCTGTACGACACGGCGTGTTCCCGCCAGGCTTACACCTGCATGTTCATGATGTCGTGATAGGCCGACACCAGCTTGTTGCGCACCTGCACCGTGCCCTGGAAGGCGATGCTGGATTTCTGCATGGCGATCATGGTGTCCGACAGGCTCACGGTATCGTCGCCCATGGCGAAGCGCTGGCCCAGCGCTTGTGCCGCCTTCTGGGTGTCGCTGACCTGCTGCAGCGAGGTCTTGAGCGCCTCGGCGAAGTCGAGCTTCTCGACGGCGGGCTTGGCGCCGACGTTGCCCAGGCCCGCGGGCGCGAGCGGCGCTGCGGCCGGCTTGGTCGCCGCGGCCTTCAACTGCTCCATCATCGCCTGGATGCGGCTGCTGTCGATGCCGCCGATTCCACCAATACTCATCGCTCCTCCTGCCCTGTCGATCCTGCCATTGAACTCAGGCTGCCAGAATATCAGCCCACCGGCTACTTCCTCGGGTGAAGAAGCACGGTTTTCCACCCCTATTTCAGGGTTTGAATGTTGCCCCGCGGCTCCATAATATGGCCTAACGTACGATTCTTCCCTATTCCGGACACCCGACCCCACCATGGCAGCAGTTGCTGATGAATTGATCGACACCCCGGCGCCCGAGCAGCCGCAGGGCTTTTTCCAGACCACGATGGGCAAGCGCGTCGCCGTCGGCGGCGGCATAGCGGCGGTCCTCGCAATCATGATCGCGCTCTGGATGTGGAGCCAGGCGCCGGACTACCGCGTGCTGTTCTCGAACTACAGCGACCGCGACGGCGGCGCCATTACCGCCTCGCTCGACCAGATGGGGGTCAAGTACAAGTTCTCCGAAGGCGGCAGCGCGATCCTGGTGCCCGCCGAGCAGATCCACGACCTGCGCCTGAAGCTCGCGGCCCAGGGTCTGCCGAAGGGCGGCAACGTCGGCTTCGAACTGATGGAAAACCAGAAGCTGGGCGTGTCGCAGTTCCTGGAACAAGTGAATTACCAGCGCTCGCTCGAAGGCGAGCTGGCACGCTCGATCCAGTCGCTCGGCTCGGTCGGCGCCGCGCGCGTGCACCTGGCCCTGCCCAAGCCCTCGGTCTTCGTGCGCGACCAGCAGAAGCCCACCGCCTCCGTGCTGCTGAACCTGCAGCCGGGCCGCGCCCTGGACCCGGGCCAGGTCAGCGCCATCGTCCACCTGGTCGCCTCGAGCGTGCCGGAACTCACCACGGGCAACGTCACCGTGGTCGACCAGCACGGCAACCTGCTGTCGGACACCTCGAACAAGACCGGGCTGGGCAAGCAGCTCGACCCGAGCCAGCTGAAGTATGTCGAGCAGGTGCAGCAGAACATCATCAAGCAGGTCGAGTCGATCATCATCCCGCTGGTCGGCAAGGGCAACGTGCGCGCCGAGGCGACCGCCGAGATCGACTTTGCCCAGGTCGACACCGCCGCCGAGATGTACAAGCCGAACTCGCCGCCGGAACCGCAGGCGATCCGCAGCCAGCAGACTTCGGAATCGACCCAGCCGGGCCCTGGCGCCTCGGGTATCCCGGGCGCGCTGTCGAACCAGCCGCCGGGCGTGGCCACCGCGCCGATCGACGGCCAAGGGCCGGCCGCAGGCCCGGCCGCCGCCGGCCCGACCCGCAGGGACGCGACCACCAACTACGAAGTCGACAAGACCATCCGCTACGAGCAGCGCCCGATGGGCGGCGTCAAGCGCCTGACGGTGGGCGTGGTGGTGAACCACCGCCGCAGCGTCGACCCCGCCACCGGCAAGATCACCGTGCGCCCGCTGGCCGCCGCCGAAGTCGCCCAGATCAACGAGCTGGTCAAGCAGGCGATGGGATATTCGGAGGCGCGCGGCGATACCCTGAACGTGACCAACGCCCCGTTCGACGGCGTCGACCGCCCGGACGAGACGCCCCCGAGCATCGACTGGTGGCGCGACCCGGCCAACCTGCCGCTGGCCAAGGAGATCGGCAAGTACCTGCTGCTGTTCGCGGTGCTGGCCTTCCTCTACTTCCGCATCCTGCTGCCCCTGATGCGCCCGGCGATCAAGAAGTTCGACGAGGCCACGGCGCTGCCGCCGGAACCGGAACCGGAAGAAGAAGAGACCGAGGAAGAAGCCGAGCCGGATCCGGAAGAGCTGGAAGAACAGGAAGTGGAACGCCGGAACCAGGGCTACCGGGCGAACCTGCAGATGGCGCAGGACCTGGCCCGCGAAGACCCGCGCATCGTGGCAAACGTAATCAAGGCATGGTTGGGATCAAATGAGTGACAAGGACAAGGAAGGCGTACAGAAGGCGGCGATCCTGATGCTGGCCCTGGGCGAGACGGAAGCGGCCGAAGTGATGAAGTTCCTCGGCCCGCGCGAGGTGCTCAAGCTGGGCGCCGCGATGGCGCAGATGAAGGCGGTGCAGCACGGCGAAGTCGTGAAGGTGCTGGAAGACTTCGTGGAAGAGACCAACCTGCACTCGAACGTCGGCCTCGACTCGGACGAGTACATCCGCCAGGTGCTGACCAAGGCGCTGGGCGACGACAAGGCCGCCGTGCTGCTCAACCGCATCCTGGGCGGCAAGGACGCCTCGGGCATCGAGAGCCTGAAGTGGATGGATTCGCCCTCGGTGGCCGAACTGATCCGCAACGAGCACCCGCAGATCATCGCCACCATCCTGGTGCACCTCGAACGCGACCAGGCCTGCGAAGTCCTGGCCCACTTCACCGAACGCCTGCGCAACGACGTGGTGCTGCGTATCGCGACCCTGGACGGCGTCCAGCCGGCGGCGCTGCGCGAGCTGAACGACGTGCTGACCAAGCTGCTGTCGGGTAACGAGAACATCAAGAAGTCCTCGCTGGGCGGCGTGCGCACCGCCGCCGAGATCCTGAACTTCATGAGCGGCGAGCAGGAAGCGGCCGTCATGGACAACATCAAGAACTACGACAACGACATGGCGCAGAAGATCATGGACGAGATGTTCGTGTTCGACAACATCATCGACATCGACGACCGCGGCATCCAGCTGCTGCTGCGCGAAGTGCAGTCCGAGATGCTGATCATCGCCCTCAAGGGCGCCTCGCAGGACCTGCGCGAGAAGATTTTCAAGAACATGTCGCAGCGCGCCGGCGAGATGATGCGCGAAGACCTGGAATCGAAAGGCCCGGTGCGCCTGTCGGAAGTGGAGACCCAGCAGAAGCAGATCCTGCAGATCGTGCGCCGCCTGGCGGACGAAGGCCAGATCGTGCTGGGCGGTAAAGGCGAGGATTCGTTCATCTGATGATTCCAAAGGAACAGCAAAGCGCTTACCAGCGCTGGGAAATGACCTCGTTCGACGAGCGTCCGGCGCGCCGCCAGGCGCCCGCCCCCGCCGCCGCCGCGGCACCGGTGGAAATCGTGCCGCAGGTCGCGCTGCCGACCATCGAGGAACTGGAAGCGATCCGCGAGCAGGCGCGCGCCGAGGGCTATGCCGAAGGGCTGGAGGAAGGCCGGGTTGCAGGTCATGCTGCCGGCCATGCCGAAGGCCACGCCCAGGGTTATGCCGACGGCGCCGGCGCCGGCCAGGCCGAGGCCACGGCCGAACTGGAACACCTGCGGTCCATCGCCGCCACCTTCAGCGAGGCCGTGATGCAGGCCGACGAGACCATTGCCCACGACGTGCTGGAACTGGCCCTGCGCCTGGCGCGCGGCATGGTGCGCACCGCCTTCGACGTGCGCCCCGAACTGATCCTGCCGGTAGTGCAGGAAGCGATCGGCTACCTGCCGGTACTGGCCCAGCCGGCCGTGCTGACGCTCCATCCCCTCGATGCCGAGATCGTGCGCCAGGCCATGGGCCAGGAGCTGGTCAAGGGCGGCTGGCGCATCGCCGAGGATGCCGCGATGGCGCGCGGCGGCTGCAAGGTCGATACGGCCAGCAACCAGATCGATGCGCAAGCCGCTGCCCGCTGGGCACGGCTGACGCATGCCCTCCAATCCAACGTCGACTGGCTGCCGTAGGGTGGTCGGCTCCGCCGACCGCGCGTTCAAACCCCGGCCGCGGACCATGAACACCCATTGAAATCCAATACGATCGTTGAACGCGCGGCCGGGAAACCCGGCCACCCTACAAAACCATGACTGCACAAACGACCGACCGCCACACCGCCCGCTGGAAAGCCTTCATCAAGGACTGCGACGCCCTGGTCGGCTTCGCCGAGCCGATGCAGGTCTCGGGCCGCGTCACACGCGTGGCCGGCCTGGTGATGGAATGCGTCGGCCTGAAGCTGGCCGTCGGCAGCGCCTGCACCATCCCGGTCGCCAACGGCGTGAAGATCGAAGCGGAGGTGGTCGGCTTCGAGGGCGAGCGCCTGTTCCTGATGCCGCAGAGCGACGTCGAAGG
The DNA here is from genome assembly GCF_042432755.1 of Massilia consociata. Lineage (NCBI taxonomy): Bacteria > Pseudomonadati > Pseudomonadota > Betaproteobacteria > Burkholderiales > Oxalobacteraceae > Massilia > Massilia consociata. The sequence continues at coordinate 289,157 of NZ_JBHLWP010000013.1, forward strand.
CGTGGTGCCCGGCTCGCGCGTGTTCCCGGTCGAGTCGGCGCTGCCGAAACCGGGCACCGTGCAGCACCCGCGCCGCCGCCCGAGCGACCGCGCGCGCCACCTGCCGGTCGGCATGCAGTTGCTGGGCCGGGTGGTGGACGGCGCCGGCCGCCCGCTCGACGGCAAGGGGCCGCTCTCGACCAACGAAGTCGGCCCCCTGAATGCCCGTCCGATCAATCCGCTGGACCGCGCCCCGATCTCGGAAACCCTGGACGTGGGCGTGCGCGCCATCAACGCCATGCTGACGGTCGGCCGCGGCCAGCGACTGGGCCTGTTCGCCGGCACCGGGGTCGGTAAATCGGTCCTGCTGGGCATGATCGCGCGCTACACCACCGCCGACGTGATCGTGGTCGGCCTGATCGGCGAACGCGGGCGGGAAGTCAAGGAATTCATCGAACAGATCCTCGGGCCGGAAGGCCGCGCCCGCTCGGCCGTGGTGGCCGCGCCGGCCGACGCGCCGCCCCTGATGCGCCTGCAGGGCGCCGCCTACGCCACCGCGATCGCCGAGCACTTCCGCGAGCAGGGCAAGAACGTCCTCCTGATCATGGATTCGCTGACCCGCTATGCGATGGCGCAGCGCGAGATCGCCCTGGCCATCGGCGAGCCGCCGGCCACCAAGGGCTATCCGCCCTCGGTGTTCGCCAAGCTGCCGGTACTGGTGGAACGCGCCGGCAACGGCGTCGAGGGCGGCGGCTCGATCACCGCCTTCTACACCGTGCTCTCGGAAGGCGACGACCAGCAGGACCCCATTGCGGATGCCGCGCGAGGCATCCTGGACGGCCACATCGTGCTGAACCGCCACCTGGCCGAAGCGGGCCACTACCCGGCGATCGACATCGAACAGTCGATCTCGCGCGCGATGCACTCGATCACCTCGCACGAGCACCAGTTGGCGGCGCGCAAGCTCAAGCAGCTGTATTCGCGCTACCAGCGCTCGCGCGACCTGATCAGCGTGGGCGCCTACGCCGCCGGCAGCGACCCGGTGCTCGACCAGGCAATCGCCAAGCACGAGCAGATCGAACACTTCCTGTGCCAGGAAATCCACGACAACGCAGGCATGCTGGAGAGCTTGGGGCAATTGACCTCTCTATTCCAGTGATGAAAGGATGCCGGTGGGCACTATACTGCGCTCATTAACGTGAACGCGCATTTGCTTCGGTAATGGCCAACCCTTCCGCACTCGAGACCCTGATCGACCTGGCGCAGCGCGACTCCGACGCGATCGCCAAGCGCCTGGGCGCGGCCCTGAAGGCGGTCGAGGAAGCCGAGCAGAAGCTGGTCATGCTGGACGGCTACCGCGACGACTACGTGCGCAAGCTCGATGCGGCCCAGATGGCGGGCATCACGCCCTTCGCGTACCACAACTTCGTGGCCTTCATCGGCAAGCTGGACAACGCCATCACCGGCCAGCGCGAAGTGATCAAGCACGCGAAGTACAAGGCGGACGTGGAAAAGAAGGCATGGCAGGAAAGCGAGCGCAAGCGCCTGTCCTACCGCACCCTGAACGAACGCGTCGCCCTTGAGGCGCTGGCGATCGAGAACAAGCGCGACCAGAAACTGATGGACGACCACGCTGCGCGTGGCGCCCGCCACAAGCAGAACTGACCCCTGAGCTGACCAAGGCTGAACACCATGACGATGCAGACGACCCCTCTTCCGTTCCAGGTCTCCGGCGCCGGCGCGCCGGCGCAGCCCCAGCGCAACGCCGCGGCGGGCGTGCAGGCGCCCGACCCGAACCTGTTCGGCGCCACGCTCTCGCGCGAGCTCGCGCAGCGCCAGGCCATGCCCGGCATGAGCGGCGCCCCCTCCCCTGCGCCGGCAAACACCGCCGCCAACAAGCCGGCCGCGCCGGCACGGCAGCAGGGCGCCGAGAAGCCGGCGGCGCAGGCCCAGGGCGCGAAGGCTGCCGCGCGCGAACCGGCGAAGCAGAACGAAGCGGCATCCGACGCGCCTGCGACGGCCCAGGCCACGGCTGCCGGCTCCGCCGATGGCGCCGAGGACGCGGCGAGCGCCGAACAGGCGGCCGCGGCAGCCGAGGCCGCCGCTACGCCGGTGACCGACATGCTGGCCTTCATGGCCAGCCTCGCCCGGCAGGCGCAGGCCGAGGCGCCGGTTGCCGCCGAAGCGGCGCCGGCAGGCGGCGCCGAGCTGCAGCTCGCCGCGCTCCAGTCCGCCTTTGCCAAGCTCGACATCCAGGATAGCGCGGCCGGCACCGACCCGGCTGCGGCAGCCGCTGCCGAAGACGACGCCGGCTTCGCGCTGGCGGCCGGCGTCAAGCCTGCCGGTGACGGCGCCGCCGACCTGCGCGCTCCACAACAGCATGCCCAGGCAGCCGTCCCGGCAGACCCGGGCAAGCTGCAGGGCCAGGCGCGCGAGGCCGCAAGCCAGGCCGCGGCGGAAGCCCCGGCACCGGCCCCGACCCTCACCCAGTTGCAGGCGCAGGCCGCCAGACTCGAGGCCGCGGCCAACCCGGCTGCCGTCCCTGGCGACCGCATCCCGGCCCGCGTGGGCACCCAGGCCTGGGACAACCAGGTGAGCCAGCGCATCGTCTACATGGTGGGCAAGGAACAGGCCGCCACGCTGACCCTGAATCCGCCGGATCTCGGTCCGGTGCAGGTGGTGCTCAACGTGAGCAACGACCAGGCCAGCGTGGCCTTCTCCTCGAGCCAGCTGGAAGTGCGCCAGGCCCTGGAAAATGCCCTGCCGCGCCTGCGCGAGATGATGAGCGAAAGCGGCATCGCGCTCGGTAACGCGACGGTCGATGCCGGCGTGCCGGACGGACGCCAGGCGCAGGATGGCGAGCGGCGTGGGAACGGTGGCGGAAATGGCGACGCCGGTAACGGCGGCACCCTGGCCGATGCCGGCGACACCGCTGCCCGCCCGGCCACGCGCACCGTGGCGCTGGGTGACAGCGGCATGGTCGATACCTTCGCATGATCCGGGGTCGGCGGCATGGCCGCCCACCCTGCGTTACAAGCTTGTCAGCACGCGCGCGCAACAATCGTCGGGATTGCCGGCCCTTCTCCCCTCTTTTCGGGGCTTGCCGGTCTTTGCTTGCCCACGATAATGCCATAATGACGGACACAATCTTTTCAGCAGTAAAGAGAGCATCTTGAAAGCGAATCCAAAAGCCAAGGCCGATCCGAAAGCCGACGCCGCAGCAGCGCCCGCCGGCTCGAAGAAGAAGCTGATGATCGCTGCGCTCGCGGCCGTCCTGCTGCTCGGCGGCGGCGGTGGCGCGGCATGGTTCTTCATGCAAGGCGGCGACGCGGCCGCCGAAGATACCCCCAAGGCATCGAAGAAAAAGAAGAAGGCGTCCAACGTCAAGCCGCACTACGTGCCGGTCGAAGCCTTCACGGTCAACCTGCAGCCGGAGAACGGCGAGCAGTACCTGCAGGTGCAGTTCACGCTGCAGGTCGACGGCCCGGAACAGGCCACGCTCATCAAGGACAACATGGCGATCGTGCGCAACCGCGTGCTGCTGCTCCTGTCGGGCAAGAAGGCATCGGAGATCAGCACGGTCGAAGGCAAGCAGCAGCTCGCCGCCGAGATCCAGGCAATCGTCCAGGAACCTTTTGCAAAAGGCGGCGACGAGCAGGACGTCACCGACGTCCTGTTTACCTCGTTTATCATCCAGTAACCGAGAAAGTACCGAGAAAGAAGCGCGGAAGCACCATGGCCGATAATTTCCTCTCACAGGAAGAAGTCGATGCCCTCCTGAAGGGGGTCAACGGCGATCAGGACGACATTGCGGCGCCTGAAGACACCTCGGGGGTTCGCACATATAACCTGGCAACGCAGGAGCGGATCGTCCGCGGCCGCATGCCGACGCTCGAGATCATCAACGAGCGTTTCGCCAGGTATCTGCGGGTTGGCCTGTTCAATTTCCTGCGCCGCAGCGCCGAGGTCTCGGTGGGCTCGGTGCGGGTCTCGAAGTACAGCGAGTTCATCCGCAACCTGGTGGTCCCGACCAACCTCAACCTGATCCACATGAAGCCCTTGCGCGGCACGGCGCTGATGGTGTTCGACCCGGGCCTCGTGTTCCTGCTGGTCGACAACCTGTTCGGCGGCGACGGCCGTTTCCACACGCGCGTGGAAGGCCGCGACTTCACCCAGACCGAGCAGCGCATCATCATGCGCATCCTCGACATCGTGTTCGAGGCCTATGCCAAGTCGTGGGAGCCGGTGTACCCGATCGAGTTCGAGTACATCCGTTCCGAGATGAACACGCAGTTCGCCAACATCGCGACCCCGAACGAGGTCGTGGTGTCCTGCACCTTCACCATCGAGCTCGGCTCGGTGTCGGGCCAGATCCACTTCTGCATGCCCTACTCGATGATCGAGCCGATCCGCGACGCACTGACCTCGAGCATCCAGGGCGAGGCGCTCGAAGTCGACAAGCGCTGGGTGCGCCTGATGACGCAGCAGATCCAGGTCGCCGAAGTCGAGCTGGTGGCGGTGCTGGGCGAAGGGCGCGCCAACTTCGACGAGATCCTCAACATGAAGGTCGGCGACGTCATCCCGATCACGGTGCCGGAAACCCTGCAGGCCACGGTGGACGGCGTGCCGGTGATGGACTGCAGCTACGGCGTCCACAACGGCCAGTACGCGCTGAAGGTCGAGCGCCTGCTCGCCAACAGCGACAACTTCAACAAGTAATCCAGCAACCCATGCACCACGCCGGCCGTTTGCGCCGGCAAGTACCAGGAGAGCACCATGTCTGACACCCAGGACGACCAGAGCAGCCTCGACGACGATTGGGGCGCGGCGATCGCCGAGCAGGCCGCGGCCGAGGCGGCGGCGCTCGAACGCCAGCAGCAGGCCGCAGCAAGCGCCCCGGCCGCCGCCGTGTTCAAGGACTTCTCGAACAAGGGCACGCGCAACGAGACGCCGAACGACATCGACTTCATCCTCGACATCCCGGTCCAGCTGACCGTGGAGCTCGGCCGCACCAAGATCGCGATCAAGAACCTGCTGCAACTGGCCCAGGGCTCGGTGGTCGAACTCGACGGCCTGGCCGGCGAGCCGATGGACGTGCTGGTCAACGGCTGCCTGATCGCACAGGGCGAAGTCGTGGTCGTGAACGACAAGTTCGGTATCCGCCTGACTGATATCATTACGCCGTCGGAACGGATCAGAAAACTGAATAAATGACCTATAGCAACGTCGCCTCTTTTGAACATGATCAGTCCACCGCGGTGCGGACGCACCCGGCGGCGGGCGACGTTGTAGGGTGGACGGCTCCGCCGTCCGCGCGTTCACACTGGGCAGGATCTGCCCGTGCGTCATTTCATCCGCTGGCGATCACCGCGCGGTCGGCAAAGCCGACCACCCTACGCCTACGGATTGCGGCAGCGCTGCTGTTTGCACCACTGGCAGCCTGTGCAGCCCCAATCGGAGCCGGCCAGGCACCCGCACCCGTTACCCAGCAGCAGGATGCCCCGCAAGCCGCTCCCCGCATCGAACCTGCCGCCCCAGCCGCGACCGCACCGGTCCCAGCCACGCCGCCGGCTTCGCAGGAAACCCAACCCCTGCCCCCCGGCGCCACCACGGCCGGCCGCCCGGCCACCCCGGCCCGCCCTGCCCCGTCCGGCCCGGTTTCGACGCCGGTCCAGGCGCCCGGTCCTGCGCCCACTGCCGAAACGCCGCCCGCGCCTACCGCACAGGAACCTGCTGCCGGCACGACTGCAACCACGCCCCCGGCCCCGGACGGGCGCCCGCCGCAGGTCGTCATGCCCGGTTCGGCCACGCCGAGTACCGGCAGCCTGCTGCAGACCATCCTCGCGCTGGTGCTGGTGCTCGGCCTCCTGCTCGGCCTGGCGTGGTTCATGAAGCGCTTCGGTCCGCGCGCCATGGGCGCCAGCGCCAACGTCAAGCTGGTCGGCGCGCTGAGCATCGGCGGGCGCGAACGGATCATGGTGGTGGAAGTGGGCGACCAGTGGATCGTCGTCGGCGCCTCGCCCGGACGCGTCAACGCGCTGGCCACCATGCCGCGCCAGGAAGGCGCGCATGGACATGCCACGCTCGCCGGCCACGCTGCACCCAATGCCAGCTTCGGCGACTGGCTCAAGAACACGATAGACAAACGTAATGCGAAATAATCAAGCTGCAAAGCGCCTCCTGCTGGGGGCCGGACTGGTGGGCCTGGCGCTGTTGCCGCTGCTGGCCCAGGCCCAGGCCGGCATCCCGGCCTTCACCACCCGCCCTGCCGCGGGCGGCGGCACGTCCTTCTCGCTGCCGGTGCAGACCCTGATCCTGCTGACGGCGCTGACCTTCCTGCCGGCCGCGCTCCTGATGATGACGGCGTTCACCCGCATCATCATCGTGCTGTCGCTGCTGCGCCAGGCGCTCGGCACCCAGACCGCCCCGCCGAACCAGGTGATGGTGGGCCTGGCGCTGTTCCTGACCTTCTTCGTGATGGGCCCCACGTTCGACCGCATCTATACCGAGGCCTACCTGCCGCTGCAGCAAAACCAGGTGCAGATGGGCGAGGCGCTCGAGCGCGGCGCGGTGCCGCTGAAGGAATTCATGATCAAGCAGACCCGCGAATCGGACCTGGCCCTGTTCGTCAAAATCTCGCGCTCGCCCGCCCTGCAGGGGCCGGAGGACATTCCGCTGCGCGTCCTGATCCCGGCTTTTGTTACCAGCGAGCTGAAGACCGCGTTCCAGATCGGCTTCGCGATCTTCATCCCCTTCCTGATCATCGACATGGTGGTCGCGTCGGTGCTGATGGCCATGGGTATGATGATGATGTCGCCCGCCGTGATCTCGCTGCCGTTCAAGCTGATGCTGTTCGTGCTGGTCGACGGCTGGCAATTGCTGCTGGGCTCGCTCGCCCAGAGTTTCTACTAGGGGAAGCAAAGCATGACTCCAGAAACCGTCATGACGATGGGCCGCACGGCCATGGAGGTGACCCTGATGGTCGCCGCCCCGATGCTGCTGGTGGCCCTGATCATCGGCCTGGTCATCAGCATCTTCCAGGCCGCCACCCAGATCAACGAAGCGACCCTGTCCTTCATCCCGAAGCTGGTCGGCATTTTCATCGCGCTGGTCGTGGCCGGGCCGTGGATGCTGTCGACCATGCTCGACTACATGCGCCAGGTGTTCACCAGCATTCCGGGACTGATCGGATAACACCGTGAGGACGAGTTCGTGATGCGGGCCCTGGGCGAACGCGCAACCATTCCTGCACAATGCTGAGCCTTACCACAGGCGAAATGAATGCCTGGATAGCCGGGTTGCTGTGGCCGCTCACGCGCATCCTCGGCCTGGTCGCCTCCGCGCCGCTGTTCGGCAATGCCGGCGTGCCGATGTCCATCAAGGTCGCACTCGGCGTGCTGCTGGCGTCCGTCATCGCCCCCACGGTGCCGGACATTCCGGCGATCGAGCCCACGTCCTGGGCCGGCCTGCTGATCCTGTTCAAGGAACTCCTGATCGGCCTGGCGATGGGCTTTGCCATGCGCATCGTGTTCGCCGCCATCGAGTACGCCGGCGAAGTGGCCAGCATGACCATGGGCCTGGGCTTTGCGGTATTCTTCGACCCCAACTCACGCGGCCGCTCGGCGGCGATCGCCCAGTTCCTGGCGCTGGTGGCGACCATGGCCTTCCTGGCCGTGAATGCCCACCTGATGCTGCTGGCGGCGCTGGCCGAGAGCTTCCACGCGATGCCGATCGCCGCCACGCCCTTCTCGGGCAGTGCGCCGCTGGAACTGGCGCGCTGGGGCGGCAAGATCTTCTCGGCCGGCCTGCAGCTGTCACTGCCGATCGTGGCCGCCCTCCTGATCACCAACGTGGCCCTGGGCATCCTGACGCGCGCCGCGCCGCAGCTGAACATCTTCGGTATCGGCTTCCCGGTGACGCTCGGCGTGGGCTTCCTGACCCTGAGCCTGGCCATGCCCTACCTCGGCATGCCGATCGTGAACCTGTTCAACCAGGGCATCGAGGCCGGACGTGCGGTGCCGCGCGGCGCCGCCGAGCGCCCGCCAGCGTCGGCACCAGCACCGGCGCGCACGCCCGACTGACGAGGCATACAAGCGCTTGCTCACCTATACGGCTGTAAAGTGTCGACTTTCTTTACAGCACAAAATTGCAATTAAGAAATTAATCGTACATTTTAAGAATAATAGTTTCAATTAATTTATCATAATTTACAAACAGCCACGAAATTGTCAAGATAGTTCACAGTCTTATAAATCTCCATTTTGCAATTTGCATTACTGTCTGGAAATCTTTACAGTGCAAATGGAAGCGAACACAGAATGCGAGTAACTAATTGATTATAAAGTGATTTTTTACCTGGCATGGATTGTGCTTTATGTGAGTTCATTCTTATAAAGGGAACTATCATGTCCATCGCTAAAAACCTGATCCTTGCTGCATCCCTGTTCGGCACCGCCCTCCTCTCGCACGCCGGCGTCATCGATACCTTCACCCCGGCGACCAAGGTAACGGTCACCAAGACCAAGTTCTTCGAGTTCGAATACACCGTCCCGACCAAGAACTTCGATTACCTGACCCAGTCGCTGGAAGACGTCAAGCTGACGATTTTCCTCACCGACGAGAACAAAGGCGACGAGACCCTCAAGTTCATCATCGGCGGCACCGAGTTCGCACAGGTGTACCGCGACGACAGGAACAATGCTGTCAACAACGGCAAAGACAATATCACGCCCGTCGACATCGACCTGACCACGGCGCTCGGCCAACTGAACACGTATGGCAAGCTGTCGGTCTTCCTGAGCACCGATAGCGCGGGCGACTACAACTTTACGGGTTCGAGCCTGAGCGCCACGGTGGTCGACAAGCCGCAGCGCGAGCGCGCCGTGCCGGAACCGGCTACCCTGGGCCTGATGGGCCTGGGCCTGGCCGCACTCGCCGTCCGCCGCCGCCGCCAGTCCTGATCCCGGAGCCTGCGCGCCAGGCAAACGGCGACGCGCCGGTGATCGTTCAAATGCCAGTCAGGAAACTGACTGGCATTTGTCATTTGGGCGCTCGCCACGCGGTATTTCGATTATGCTGGCGGCCCGATGAACGTTGCGGGCATGCCGGGCCGGCACCCGCCACAATGACTATGCCATTCATTCGCCGCAGCCGCCTGGCCGCGCTCGCCCTGCTGGGAGCGGCCTGCCTTTCCGCCAACGCCGCCCCGACGCCGGCCACAGTGCGTGCCGAGATCGAGGCACTGCTCGGCAGGATCACCGCGTCCGGCTGCCAGTTCGAACGCAACCGCAGCTGGCACAGCGGTGACGACGCACGCGCGCACCTGCTGCGCAAGCTGAAACACATCGAAGGCCGGCCGGAAACGGTCACCAGCACCGAGCAGTTCATCGAATTCGCCGCCTCGAAAAGCAGCTTCTCGGGCCGGCCCTACCGGGTCAGGTGCGGCAATGGCGACCCGGTCGAGAGCCGGGCCTGGCTGCACCGGGAGCTGAAGGCGCTGCGCGCAGCGGACACCCGGGCGAAGCAGTAGGAAAGCCGGCTGGCGCCGCCCTGCAAGCAGTGATCGCTGCGAATGTCGTTTGCATTCTTGTGCCAACCAACGGCTGAGGGACCGCTTCCCTTTTTCAAGATAAAAAAAGACCAGGCCGAAGCCTGGTCTTTTGCTATCTACCGAAGGTCAAGCGGTCAGTAGGTGTAGCTGGCGGCGAAGCCGAAGCGGCGGAACTGCGGATTGGTGGTCCTCCAGCCGTCACGCCATTCGATCGGGGTCTTGCGCGCGAAGATGTTGTCGATGTACAGGTTCAGCCTCACGTGCGGGATGCCCGAGTAGGCCAGGTTGTAGTCCCAGGTGGTGTTGCTGCCGACACGCTGGCACGCATCCATGTACTCGGCGGCGACTTTCTGGGTCACGCAGTAGGTCGGCGACGAGATGCTGTTGTTGCTGTAGCTGCTGGCGAAGTTCGCGGTCAGGCCGTGGTCGAAGTCGCCGGTCTTGACGTAGGCGCGGGCCTTGACCTTCAGGGCGCTGCCGTAGTCCCAGGTACCGGTCATGTCCGGGCCGTAGGCGTTGTCGGCCACGCTGAAGTCCTGGTACTTCCAGACATAGGTACCGTCGAGCTTCAGGCGCACGTCGTTGCCTGCCAGCTTGAAGCGGCCCGAGGCGTCGAAGTCGAAGCCCGAGACGCGGGTCTTGCCGCTGTTGACGTACGGGTTGTAGAGCATGCCCAGCTTGCCGACGCCGCCGTAGTTGACGGTGTTGTTCGGGGCGTACTTGCGCACCAGCGCCAGGAACTCGTTGTCGTTGGCGCTGTTGTCGACGCGGATCAGCTGGCCGGCCGGCAGGCTGGCCTCGCCCTTGAGCACGTCGGTCACCGAACGGGTGCCGATCTCGTTGCGGCGCTCGATGAAGTAGTAGTCGAGGCCCATGCTCCAGTTCTTGACCGGCTCGAACACGATGCCGCTGGTGAACGAACGCGAGGTTTCCGGCTTCAGGTCCGGGTTCGAGGACACGAAGCTCGGCAGGCTGCCCGAGCAGTCGGCGTTGCGGAAGGTGTTGGCCTGCGCCTTCTCGGCCGTGGTCGCGTTCGGCGCGCCCTGCACCAGTGCGTTGAGCTGGTTGGCGATCGTGCAGCGGCGCGGGTCGTTGACGCTGTTGGCAACCGAGCTGCGGCCCAGGCCGTTACCCGACTCGACGATGTTCGGTGCGCGGAAGCCGCCCGAGGCGGTGGCGCGCAGCAGAAGGCTGCTGGTGACGTTGTAGCGCAGGCCGAGTTTCGGCGACACATGCGCATCGGCGCCATCGGTCTTGTCGGCACGCAGGGCGGCGCTCAGCTCCAGCTTCCTGGTCAGGGGCACGTTCGCTTCGGTGAACAGGGCGTACTGGCTGACGGTGTCGTCCACCTGCAGGCCGAAGATGCCGACCAGTTCGCCGCGCAGGACGTTGTCCGAGCTCTTCATCTGGTAGGAGTTGCTGCGGATGTCGGTACCGATCGCGACGTTCAGCGGACCTGCCGGCAGTTGCATGACCGTGCCCGAGATGGTCGCGTCGAAGAACTTCACGACCGCTTCGCCTTCGGTGGTGCGCACCGGGAACATCGCGTTCAGCAGCGCCGGATCGTTCTGCTGGCCGAACTTGTAGGTGCCGTTGACGATCGCGTCGGTATAGCCCTTGGCGCTGACGGCGCGGGTGGCTTTCGATGCGGTCGACTTGGCCCAGCCGGCGGCCGAGCGCCAGTCATAGTTGCCGATGGTGCCGGTCAGGGACAGCATCACGCGCGACTGCTCGGAATCGGTGGTGTTGAAGTTGAAGCCGTCGCCGGTATCCATCATGCGCGCACGGTACTCGACCGGCACGTTGTACGGATTGTTCGGGTGGCCGACCGGCAGCTTCGGATACGAGAACGGGCCGACCATCTTGCCGCCCATGACGTCGTACCAGATGCTCGACGAGCTGGTCGCGCTGCCGTTGCTGACGTTGAACGGGGTGACGATGTAGTCGCTCTCGGCGCCGGAATTGCTGATCTCCAGCTTGGCATCGATGTCCTTGCCGATACGGAAGCTGGTGTGGCTGACGATGGCGTGGCGCTTGTTGTCGGTGATCAAGCCGCTGTACGGCAGGATGTCCATCTTGCACAGCTTGTCGGCCGGATCGATGTTCTCGGCCGGGCAGCCCGGGGCCGCGACGATGTTGGTGCTGCTCAGGAAGTAGTTGCCGGTCGGCGAGAACGAGCTCTTCGCATCCCAGGTCGAGCGGCCCGGGGTCAAACGGTGCCATGCCGGGTAGTGACGGCGCAGGTCGCCGACGCTGTAGCCGTCACGCTTGTAGACTTCGGCGGTCAGGTAGGTGTTGAAGCCGTTGGTATCGATGTCGCCCCAGCCGACGATGGCCGACACGTTGCGGTTGCGGTCATCCTTGAAATGCTGCGATTCCTTGTAGCTGGCGCGCACGCGGGCGCCGGTGAATTCCTTGCGCAGGATGATGTTGACCACGCCGGCAACGGCATCGGAGCCATAGATCGCCGATGCGCCGTCCTTCAGCACTTCGATGCGCTCGATCGCGTCGCTGGCGATCGCGTCGAGGTTGGTGAAGTTTTCCTGCGCGCCGTCGGACAGGCCGTAAGGCGCGATGCGGCGGCCGTTGACCAGCACCAGGGTCGAGACCTTGCCCAGGCCGCGCATGCTGACGGCCGAGGCGCCGGTCGCGAAGCTGCCCGAGGAGGAGCTGGCCGAGCTCAGGTTGGTGTTGATCGATGCGGTCGAGGTCAGGATACCCAGGGCCGTCGTTTCGCCGGTGCGCTCGATATCGTCGCGGGTCAGGATCTGCACCGAAGCGGCTGCTTCCGTTTCGGTACGCTTGATGCTCGAACCCGTGATTTCCACGCGCTGCATCTTCATCGGCTGCGGGTTTGCTTCTTGCGCGCCAACCAGCGCAGGGAATGCCATGCTCAACGCGACCGCGATGGCGCGCTTATTCAAAGTACTCTTGTGCTTCAAAACGACTCCAGGATAGTAAATTTTTCTTGCTACACGCATTCTCCCAGCTGCCTTGATCCTTGCAGCTTGAACAATGCGGGCAAATACTTTTACACAACATTGCTGTAATGCAAAGGCGTAAAGACGAGTTTCCGAAAGAAAATTTGTTTTTAGGGAACTATCCGTGGCGTATTTGATACATTCTGTTACTTTGCGTGCATTTCTGTTACGCGAAAAATTTCAGCGTGTGCCATCGAGATAGGCATCCAATTCAATCGCTCTAAGGGACGAGGAAAAGAAAAAAAAGCCGGCTGGCGCCGGCTCCATGGAGGAACTTACAAGGATCACAGGTAATTGAAGAGCGACAGCCCCGACATCGTCTTGAACGACATCTGCGCCGCCTGCAGCGTGGTCTGCTGCTGGGAGAATTCGGAAATGGCCTTGACGATGTCCAGGTCCTGCAGATCCGACAGCGTGGACGCGTACTGGATGTCGAGGTCGTCGCCGGCGCTGTCGAGGTAGTCGAGTTCCTTCATGTGCGCGCCTACCGAGGCCTGCACCGTCAGCACATTGTCGTGGGCCGACTTCAGGTTGTCCAGCGCGGTGTTGAGGCTGTTCGTCAGCGCCGCCTTACCGCTTGACCCGTCGGCCGGGGCGCGCAGCGCCGCGATCAGGTCGGTCACGGTGGTGAACACCGACTGCTTCTCGCTCGGCTTGACCGTGAAGCTGTCGCCGTCGGCCGGCTCGCCCTTGATGTCGAAGCTCATGCCGCCGAAGCTGATGGTGTTGCCCGGCACGTAGGGCTGGTTCGCGAGCACCTCGGTCGGCGGCGTGGTCGAGGTGTCGTTGACGGTGTAGGTCGTCACCGCCGGCGTGCCGGTCACGGAGAAGCTCAAGGCGTAATCGTGGCCGGTCAGCGCGCCGCGGTTCGTGACCGAACCCGAGGAGATGATGCCCGCGCCGGTGTTGGTGCCGGCGGCCTGGGTCTGGAAGCTGCCGTTGCCGGTCGGGTTGTTTTCGAACACGGCGCTGCCGGAAGCCGACAGCGGAATCTTGCGCGATGCGCCCACCTGCAACTGGCGCTGGCCCTGGTCGCCCTGGTACTGGGCGCCGCCCGGCGTCAGGTTGAACGGCTGGGTGGTGACCATGTAGCCGGAGAACAGGTAGCCGCCGGCGCCATCGGTGGTATTGGCCACGCCCAGCAGGTCGTGCAGGCGCCCTTCCAGCTCGGTGGCCAGCGCCTCGCGGTCCTGCGGCAGCATGGTGCCGTTGCCGGCGTTGACAGCCAGCTGCTGGATATCCTGCAGCAGGTTGCCGGCGTTCTGCAGCGCGCCCTCCACGCTCGACAGCGACGAGCGCGCGTTGGCGCGGTTGGTGGCGAACTGCGCGTTCATCTCGCGCGACTGGCTCACCTCGAGCGCGCGCGCCGATGCCACCGGGTCGTCGGCCGGGGTGATGATGCGGCGGTTGGTCGACAGTTGCATCTGGGTGCGCGCCAGGGCGCTCTGCAGCGTGTTGAGCTGGGCGGTGGCGTTGCCGTAGATTGACAGGGTACTGATGCGCATGGGTGCCTCTACTGTTCTTGGCTTGTGCTTGCCTTATTAACGGCCGATCGACAGCAGCGTGTCGAAGATGGTGCCGGCGATCTGCATGACCTTGCCGGCCGCCTGGTAGGCCTGCTGGTACTTGATCAGATTGGTCGCTTCCTCGTCCAGGTTGACGCCCGAGACGTCCTGGGCGGCGCTCCTTGCCTGGGTCAGCAGTGCTTCGCCGGCGCTGGCGTTGGCCTGCACCTCGCGCGTCTTGTTGCCCACCGTGCTGACCAGCTGGGCGTACGAGGACTGCAGCGTGGCGGTGCCGTTGTTGAAGATGTTCTTGGTCTGCAGGTCGCCCAGCAGGCCGATGTTGCGGGTATCGCCGACGCCGCTGCTGTTGCCGGCGATGGTAAAGCTGTCGCCGTCGCCGGGCACGCCCGTCATCGTCACGCTGATGCCGCCGAAGGTGTAGGTCGCGCCATCCACAAACCGGGCGTTGCCCGGTGGCGGCGCCGGGTCGTCGCGCAACGGCCCACCGGTGCTATCGGTCACTCGCACCGCCATCCCGGCCGGAAAGCCGGTCAGGTTGCCGCTCGCGCGGTCGAAAGTCAGGGTCAGCGGCAGCGCCGGGGCGCCGGCCAGGAAGTCGGCGTCGACCTTGCCCTCGCTGATCCTGGCCGTGCCGGTGTTGCTGAGCGGCGAACTGGTGGCGACCGGCGCGGCGGCCGCGATGCTGGCCACGTCCGCCACCAGCACCTTGAAGTTGGCGGCGCCGCCGATGGTCGGGCGCACCAGGAATTCGTCGTCCCTGGCGGCCCGGCCGGAAATCGTGAAGTCCACGCCGTCGATGGTCTGCGTGGTGCCGTTCGCGTCGTACGGCGTGATGGCGGTCTTCTTGTTGTCCGACAGGCGGATCACGTTGAAGTTGGTGCCGTCGAACTCGACCTTGTAGTCGCTGTCGGCCAGCTTCGACGGGTCGCTCACCACGGCCTGGACGGCGGTGGTGCTGGCCAGGGCGTTGTTGATGTTCTTGTTGACATAGGCCGGCGCCACGCTGAAGAAGTCGCCGCCCGGGTTGCCGTTCTGATCCAGCCCGAGCCGGTGCTGCGCATTGAATTCGAAGGCCAGGCCGATCGCGACCTTGCCGAGCGCACTCTGCGCCGGGTCCAGCGTCTTGCTGCGGAATTCGAGGGCGCCGCCGAGCGCGCCGCCGCTCAGGGCATTGTCGGCCAGTACCGTCACCTTGCTGCCGGTGACATAGCCGACTTCCAGGCGGGTCAGGTCGGTGGGCGATTTGCTGGCCGCCAGCTGGAAGGCCTTCTGCCCCACCACCAGCGGCTGGCCGCTGCCGATCGAGATCGTCAGGCTGTTGTTGTCGCCCGGCGTGACGTTGGCCTTGACGTGGGTGTTCAGCTCCATCACCAGCTGGTCGCGCTTGTCGAGCAGGTCGTTCGGCGCGCGCTGCATGGCCGAGGCGAAGCTGCCGATCTTGTCGTTCAGGTCGGCGATCTGCTGGGCATAGGAATTGATCATCGTGACGCTGGTCTCGATGGTACGGTTCACGCCTTCGCGGATTTCGCCCAGGCGGCTGTCGAGCGCCTGGAAGCGCGTGGCCAGGGTGTCGGCCGCGGACAACATCGACTGGCGCGAGGGCACCGAGGCGCGGTTGGCAGCCATGTCCTGCACGCCCTTGAAGAAGCCCTGCAGCGAGGGCGACAGGCCCGAGGTCTGGTCCGCCAGCATGTTGTCGATCTGGCTGATCTGGGCGTGGTAGGAATCCAGCCCGCTCTTGCTGGCCTGGGCATTGCGCACCTGGGTGTTGAGGAATTCGTCGCTGTAGCGCTTGATCTGCGCCACCTGGGTGCCGGTGCCCTGGAAGCCGACGCCGGTATCGAGGAAGGGACCGGTCGCCTGCACCACCACCTGGCGGTTGTAGCCGGCCACGTTGGCATTGGTGATGTTATGGCCGGTCGTGGACAGCCCCGCCTGCGCTGCGAACAGGCCAGTCTTGCCGATGCTGAGGAGGTTGCCGGACATGTTTTTTCCTTCTTTAACGGTTCTATCTACGGCAGCAATGCGAAAAACTTGACTGTAGGGTGGTCGGCTTGGCCGACCGCGCGTTCAACTTACGGCCGCCCTGCGGCAACGCATGGGCTGGTTGCCTCACGCCAGCGACTGCTTGATGATGCGCGTCAGCTTGGCCGCATACATCGGGTCGGTCGCATAGCCGGCGCGCTGCAGGCCGCGGGCGAAGGCGGCGGCGTCGCCGCCGCTGTCGAGCACCTTCTCGTAGCGCGGGTTCCTGGCCAGCATGTTGGCGTAGTCCTTGAACGAATCGGCCGGCGTGTCGTAGGCGCGGAACTTCTCCACCTTCTGGCGCGCCACGCCGTTGACGTACTCGGTGGTCACGGCGGTGGCGACCTTGCCCTTCCAGCCCGGGCCGGCCTTGATGCCGAACAGGTTGTTGCTGCTGGTGCCGTCGGCATTGCGGATCATGCGCTTGCCCCAGCCGCTTTCCAGCGCGGCCTGGCCGAGCATGAACTTGGCCGGCACGCCGGTGGCGCGCTCGGCCTCGGCCGCATGCGCGTGCAGCTTTTCCTGGAAGGCGCGCACGTGCGGCGGCTGGATGCGGCCGCTGTCGGTGGTGAGCGGCAGCGCCGGCGCGCCCGGACGCGGTGCACCGGTCTTGATCAGGGTGGCCGCGTCCATGCCCGGACGCATGCTGCCGTCCAGCGGCACCAGCGCCGATGCGGCAGCCGCCGCCTTGCCCGCCGCGACGCCGTCGGCGCCGATCGCCAGCGCCTGCGCGCCCATCTGGTTCGCGGTCAGCTGGCGCGTCAGGATGTCGGCCAGGCCCATGCCGCGCTTGGCCATGTTCTGGCTCATCTGCTGGTCCAGCATGCCGGTGAACATCTTGGTCTGCTGGTTGTCCATCAGGCCGTCCTGCGGGGTCGCCTCGCGCATGCTCTTCATCATCATGTTGATGAACATCGCTTCGAACTGGGTGGCAGCTTCCTTCAGCGCGGCCGGAGAGCCGGCCTTGGCCGATTGCTTCAGTTCGCCCAGCCCCCGGGTGTCGAGGGCAAACTTGCTGGTCAGGTCAGTGGAAGGAGATCCGATCATGTGCGCATCCTTAGATGATCTCGAGTTCCGCGCGCAGCGCGCCGGCGGCTTTCAGGGCCTGCAGGATGGCCAGCAGGTCTTGCGGGGTGGTGCCGATGGCGTTCATGGCCTTGACCACTTCGGCCAGCGACGCGCCGCCCTTCACCATCAGCACCCGGCCCGGTTCCTTCTTGACGTCGACCGTGCTGTTGCGGGTGACGGCGGTGCCGCCCAGCGAGCCCGGGGCCGGCTGGCTGACATTGGTTTCGGCGCCCACGGTCACGGTCAGGTTGCCGTGCGAGATCGCGCAATCTTCCAGCATGACGGCCTGGTTCATCACGACCGAGCCGGTGCGCGCATTCATGATCACCTTTGCTGAATCACGACCCCGATTGATGTTGATATTTTCTAAATGTCCGATGAAGGCCACCCGCTGGTCGCTCGAGGACGGGGTGCGCACGCGGATCACGCGGCCGTCCAGCGCGGTGGCGATGCCCGGGCCGAACTGGTCGTTGATGGCTTCCACCACGCGGGCGGCGGTCGAGAAATCGGTTTCCTTCAGTTCCAGGCGGATCTGGTTGTCGGCGCCGAGGTTCGAGGCGACGGCGCGCTCCACCGTGGCGCCATTCGAGATCTTGCCCACCGACAGGTGGTTCACCTGCACCTGCGCGCCGCCGGCCTGGGCGCCGACGCCGCCGACCAGCACGTTACCCTGGGCCATGGCGTACACCTGGCCATCCGCACCGTGCAGCGGCGTCATGAGCAGGGTGCCGCCGCGCAGGCTTTTCGCATTGCCGATCGAGGACACGGTGATGTCGATGGTCTGGCCCGGCTGGGCGAAGGCCGGCAGCGAGCTCGTGACCATCACCGCCGCCACGTTCTTCAGCTGCAGCTGGGTGCCCGGCGGCAGGTTGACCCCTTTTTGCTGCAGCATCGCCTGGATCGACTGCACGGTGAACGGGGTCTGGCTGGTCTGGTCGCCGGTGCCGTCCAGGCCCACGACGATGCCGTAGCCCGACAGCTGGTTCTGGCGCACGCCGGCGATGCTGGCGAGGTCCTTCAGGCGCTCGGCGTGGGCGAGAGGCGCCGCGCCTGCCAGGGCGGCGCAGAGAACGAGGATGGTGGAGAATGTCAAACGCATGGCAAGCCTCAGAACGGCAGCATCGACTGGAAGAAGCGCGACAGCATGTTGCTCATCTCTGCGCGGTCGACGCGGCTGTTGGTGCGGTACTCCACGCGCGCGTCGGCGATCACGGTGGACGAGACCACGTTGCCCGGCTGGATCGTGTCCGGCGCCACCATGCCCGAGAAGCGGATGAACTCGATGCCCTTGTTCATGGCCACCTGCTTCTCGCCGGCGACGATCAGGTTGCCGTTCGGAAGCACTTCGGTGACAGTCACGCCGATCGTGCCGCTGAAATTGTTGGAGGCGCTTTGCGTATCGGCGTCGGCGAACTTGTTGGCGCCCTCCAGCGCCACGCCGGCGCCGAACTTCGCCTGCAGCACGCCCGGGGTCGAGAAGCTCGCGCTGCCCGACTTGCTGCCGGTGCTGGCGCCCGACTTGCCGGCCGAGGTGCGCTCGGTGATGTTCACCGTCAGCAGGTCGCCGATGTGGCGCGCGCGGCGGTCCTCGAACATCGGGCGGTAGCTGCCCGCGTTGTAGATGGCGCCATCGCTGGCAGGCGCGGCCTGCACCAGCATCGGGCGGGAAGATGTCGGCCCCTGCACGATCGTGCTCGGAGTGGTCGAGCAGCCGGCCAGGACAGACACGGCGGCGGCGGCAAGGACGAAGGAAGCGAGTTTCATACGTATGCGGTGGAGCGCGTTGTTATAACTGGGACAGCTTCTGCAGCATCTGGTCGGACGTGGTGATCGCCTTGCTGTTGATCTCGTAGGCGCGCTGGGTCTGGATCATGTTGACCATTTCCTCGACCACGTTCACGTTCGAGGATTCGACATAGCCCTGCATCAGCACGCCGGAACCGTTGGTCCCGGGGACGTTCAGGTTCGGGTTGCCCGAGGCGCCGGTCTCGACGTACAGGTTCTCGCCGCGCGACTCCAGCCCGGCCGGGTTGATGAAGGTGGCCAGCTGCAGCGCGCCGACCTGGGTCGGGGCCACGGTGCCCGGCAGCTTCACCGACACCGTGCCGTCGCGGCCGACGGTGATCGATTCGGCGTTGGCCGGGATGGTGATGGCCGGCTGCACCACGAAGCCGCTGGAGGTGACCAGCTGGCCGTTGGCATCGGTCTGGAACGAGCCGTCGCGGGTGTAGGCCTGGGTGCCGTCCGGCAGCAGGACCGGGAAGAAGCCCGAGCCGTTGACCATGACGTCCTTCGAGTTGCCGGTCAGCTGCGGGTTACCCTGGGTGAAGATGCGCTCGGTGGCGACGGTGCGCACGCCGGTGCCGATCTGCAGGCCCGAAGGTAAGTTTGTTTGCTGCGAGGACTGCGCGCCCGGCTGGCGCACGTTCTGGTACAGCAGGTCCTCGAACACGGCACGGGATCGCTTGAACCCATTGGTGCTGACGTTGGCGAGGTTGTTCGAAATGACGTCGAGGTTGGTCTGCTGCGCTTCGAGGCCGGTCTTGGCGATAAACAGCGAACGGATCATGGCATTCTCCTAAGGGCGACGGACGAGGTCCGCCACGTACAGGAGAATTATGCTGCAGCAACTATCAATTCAAAGCGAGGATCTGGGTGGCTTTCGCGGCGTTATTCTCCGCGTTCTTCAGCAGGCTCATTTGGGTGTCGAAGGAGCGCGCCAGGGCGATCATGTTGACCATCGAGTCGATGGCGCTGACGTTGCTGCCCTCGAGCGCGCCGCCCGCCACCCGCACGGCGGGGTCCGCCTGGGCGGTGCCGCCGTCGCGCAGGCGGAACAGGCCGTCGTCGCCGCGCACCAGGTCGGCCTCGACCGGGTTCACCAGTTTCAGGCGGCCCAGGATGTTGGACGCGGCCGGCTGGTCGGTGGTGGAGATGGTCGAGATGGTGCCGTCGCCGCCGACCGTCACCGTGACGTCCGGCGGGATCGTGATCGGGCCGCCCTCGCCCGCGATGGTGGCGCCGCCGGCGGTGGTGAGCAGGCCGTTCTGGCTGGTCTGCAGCGAACCGTTGCGGGTGTAGGCTTCGGTTCCGTCCGGCATCTGGACCGCGAACCAGCCCTGGCCCTTGATGGCCACGTCGAGGTCGCGCCCCGTCACCTGCAGCGCGCCCGGCGTGAAGTCGGCGGCCGGGGTCGAGTTGACCACGAAGGCGCGCGTCGGCAGGCCTTCGCTCTGCACCGGCACGGCGCGGAACACATCCAGCTGGGCACGAAAACCCGTGGTGTTGACGTTGGCCAGGTTGTTCGAGGTGGTGGCCTGCTGTTCCAGGATATGCTTGGCGCCGCTGGCGGCGGTGTAGATCAGGCGGTCCATGTTTGCTCCATATTGCGGTGACGCTACAGCTGGATAGATAGGTCTCGGCTGCGCTGCTGCCGGTTGAACGCGTGGGCGGGGGACCCGCCCACCCTACAAGAGCATTGGCTTTTCGTAGGGTGGTCGGCTTTGCCGGCCGCGCGTTCAAGCATCGTTTGCTACATCGGTTAGCGCAGGTTCACCAGCGTCTGCATCACCGAATCCTGCGTCTTGATGGTCTGCGCATTGGCCTGGTACACGCGCTGCGCTGTGATCATGTTGACCAGCTCGGCCGTCAGGTCGACGTTCGAGCTCTCCACCGCCGACTGCTGCAGCACGCCCATGCTGCCCGTGTTCGGGGTGCCCAGCAGCGGCACGCCCGAGCTGGCCGATTCGGCCCAGGCATTGTTGCCCAGTGGCTCCAGGCCGTTCGGGTTGGTGAAGTTGGCCAGGATCACCTGGCCGAGTGGCTTGGTCTGGCCGTTGCTGTACTGGCCAAGGATGACGCCGTCCTGGCCGGTGGTGAAGCGCTGCAGGTTGCCGGCCGCGTAGCCGTCCTGGACCAGCCGCTTCTCGCTGGTGGCGGTGCCGTACTGGGTGGAGCCGTTGTAGTCGACGGTGAGCGGCATGACCAGTTCGGCGCCGGTCGCCGGATACACTGGCAGTTCCACGATCAGCTTGCCGGCGTTGGTCGACCGTACCTTGTCCAGGCCGCCGTTCGCGTCGAACACCAGCGTGCCGACCTCGACGGCCGGCACCTTGATGGCCTTGGCCATCGCCGCATCGATCTCGTCCGGCGTACCGCCCGGCACGGCTGCGGCATTGGTTGCCGCGGTCGTGATCTCGGCCAGTGCCGCAGTCCGGTCTGCCTCGGGGATCATGGGGCTGGCGGCGCCCGTCACCAGGCCGGAGGCCGCGGCAGCGTAAGTCCTCAGGGCAGCGGCGATATCGGCCTGCACCGGCGGCACGGCCTTGGTCGCCGCTTCCCAGGCCTGGCGCGCGGTGGTCGCAGCGCCGGCGTTCGGACCCTGTGTGGCAGCGGCTACCGTCAGGGCTGTCCTTTCGGTACCGTTTCCGGCGGCGTAGACGTTCCAGGTGCCCGGACCGGTTTTCACGTAGAAGGTCGACAGCACGTGCGGATTGCCCAGCGTGTCGTACACGCTCATCGGAGTCTGCTTGTTGTAGGTGGTCGGGTCGTTCGCGTCGAACGGGGCGTTGACCGGGTTCACGCTGCGCGAATCCAGGTTCAGTTCCATCTGCACCTTGGTGGTCGTCACCGGGGCCAGGTCCGTGGTGTCGATCCGCAGCGGGGTCGGGGCGCCGGCCACCAACAAGCCGTCCTGGTTCAGGCCGTAGCCGGTGAGCTTGGCGCCTTGCGCGTTGATCAGGAAACCGTTCTTGTCGAGCGAGAACTGGCCGTTGCGGCTGTACTGCACGATGCCCGAGGCTTCGGTACGGAAGAAGCCGGCGCCGTTGATGGCGATGTCGAGCGGATTGTTCGAGGCTTCGACGTTACCCTGCGTGAACTGCTGGGCGATGTTCGCGACCTTCACCCCGATGCCGGCCGAGATGCCGCCGGCGCCGTTGAGCGAGTTGGCGTAGACGTCGGCGAACTGGGTGGTCGAGCCCTTGAAGCCGACGGTGCTGGCGTTGGCGATGTTGTTGCCGATGACGTCGAGGGATTTGGCTGCGCCGTTCAAGCCGCTCAGGCCTTGTTGGAAAGACATGGTGTACTCCTGGTGAGATTGTGGTGTGCGGCCCGGCTTACAGGACTTGCTTGATATCGGCCATCGTGACGACGCCCTTGACCGGCAGGTTCAGCTTGACGCCGTCCTTGGCATTGGTGGTCACGCTCGCCACGCTGTCGAAGGACAGCGTGCGCGCATCCTTCAGTTCTTCGCCGGCGCGCGTGGCCACCACGCGGTAGGTGTAAGTGCCGTTGGGCAGCGTGACGGGCTTGCCGTCGGCATCGACCTTGGTCGGGTCGGGCACGCCGTCCCAGGCGATCGGCACCACGCCGGCAGCCTGGGGGCCGAGCTCGATGGTCGCGACTTCCTTGCCGGTGGCGGTGCTGGTGATGAGCACCTGCACCTTGTCCGCCGCGCTGTCCAGCTCCACGCCCAGGATGGCCTTGCCGTCGTTCAGCCCCAGCTGGTGGCCCTCGACCAGCACGCCGTGGCCGATCAGGTTGGTCGCCTGCATCGCCTCGGACGACTGGTAGCTGCTCTTCAGGGATTCCAGTGTGCTGTTGAGCTTGTTGACGCCGGTGACGGTCTGCAATTGGGCCAGCTGGCTGGTGACCTGCGCGTTGTCGAGCGGGTTGAGCGGATCCTGGTTCTTCAGCTGTGTCACGAGCAGGGTCATGAACTTGTCGGTGTCGGCCTGGACGCTGTCGACTTCCGCCTTCCTGGCGTTCATGGTCGACATCAGGTCGCTGGCCTTGGCTGGGCTGCCGGTGGTGTTGATGGTGGTCATGGTGGCTTAATCGTTGGCGTTATTGGCCGAGGGTCAGGGTCTTGAGCAGCATGGTCTTGGCCGCATTCATGGTCTCGACGTTGGTCTGGTAGGAGCGCGAGGCCGACAGCATGTTGACCATCTCGTCCACCACGTTCACGTTCGGCATCGCCACATAGCCCTTCTCGTCGGCCATCGGGTGCTTGGGGTCGTAGACCTGCTTGAGCGGCGACGGGTCCTCGACCACTTCGCGCACGCGCACGCCGGTGGCGCCGGAGGCCTGCGGCACCGCCTCGAACACGACCGCCTTGGCGCGGTAGGCTTCGCCGGTGGGGCTGGTGGCGCTGTCGGCATTGGCCAGGTTGCTGGCCGTGGTGTTCAGGCGCTGCGCCTGGGCGCTCATGGCCGAACCGGAAACATTGAAGATATTGAATAAGGACATGCTGAGTTACCCCTTACTGACCCTGGATGGCCGCGAGCAGGCCCTTGATCTGGGAATTGATCATCGTGATGCCGGCTTCGTAGCGCAGCGCGTTGTCGGCGAACTGGTTGCGTTCCACGTCCATGTCGACGGTGTTGCCGTCGACGCTGCCCTGCACCACGCCGCGATACAGCACCGGGGTGCCGTTGGCGAGCATGTCGCCGGTGGGCTTGCCGCGGCCGATGTGGGCCTGGGCGGTGGTGGCGAGCGGGCCCGCAGTTGCGCCACCTGCGCCCTTGCTGGCCAGGGCGCCCTGCAGCGCGGAGGTGAAATCGATGTCGCGCGCCTTGTAGTTGGGCGTGTCGGCGTTGGCGATGTTCGACGCCAGCAGTTCCTGGCGCTGGGCGCGCAGGGACAGCGCCGTTTCATTGAAACTCAGGTACTGGTCGATTTTGCCGATCATGCCGCCTCCTGGCAGGGATACTTGTTGGGACAGCACCGATGATACGGATAGGCAACAATTCCCAATCGGCCGAGAAGGACGGGCAAACCCCGGCTATTCAAAGTTTCGCCAGGGAATCACGCTGCCTAAAATGGCAGCATCTTCTCTTTCCTATCCAGGCTCGACCGATGAAGCATTACCTTGCCGCCCTCCTTCTGCTGGCTGCGCCGTTCGCGAGCGCGCAACAGGCGCCCGCCCAGCGCCAGAACCTGCCGGCCCTGCGCGCGGTGGTCGAGCAATACCTGCAGGTCCAGACCGCCGGCCTGCCGGGCCAGGTGACGATCAAGGTGGGCAACGTCGACCCGCGCACCAGCCTGGCGGCCTGCCCGGCGCCGGAAGCCTTCCAGCAGCCGGGCGCGCGGGCGTGGGGAAAAACAACGGTCGGCGTGCGCTGCACCGCGCCGAGCTCATGGACGGTGTATATTCAGGCCACCGTGAACGTGGTCGCCGACTATGTGGCCGCCGCGGTGCCGCTGGCCCAGGGCCAGCCGGTGGATGCCGGCCAGCTCGTCATGATGAAAGGCGACATCGCCGCCATGCCGAACGGCATCATCACCGACATGGCGCAGGCCATCGGCCGCACGCCCACCGCGTCGCTGCCGGCCGGCACGCCGCTGCGTCTCGATACCCTGCGCTCGAAACCGGTGGTGCAGCAGGGCCAGGCGGTGCGCCTGGTCTCGAAAGGCGCGAATTTCTCGGTCTCGGGCGAAGCGCGCGCGATCAACAATGCAGGCGAAGGCCAGGTAGCGCAGGCGCGCACCCAGTCCGGCACCGTGGTGAGCGGCACGGCGCGCGCCGGCGGGATCATCGAAGTCGCCATCTAAGGCCATCGCATAATTTTTTATAAACCCCTTTTCTGCTCTAAAGTTTGTGAAATCCGCGCCGATACCCGATGCAGATACCGGAGTTTCCGCTCCGAACAGAGAAGGATGATGCTGTGAAAATCAACGATACCCTCAAGGGCAACCCGGGCCTTCAGCCGACCAACGCCAACGGCGCGAACAACGCACGTGGCGCCGACAAGGCAGCAGCAAACACCGCCGCAAGCACCGCCGCGACCAACCAGGCCGCGACCGACAGCGTGCGCCTGTCGTCGCAGGGCCAGGCGATGGCGAATGCCGTGGGCAGCAACAACCAGGTGTTCGACACCAAGAAAGTCGAACGCATCAAGATGGCCATCGCCGATGGCCAGTTCCAGGTCAACTCCGAGAAAGTCGCCGACGGCCTGCTCGACACCGTGCGCGACCTGCTCCATTCCCGCAAGCGATAACCCTACATGCCGACCAGCCCGATCCATACTGTCCCCCTCGAACAGCAACACGTCAGTTCCCTGCTGGAGCTGATGAAACAGGAACAGGCGCTGCTGGTCGCGGCGGACGCCGACGGGCTGGCGGAACTCACCCCGCGCAAGAATGCGCTGCTGCAGGAACTGGCCGCGCTGTCCGCGCAACGCCATGCGGCCCTGGCCGCGGCGGGCTGCGAAGGATCGGAAGCGGGCATGGAACCGTGGCTGGCGGTCGGCGGCAATCCCGAGGCGCGCGCCCAGTGGGAGCAGCTGCTCCACCTCGCCCGCGAAGCCAAGGAACTCAACCGCGTCAACGGCATGCTGATCAACAAGCAGCTGGCGCACAAACAGGGCATGCTCAACGCCTTGCGCATGCCGGCCGGGCTTGAGGCCGGCGGCGTGTACGGGGCCAGCGGGCAGACGATCGCCGGCGGGCCGTCGAAACGCTACGTGGTGGGATAAACAGGAACGGTCGCACAAGCGGCCGTTTTTCATTGATGCCCCATGGTGGCGCGAGTCCTACCCGCCTGCGATTGACCCATACGGCACCGCCGTGACAAGATTGCACGGTTTACATCACATGAAGGAGCGTGTGCCCGCGC
Source organism: Massilia consociata (assembly GCF_042432755.1). Taxonomy (NCBI): domain Bacteria; kingdom Pseudomonadati; phylum Pseudomonadota; class Betaproteobacteria; order Burkholderiales; family Oxalobacteraceae; genus Massilia; species Massilia consociata. The sequence goes on from NZ_JBHLWP010000013.1 coordinate 314,903, forward strand.
TGGTGGAGCGCCTGAAGGCGCTGTACCCGGCGGCGCGCGATCCGCGCGTCACGGTCGTCATCGGGCCCGGCAATTCGGGCGGGACCGTGGCCGGCACGAACGTGCTCATCGGCCTGGAAGTGGCGTGCGCGAACCGCGGCGCCAGCGCGCTGCCGCTGGAGGAGCGTCTTGCCGCCCTCATCGCGCACGAGCTGGTGCACACCCAGCAGCGCGGCTTTGCCGGGCGCACCCTGCTCGACGCCTCGCTCAACGAAGGGGTGGCGGAACTGGTCGGCGAACTGCTGTCCGGCCGCATCCACAATGAACACCTGCGTGCGTGGAGCCAGGCCGGAACCACGGCAACCGACGCGCGCTTTCGCGCGGCGATGCGCAAGACCGACCTCGGGGACTGGATCTACAACGGGGCCGGCACGCCGGATGCGCCGGGCGACCTCGGGTACTGGTACGGCTACCGCATCGCGAAAGCCTTCTACGAGCGCAGCCCCGACAAGCAGGCGGCGGTGGCGCGGCTGCTGGAAGAGACCGACGCCGAGGCCCTGCTGCGCGACAGCGGCTGGTAGGGCCGCGACACGCACCGGCGCTCAGGGCGGCTGCGCCGGTTCAGCCATCGATCCTACCCATCGGTCGAGACGCCGATGAATTCGAAGTGTTCGGCTGCCGCGATATCGGCGCGATCGGCAACCAGTAGGCCGCCTGTGCCGGCCACGCCGACGAAGCGGCCGTTGGCCGCACGCAGGCAGACCCGGTTGCCTGGCGCCGCCACCGGCTGGAACAGTTCCCGGGTGCCGGCCACGAGCCGGTCCGCAATCACCTGTCCGGCCGGCCCGTCGTCGATTCCCAGCAGCCTGCCCGCCAGGGTGCGCAGGGCGATCGCCCCCCCGGCACCGTACACCACCTCGAACTTCGCCAGCGGCCCGATCGCGGCGTGGCCGGCGCTGGCCACGCCGCCGCCTTCCGCCACCCCGGCGAAGGCGCCGCTGCGGGCTTTCAGGGCCAGCCCCGCAGGATGGATGTAGCCTTCCGTCCGGACGAACACGTAGCCGGCGTCGAGCGCGTCCTGCCGTCCCTTCTGGGTCGCGGTCGAAAAATTGTCCGCCCTGTCTGCGCTCCAGTACAGGTCCAGGGCAACGGTATCCGGACGCCAGCCGGACCAGACATGGCCCTCGACGCGCACGAAGGCGTAGCCGGCCGCCAGGGCGTCCTGCTCCCCTTTGACGGTGGAGGTCACGAAGTTGTCCCCGCGTGCGGGATGCCAGAAAAGCTTCAGTGCGACCGTGCCGCTGCGGCTTTCGCCGAACACGAAACCCTCGGTGCGTACCGGCCGGTATCCGGCCTGGACTGCGGCGTCGCGGCCGTCCCGGGTGCAGGTGGCGAAGTTGTCGCCGCGCGCATTGCTCCAGTAGGTATCCAGGGGGCGCGTGCCGCGCGGACCTGTCGCCCTCGTGTGCCAGAAAAAGCGCGAGACCCGGTAGGCCAAGTGGGCCGGCCGCTCGTCGGAAATGCTGTGGCCGGTATCGAGCAGCAGCAGGCGTTCACCCGGTATGTCGGGTACGTGATCGGTGACCTTGACGACCTCGTTATAGATATCCATGACGCCATGCTCGCCGGTGTCGCGCGCACCCGCCGCCAGGAGCAGCGGCCGGTCGATGGTCGCAAAGGGCCAGAGCCGGCCGCCCGGCGCAAGCGGTTCCTGGTGGCTGAACGTTACCTGTTCGTAGGCTGTGGCCCAGAACACGCGCCGGTAGTCCGGCCCGTAGAACTCCGCCTGCTCGAGCAGGCCGCTCCTGGTCGGCGGGTAGCCCCAGGCCCCAAGGATGCGCAGGCCCAGGATCGCTTCGCCTCGCTGCATGGGTTCGAAGAAGCTCTTGCGGGCTTCCGGATCCTCGGCCCGGTTCATCCGCTCCCTGGATTGCTTCTTCGCGCCATTCTTCCCGATGTCCACGTGCGTGCCGCCCCCCACCTCCACCAGGTCGCGCGAGCGCTCGTACGATTCCCAGATCGAGCCGGGCGACCAGCTGGCGAAGCGGAGCGCGCTGGTCAGGGTGCGCACGCCGTCCGAGGCCGAGAACATGGGCTGCTCGGCAAGCCAGAGCGTCATGTTGCCGCCCAGGCTGCCGCCCATCACATACTGGATCCCGCGGGCGATGTGTGCCGACAGCTTCACCAGCACGTCCCGGTAGAAGCCCAGGAGCGGGAAATCCGAGCCGCGGCCGTCCGGCAGTTTGAAACCGTGGAATCCGCGCACCCGCTTCCTGACCAGTTCGTCGAGATCGATGCGCGACGAATAGCCCATTCCGGGCATGTCGAGGGACAGCACCGCCAGGCGCCGGCCGCATTCGGCCGCACGGTCGATCAAGGCCTGCTTGTAGCCATCGGATTCTTCCAGGCGCGAGCCGAGTCCGTGGATGAACAAGGCGAGGTCGTCGTAATGTGCGTCGCGCCCGGTGGTGAGCAGCGCCATGAAGGTCGGATCGTTCGGCAGCGCCCGCGCAGTCAGGTCCGGCAGGGGCAGGCTTGCCGGCGTACGGGGCACCTTGATGGCCACGCGGCAGATCGCGACCGGGTCGCGGGGTGAGGCCGCCAGGTGCAGTTCCCCCATGTGGTCCCGGGTGCAGGGGCGATTGGTCGGCGCATGGGCCGGGTCGTCCTCGCCGGAGACGGCGATCCAGCCGAGCGCGGGGCGCAGCTCGGCGCGATGCCGCGGCGCCCCGCGCAGGGCCCACGCGACGGTGTAGGCACGGTCCAGCGTCGCCTTCACCGCCGCGCGTGCCTGGCCGGCATCGCGCCCGGGTATGTCGCCCAGCACCGCATCGAGGAGACCCGTGTCCGTCGGATGCAGCCGCAGGAACGCGCCATAGGACGCACGGCCCGTCACGGCCAGGTCCGCCATGGCGTTCGCAGCGGTCTCGTCGCCTTCAAGGCGTTTACGGCAGGACAGGAGCAATCTGGCCCGGGCGTCCATCCGCGCCACCTCGCGCAGCCACGGCGCCAGGCGGCCCGTCGCCACGCCGCCGGCATCGTCCCTGATCCGGCTCCAGTCCCAGTACTCGACGTAGCCGGGCGGCGGCCGGTATTCGGGTTCCGGTCCGGCGGCGGCCGGTCTCTCGTCGGGCGGCCGGTACGCTGCGTTTCGCTCCATCTCAAGCCTCCGTGATCGTTGACACAACCAGGGTACAACCAGGATGCCACGCAGGTTTTGACGCGCACGCGTGCCGCGCGTTCACGTGCCGAGCCGACAAAATCAGTGCGGATGCGGCGGCCTGTGCCGCCCGGGATTACGCGCTTTCCCTGCGCAGCATCGCCTCGATCCGCTCCGGCGCCACCGGGCGGCTGAAGCAGTAGCCCTGCATCTGGTCGCAGCCGTGCTCCTGCAGGAAAGCCAGCTGCTCGGTGGTTTCCACGCCTTCCGCAATCACGTTCAGCTTCATCGAATGGGCCAGCGCGATCACCGCGTTGACGATGGCGGCGTCGTCGGCGTCCTGGGTCAGGTCCATCACGAAGGAGCGGTCGATCTTCAGGCTGTGGATCGGGAAGCGCTTCAGGCTCGCCAGGCTCGAATAGCCGGTGCCGAAGTCGTCGATCGCCAGCTGCACGCCCATCTCGGCCAGGCGTCCCATGGTCTCGGTCGCGGCCACCGGGTTTTCCATCAGCACGCTCTCGGTGATCTCCAGCGTCAGCCAGCTCGGGTCGCAGCCGGTCTGCGCCAGCAGGCCCGCCACGCGCTGGGCCACGTCCTGGCCCAGGAACTGGCGCGCCGACAGGTTGACGCTGATGCGCACCAGGGGCAGGCCGGCCTGGCGCCACGCCACCTGCTGCCGCATCGCCGTCTGCAGGACCCAGTCGCCGATCGGGACGATCAGGCCGGTCTCCTCGGCCAGCGGGATGAACTCGGCGGGCGAGACCATGCCGCGGTCCTGCGGCTGCCAGCGCAGCAGCGCCTCGACCCCGGTCACCCTGCCGCTGCCGATGTCCACCACCGGCTGGTAGTGCAGCAGGAATTCGCCGCGCTGCAGGGCGCGCTGCAGCGCGCCTTCCATGCGCAGGTGCTCATAGGCCTGCTCGCCCATCTCGGCGGTGTAGAACGAGTAATGGTTGCCGCCCTGCCCCTTGGAGCCGTACATGGCGCTGTCGGCGCACTTGAGCAGCGTGGCGCTGTCCTCGCCGTCGCGCGGGTACATCGCGATGCCGATGCTGCCGGAGGGGAAGACCTCCTGGCCGCACAGGGTGATCGGCTGGAACAGGTTCTCGAGCAGCTTGCAGGCCACCGTCGACGCGTCCTCTTCGGATGCCAGGTCGGGCAGCACGACCACGAACTCGTCGCCGCCCTGGCGCGCCACGGTGTCGCTCTCGCGCAGGCTGCTGGAGAGGCGGCGCGCGATCTCGACGATCAGGGCGTCGCCGGCATCGTGGCCGAGGCTGTCGTTCACGTGCTTGAAGCGGTCCAGGTCGATGAACATGAGCGCCACCTGGCGCCCGTTGCGGTGGGCGTGCATGATGGCCTGGCCCAGGCGGTCCTGCATCAGCACGCGGTTCGGCAGGCCGGTCAGCGCGTCGTGGTTGGCCATGCGCAGCAGCGCTTCCTCGGCCTGCTTCTGGCGCGAGATGTCCTTGATGACGCAGATGAAGCGCTGGTTGCCGTTGGCGTCGCGCATGCTCGATACGTTGACGCTGACCCAGACCAGCACGCCGTCGCGCCGGATCAGGCGCTTTTCGCGCTGGTAGTCGCTGATCTCGCCCGCCTTCAGGCGCCGGATCAGCGCCAGCTCGTCGGGCAGGTCTGCCTCGCAGGTGAGCTGCTGGAAGAAGCGCTGCAGCAGCTCGATCTCGCTGTAGCCGAGGATGTGCGACATCTTGCTGTTGGTACGCAGCACGCGTCCATCGCTGCCCAGCAGGACGATGCCCACCGCGGCCTGGTTGAAGGTGAGGCGGAAGAACTCCTCGCTTTCCTGCAGGCGCAGGCGCGCCTTGCGGCGGAAGGTGATGTCCTGCCCGATCAGCAGCAGGATCGGGGCCCCGTCCTTGCGGGTGCGGCGGATGTTGAAGTCGACGTAGCGCACGCCGTCGGCCCGGCTGTCGAGCGTGACCAGCACATTGTCGTGCGGCGCGCCGGAGGCCAGCGCCTCGGCCGCGTGGCGCGCCAGGTCCGGGCAGGGGATCAGCTCCTCCAGCGCCAGGCCCTGCTCGTCGAGCAGGCCGTCCGGCACGCCGAGCAGCTCGGCCATCATGCGGTTCATCGAGCAGGCGCGCAGGCCGGCGTCGACCACCACCAGGCCGGCCGGCATGCCGTCGATGACCTGTTCCAGGTAATTCTGGTTCTGCACCAGGCTGCGCTGGCTGGCGTGGGCGTAGGTGTCGAGCGCCAGGCCCATGTCGAAGCAGACGATCTTGAGCAGCGCGTCGCAGGCGGCGTGGAAACGGCCGGGCTGGTGCTGCAGGCGGCGCCACAGCATCTCCTGCAGCTCGGCCAGGTACTTGCGGTAGGCGCCGATGTACCACTTGGGATCGAGCCCGATGCGCTGGTGCGCAACGCCCACGCGCAGGCGCTCGCGGATGTAGTCCTGGCCGTACTCGCCCGCCGTCAGGCTGCTGAAGTAGGAAGCCTGGACCTGGCGCAGGCGCGCCTCCGTATCGCCCCCGAGCATGGCGCGCAGCTGCGGGAAGGCCAGCAGGTGCGCATAGAAACGGTCGGTGAACACGTCGCGGTGGCATTCGAGCAGGTCATGCACGTCGCGCAGCGCCTCGACGTCGGCCTCGCCCAGCTCCAGGAAGGCCTTGCGCGCGTCGACTTCCTCGCGGTCGAGCCCGAGCTCGCGGGCCAGGTTGTCGATGTCCTCGTTGAGCTCGTTGGTCGACGGCCCTTCCGGCTGGCGGGGCTGTCCTGGTGATGCTCCGTGTCGATATGGGAATGTCATGACAGGCCTGCCGCCGTTGGCGCAAATATTTACATAGAGATAGAGTCATTGCATGATAGCAATGTGATGTTATTGAATCGAGCAAATATTCACGAAAAATCACGCCTGTTGTTTCCGAGCCATACGCTCCGTACAACTTATTTCCTGGAGTCAATAAATTCTTGGGATTGCGCAACACACTGGGTGGCGCCCCGCCGCAAAGTAGGCTGATCCACTCTTGCCGAGGAGATTTCCATGCCGCGCCGCCTGCCCCGCTCCCTGCCCCGCTCCCTGCCCTGCTCCCTGATCCTTGTTCCCCTCCTTGCGCCCGTTCTCGCCCTGCATGCGGCGCCCGCGCTTGCGCAGGACGTGTCCGTCACCCTCGAACCGGTACGCCAGAACTTCGCGCGCAGCGACGACGTGCAGGTGCGCGTCACCCTTGCCAACCATGGCAGTACGCCACAGTTCCTGCTCAAGTGGCATACGCCGGTGCACGGCGTGCAGGCGCCGCTGTTCGAGGTGCTGCGCGACGGCCAGCCGGTGCGCTACCTCGGCATCAAGGCCAAGCGCCCCGCTCCCGGGCCTGGCGACTACGTGCGGCTGGAGCCGGGCGATGCGGTGAGCAGCACAGTCGAGCTGTCGGCGCTGTACGAGATGAACGTGACCGGCAGCTACCAGCTGCGCTACCGCACCGCCGGCCTCGGCCTGTTCGGCAGCCGCGCGCTGCAGCCGACGACCGGCCAGTTGGAATCAAGCCAGGTCAGCATCTGGATCGACGGGCGCCTGCCGCGCGGCGCCCGCCCGCCGGCGAAGCGGGCCGCGGCCGGCAGCGGCAGCCTGGAATTCAGCAAATGCTCGAATGCGCAGCAGGAGCAGGTGGCGGCGGCCATCGACGCGGGCCGCGCAATGACGGTCGAGGGTCACGATTACCTGACGGGCGGCCCCAAGCCTGGCGCCAAAGCGGGCGCCAGGGCGGGCAACAGGCCCGGCGCCGCCGCCGGCATCAGCTACGGCGCACGTTACACGACCTGGTTCGGCGTGCAGGATGCGGAGCGCAGCGCGAAGGCCACGAAGAACTTCGCCGCCATCCGCGACGCCTTCGAGAACAAGCCGCTGAAGGTGGACTGCGGCTGCAACGAGCCCTACTTCGCCTACGTGTACCCGGCCCAACCCTACACGGTCTACGTGTGCAAGGCGTTCTGGACGGCCCCGCTGACGGGCACCGACTCGCGCGGCGGCACCATGCTCCATGAACTGAGCCATTTCGACATCGTCGCCGCGACCGACGACCATGTCTACGGCCAGCAGGGCGCCGCCGAACTGGCCCGCACCAGCCCGGCGCGGGCGGTCAACAACGCCGACTCGTACGAGTATTTCGGAGAGAACACGCCGGTGCTGCAGCTGAAGTGAACCGGATTATTTGCCGAAGCTGAACTTCACCGGCGCCGCCGGGCTGTGGCTGACGGCATCGAGCTTGGCCACATCGGCCAGGTACGGCCCGTCGTAGCGGATCTCGTAGCTGTTGCGTCCCTGCTTGAAGGCGTAGGTCGGCGTGATGTCGATGGTGTTCACGTGCATCGTGTGCGGGTCCACCGCCTGGTAATCCGCGGCCGTGAGCGCGCTGCGCTTGACCATCCTGCCGGTGTAGTCGAGCGGTGTTCCTTTCGCATCGCGCACGTCGAAGCGCCGGCCCGTGAGCTCGTCTTCGACCGCCACCTCGCGCGGGACGTAGATCGTGGTTTCGCCGTGGTTCTCGACGATCAGGCGCACGCGCACCTTGCCTTCCGTGGTTTCGACCTCGAGCTGGTGGCGCACCGCCGGGTCTTTCTCGACCGCGCCCACGGTGCCGATGGCGCTCACCAGGCCACCCGCAGCCAGGGCCAGCAAGGGCAGGATTCGTTTGACATGCATGTACGCTCCCCTGAAAAAATATTTCACCCTACGGTTGCAGCGGGACGGAAACGGGCTCCGGCGTCGCCGCCAGGATCATCACCGCCACCCGCCGGTTGCGCGCCTGGTTCGCCGGCGTGTCGTTCGGCGCCACCGGCCGCGTGGCGCCGTGGCCGATGGCGGACAGCCGTGCATCCGCCACCCCGCTCTCGATGAACAGCCGCACCACGCTCGCCGCGCGCGAGGCCGAAAGTTCCCAGTTGGACGGGTAGCGCAGGTTCGCGATCGGCAGGTTGTCGGTATGGCCTTCGACCTCGATACGGTGCGGATCGTTCTTCAGCAGGCCCGCCACCTGGCCCAGGATGTCGCGCGCGTCGCCGGCCAGCACCGCCTCGCCCTGCTCGAACAGCACGCTGGCATTGATCTCGACGCTGATGCCGCGCGCGTTCTGCGTCACCCGCACCTGCCCCGACTTCACCAGCGGCAGCAGGGTGGCGGACAAATCCCTGGCCAGCGTCTCCATGCGCTCGCGCTCGCGCCGCGCCGCTTCCAGGCGCTTGCGGTTGACAATGTGCGACAGCGGCAGCACCGGCTCGACGTTGGTGTTCACCTGCGTGGCCGCGCCGCGTCCGCCGAAGGCGTCGCCCAGCGCTTCGGACAGCACCGCATACTTGCCTTCGTTGACGATGGAGATCGCGTACATGACCACGAAGAACGCGAACAGCAGGGTAATGAAATCGGCGTAGGAGATGAGCCAGCGCTCGTGGTGCCCGCCGTCGCCGGCCTCGTCGTCGTAGCGTTTGCGCGCCATGTCGTCGAAGCGCCGCCTAGTGGCGCGCCAGCAGGCTGGCCACGCGCTCGTCGACCACGCGGGTGTGGTCGCCGCTGGCGAGGTCGTGGAAGACTTCGGCCAGGATCTCGTACTGCGCCACCTTGTCGCTGACGATGGCCTTGAGCTTGTTCCCGACCGGGTAGAAGAACAGGTTGGCCAGCCCCACGCCGTACACGGTGGAGACGAAGGCGACGGCGATGCCCGAGCCCAGGCGCGAAGGGTCGGACAGGTTTTCCATCACGTGGATCAGGCCCAGCACGGCGCCCAGGATGCCGATGGTCGGCGCATAGCCGGCGGCCGACTCCCAGATGCGCGCTGCCTGGCGCTGGGCGAATTCGTAGGCGGTGATCTCGTTCTCGAGCAGGCTGCGGATCTTCTCCGGGTGGATGCCGTCCACCACCAGGCGCAGGCCCTTCTGGATGAACTTGTCCTTCGTGCCCATGTACTGCTCGAGCGAGAGCAGGCCGTCGCGCCGTGCCGTCAGGCTCCACAGCGCGATCTCGCGCGAGAGCTTGTCGCGCCCGGACTTCGGGGGAAAGAACACCCAGCGCAGCATGCGCACGCCATGCAGGAAGGTGCGCGCTTCGCTTTGCAGCAGCACCGCGCCGAAGGTGCCGACCACGACAATGGCGAAGGCGGCCGGCTGCAGCAGCGAGGCGAACTTGCCGCCGTCGAGCGTGTGGCCGACCAGGATGCCCGCGATCGCGAGCACCAGGCCGGCTACGCTGGCCCAGTCCACAACTGCTCCTTCAGCGCCGCGCGCAGGCGCGCCACCGCCTGGGTGTGCAGCTGCGACACGCGCGACTCGCTCACGCCCATCACGGCGCCGATTTCCTTCAGGTTGAGTTCTTCCTCGTAGTACAGGCCCATCAGCATCTTCTCGCGCGGCGGCAGCTTGTCGATGGCGTCGATGACGGCCTGGCGGAAGTCGGTGTCGAGCAGGTTGCGCAGCGGGTCGGCGTCGTCCACCGCGTAGCGGTCGAGGAAGCTGTCGCTGCCGCCGTCGCCGTCCTGCTCGTGGAAGTCTTCGTAATACAGCAGCTGGTGGCCGCCGCTCTCGCCCAGCATTTCCTGGTAGTCGGCCAGCGACAGCTTGAGCGACTTGGCGATCTCGGATTCGCTCGGCGGGCGGCCCAGGCGCTGCTGCAGCGCTTCCATGGCCGCTTCCACCTTGCGCATGTTCTGGCGCGTGCTGCGCGGCATCCAGTCGCTGCTGCGCAGCTCGTCGAGCATGGCGCCGCGGATGCGCAGCACCGCATAGGTCTCGAACTGGGCCCCGTGGTTGTCCTCGTAGCGGTTGATCGCGTCGAGCAGGCCGATCATGCCCGCCTGCACCAGGTCATCGACTTCCACGGAAGGCGGCAACTTGGCCTTCATGTGGTGGGCAAGGCGCTTCACCAACGGCATGTGCTCCGTCAGCAAATGGTTCTTGTCCGCTTTCCCTTTGACCGTGTACATGCGCTGCCTGTTCTTCTTCTCTGATACTCAAGACCCGAAATGGGCACTGCCTCCCCTGCCCAGTCCGGGCATGGCACGCAAGGCGAACTTGCCCGCCAGGCGGCGGAACGCGACCGACGCGCCGGCCAGCGGGAAGGCGTCGACCACGGCCCGGCCCAGGCGCGCGGCCCGGTGCAGGTACTCGTCGGCCGGCACCGAGCCCATCGAACTGAGGCTGACCGCGAGGTAGCGTGTTGCCGCGGTAGACATATTATCGTATACAACCCTGGCCTCGGCCTCGGTGGCGCCGGTGACCAGGATGCCGAAGGGGCGGCGGCCCAGCTGCTGCGACAGGCGCTTGATCAGCGCGTAGGCGTTCGTGATCGAGGCGGCGGAGGTCCCGACCTGCACCACGATCTCGGACGTCGCCATCGGCGGCAGCGGGAAGTCGCCGTCCGGGCCGAGTTCGCCGTCCACCATCACGATGCCGGCCTGCTTGACCAGCACGTCGAAGGTCTTGGCCAGGCGGCGGGTCTCGCCGTGATGCGCGGCATGGCCCTCCGGCCTGCCGAGGGCGGCCACGGAAAAGCCCTGCGGCACCTGGTGGATCACCTGGTTCAGCGCGCACTCCTGGCGCGCCACGTGCGCCAGGGTGCCGGCGCGGCTCAGGCCGAGGCGGCGGGCGACGCCGTATTCGCGCTCGCAGGCGTCGACGATCAGGACCTCGTCCCCCAGCTGCGCCAGCGAAGCGCCCAGGTTGACCAGCATCGCGCCCTTGTCGTCCTCGGGCGTGGCGGAGAGAAACGTGACGATGCGCGGGCGCGGGCCCTGCAGCATCCGGCGCAGGCCTTCGGCCTGGTCGAAATCGAAACTAGCCAAGGCTCACCTCGCGCAGGCCGCGGTCGTTGTGGATCGACGCGTTGGCGCCGGCGGCGGCCATCATCAGCGGCAGGTCGGCGTCGCCGAACTGGGCGCTGGCATTGCGGTTGTTGCGGAAGGCGCGGTCGACCAGCATGGCGCGGTCGGCCAGGTGCAGGTCTTCCGGCACGCGCTGGCCGTTCGAGATGTAGTGCAGGTTCAGCTTCTGGCGGATCACGACGTCGAGCACGCCGCCGATCGAGGCGGCTTCGTCCAGCTTGGTCATGATGCAGCCGGCCAGGCCGCTGCCCTGGTAGGCGCGCACCACTTCGTTCAGGGTCTCGCCCGTCGAGGTCGCGTTCATGCACAGCAGGCGCTTCACGTCGGCGCCGGATTCGCTCAGCATGGCCACCTGCTCGGTCACCATCTGGTCGCGCTGCGACATGCCGATGGTGTCGATCAGCACGGTGTGCTTGTTCTTGAGCTCTTTCAGGGCGATGCGCAGGTCGGCCTCGTCCTTCACCGAGTGCACCATCACGCCCAGGATCTTGCCGTAGATGCGCAGCTGCTCGTGGCCGCCGATACGGTAGGCATCGGTGGTGATCAAGGCCAGCTTGTCCGGGCCGTGGCGCATCACGCAGCGCGCCGCCAGCTTGGCGGTGGTGGTGGTCTTGCCGACGCCGGTCGGGCCGACCAGGGCGAACACGCCGCCGCGCGACAGCAGGTCGTCTTCGTTGGCAATCGTGGTCAGGTTACGCGCCAGCACGGTCTTGATCCAGCGCATGGCCTCGGCCGCATCCTTCGTGGCCGGCATCTTGTCGACCAGGTAGCGCGCCAGCGTCGCCGAGAAGCCGGCGGCCAGCATCTCGCGCAGCACGGCGGCCTTGTGCGGCTCGCGCTGGGCGGTGGCGTTCCACGACAGTTCGGCCAGCTGGGTTTCCATCAGGCCGCGCATGGCGCGGATCTCGTTCATCATGCCGCTCATCTCGAGCGCGGCCGATTCCTTGGCCTGGGCGATGGCGGCGCTCATCATCTGGGTCATGGCGGCCATGTCGATGCCCGCTTCCGGCGCCGGGGCGCGGCGGTTGGCGTAGGTCGGCGGAAGTTCGGGTTCGGCCATCGGCGCGGCGCGGCGCTCCGCATAATGCTGGCCGGCGAACGGGTCCAGCCTCGGTTGGGCGGCGGCGCGCGGCGCGCTTTGGCGCAGCTCGGGCTCGCGCGCGGCCGGCGCAAAAGCGGCCGGGGCGCGGGTGAAGACCGGCTCCGGGTCGAAATCGTTGTCGAAGGCCTGGAACTGCGGCTGCTGCGGCTCTTCGATGCTGGGGGCGGACAGCGAGGCGACGTCGTCGTTGTCCAGCGCCAGGATCTCGACCACGCCGTCGACCGGGCGGTTGGAAAGGATGACCGCGTCAGGGCCGAGCGCCTCGCGCACCTTGCGCAAGGCGTCACGGGAGGTAGCCGCTGTAAATTTCTTCACGTTCATCGTTGTTCTCCGCACTTCAACTGGTCTGTTCTGTGTCTGATTGCCGGGGGCGCCATTGCCCGTCCATAGCCAGCATTATTGGCGATGCCGTCAGGAAACCATCGGGGGAGAAAGAAGGGGAAATGGGCCTATTTCAAAAGGCCGAGGTCGCTTGGGCGTGAAAGACGGGTTCTGTAGGGTGGGCGGCTCGACCCCAGAAATCGTGCCTGGCCGCGCCGCGGACGCCGCCCACGCGTTCAAAGCACAAGCGCAGCCGCTGCGTCTTTTCAATGGAGAGTTGAACGCGTGGGCGGCGTTCCCGGTACCGGCTGCTCAGCTTGCCGGACGAAGCCGCCCACCCTACGAACCCCGGTTTGCCTTACATCGGCGCACCCACCAGGCTGGTCACCCGAATCGTTTTTGTTTCCGGAATCTCGTTGTGCGACAGCACCTTCAGCTGCGGCACCGCGCGGCGCAGGAAGCGCGACAGCAGCACGCGCAGCGGGGCCGGCACCAGCAGCACCGGGCTCAGGCCCATCTGCTCCTGCTGCTGGGCGGCGTTGGCGGCCTGCTGGGCGATGGTGTCGGCCAGGCCCGGCTCGATGCCGCTGCCGTCGCCGCCCGCCCCCATCGCCTGCATCAGGAGGCGCTCGAGGCGGTTGTCGAGGGCCATGACCGACAGCTCGTTGGTGCCCGGGAACAGCTGCTGCACGATCGCGCGGCCCAGCGCCACCCGCACCAAGGCGGTCAGCTCGTTCGGATCCTGGGTCTGCACCGCGTGCTCGGAGAGCGTTTCGATGATGGTGCGCATGTCGCGGATGTGCACCCCCTCCGCCAGCAGGTTCTGCAGCACTTTCTGCAGCGTCGACAGCGGCACCACCTTCGGCACCAGGTCCTCGACCAGCTTCGGCGTCGCCTGGCCCAGGTGATCGAGCAGGGATTGGACTTCCATGCGGCCCAGCAGTTCCGACGCGTGGGTCGTGATCAGGTGGTTCAGGTGGGTCGCCACCACGGTGCCGGCATCGACCACCGTGTAGCCCATGCTCTGCGCCTCGTCGCGCAGGCCGGCGTCGATCCAGGTGGCCGGCAGGCCGAAGGCCGGGTCGGTGGTCACCAGGCCCGGCAGCGTGCCGCTCGCCATGCCCGGGTTGATGGCCAGGAACTGGCCGTTCATCGCCTCGCCGGTGCCCACTTCCACGCCCTTGAGGGTGATGCGGTAGGCCGAGGGCTTGAGCTCCAGGTTGTCGCGGATGTGCACCGGCGGGGCCAGGAAGCCGACTTCCTGCGCGAACTTCTTGCGGATGCCCTTGATGCGCTTGAGCAGGTCGCCGCTCTGCGCCTTGTCCACCAGCGGAATCAGGCGGTAGCCCACTTCCAGGCCGAGGGTGTCGACCGCCATCACGTCCTGCCAGGTGGCTTCTTCCGATTCGGCTGGCGCAGCCCCGCCACCCGCACCGGCTGCGCCGCCTGCGCCACCCGCGCCGGCGGCACCGGCCGCGGCCGCACCCGCCTCCTTGGCCGGATTCTCCTTGCGGCGCTTGGCGACCAGGTAGCCGCACCCCAGCAGCGCGCCGCCCAGCAGCAGGAAGACCAGGTTCGGCATGCCCGGGATCATGCCCAGCGCCAGGATGATGCCGCCGGTGATGTACAGCGCTTCCGGACGGGCGAACAGCTGGTTGGTGAGCTGGCTGCTGATGTCTTCGTCGCTGGCCACGCGCGAGACCACCATACCGGCCGCGACCGAGATGATCAGCGAAGGAATCTGCGCCACCAGGCCGTCGCCGATGGCCAGCAGCGTGTACACCTCGGCGGCCTTGCCGAAGGCCAGGTCGTGCTGGACCATGCCGATGACCAGGCCGCCGATGACGTTGATCAGGGTGATCAGGATGCCGGCGATGGCGTCGCCCTTGACGTACTTGGACGCACCGTCCATCGCGCCGTAGAACTCGGCCTCCTGCCCCACTTCGTTGCGGCGCTTGCGCGCCTCGGCCTCGCCGATCAGGCCGGCGTTCAGGTCGGCGTCGATCGCCATCTGCTTGCCCGGCATCGCGTCCAGGGCGAAGCGCGCGCCCACCTCGGCGATACGGCCCGCGCCCTTGGTGACGACCGTGAAGTTAATCAGGGTCAGGATGACGAACACGACGATGCCGACCGTGTAGTTGCCGCCGATGAGGAAGTGGGCGAAGGCCTCGACCACCTTGCCGGCGGCGTCGCCGCCGGTATGGCCTTCGGTCAGCACGATGCGGGTGGAGGCGACGTTGAGCGCCAGGCGCAGCATGGTCGAGACCAGCAGGATGGCCGGGAAGGCCATGAAGTCGAGCGGCTTGACCGTGTACAGCGCGGTCAGGAGCACGATGACGGACAGCGCGATGTTAAAGCTGAAGAACACGTCCAGCGCGAAGGCCGGCAGCGGCAGGATCATCATCGCCAGCAGGACGATGATGAAGATCGGCGCCGCGAGGGCGCTGCCGCCGCGCGCGCCGAGGCCGTTCATCCATGCCGGCAGTTTGATGCTGTTCATTAGTGCAGTGCTCCGTTATTCGTGCCAGGTTGCTGTTGTTGCGAAGCCGGGTTGTGCGGGTCCATCTCGGGCGGCACGGCCAGTTTCGTCGGGCGATCCGGGTACAGGCCTTCGCCCTTCTTGTAGGCGCGCAGCTGGTAGACGTAGGCCAGCACTTCCGCCACGGCCGAGTACAGCTTTTCCGGGATTTCCTCGTCGATGTCGGTGTGCTTGTAGAGCGCACGGGCCAGGGCCGGCGCTTCCAGCAGGGCCACCTTGTGCTCGGCGCCGAGTTCGCGGATCTTCGCCGCCACCTCGTCCACGCCCTTGGCCACCACGCGCGGCGCGCCCTTCTGGCCGTCGGCGTACTTCAGCGCCACCGCATAGTGCGTCGGGTTGGTGACGATCACGTCGGCAGTGGGCACATTCTGCATCATGCGGCCGCGCGCCATTTCACGCTGCATCTGGCGAATCTTGCCCTTGATCTGCGGATTGCCGTCCGATTCCTTCGACTCCTGGATCAACTCCTGGCGCGTCATCTTGAGCTTGTCGCCGTAGTGCCAGAGCTGGTACGGACCATCGATGGCAGCGATGATGCCCAGGGCGCCGACGATGAACAGGAAAGCCTTGCCCATCAGCTCGCCCACGTGGGCGCTGCCGACGTTCAGCGGCTCGACCGCCAGGCCGAGCATCGCGTCCTTCTGGCCCATGATGACCACCCAGGCCACGGCGCCGACCACCAGGGTCTTGGCGATGGCCTTCAGCAGTTCGATCAGGGAGTTGGTGGAGAACATGTTGCCGATACCCTTGATCGGGTTCAGCTTCATGAAGTTGGGCATGAACGCCTTGGACGAGAACAACCAGCCGCCGATCAGGAGCGGCGACGCCAGGGCGACCAGCATGATCAGTCCGGCCAGCGGCAGGCAGGCCAGCAGCACGCCCACCAGGTCGACCGTGATGCGTTCGATCAGGACGTTGGGATTGAAAGCCTGGTCGCGGCTCAGGGACAGGCCCGACTGCAGCGCCAGCTCCAGCTTGCCGACGAGCGCACCGCCAGTCATCCACAGGCCGGCGCCGGCGGTCATCAGGACGGTAAACGTAGCCAGCTCGCGCGACCTGGGAACGTCGCCGTCTTCGCGGGCTTTCTGCAGCCTCTGGGGTGAGGCCGGTTCAGTCCGTTCTGCGTCGCTGTCGTCCGCCATCCACCACTCCTGTCAACGAATCTGTCGAAAACAGGATTATCGCCGGGATTGCCCTACGGCTATACCCAAAACAAGCGGGAAACCTTGTGCCAATTCGCGGGCTTGTGCGAAACAGGCTTTTGAACGCACATCTTTTAATGCGCAGCAACACGAAAAAATATTGAAATAAAGGCTAGCCAACTGTGCAACTGAACCATAAACAACTGCTCTACAATACCCAAACCGGTTATGAACAAAGCGGCGCAAGTCGATGATTCAAAAAGGAAATCTTTATAATCGGCAAGGGATAGGCATGCACTGAGGGGACAAGGTCGCCGTATCGATCGATGTCGTTGTACGTCAGGAGATTCCATGCATACCGTTTCTACTCGCATATTTTGCTGCGCCGCAGCATTCGCCGCTTCCCTGCTGGCCATGCCGGCAACGGCGCACGCCAATGGCATCGCCGCGCCCGACAATCCGTTTGCCGGCTTGTTCGCCGAAGCGGCCAATGCGCCGAAAAACGTCCAGTGGGACGTCTACATGACGGGCTATGCCCACCATGGGCGCAGCACCTACACGGGAAAACAGATCAGCAAGATGAACGAGCAGACCCTGGGCGCGGGCCTGGGGCGCACCTTGCGCGACAAACGCGGCAACGACGAGTCGCTGTACGTGATCGGCATGCGCGATTCGCACGAGCGCGCCCAATGGATGGCGGGCTATGCCTATCAGTGGATTTTCCCGGTGAAGCACACCAGCATGGAAGTCGGCATGGGGTTCAGCGCCTTGATGATCCGCCGCCACGACTGGCATGGCGGCCGCCCCTTCCCTGCCGTGTTGCCGGTTGCCTCGATCGGCAAGCGCGATGCCCAGCTGCTGGCGACCTACGTGCCGCGCATCTCGAACAACAGCAAGACCAAGGGCGACATCCTGCTGGTCATGCTGAAGATGGCGTTGTAAGCCGGCGCTTCCTCAGGCGGCCTGGCGCTCCTGAGTCGCCTGGCGCGCCGGACGGTCGAGGCGTACGGTGCGCGGCCTGAGCACGAGCGGCGCAGGCAGCTCGGCCGCGGCGGCGGCCTGCTTGTGCAGGGCGTGGAAGTCGCGGCCGTAGAAGGCGCCATTGAGCTGGGTCTGGGTGATGAGGTAGGTGCGGAAGCGCCGCCACAGTTCCCAGTCGATGCGGTGGTCCGCGGTCCAGAACCCGGCCAGCTCTCCCTGGTAGGTCAGGCCTTCCATGTCGTACAGCGAACGGCCCATCAGCTTGAGCGGTTTGGCGTGGTACAGCGCCGACAGGCCCACCGTGCTGTTGATGGTGACGACGCCGCGCGCATGGCGCAGCAGCGTCGGCAGATGCACATCGTGTACGTAATGCACGCGGCCAACAACGCCATGTTCCTCGCACAGGGAATCGATCAGGCGCCGGTAATCGCGCTGGCCCCGGTCCATCGGGTGGTGCTTGAACACCAGCTGGTGGCGCGGATTAGCGCCGGCGGCAAACGAAGCCACCACTGCGCGGATGAAATCGCGTACGTCCGGATAGTCGCTGTGGACCCGTACCTGGCTATCGTTGTACACCTGGAGCGCGACTGCGAAATATTCGCCGTCGTGCTCGCGCAGCAGGGACTCCATGACCGGCGCGTCGCGGTGGCGGTTCAGGTGCTTGCGCACCCACGCCCGGCACCAGTTGCGCGCCTCGTAGCGGATCGAGAATTTCTTGTGATGCTGGTAGTGCGGATAAAGCGCGCCGAACAGGCGGCCTGCCCCGTAGTAGAACATCGACGACCAGGCACTGCGCTTGAAGCTCGGATAGGCCGGTTCGGGCTTCGGCACCGGACGGTCGGGCAAGGCACGGTAGAACGCCGGGCTGCGCGGCAGCGGCGAATGAGCGTTCACGCCGCCGCATTCCAGGGTGATGTAGTCGGGACGCACATAGCCTTCCTCGAACACGAAGAACGGCAGCCCCAAGCCCTGGACCACCTGCCTGGCGGCGGTGTGGTAATGGCGGCAATCGCCGAAGCAGACCACACCGTCGATACGATGCTCGATCATGAAACGGCGCAGGAAATCCGGAAAGTCGCGCAGCTTGCCGGTGTAGTCGACAGCGTCGAGTTTACGGTGGAAGAACCAGTCACCGCCATTGAAGTTGATCTTCTTGACGCCAATGCCCTGCTCGTTCAACCAGACCGCGACCCGGTTGAAGAACGTCCCCATCGGACCTTGCAGCATTAACACTTTGCGGCACTGCAGCAAGTGATAATGACCAGGGACGGAGAAGTCGCCTTGCAGGTAGCGCGCTAGCTGCGATGCATGAAGGGGAGCGTTCATTGGAGGGAATTGCTAATGGGAAATCACCCCCGGATTATAGCCATTTTCCCTCCTGGAAATGTCTCAGTATGTAACAATCTAATGCAATGCAGCACGGATTGCCGCGATCTCCCCTCTCAGCAGTTCGAACAGCGCCCGCGCCTTGCGTTGTTTTCGTGCAACCCAGCCGCGCTTGATGCCGTGGGCGTCGGCCGCCTGCTGCCGCAGATAATCCATGACCTGTTCCGCGGACACGAATCCGGCGACGCCCGGCAGGACGTAACGCGGATAGGTCAGCATCACCGCATGCACCAGCTCGTCGAGCCCGATGCGGCGCGTGCGCGCCGGCAAGGCGAAGTGGTCCGTGGTGAGCCCCCACCCGGCATAGAACGGTCCGCCGTAGCAATGCACCGTCCGTCCATGCAGCAGGGCCTCGAACCCGGACAGCGAGGTCATCGTGTGCACCTCGTCGGCCGCCAGGATGCAGTCGATGATGTTGGCCTCATTGACGCACTGGTCGGCCAGGCGCGCCATCTCCTGCTCGGGTATCGCGCCCTGGCGGTTGCCGGCGACGACGTCGGGATGGGCCTTGTACAGGATGCAGGCGTCGGGATTGGCTTCCCGCACCCTGCGCAGCAGGTCCAGGTTGGTGCGCACGGCGGGCGACCCGCGCTGGATCGAGGCGTCGTCCTCGACCTGCCCCGGAACCAGGATCACTTTTCTGCCGCCGGTGTCGAGCGCCAGCGTGCTGCGCCCGAGGTTGTACTTGCTCAGCTTGGATGCGACATAGGCCGAGCGGAAGCGCGCGGCACGCTGCAGCTCGTCCGCGTCCAGGTTCTGCGTGGCCAGCAGGCGTTCGAGGTCGCTGCCCGACGCCGGATCGTAGTAGATCCCGTGCTCGTCCAGCACCAGGGACACCGGGCGGAACAAATCGGAACCCAGCCCCACCGAGCGCAGGAAGCCATCTTCCATGCGCCAGACCGGCAAGCCGTGCCGCGCGGCGAGCGCGACGACGCGCTGTTCCTGCCGGATGCCCCAGCTGACGATGCGCGCATCGGGTACGAATTGCTGGCGCTCGAGCGCGTCCACCGACCGGACGAAGCGCAGCCGGGTGGACGGGCCGCCCAGGAAGGGCCGAACGATCGCCCTCTTCCACATGCTCATGCCGACGCAATACAGCGTGCCGCGGGTCTTGTCGTTGGCGGCCTTGTTACGGGCCAGCCAGTCGATGACGTCGAAGATGGTGCCGGGCGCGCCGCTGACGGGGTCGATATAGCGGGTGTAGCGCAGGTAGGCGGCCTCGAACAGCTGTTCCAGCGTGCGCGGCACGTTGCGCCGCTGGCGCAGCGCCTCCATGCCGGGGTGGCGGTCGTCGGTCAGGCCCCAGCCCGCGTACCAGGGCTGGCCGAAGCAGACCACGGGCTTTTCCAGCATCAGCGCCTCGAAGCCCATCTGCGAGGTGACGACGTAGACCTTGTCCACCTGCTCCAGCAGGGAGAGCGGCGAGATGTCCTCGGCGTACAGGCGCAGGCGCGGATCGGGATGGCGCGCCAGGCTGGCGGCCGGCAGGTAGCCTTCCTTCTTGCCGCTCAGGACGTCGGGGTGGGTCTTGACCCAGATCTCGGCCTGGGGGTTCTCTGCCAGCGCGGCGTCGAGCATCGCCGCGAAGCGCGCATGGTCGGCGCCGCCCAGGCGTACCGAGACATCGCCTACGGTCTGGTCGATGACCAGCACCCGTGATGTACACGGCGCGGCGACCGGCGGCAGCGTACGCTCCGGTGCATGGTTGTATTTCGAGAGCCGGTGGCGGCGGACCTGCCCGAGCGCCCGGCGCGCCTGCGCCTGCAGTTCGTCGTCGTGCGCCAGCGTGGCGATGGTCGTCTCCAGGCGCGATGACCCGGTGGCGTCGTAATAGATGCCGAGGTCGTCGATCACCATCGACAGCGGCGGCGCGCCGGAGACGCCCAGGCCGACTGAGCGCAGGAAGCCGTCTTCGAGAGCGATAAATGGCAGGTGGTGCTGCTGTGCCAATGTGCGTGCCCGCTCGGCGGTTTGACGCCGCCCCCAGCCCGCTACAGCGCGCATTTGCACCGAGCGCCTCCGTGGCGACGAGCCAAGTTTGACTACTTCTTCACCAAGAAACGATGTCAGGTAAGGTACACGCCAGATACCGGAAGAGCAAATACCAATCACGTCAGGCCTGTATTAAGTTACAGTGTTCAGTAAATGCTTGTCCAACCTCGGGATGTTTCATGCCATAAGCCAGCGTGGCCTTAAGGTAACCAAGCTTAGAGCCGCAGTCGTAGCGCGTACCTTGCAAGGCTTGCGCAAGTATCGTTTCGTCTTTGAGCATCGCAGCGATGCCGTCAGTGAGTTGGATTTCCCCACCTGTACCTACACGCACAGCACGCAACTTATCAAATACAGACGGATTAAGAATGTAACGTCCTACTACAGCGAGGTTAGAGGGTGCTACGTTGGGATGTGGTTTCTCGATGATACTGGATATCTGCTGAAAACCGTCATTCCGCTCCGATATTTCAACGATTCCGTAAGAGCCGGTCCGCTCCCATTCCACGGTTTCAACTCCGATAACGGAGCTACCTGTTTTCTCGTAGGTTTTCACCATCTGAGCCATTGCCCCAGGCGCACTATCGATGAGGTCATCTGCGAGAATTACAGCAAAAGGCGCATTACCGACAGCTGGTTCAGCGCACAGGACAGCGTGGCCTAGACCGCGGGCTTCCGCCTGGCGGATGTAGAGACACGACACCTGAGGCGGCAGGATATCGCGGGCCAGTTCGAGCAGTTGATGCTTACTGCCGCGCTCCAGTTCGCTCTCCAGTTCGTATGCCTTGTCGAAGTGGTCTTCAATGCTTCGCTTGTTGCGACCGGTAACGAAGATCATTTCGGTGATGCCCGCGGCGACTGCTTCCTCCACTGCGTATTGGATCAGCGGCTTATCGACAATTGGCAGCATTTCTTTCGGACTGGCTTTCGTAGCCGGAAGAAAACGTGAGCCGAGACCTGCGACCGGGAAAACTGCTTTTGTAACTGCTTTCATTTTTCTTTTAAGCTCTGCGACATACTTAATTATTTCTAAACGATGTGATCTATTAAACGCCCTTTAAAGGTCCGTCCCAAGTCATCGATTGTGCTCGTTCCCGTGCCGCAGCCCTCATCCTCTGACGTCGCTGCGTATCCAGGCTCAAATCGAGGATGGTCTCCACCCACAGTTCCGGTTCGTTTGGCAGCAATATGCCATCGACACCGTCCTGAATAAAATCACGGTATGGAGCGACATTGGAATAAATGCCTACGGCTCCCATACGCGCGAAGTCAAAGAATTTCGTTGGACCGCGCGCCGCGTTGAAGGGATCGGGCAGCAGTGGAGCCAACCCAATGTCATGTTTTATCGCTGACGTGTAGGCGAGATAACTCGGCCAACTCATTGGGTGCAAAACTGCGACGCGGGGTATCTGCCTATACATGCGGTTTACCTGATGGTCTCCGAACACCTCTACTCGAGTTTCGTCATTACCCCGCTGCACGCTTGAGAAGATCGACACCAACCATTCCAGTTCTGCCTTGTGCGAAGCCGTTCCATGATAGCAAATCGAACACATGTTACCCTCAACCGCGATATCGCCAATACTAGCACCCGGAAGGAGCAATGTAGGTCTCCACTTATAGTATTTTTCTGCTAGATATTGAGTTGACACCCAAAATTCGTCGCAGATTGACTCAAGCTTTGTACGCTGATGAACTGCAAACTTCCTGATCTTTTTTTCGTATGATGCAGGTAGGTTTTTCAGAGCTAGCGGATCCATCAGGTCGTCATCCATAAAATAGATGACCCGTCCGCCACTAGCACGAAATTCTTGTAGTGGTTGGACCCATTCACTAGGAAGATAACGCACGATAACGACACAGTTGTATGTTGCAGGTAGCCCGTCTTCGGCAACTCCGGTTTCGGTGTCTATGATCACACCTCGCTGCCCTAATTTAGAGAGATAAGGTCTCAACAAATAGGTAATTGATGCCGTATCGCTGCTGCTTAATAATCCGACAGTGGGTTTAGTCTTTGCCGACTCATGATGGATACGATGTTCTTCCCTTGGTTTGAACAGCCTCGCCAACAGACGAACCGGGTTTAGCTTTGCTGTCATACAGGATAATCTTGAAATTATTTTACTTCCACAAAGAACAATGATTGGAAAAAGCAGCATGCAAAAAAAGGGGCAATGCATGGCATCTACAAACGGCTGAGTAGGGAAGACCTCAGCCGTTATCCTCTTTTCTGGTTCTAAGCAATAACTCCTGCGGCCTTAATGATGCCTCTCGGCGCGCCCTTGATCTCCAAATCGTTATCGCGGAAGAACTGGTGGAATCGCTTGGCGAGTACTCGACGATTAGCGTCATACTCTTCCGCATTCCAGCTTTCTAAAATCATTGCGATTTGATCCAAAGTGATGCCGTCTTTATAGTCGCGGACATCAACATGCGGAATCTTCATGGTTTGGCACAGTTCTAATGTACGCGAATCAATACAAATACAAATACTTGGCACGCCTCCTTGAATACCAGCCATGACACCGTGAATGCGTGTTCCAACCACTACATCATATTGATTCATTTGAGTTAACCATTCCGGTACACTCGTATATGCGTATGCCCACGTACGGAACCAGTTCTTGAACTCATCGTCGGTGAGCGCAGGCAACAAATAAGCTTTGTGAGCAGCCAAGCTGTCTTTCGTTAGCTTGTCGAACTCACCTTTGAAAAGACGCAACATATCGAGCGGGGCTTGGCAGACATAGATCCCCTGAGTCGATTCAACTAGAGAAATAAGCGACTGTTCTAATGCCGGCAGACGGTTCGACGGTGTGCCAGCGGTAACAGCAACGCGACGAAGCCCGCGTGACTTCCACTTTTTTCGGATGTCCTTTCCGAGTTGGATAGACGGGTTGATGAAATTCGAAGGACATCCAGTCACGACGCATTTCTCAGCCAATCCTTTTTTCGCAATTGCGTCAAAAGTTGCTTGCCCCCGAAGAGAAATATTTGGACGGTCGCTTGCAGACTTGCCGGATACCACGCGTAACCATTCCCAAGAGCCTTCTGGAATTGCGTCGATGTCGATGCCGGAAATTGGCGCTTGCGCTCCTAAACCCACACCTACCATGGGGATAGGAACCGTTCGGAACGTCTCGGCAAGTTTGCCAAGATCAACGTGGGGTCCGAGCCAATTAGCGAGTGGAACCACCAATCGGTCGGACTCCGGCTTAAGGTGAGACAAGTCAGCTCCCCAAGGATTAGAGTGCGGACCAACCTCCAAAATACGCGAAATCGCATGGCAAAACACAAAATTACCCGTGTTAGCGCCACTTTGCTGTGAGAGCTCATCTGCATTAAGAAATGCCGCATCAGGTACGTATGATGAAATTCCATAAAGATGGGCACTCATCCCCGCCGAAGCGTTTGCACCTACGCCTGCGCCAATCTTACGTGCTGGCTCGCGAGGCACCCGCGCGGCAGCACGGTTTGTAATTAAGAAACGATCAACAACTTCTTCGAGCACTAGGTCGGGGTTGAAAGATTCAATAACTTGCTCATCAAGATTTCGTGTCCAGATAAACAATGACTCAGCAAAGTGCTCGCTTAAGAATGGAATCATCCAGTCCGCATACGAGTCTCTAATGATGATCGCACGAGGAAGATTGCCTGCCTCGGCCTTTTTATACAGACGCGTCGGACGTGTTGCGGAGAGGCCTTTATATTGATGTTCGACAATTTCGCGTGCAGTAACCTGGTACTCAACTCCAATAGCAGCCTGCGACTGTGCGATCACTGGACGCTCGGCAGCCTCAATATAAATCCCGTTAACATAATCAAGGCGCTCTTTCAGCGACAAGTCGCCTGTGCCTTCTGGTCCCCAGATGAGCTGGAATTTAGACTCATCGAATTCCGGCACTTGTGGAAACTGAGCGCGGACATGACGAATGATTTCTGCGGACGCAATCATTGCACCAAGATAATTCCAATGCGAATCATTCATGTAGCAGAGCTGACCACGACTCTTGCTTTTCAGCAAAACAGAGCAAAAATCGATAATTGGGGCATCAAGAACAGGATTTACCGCCGCAATGAATCTATCTCGTACTGTCGGAAGCTGGCTTGCTTTGACCCCTTCAGGAAGATACTCAGAATATATGTACTCTTTTCCTGGTGCGATTGCAAGGGCGTAATAAATGTTCCGGCTACGCAGATAAGCTTGACGTTTCTCGTACAGGTTCGCGTAATCTTCAAGGGTCTGCTCGCTCAGTTGCAACGTGCCAACATATTGCTCAATGCATCCGTTTGAATCATGGCACAAAAATAGCCATCCGTTTTTCCCGACAAGCGCAACGTCTAAGTGTTTTGCAGGAACAGTATTATTCTTCGGGAAAAACAAGGTTTTCGGCGCACCTTTTAGAATGTATTTTGACTTTGACTCGACAACAGTCACCTCGTGTTCCCGACCGTCTGCCACAAGTCCGGCCAGGCGAATGTTGTAAGCGTGGGCCGTTCCAGCGAATCCTGGATTTTTTGCCAAATCTTCGCGATATTCATTCGCGACAGCCGAGCACACTTCGACGCCATCTACCAATACGGTGACGGTTTGATAGTCGTGGACATTCGCCAAATTGACGATCCAGCCAGATACGACTTCTGAGTCGCATCGATCGACGTAACCAATTAGGCTGCTCGGCGGCAGCGCATTTGGTTTAACAATGGTAGAGTCAGACATATAATATTCTTCGTTCAAATTGGTTTAGGCTTGGATAGCAATCATCTCCGCTGGCAAACTCTTCTGCTATAGCAACTGAAGATTGCGTATCCTTTTTCTAGAAACGTGGACGGGATTTAACTCACGCGGCAAGATCTACGTTGTTATACAACCGCAGGTGCGCATTCACACAATCTTCTATGGTCGAGGCTGACGGAATTCCATCGATCAGCCGATCATACAGCCCATCTTCCAATACTGCTTTTTCAACTACAGAGGCTAAGGCAATGTGATCTCGCGCGCGATAATGAAGTCCGCTAATGCCATTTCTAACCTTCTCAGCCATACCTCCAATATCGGGACAGATCACAGGGCGGCCGTGAGCATACGCTTCTTGAATAACAAGTGGAGAGTTTTCCCACCAAACCGATCCCATCAATACCCAGTCCACCTCAGCCATGATGCGACCCATTTCATGTGGTTCATAGGCGCCGTGATAACGGATATGGCCTTTGTTTTCTTCCAACAACGCAGCAAACTTTTTTTGGTACTCAACCGGTTGGTTTTGCAGACCGGAGCCGAAAATATCGAGTGATACTTGGCGCTTCATTCTGGTAGGCAACTGCGCGAATGCCTCTAGTACCACATCGACGCCCTTAAAAGGATTAATCTGACCAAAATAAGCAAACCGTCCACGGACTTCGCCGGTTTTTATAGGCCGGGCTGGCAGTCGTTTTGCTCGCGGCAGGCCATTTTCAATTACCGAAATTCGATTTGCCGGGATACCCCATGCGATATAACGGTCACGCAAGAATTCACTTGGCGAAACGAACTCGTCGACGATATCAAAAAATGATTTAATGTACCGTTCACGTAGGAAGAACGTTTCCGGCGTTCGGTCCGGGAAACATTGCGCGCATTCTCGCGGGCTTGCTTGGTGACATAGTCGACCATCAGTCTTAACCATTTGACCACTATTCATGCAGATCGCGATGTATTCGTGCAAGGTCAGAATAATACGTGCATTGGGACAAATTCGCTTTGCCGCGCGAATCAACTCTAAACCAAGATGAACATAGTGATGGAAATGAATCACATCGGGACGAACCGTACGCAGCATTTCCGCGTAATCACTTTCGTCATCCAAGGCTAACCACGTCGTCAAATGCGGTATGTCCGCATTACCGGAAATCAAATATTCCTTTTTGTTCAACGAAGCAATGGGTGTACCGAGGTGCAATAATTTCTCTTCACCACGCGCTACAAACCATGCCTCGTTCTCCGGGGTCTCATCGATCCCTTTATACAGATAATACGCGGCGTATTCCCCTCCACCTTTGCTGAACGTCGGGTGCCCGTGACTGAAAACTAAAACTCGCATAATCAAACTTCCACTTTCGTGAGTTGGGTAGGATCGGCGATCTGGCCATCCCGAATTTTTCTATGAAAACGCCAGCCGTTAAATAGAGTGAGTAATTGCCGGTATCCGCTGATGCTTTCGAGATTTTGTGATTGCCGTTCCAAGTGCCACAGTTTTGCCTCGGGAACCAGCCAGAGACGCTTTCCCCGCTTGCGCAAAGCGAGGCAAAGATCACTGTCCTCGAAGTCTCCAATTACATACCCTTCATCTAAACCGCCTAACTCAAGATAGAGCGTCTTATCGAGCATGACGCATGCTGCAGTCAGCATTTGGCATTCGCGGGGAGTATCAGGACCGTTCCAAGGCTGACCTTTACCTGGATGAATATTTAAAATGAAGCCTGGAAGCCGTGCATCCTTTTTAGAAACCATTCCCGCATGCTGCACACTGTCATCGGCAAACTGCAACAGAGGGCCAACTGCTCCAGCGTCCGGCAACTGGTCAAGCGCTCCCTTTAACTTCGATACCCAGCCGTGGTTACGCGGCAGGACGTCTGAGTTAAGCAATACGACCGTTTCTCCTCGTGCACGGCTCACGCCTATATTGTTCGCACCTGCGAAGCCAAGATTGCAGTCATAAGACAATGTGCGGAAAGGCAGATTGAATACTGGGTAGTAGATCGTTGCCAGCTCGTTCGTCTCAGTAATGATTTTCGGATCATCGATTACATAGATCAGGTCGATATTCTTGAACTCGATGTCATCCGCAAAATGTGATAGTTGATAGCGAACGAAATCATACCGCCCATACAACGGAACAATCACCGAAACTTTGGGATTTTGCGGTGGTGCGCCAAACTGGCGTTCAACAATCGTGCCATCGAAAGTTGGTCGAGCCTGACTAATATTTTCAATAACCGGGCCAAGCTGTTGATCGAATAAGTCGAACAAATGAGTCTGAATCCGGTTTGGCGCCGGAACGCGCATTAGCAAATCCTTAATCAAGGGTAAGCCACTAATCTCCTCCTTCGACACCGGAATACTCAAGCACCTGCTTGTACCGTCCGTCAGACGAATCTCAAGTTGCGGTCTGTCGAGTTTATTGACGGGCGTCTTAATATGCGCAATAAAACCGCAGAATTCGCTGACGTCCTCGAACCGCCCCTGCAGCGAGCGCATGACATCTAGGCGCGCAAGCGGGAAGAACGAATCGGTAACGTCAAGTACCATCCCCTCAGACGCATGCAAACAGAGGGATTCTACTTTTCCTTTTCGGAAATAGCGCCACCCATAAATAAGCAAACCGTCTGCGCCAAGTGAAACGCCATGATCGATTGCGATTGCGCCAATACTCGTGTCATCAAACACATTGCTAAGCGCTTCCAGCGCCGCTACGATCTTAGGTTCACTAGGCGCATCCACCCAATTTAAGGGAGTCGAGCAGCGACGCAAACCCGATGATTCAGTCCACGAAAGAATTAACGGCTCGTTTATGGCGACTTCCGCAGTTAACTTAAAACCGAGTCCTTCAGCCGTTGAAAAACCAAAGTGTTTGGCAACGTCAGCGCGTGATGAGTTTTCACGACGCACCTCTACCTCTGCGACACCGGAAGCCACTGACAGCTGGATATCTGCGTTAGTCCATCCGTCGATGACCACTTTGGTACCACTACGTTGAACATTGTCAACTTTTAGGCGTTGTTGCACTGCCGAGCTAGCGCTACCTATCAAGATCGGCACAGTCTGGACATCGACGACGTTTGGCAAGGAAGACTTTTTTGCCTTTTTCTTAATTTTAAAAAAACTCATGGATTAAATTCAAGTTGGTTTTCTGTTGCGATGCGCCACCGCAATATTAAAACTGCAGCACTATTTAATTCTTTACAAAGCCGATACATTTTTCTTGGTTCAGCATTTTTTCTACCTCGGCGGCAATAACGAAATGAGCCGCACTGTTTGGATGTACACCATCGCCAGAGTCATACTGTGGCGCAAGACGCCCATCGCCTCCAGCAAGAGTCGTCCTCACATCAACGAAGCAAGTTCCAATGCTCTTGGCAAGGTGCTGATCGATCATGCGCAGTTTTTCAAGCTGGGCATCGCTTAGACTTCTTGGCTGGGTCGACATGACTATGACCGGCACGCTAGCGGCCAACGCTTTCGTACGAATCGACAAGATGTTGTTCACGGTTTCTTCCGTGCTGTAGCCAAGCGCCGTATCGTTGCTGGGATAGGAAACGATAAGCGCTACTGGTTTGCGCAACAGAGCTTGGTCGATATTTGCGGCAAGATTAGGCGAAGGGCGCCCCGATACCGCTGGCGCGGACGCACTTAGTCCGTGATATGTAACGCTCCCACCGACAGCAATATTGGCGAACTGTGCGCCACGCGACGCTGTTGCCGCCTGAAGCAGGTCAACCCAGCCCTTGCCTGCAGGTGCCCCCGCTCCCGCTGCCGTCGATGAGCCCATCACTACCCACGTACCACTGGAAATCTGAGCGACCGCCGGGGTAACGACAGACGCTGGAACAGTAGCGGAACCGGAAATTGGGTCACCGCCACCGCCACCGCCGCAACCAGACAGCGCAATTGCCAGCATGGTTAGCCAGCCTCTACGCCGCCCTAAGTATGTTGCTTTGTTGTTGCTCATCTGATTTTCAGCATGTCACAGTAAGGAAGGTTTTTCGGATTTGCTGAGGCCGCCTTGCGTGCAGCCAGCGCACGCGCACGTACGTCCTCTGTAGTGATGGCCATCTTGTCCGCCACTGCACTTGCGAGGACGAATCCGACACCTGGCGGCTCGATCATGAAACGTGCCGTCGTCTGCATGACCAGAAAGTCCGGCTTCTCATGCTGGACGATCGTCCGATCGACGTGCCCGGCGCTGTGCACGAACACGACACGGCCGAACAGCCGTTTCAGGTACTTCAGCATCGGATACGATGAGGAAGCGCCGAACACCAACAAACTGTGAGACCAAAGCGCATGCTCATCTTCGAAGACCAGCACACGACCGATATTCGCCAAGTTGTTGTCGAACACGGCGTTGCTAGCAGGCGGCGGCGCCTGCAGAAATTCCGTTGGCTCACTTACCGCAGGCGAAAGCTTACCGCCGAGGTCGCCTATAAACGGCATCGTGTAATACACATCCTGGGTCAGACTATCCTGCGACGCCTTGGCATCCAGTCCCAAGCGTGCTAGCAGCGCCAGCGTTGCCGCCAGCGCGCCACGGTCCGTCCAGTGGGTGTCGGTTTTGATGAACAGTGTTTCCTTGTTCGGCCGCGCGGCCAGCAACTGCACGGTGTCGAGCACACGGTGCTCTTCGCGGCACAAGCCAAGCACCTGCTCATGTACGGTCTTCTCGCCCTTTTGATGCGGATAGTGTTCTGGCAGGACCTGTTCCTTCGATGCCGCAATGACTAGCGCATGGGGTGCGGCTACGTCCTTGGCGATAGCAACACAGCCGTCGAGGTAAGCCTGCCACCGCTCCAGTCCGGCACCGTCCAGTTGCAGGCGCCCGGTGTACTGGTCAACGCTGCGATTGGTGTCATTATCGAGGAACAGCCAGCCGCCAGTCCCCCGAATAACCTGCATTTCTGCCCGCTTATTCTCGGTAGTCGCAACTGGTGTACTTTCCATCAACTGCACGTCACACAACCAGACGGTCTCGCCGTCCAGCTTGACGCCCAGCGTGAACGCCTGTGGCGCTTCCTTCAGATAGGCAATGAAGCCGCAGCGCAACTGGGGATGGCCGGACGGGTCAGCACCCAGCACGCGCTGGATCACGTCGGGACGGTCATTATTGAAGGGAATAGCGCACAACACCTCCTGCCCGCCCGTGATGAATCGCGCGAGCAGTTCGCCCCGCTCAACGCCGGCGTGAGCCAGCACCCATCCCTGCAGGTACAGGCCGCGCTCGGTGACGCGCGGCGCCTTGTCCTGCTGCGGAAAGTCCAACGCCCAGGCTTGCAGGCTCCCATCACGGGGCGGCAATTTCTTGATACTTGTGAAGTTGCTCATATTACTGCTCAAGCACGCCCTGCAAAGAAAAATCTTCGCGATGCCGCGTCAAGTTCGGGTTGTAATAAGGGTCATATCGGAGCTGTGCCGCCCAACGTCCTTCCATGACCGCGATCTCACCCAGGAAGCGCTGCCGCTTCTCCGGCGTTTCATCGCTGCCCCGGCTCACCGATTCATGGTGGTACAGCTCGGCAAACGGAGTCCACAGGTTGCGGTAACCCGCCTCCCTCACCTTCAGGCAGAAGTCCACGTCGTTGAAGGCAACCGGCAGGCCCGCCTCGTCCAGGCCGCCGACCTGGTCGAAGATCTCCTTGCGCACTAGCAGCACTGCCGCCGTCACCGCGCTGAGGTTATGGATCAGCCACAGGCGGCCGAAATAACCCGGCGAGCCCTTGGCGAAGTGGCGGTGGGAATGATTGGCAATCCCCCCCAGCCCGCAAATGACGCCGGCATGCTGGATGGTGTCGTTCGGGTAGTACAGCTTGGCGCCCACGCAGCCGATGTCGGCGCGCATGGCGTGGCTCATCATCTCGGTCAGCCATTCCGGGCTGATGACCTCGATGTCGTTGTTGATCAGGCCCAGCACGCTGCCGCGCGCCTGCCTGGCGGCGAAGTTGTTGATCGCCGAGTAGTTGAACGGCGCGTCGTAATGCAGCACGCGCGCCCTGCCGTCGGCCTCCAGCCGCGCCATGTAGGCCAGGGTCTGCGGGCAGGTACTCTGGTTGTCGACGATCAGGATCTCGTAGTTGCGGTAGCTGGTCAGGGCCAGGATCGAGTCGATGCAGGTCTTCAGCACCTGGTAGCCGTCGCGCGTCGGCACGATCAGGCTCGCCAACGGCGCCGGTTCGGGAAGCGCCCAGCTATGGCGGTAGATGCCCGGCGCGGTGACGCTGACCTTCACCGGCATGCCGAGGCCATCGAAATAGTCCTGCAGCGCGCGGCGGCCGGCGTCGCTGGCATACGATTTCTGCTCGTGGCCGCCCGCGGTCGAGCCGTCCGCCATGCGCCAGTGGTACAGCACCTGCGGGATGTGCACGATGTCGCGTGCGTCCTGCACGCGCGCCACGCAGCGCAGCACCAGGTCGTAGTCCTGGCTGCCTTCGTAGCCGGGACGGAAACCGCCGACGGCTTCCACCAGTTCGCGCCGGTAGACGCCCAGGTGCGAGAAGTAATTCTGCGAATACAGCAGGTCCGGAGAAAAGTCCGGCTTGAAGTACGGCGCGCAGCGCTGTCCCTCGGCGTCGAGCTTGTCTTCGTCCGAATACACCAGTTGCGCGGTCGGCCGTGCCTGCAGCGCCTTGGCCACCGCGTACAGTGCGTGTGCCGCCAGTTCGTCGTCATGGTCCAGCAGGACCACGAATTCGCCGCTTGCCAGCGCCAGCGCGCTGTTGCTGGCTGCGACGATATGGCCGTTGGCCGCGCGGTATTCCACCTTGATGCGCTCGTCGCGCTTGGCATAGTCGCCCAGGATGGTGCGTACCGAGGGTTTCGGCGACGCGTCGTCGGCGATGCACAGTTCCCAGTGCGGATAGCTCTGCTCCAGCACGCTGTCCAGGCAGGCGCGCAGCATGTCGGGATCGGTATTGTAGGTGGGGACGACGATGGAAAGGCGCGGCTTCCAGTCCCATGCCGCGATCTCTTCCCGTTGCTGGTCCGGCGACGGCAGCTGCGGCTGCTCGGTGTGCTCGATCCAGTCGGCGTAGGACACCAGCTCGCTGCCGATTTCGAACAGCTTGCAATAGTCGCTCCACAGCTGCTCGTCCGAATGCTCCCTGGCGGAGACCTTGCCGCTCTTGCGTGCATGCACGGGATGCTTGGACGCCAGTTTCTGCAGCAGGCGCTTGCGCGCGAAGGCGTCCGCAACCTTCACCAGGCGCAGGTGCTGCAGCACGAAGCCGCCGGGCGCCGCCACCGGGTCGAAACGCAGGCGCGCCGGCTTCGGCAGGTAGACCAGGCGCTTGCCGAGGCGGTCCGTATGCAGGCGCAGCGGCATCGCGTTGGCTTCGGATTCGCCTTCGCCGGTGTCCGGATAGAGCTTCACTTCCACCCAGGCGGTCGGCAGGTGCAGCCTGGCCTCGAGCATGTACCAGCCAGCCGGCACCTTGTGGCCGAGCCGGAAGTGCGGGTCGCTGCCGAGCGAATCGAAGCGGCCGTTGCCGTGCGCAGCCAGCTGGTGAGCGGGCACCCAGTCCTTTGCCGTAAAAAGCGGCCAGGCTTTCCTGAGCAGGGACGAAGCGCTGCCGCCCACACTCTTCTTCAAGTGCCTGAGCGGTTTCGCGACAAGCTTGACCAGCTTCATGCGCTGAAGACCTCTGCGTTGGCAAACGCCACGCCCGCCGCATCCTTCGCCGACAGCGACGGCGTGCCGCCGATCGGCCAGGCGATCGCCAGCTGGGGATCGTTCCAGGCGATGCAGCGTTCGTGCTCGGGCGAATAGTAGTCGGTGGTCTTGTACAGGAACTCGGCCGATTCGGACAGCACGACGAAGCCGTGCGCGAAGCCTTCCGGCACCCACAGCTGGCGCTTGTTCTCGGCGCTCAGCACTTCCCCGACCCACTGGCCGAAGGTGGGCGAACCCTTGCGCAGGTCGACGGCGACGTCGAACACGCTGCCGGCTACCACGCGCACCAGCTTGCCCTGGGGCTGCTGGATCTGGTAATGCAGGCCGCGCAGCACACCGGCCGACGACTTCGAATGGTTGTCCTGCACGAACGCCACCTGGCGGCCGACGGTTTCCTCGAAACGGCGGTGGTTGAAGCTCTCGAAGAAGAAACCGCGGTCGTCGCCGAACACGCGCGGTTCGAGCAGGAGGACGTCGGGAATGGCAAGGCGAGTGGTGTTCATCAGAAAATGGTCTCTTTCAGGATGCGAGAGAGATACTGGCCGTAACCGTTCTTTTTCAGCGGTTCGGCCAGCACTTCGAGTTGTTCGGCGCTGATCCAGCCCTTGCGGAAGGCGATCTCCTCCGGACAGGCGACCTTCAGTCCCTGGCGGTGCTCGAGCGTGGAAATGAACAGGCTGGCCTCGAGCAGCGATTCGTGGGTGCCGGTGTCGAGCCAGGCGTAGCCGCGGCCCATGATCTCGACGTGCAGCTTGCCCTGCTCCATGTAGATGCGGTTCAGGTCGGTAATCTCGAGCTCGCCGCGTGCCGAGGGCTTGAGCGAGCGGGCGATGTCGACCACCTCGTTGTCATAGAAATACAGCCCGGTCACCGCATAGTGCGAGCGCGGCGCGGCCGGCTTTTCTTCCAGGCTGAGCGCCTTGCCGGCGGCGTCGAACTCGACCACGCCATAGCGTTCCGGGTCCTGCACGTGGTAGGCGAACACGCTGGCCCCGTGGGCGCGGTCGGTGGCGCGCTCGAGCAGCTGGTTGAAGTCGTGGCCGTAGAACAGGTTGTCGCCCAATACCAGCGCCGACGGGCTGCCGTCGAGGAAGCGCTCGCCGATGGTGAAGGCCTGCGGCAGGCCGTCCGGCGATGCTTGCACCGCGTACGACAGGTTCAGGCCCCAGCGCTCGCCGTTGCCGAGCAGCTGCTCGAAGCGCGGCGTGTCCTGCGGCGTCGAGATGATCAGGATGTCCTGGATACCGGCCAGCATCAGCGTGCTGAGCGGGTAGTAGATCATTGGCTTGTCGAACACCGGCAGCAGTTGCTTCGAAATGGCCAGCGTGGCCGGATGCAGGCGCGTGCCGCTGCCGCCGGCAAGAATGATGCCTTTACGTTTCATAGTTTCCCCTGCTCCGCCAGCTCGGCGATCAAGCGATTGACATGGTGCCGCCAGTCCGGCAGCTGCAGGCCGAAGGCCGCACGGAAACGCTCGGTCGACAGGCGCGAGTTGCGCGGCCGCGCCGCCGGCGTCGGATAGGCTTCGGTAGCAATCGGGTTCACGTTCTGCGGCAGCGCCTTGAGCGCGGCGCCGTGCCCGAGGGCCTGCTCCAGCACGTGCTGGGCATAGCCGTGCCAGCTGGTCGTGCTGCCGGCCGCCAGGTGGTAGGTGCCGGACAGGGCCGCCGCGTCCCCACCGAGGCCGGCGATGCGGTACAGCGCCAGCGCCGTGGCGTCGGCCAGCAGCTCGGCGCTGGTCGGCGCTCCGTACTGGTCGGCGATGACGTTGAGCTGGTCGCGCTCGCGCGCCAGGCGCAGCATGGTCTTGGCGAAGTTGCCGCCGCGCGCCGCGAACACCCAGCTGGTGCGCAGGATCAGGTGGCGCGCGCCGCTCGCGCGGATGCGCTCTTCGCCTTCGCACTTGGTGCGGCCATACACCGACAGCGGATTGGTCGCGTCGGTCTCGACCCAGGCGCCGTCCTTGCTGCCGTCGAACACGTAGTCGGTCGAGTAATGGACCAGCCAGGCGCCGAGGGCCGCGGCTTCCTCGGCCAGCACGCCGGGGGCCACCGCGTTCACCAGGTGCGCGGTCTCGGCGTCGCTCTCGGCCTTGTCCACGGCGGTGTAGGCCGCCGCGTTCACGATCACGTCCGGCGCGAAGCCGCGCACCCAGGCGCGCAGCGATTCGGGCTGCGAAAGGTCCGCCTCGTCGCGGCCCAGCATGCGCACCAGGCCGAGCGGCGCGAGCGCGCGCTGCAGCTCCCAGCCGACCTGGCCGTCCTTGCCTAACAGGAGTATCCTCATTTCGTGTACTGCCTTTCCACCCACTCGCGGTAGGCGCCGCTGCTCACGTTATTCACCCAGGCGCCGTTCTCCAGGTACCACAGCACGGTCTTGCGGATGCCGGTCTCGAAGGTCTCGGCCGGACGCCAGCCCAGTTCGCGCTCGAGCTTGCCGGCATCGATGGCGTAGCGGCGGTCGTGGCCCGGGCGGTCTTTTACAAAAGTCATCTGGGTGGCGTACGACTGGCCGTCGGCGCGCGGGCGCTGTTCGTCCAGGATCGCGCACAGGGTGCGCACCACGTCGATGTTGGCCTTCTCGTTGCAGCCGCCCACGTTGTAGGTCTCGCCCAGCTTGCCGCTTTCCAGCACGCGGCGGATCGCGCTGCAGTGGTCCGTCACGTACAGCCAGTCGCGGATCTGCTGGCCATCGCCGTAGATCGGCAGCGGCTTGCCTTCCAGCGCATTCTTGATCACCAGCGGGATCAGCTTTTCCGGGAAGTGGAACGGGCCGTAGTTGTTCGAGCAGTTGGTCGTCAGGACCGGCAGGCCGTAGGTGTGGTGGTAGGCGCGCACCAGGTGGTCCGAGGCGGCCTTGCTGGCCGAGTACGGGCTGTTCGGCTCATAACGGTTGAGCTCATTGAATGCCGGCGCGTCCTTCTCGAGCGAGCCGTACACCTCGTCGGTCGACACGTGCAGGAAACGGAAGGCCGCGCGGGCCGCCTCGTCCAGGCCGCCCCAGTAGGCGCGCACCGATTCGAGCAGGTTGAAGGTGCCGACGATATTGGTCTGGATGAAGGCGCCCGGGCCTTCGATGGAGCGGTCGACATGGCTTTCGGCGGCGAAATTCAGCACCGCGCGCACCCCGTGCTCGGCCAGCAGGCGCGCCACCAGTTCGCGGTCGCCGATGTCGCCCTGCACGAAGATGTGGCGCGCGTCGCCCTGCAGGCTGGCCAGGTTCTCCAGGTTGCCGGCATAGGTCAGCTTGTCGAGGTTCACCACCGGCTCGTCGCTCTGCGCGAGCCAGTCCATCACGAAATTCGAGCCGATGAAGCCGGCGCCGCCCGTTACGAGAATTGTCATTTCAGTCGATTCCTAGTATTTGTGTTCTTTGTCGCCCGGTGATTCGCCGGGCAGGTGGGTGCGGGTCAGAGGCCGATCACGACGCCTGCCGCCACCGCGATTTGATAAATGATCTGGGTCATGTCCTTGAAGATCTGGCGCGACTTCACGTCGACCTTCGGCAGCACCAGGATTTCGTCGCCGGCGCGCAGCGCCGTGCTTTCCGTGCCTTCTTCGAAGCTGCCGTCGCGGTGGGCGATCACGACGCGCGAGCTTTTCGCGTTCTGGGTATAGCCGCCGGCGCGGGCGATGTAGTCCCCTACCCTGAACTTGCCATCAAAGGCCACCGCGTTCGGGAACAGCACTTCGCCACTCACCAGCACCAGGCCGTCGCGCGACGGGATGCGGATCACGTCGCCGTTCTCCAGCAGCAGTTCGTCGCGCCCGCTCGCGCTGGCGATCAAGACCTGGCCGCTCGGCTCGACCTTCCTGGCGCGTTCCACCCACTGCAGGATCAGGTCGGCTTCGCCCTTGCGCAGGGCCGCTTCGTCGTTGGTGCCGCTGCGCGCGGTCAGCACGGCCGATTCCAGCGAACGCATCGAGGTCTGCAGCATCTGGCGCTGGCGCTCGCGCACGCTGTGGCGGAACAGCTGCACGCTGGCGCGGTCCGACATCTCGGTGAAGCGCACCTGCCCCAGCAGGGCGCCGACGCGCGAGCCGTACGGCAGCACGAATTCCTGCTGGCCGGCGTGCTCGCCTTCGACCCGGACCGTGATCGTGCCGGGCTTCTTGTCGGCCGTGAATTCGACGTCGTCGCCATTGGCGACGCTGACCTGGCGCGCCTCGGCCAGCGGGTAATAGTCGGTATTGCGCACCGTGCCGGTGTTGCGCACCACGCGCACGTGGGTGGCGGCGGCGGCCGGCTTGGCCAGGCGCGCCAGTTCGTCGATCGTCAGCGCGGGGCCGGCGAACTCGAAGCGCTTGGCGTTTGCCGCCATGCCGCCCACCCGCACCGTGTTCTGGCGCGGCGTCACGAAGATCACGTCGCCGTCGCTGAGCTGGATCTGCGGGATCGTGCCGTCGAGCAGGAAGTCGTACAGGTTGACCGTGGCGCGCACCTGCGTGCCGCGCTTGACCTGCACCATCAGGAAGCTGCCGCGCTCGGTATCGATGCCGCCGGCCTGGTCCAGGTAGTTGAGCAGGCTGTCCATGCTGGTGCCGTTGTACATGCCGGGACGGTTGACGAAACCGCCGACGAAGATGCGCACCGGCTGGGCCGTGGCCAGGCTGGCGTAGCCGGACACGTTGGCGCGGAATACCTGGCGCATGGCGCGCTCGAGCGTGCCCTGCAGCTCGCGGTTGCGCACGCCGGCCAGTTTCACCGGGCCGAGCTGGGGAACGAACAGGTTGCCCTGCGGGTCGACCACCAGGGTGCCCTCGAAGGTGTAGCCGCCCCACAGGCGCACCTGGATGCGGTCGCCGATGGTGATCAGGTAGTCCGGGTTGAACTGGGTCGCTCCGCCCAGCGCGAAGCTGCCCGAGAACAGCGAGGCGCCGAACACGTCGCTGTTGCGGTTGGCGCTGTAGTCGTAGTGCTGCGGCGCCTGCAGCGCCACCGGGGCATCGACGGCCGGGGCGGCGCCCTGCTGCTGCATCTGCTGCATTGGCTGGACTTGCGCTCCGGCGGCCGGCTGTGAAGCGCCCGCCTGCTGCGCAGCGGCGACTCGGGCCAGCATCGCCGGCGTCATGCCGGCCGGCGCCTGGGCGATGGCCGAAGCGCACGACAGCAGCGCGGCCAGGGTGGTCAAGCAGGTAACGATATGACGGAACATGTTAATCCTTGTGGTCGCGGACGATCGCCGCGAGCAGGTGGACGACACCGGCCAGCAGCAGGATCGTCAGCACCGATACGATGATGTTGTAGACGCGGCGCGGCTCGAGCGCCTGCTGCGGCAGGGTCGGGTTCTGCACCACCGAGACCTTCTTCAGGTTGCGGGTCGCCTCGACCCGCCCCTTTTCCAGCGCCACCAGCGCGGTCTTGTAGATGTCGTTGGCAAAGCCGGCTTCCATCTCGAGGCGCTGGTATTGCTCGACGGTGGTGTTGAGCGCCTTGCCGCTGGTCGAGGTCAGGCGCGCCTGCTCCTGCGCGATCTGCTTGTCGATGGCGCCGATCTGCAGGTCGACCTCGACCACCGCGGCCGCGTGCGGCTCGAGGTAGCCCAGCAGGGCCGTGCGGCGGGTCTGCAGCTCGGTGCGCTGGGCCTGCAGGCGCTCGACCACGCTGTTGAGCTGCTGGGCGCGGGTTTCGGGCGAGACCAGGCCGTGCGCGTTCTGGAAGCGCACCACCGCCTGGCGGGTCTGCTGGAAGCGCTCGGCCATCTGCGCCACCTGCTTTTCGACGAACGCGACCTGGTCGCGCGCCAGGCGGTGCGCCATCTCGTTCATCGCACGCTCGCCTTCCTGGACCAGGAAGGTGGTGATGGCCTGGGCGGTGCGGGCATCGAAGGCCTGCGCCTTGACCACCAGCACGCCGGAATACTCGTCCAGCTCCACGCTCACGCGCGACAGGTAGTATTCCAGGAACCGTTCGTCCGGCACGTCGGCCGCCCACATGCGCGACAGCGGGTCGCGCGCGCCATCGCTGTAGTGGGCGCGCAGGTTCAGCTTGGCGTCGAGCTTGCGCAACATGTCCATCGACAGCAGGTAGTTGCGCAGCAGCAGCTCGTCGCTGCGGCTGCCGTTCACGCTGCCCAGCAGCGAGCTGAAATCCATCGTCTGGCTGCCCGCCAGGTCGGTGCGCTGCACGATCACGTTGGCCTGCGATACGTAGCGGTCGGAGGCAACCACGCCCCAGTAGGTGGCGGCTGCCGCGCAGGCCAGCGCGGCCACGCCGAAGATGCCGCGCTTGCGCACGGACGCGAACAGGCCGCGGGCACGCTTGCCGGCGCGCCCCAGCGGTGACCCTGGCGCCGGCGGCGCCACCGGCGTGACGGCGTCTTCGTTGATGCGGTCATTCATACAGCTATGCTTTCCTTGTAGTGTTTCAGGGCATCGTTGATATCGTCGAACCAGTGCGCGCGCCCTTCGTGCAGCCAGATGCCGGCCTTGCAGAATTCGCGCAGGGTGCTGTCGCTGTGCGAGACCATGATGAGGCTGGCGCGGTCGGCCAGGCCCTTGAATGCCTTGTTGGCCTTGCCGCGGAATGCAGCGTCGCCGGTCGAGGTGACTTCGTCGGAGATGTAGACGTCGAAATCGAAGGCCAGCGACATCGCGAACTGCAGGCGCGATTTCATCCCGGCCGAATACGTCTTGACCGGCTCGTCGAACGAGGCGCCGATTTCGGCGAAGTCCTGCATGAAGGCGATGCGCTCGGCCATGTCGTGTTCGTGGCCGTGGATGCGGCAGACGAACTTGGCGTTCTGGCGTCCCGACAGGGAGCCCTGCAGCCCGCCGCCGAAACCCATCGGCCAGGACACGCGGCACTGGCGCTCGATCCGGCCGCGGCTCGGCGTGTCGGTGCCGCCGACCAGGCGCAGCAGGGTCGACTTGCCGGCGCCGTTGCGGCCGACCAGGCCCACGCTGACGTTGCGCGGGATCGTGAACGAGACCCCCTGCAACACCCATTTACCGGGGCCGCGCTCGGTACGGTAGCGCTTGTGAACGTCGTCGACGATGATCATTGGCTCACCAGGCGGTTGGCAAAGCGCACGTGCAGCGCCAGCCCGAGGAAGACCAGCACCAGCGCCCAGCCATACAGGTAGGCCAGGCTCAGCGTGGAGATCGTGTGGTAGTACGGGGCGAAGGCCAGGCGCGCCGCTTCCAGGCCATGCACCAGCGGATTGAGCGCCAGCCAGCTGCGATACGGCTCCGGGATGGCGCCGATCTGCACCATCACGCCCGACATGAGATACAGCGGCATCATGATCATGCTGAGGATCTTGCCCAGTTCCGGGATCAGTTCGACGGCCACCGACGCCATCAGCCCGTAGCCCAGGCCGACCAGCCACAGGCCGAGCAGCGCGCCCATCAGCTCCAGCGGATCCGCCGGGGCGACCCGGTGGTCCAGCAGGGCCAGGATGACGACGGCCAGGCTAATGACCAGCAGCATGAGGAAGCCCTCGCTGGCGGCGCGCACGAGGACGGTATCGACCGGCTTGACCTGGCGATAAGTGAACAGTGCGCGGTTGGCGCCGATGGCGTTCGCGCACTGGTTGGCGGTGCGGCGGAACAGGAAGAAGGACAGCATGCCGATCGTCAGCCAGACCGTCACGTCGATGCCCCCGACCGCCGTCACCCGCACCAGCGTGAACATGGCGAGCATGAAGAACACGTGCACCATCGGCTCGACCAGCAGCCACACCCATGCGGCGCGTCCCGCCGACAGGCGGTTCACGGTTTCGCGCAGGAACAAGGCATTCCACGTCGAATAGAGTACGGAAAGACCCGGGCGGGACAGGGCAGTCATGGCAAATCCAAGTGGTGCTGCGAAGGCGGCAGCGGAAGACCATGCACGCTCGACGACAGCGTGCGGGAGTAATGGCTATTTGACGTTCACAATCCTGCAATCGTGCTAACGAAAAGTCGATCAATTGCAGGCAAACAGGGATTGTAGTCGAAGAAAAATATTTGCTCTAGGTATTAGATCGGTGAACTTTTTTGCCGATATTGCCGTCATTACAAGCTAAAACACCGGTTTATAGCCAATTTTACAAATACTTGGTACAAATGTTTATCGTTTGCAATCAAAGGAAGGGTTTCCAGCATTTTTTGTTACATTTAGTGATAATCCAAAGTGAAATTTTATGCGGTGGCATGAATCGTTTGCCATCATCGTTTTCATTTAGTCAAGACAAAAAAAATTCCACTGGGAAAGCAAAAACTTGTGTTCTTGTTGTATCTGAACAACGGTCACGACTGTTTCCGTTTCTGGCCCAAGCGCCCTCTTCCATAAGGTTCAGCCGTGCAAATAGGTGCTTGCAAGTTGGGCGTCCAAAAAAGACGGCGACAGGCATGCGAAAGGTGCGCATGCGTATCGCATCTTCTTGACTATTCTTTATTTTCGTGGCAGACGACACGGACGAGACGGGTGGTACGCAGCGTGTGCCGCACTGCACGCGCGGCAACAAGCTGGCAAAGGCGGCCTAGCAAGTGGCGTGCGGCTACGGACGCTGGACGGCCGGGCCGTCAACTGGCGGCGCGGCGCGCCGGCTTGACGTCGAACTCGTCGCTGGGCGCGGCGAAGACCGGCTTGGCCGGCACGGCATGACGCGAGCGGGCGCTCCGGCGCCCAAGGAGGGCGACCAGGGCATAGACGAGCACGTACAGTGCGAAGCTGATCGACACCGCCTGGATCAGCAGGAAGGGGTTGTCGGCAAAGCGTACCGCGGAGACGGCAGGCACGATGGCCAGCGCCCAGGATACGGGTGACACCGAGGCATTGCGCAGCGGTGCCGGCAAGGCCCGGAAATACCGCGCCGCGATGGCGGTCTTGATCAGGCTGTGCAGGTGGCGGCTGTCGGGCAATCCCGGATGGCGCCGGCACCAGATCCGGCGCAGGATCGAAAACACGGTCTCGAACACCGGATAGCCGCAGGCCAGCAGCGGCGCCCATGGCGACACGCCCGGGTTACGGTAGACCAGCATGACCGACAGCCAGGCCAGCAGGAAGCCGAGCAGATAGGCACCGCCGTCACCCAGGAACAGCTTGCCGAACGGGAAATTCACAACAAAGAAACCGGCGGTGACCGCGCATACGACGAAACAAAGCTGTGCCAGCGCAACGTCGCCGGCGCCCTGGGCGATCAGCCCGAGCGCGACCAGGCCGATCAGCACAGTGCCGCTGGCCAGGCCGTTGAAGCCGTCGATGATGTTGACCGCGTTGGCCACGCCGCCGACCGCGAAGGCGGTAAACAGGACGGAGAACGGCAACCAGGCCAGCAGCGTGTCGAGTGGCGCGATGCCGCTGTGCAGCAGGCTGACGCCGGTCAGTGCCCAGCAGCAGACACCGCTGGCCATGGTGGCAAGCAGGCGCGCGCGCACCGAGACATTGCGGGTGAGGTCTTCGGCCAGGCCGAACACGAAAGCGGGCATCGCCGCGACCAGCACCGGCAGCAGCAGTTCCTGCAGCGCTTCGGGCAGCACGCCCAGCGCCAGCCACAAGCCGAGCATGATGGCGGCGCCGCCCACGCGCGGGGTGGGCGTAATGTGGAACTTTTGCACGCCGTGCGTAGCGTCCAGCGAATAGCGCCCGTGCCAGCGCGTCGTCAGGACGAGCAGCAGCGAACAGGCGAGCGACACGGCGAAACCAAGCTCGAGGCCGGCGAATGGCAGATTAGTAATACTCATAGAACCACTTTGTTAACTCGTCAATTCTATCGCATTTCGATTTGGCCAACTATTAATAGTGTTACAACCTGTTTCCGCATGAGTGACGCAAGTCCCTGATTGTCTTGGACAATCTGACGATTCTATGGAATTTGATATTCGCCAAGCAATCGCGCTTGAACTTCTCTACTATTTCCCGACAATTCGTGACATTTTTATTTGGAAATATTCTTAATGAACTGGAAACGGATGTTCCGGATATGCGGGAACCTTTCTTTTAGAATCCCTGTTTTATCTATCACGCATTGTTTCCCAATATTGATCGCGATGGCGGCCGGGACGGCTCATGCCCAATCGGCGTCCGAGCTGGCCGACCTGCGCAGCCGCCGGCTCGAGGCCGAGGCACGCCAGGCGCTCGCCGAAGCCGAGCGCGCCGAACTGCTGGCGCGCCTGCCGCCTGCCCAATCCAAGCCCCTGGCCGGCACGGTCGAGACCCGCGGGTTCGGCGCCGCCGGCCTGGTGCGTGCGGTCGACCTGGCACGCGAACTAGCGCGCGAACTCTGCACCCGCCTGCCGGCCGGACGCACGGCAGCGCTCTACGATCCGGCCGCCGCCCAGGGCATGGTGGCAGCGCGCACCGTGGACAGCGCCCTCGCCCGGCTGTCGAACGACATGGCCGACCGCAACAAGGCCCTGCAGCGCTACCTCGACACGCGCCGCCCGCCCGGCTCGAGCGCGGCCGCGCTGCCGCTGGCCGTGCTGGCGGCGGTACCGGCCACGGTGCGCGCCGGCGCCGACATCGCCGCCCTGCTGCGCAGCGACGTCACGGCGACCGCTATCGGCTACGGCGAAGGCGCGCGCAGCCTGTTCGCCAGCGCCCTGGCGCAAAGCTGCCCGGAGCGCGTGAGCGGCCTGGGCACCGGCTACCTGGGGGAACTCGACTGGGCGCGCTACGAAAAACTGCTCGGCCGCCTGCAAGCCCTGGCCGGCCACCGCGCCGCCTACGCCCAGCGCATCGCCGAACTGCAGGCGATGGCCGAGAACGCCAAGGGAGAAGAGAAAAAGGAATTGGCGGCGGTGGCGCAGGCGGCGCTGGCGCAGCTGAAGCTGGTGGATGCCTTCGTGGACTCGCTCAAGGCAGGCGAAGCGAGCGAGAAAAGTCCCTTGTTCAATACGGCGCGCTACCTCGGCTATGGCGAACGCACGGCCGGTTCCCTGGTGCTCGATGTCGACCTGCGGCTGGAGGGGCTGGGCATCGTGAAGGAGAACTTGTTCACGGGGCAGCACCTGCGGCTGTCGGGGGTTGCCATTCTGTGGTACCGGCTGCACGAGCCGGACGGGCGGCTGCTGGCGGCGGATGTGCTGCGCAGGATGGCGCGGCCGGTGGAGGTGGATTTGC
Source organism: Massilia consociata (assembly GCF_042432755.1). Taxonomy (NCBI): domain Bacteria; kingdom Pseudomonadati; phylum Pseudomonadota; class Betaproteobacteria; order Burkholderiales; family Oxalobacteraceae; genus Massilia; species Massilia consociata. Next base: position 358,796 of record NZ_JBHLWP010000013.1, read on the forward strand.
GCGGATCGGGCGCGCCGGATGCATTCTGGTCGAATTAACGCTCCAGCCGCTTTACCGCCTGGTCGATCGCCCCGAAGATCGACCTGCCCTTCTCGTCCAGCATCTCGATGCGGATCGTGTCGCCGAAGCGCATGAACGGCGTGCTCGCCGCCCCATCCGCAATCATCTCCAGGCAGCGCTTCTCGGCGATGCATGAGTAACCGCGCAACGCATCCTTGTTCGAGACCGTGCCGGACCCGATGATGCTGCCGGCGCGCACGTTGCGGCTCTTGGCCAGGTGGGCGATCAGTTGCGGGAAGTTGAACACCATGTCGGTGCCGGCGTCCGGCTGCCCGACCAGGTGGCCGTTCCAGCTCGATCGCAACGGCAGGTGCACCTTGCCGCCGCGCCAGGCCTCGCCCAGCTCGTCCGGGGTGACCGCCACCGGCGCGAAGCTCGTCGCCGGCTTGGATTGCAGGAAGCCGAAGCCCTTCGCCAGCTCGTCCGGGATCAGGTTGCGCAGCGAGACGTCGTTCGCGAGCATCAACAGGCGGATCTGCCCGTGCGCCTGGTCCGGCGTCGCCCCCATCGGCACGTCGCCGGTGACCACCGCCACCTCGGCCTCGAAGTCGATGCCCCACTCCTCGTGCGCCAGCACGATGTCGTCCATCGGGCCGATGAAATCGTCGCTGCCGCCCTGGTACATCAGCGGGTCTTCCCAGAACGAGGCCGGCATCTCGGCATTGCGCGCGCGGCGCACCAGTTCGACGTGGTTGACGTAAGCCGATCCGTCGGCCCATTGATAGGCGCGCGGCAGCGGCGCCATGCACTGCTTCGGGTCGAAATCGAAGGGGCGGCGCGCATGCCCTTCCGCTTTTCCTTCGTTCAGCAACTGGTAGAGCTCAGCCAGCTGGGGCGCGATGAAGGCCCAGTCGTCGAGCGCGGCCTGCAGCGTGGGGGCGATGCCGTCGGCGACGTGGGCGGTTTTCAGGTCGCGCGAGACGACCAGCAATTGACCGTCGCGGGTGCCGTCGTTGAGCGTGGCGAGTTTCATGTAAGGCGGGCTCCTCCTGTTGGCGACCCGCCATTGTAATCGCGCCGGCCCGCCCTGCCGTCAATACCTGACCACCACGCCGGCGCCGATGCTGCGCTGGAAGTAGTTGTAGTCGATCAGGCTCTGGCCATAGCCCGAGAACCACTGCACATAACCCTTGAGCGGGCCGGCCAGCGGGAAGGCCCAGCCGAGCTGGGTCGCCCCCTTGTTGGTATGGAAGTTATGGCGCAGCATCGCCGAGAACTCGTGCCCGTCCACGCGGTACAGGCCGTTCAGTTCGGCGCGGCCCATGTAGTCGACGATGTCGGGGTTGTTGTCGTCCTCGATCGACTCGTTCAGCCGCTTCCACACGCGTGCCGTCATGGTCAAGGGGCCGCGCTCGAGGCCGACCTGGGCATAGATCCGGTTCCAGCTGCGCGACAGGGTCGAGGACTGGCCATTGGACTGGTGGTTGAGGCCCAAGTTGAGGAACTTCAGGTTGGCCCCGAGGAACGGGATGTTCAGCGGCGTCACCAGCATGATTTCGGGCTGGTAATTGGTCTCGCGGAACGGGCTGGACGCCTCGCGGTTGCCGGCCTGCCAGAAGCTGTTCTGGGTGTAGGCGAACCAGACGTCCACCGGCGATTCGAACGCGGTTTCGACCAGCTTCATCTTGAAGCCGAGCTGGTATTCGAGTTCGGCGTGCGACAGGTCGCCGGTGAAGTCGCGGGTGCGGAACGGTTCGTACGGGGCGTTGTTGGGACGGTAGGTACGGTTCGCGATCAGGTAGTTCGGGCGGTGCGGACGGAACACGAAGGTGCCGCGGCGGTGCTTGTCGCTGAGCTCCCAGTGGCTGTCCAGGCTGAATTCGTTGGCGGCCTCGACGACCGGGTCGACCGATGCCGCCGGGTTCGGCTGCGGCGTGGTCGGGAAGGCAGTCGGCTGCTGGCCGGGTGGGGCCGCGGCGACTTCCGGCGCCGGGGTGGCGGCAGCGGGAGCGGCCCCGTGCGCGGCGGCCAGGCGGTCGAAACAGGCAAGGCGCTGGGCGGTGTCGACGACCTGGGCGCAGCCGCTCAGTTGCTGGGGTAACTGTGGCGCTTGTTCTTGGGCGGTGGCAGGGAGGGACAGCAGGAGCGGCAGCAGTGCGGCAGGAATCTTCTTCAAATGCATGGGTTTTCTTCGAAACGGCTGAACGGCCGCCATGACATGGCGGATTGTCAACAGCAGTGTCGTGGAAAAGCCCGGTTTATGTCGCACGGCTTGCTGCGGTGCGGCGAAAACCTTACGGAACCAATAGATCCAGTTGCTCTTTTTCGAGGAAGCACCACTCGCCTTCTTCCAGCCCGAGCGATTCCAGCGTCAGCCCGCCGATCTGCGAGCGGTGCAGTGCGCTGCAGTGGTTGCCGGCCGCGGCCAGCATGCGCTTGACCTGGTGGTACTTGCCCTGCTCCAGCACGATCTCGAGCAGGTGCTCGCCGCGCTGCACGCACGAGACCGCCTTCAGGGGCGCGGGTTCGTCATGCAGCTGCACGCCCGCCAGCATCTGCTCCACCAGCGCCGCCGTCACCGGCTCGGCGGTGGTGGCCTGGTAGACCTTGGGCACGTGGCGCTTGGGCGAGGACTGGGCGTGGATGAAGGGGCCGTCGTCCGACATCAATAACAGGCCGGTGGTGTCATGGTCGAGCCGTCCGACCGGCTGCACGTCGCGCCATTCGAACTGTTCGGGCAGCAGGGTCAGCACGCCGGGGTGGTGGCTGGGCTTGCGCGAGCATTCGTAGTTGGCCGGCTTGTACAGCGCGACATACACGTGCTCGCGGTAGCGCCATTCTTCGTCGAAGACGGTCAGCACCAGGTCGGTGGTGTCGAAGCTGGCCTTGTAGTTGTCTTCGACCACACCATTGACCGCGACATCACCGTCTTCGATCAGGGCGCGGCAGTATTTGCGGGTGCCGAATCCCTGCGATTGCAGGATCCGGTCGAGGGAAAGTTTGCTCATGGGGCGCCACTTTAACAGAAGGGCCTGTCCCGGACAAAGCCACCCCCTGCCGTGAGGGAAGCATGATCCGGTTTCAAGGCCGTGACATGCGTAGGTTCATTTGACGAGCGTCAAGCCTAGGAAAATTCCGATTGATAGACTTCAACGCGTTAGGAATCCGCCTAACGGCCCGAGGAAATCTTTACTCTAGAGTTCACTCGCATCGACGATAGGACAACACCGTGCACACCGACACGCAAGCGACCGATGGACCGTCCCCCCTCCCTGCTAACCCCGTGGAGCGGCGACAGATTGCCCGATTTCACGCCTCCCTGTTCCCGACCCGGCTCGCCCTGGCCCGCTGGCAGCATGGGGTCCACCTGCCGCACCCGCATTTCGGGGAGATGAGCGCCAAACTGCCCGCGCTGCGCGCCGCCTGGCATGCCGCGGCCCGGCGCAACTTCCAGTCCTGGCTCGATCGCGGGGGCTTCAGCCAGTACGAGGACCAGGCCCAGCCGATGCCCGATGGCGACACCCAGCAGGTCGGCACCTGCAGCTGAAGGATTTCAACAGGTAAATCCTCCCCGGGAAATGAAAACGACGGCCGGAGCCGTCGTTTTCATTTCCTGAGAAGGAACACTACTGTGAGGAATTGAATTCTCTCGAAGCCGCACCGCAGTGCGGTTGGGAGCGCCTCGCAATGCGGGTGATAACAATTGAATCCTGTTATCGCCCGTCCGCTAGCCGCTACACACAATATAGAACACGAATCGCAGGATGCAAGCAAAAAGTCAACGTACCCTTGGCACTGCCCCGCGGTAGGCGGCATCCACGGCGCCGTTCCCGACGGACGCGCCGAACTTCTTCAGCACCCGCTCCGGCAATCCTTCCTGGGCGGTGTAGTCGACGATGTCCTCGGCCTTGACGATGTCGCGCGCCACGGTGTCGACCGTGCCGAAGCCGTCGGCCAGGCCCATCTCGACTGCTTTCGCCCCGGTCCAGTACAGGCCCGAAAAGGTTTCCGGCGTCTCCTTGAGACGCTTGCCGCGGCCGGCACGCACCACCGAGATGAACTGCTGGTGGATTTCGTCGAGCATCGCCTGGGCGCGTTCCATGTGCCTGTCGGACTGCGGGCTGAACGGGTCCAGGAAACCCTTGTTCTGGCCCGCCGTCAGCAGGCGCCGCTCGATCCCCAGTTTTTCCATTGCACCAGTGAAACCAAAGCCATCCATCAGCACGCCGACCGAGCCGACGATCGAGGCCTTGTTGACATAGATACGGTCGGCCGCCGAGGCGATGTAGTAGCCGCCCGAGGCGCACATCTCGTCGACCACGACGTACAAGGGCTTGTTCGGGTAGCCCCGTTTCAGGCGCTGGATCTCGTCCACGATGATGCCGGCCTGCACCGGACTGCCGCCGGGGCTGTCGATGCGCAGCACCACGGCGGCCGAGCCCGGGTCGGAAAAGGCTTTGTTCAGCGACGGGATGACGGTATCGGCCGCACCGCTGCCTCCGGATTCGATCTCGCCCTTGACTTCGATCAACGCGGTATGGCGCCCCAGGTTTTCGTCGCCGCCGAAGCCGAAAGTCGAGCCGTAATAGGTCATCAGCGCGAGGACCGCAACCAGCAGGAAGCTCAGCTTGAAGAAGATGCCCCAGCGGCGCGCCGCACGGCGCTCGTGCACAGTGGCGAGGACGAGCTTTTCAAGTGTCTCGCGCTCCCAGTTACCCACCGTCGGGTTGGCAACGAAACGCTGTTCGCTCGACTGCGCACCCGGATGATCGTGACTTCTTTGGTCGCTCATAAATATGGATGTCTAAATAACCTTGCCCTCTGGCGCACCGCCTTGCGCCGGCGCCCGGACCATGTCGTCGGGCTGCCAGTAAATGCCACCGTCGCGCTCGCTGACCGCGATCGGGCGCAGCCGGCCGCCGCGACAGGGGCCGCCGGCGCACTTGCCGGTATCCGGCGCATACACGGCGCCGTGGGTTGCACACATCAGGTACAGGCCGCTCGATTCGAAAAAGTCGCCTTGCGACCAGTCGAGCTCGATCGGCACATGGGCACAACGGTTCAGATAGGCAAATGGTTTACCGTCATACCGTACCACAAAGCCGGTAGCCGGGTGCCCGAAGGCAATGACGGGGAAGCGCACGCCCTTGCCGCCGTCGAGCAGCGCGGCGGCTTCGCACACGAACAGGCCCTCTTCTGCCGACATTCTTATGCGTTCTCCAGCAACCACGCGTGCAACTCGGGAATCGAGCGGGCCGAGAAGATCGGGCGGCATGCCTGCAACTGGTGCACCGGGTGGGCACCGAACTCGACCGCGATGCCGGACGCGCCGGCATTGTTCGCCATCATCAAGTCGTGGGTGGTGTCGCCGATCATCACGGTGCGGCGCATGTCCTGGCCCAGCTCGCGCGTCAGTTCCTGCAGCATGGCCGGGTGCGGCTTGGAGAAGGTCTCGTCCGCGCAGCGGGTGGCGTCGAAAGTGGCCAGCAGCCCGGCCGCATTCAGCGCGCGGTTCAGACCCACACGGCTCTTGCCCGTGGCCACGGCCAGGAAGTAGCCCTCCTGCTGAAGTTCGCTCAACATCTCGCGAACGCCCTTGAACAGCACCAGTTCGTGGTCCTTCGTGAGGAAGTGGTAGCGGTAGCGCTCGACCATGCGCGGGTACAGCGCCGGGTCGATGTCCGGCATCACGGCCTGCATCGCCTCAAGCAGGCCGAGGCCGATCACGTGCGCGGCCGAGGCATCGCTCGGTACCGGCAGGCCGAGGTCGCGCGCAGCCGACTGGATGCATTTGACGATCGTCGCCGTGCTGTCCATCAGCGTACCGTCCCAATCGAAGACGATCAGGTCAAACTGCTTTCTTGGCATTTTTTTTGTTTTGCTCATGTTAATGGTTGCCCCAAGCTTACCAAGAATCGGTCGCACTCGGCCGGCAGCGGCGCGCGCAGGGTCAGCAGCTGGCCGGTGTCGGGATGCGTGAACGTGATCTGGTAGGCGTGCAGGAACATGCGCTTGAGCGCCCCCCGCCCGTCCGTGGCCCTCTGTAACTGCTTGTTCAGCGCGAAATCGCCGTACTTCTCGTCGCCCAGGATCGGGAAGCCGCTCGAGGCCAGGTGCACGCGGATCTGGTGTGTGCGTCCGGTCTTGAGCTCGGCTTCCAGCAGGGCGAAGTCCTTCCACTTGCGCTTCAGGTTGAAAACCGTGTGTGCTTCCTGCCCGCCGGCCTGCACCACCACGCGCCGCTCGCCGTCCGGCGTCGTGAATTTATGTAAAGGAAGCTTTACATGCTGGCGCTTGTTGGTCCAGTCGCCGGCCACAGCCGTCAGGTAGCGCTTGTCGGTCACGCCATCGCGCATCTGGTCGTGCAGGTTGGTCAGCGCCGAGCGTTTCTTGGCGATGAGCAACAAACCCGACGTTTCACGGTCGAGCCGGTGCACCAGTTCCAGGAACTTGGCCTGCGGGCGCGCCGCGCGCAGTTGCTCGATGACACCATACGATACGCCGGAGCCGCCATGCACGGCCACGCCGGCCGGCTTGTCGATGACGAGCAGGTGGGTGTCCTCGAACACGATGGCGAACTCGGCGCCGGGCGCGGCCTGGGTGCTGCTTTTTTCGGCAATGCGGATCGGCGGGATGCGCACGACATCGCCCTCCGCCAGCCGGTAGAGCTGGTCGATACGGCCCTTGTTGACCCTCACCTCTCCCGAACGGAGGATGCGGTAGACGTGGCTCTTGGGAACGCCTTTGCACACACGCAACAGGTAATTATCGATGCGCTGGCCGGCTTCTTCTTCGGTGATCGTAACGAACTGGGCTTGTAACGCCTGCTGTGATGAAGGGGGAACAACATCGCTTTGCACTGCCATTCTCTCTGTCTTCCCAGAAATTCTCTCTAAGTCCTTCATTTTGAATATATAATCGACAGGCGGCGGTCAAACCTCTGCTGGTGTAAGAATTAAAACGATATTCTACACAGGGGCGCGCTCCATCGGCCCTGCCGGAGGCGAATTCGATGGAAAAAAACGTGTATGCACATTCAGGCGCGAATCAGGGTTGCACCTGCAGTTGTTAATCGGGTTGCGCGCGTGGATGCAGGATTGGATTGTTTGGATTCTTAAGGACATTACCAGCAAGCCGCCCGGTTGGCGGCTCGCCGGTTGATGGTGTCGATAACGCTTGTCGTTTTCGCCCGACCTGATGTAAGCCTCACCTGAAGGCTTGAGAGAGTAAGGCTGATTGTTCGCCTCGGTATCGAAGTCTTGGTTGTATGCTGGCTACGGTTTGGCTCGTTGTTGCACACCGCCCCGCTGATCCCGTCGTGCCCACCCCAACGTGGTGGCAGGCGGCCAGTTGCTGGTTGCGGCGTGCGTAGACAATGACGTTCGACTTCCATCTGCGCCCTGTGCGGCAGCGACGCATTGCGTCGTCGTGCCCCACGCCCGGGCATTTCCCCCCTCCGACATTCCTGTCTCCGCGTACATTCCCTGTACTTTCGCCGCGTCCACCAGACGCGGCATGACACGGCCTTCGGGTCGCGGAGTTAATAAAAATGAAACGCATGTTGTTTAATGCTACGCAGCAAGAGGAGTTGCGCGTAGCAATTGTCGACGGCCAGAAACTGATCGACATCGATATCGAGACCGCTGGTCGCGAGCAACGCAAGTCCAATATCTACAAGGGTGTCATCACCCGCATCGAACCCTCCCTCGAAGCCTGCTTCGTCAGCTACGGCGAAGACCGCCACGGTTTCCTCCCCTTCAAAGAAGTTGCCCGTTCTTATTTCCGCGATGGCGTCGACGTGCGTAACTGCACGATCAAGGAAGCCCTCAAGGAAGGCCAGGAAATCATGGTCCAGGTCGAGAAGGAAGAGCGCGGCAACAAGGGCGCTGCCCTGACCTCGTTCATCTCGCTGGCCGGCCGCTACCTGGTCCTGATGCCGAACAACCCGCGCGGCGGCGGCGTGTCGCGCCGTGTCGAAGGCGAAGAGCGCCAGGAACTGCGCGAAACCATGGACAAGCTCGACCTGCCACAGGGCATGTCGGTCATCGCCCGCACCGCCGGCATCGGCCGCACGGTCGAAGAACTGCAGTGGGACCTGAACTACCTGATGCAGCTGTGGCGCGCGATCGAAGGCGCCGGCAAGTCGGCCGCCGGTCCGTTCCTGATCTACCAGGAGTCCTCGCTCGTCATCCGCGCCATCCGTGACTATTTCCAGCCTGACATCGGCGAAGTCCTGATCGACACCGACGAGATTTTCGACCAGGCCCAGCAGTTCATGAGCCACGTGATGCCCGACATGGCGCACCGCGTCAAGCGCTACAGCGACGACGTGCCGCTGTTCTCGCGTTTCCAGATCGAACACCAGATCGAGACCGCCTACGCGCGCACCGTGCCGCTGCCGTCGGGCGGCGCGATCGTCATCGACCACACCGAAGCCCTGGTCTCCATCGACGTCAACTCGGCACGCGCCACGCGCGGCTCGGACATCGAGACCACCGCCTTCAACACCAATTGCGAAGCCGCTGACGAAGTGGCTAGACAACTGCGCCTGCGCGACCTGGGCGGCCTGATCGTGATCGACTTCATCGACATGGAAGTGGCCAAGAACCAGCGCGAAGTCGAAACGCGCCTGAAGGACGCCCTGCACCATGACCGTGCACGCGTGCAGATGGGCAAGATTTCCCGCTTCGGCCTGATGGAACTGTCGCGCCAGCGCCTGCGTCCGTCGCTGTCGGAAGGCTCGCACGTGACCTGCCCGCGCTGCTCGGGCACCGGCCACATCCGCGATACCGAATCCTCGGCCCTGCAGGTCCTGCGCATCATCCAGGAAGAGGCGATGAAGGAGAACTCGGCCGCGATCCACGTGCAGGTGCCGGTGGACGTCGCCGCCTTCCTGCTGAACGAAAAGCGTGGTGAAGTGCTCAAGATCGAGAACCGCCACCGCATCACCGTGATCCTGATCCCGAACAAGCACCTGGACACGCCGCACTACAAGCTCGAGCGCATCAAGGGCGACGACCCGCGCCTGGAAGACGCCGCCGCCAGCTACACCATGGCGGAATCGGCCGAGACCGACATGGGCTTCGCCAAGCGCCAGAAGGAAGAAGCCAAGCCGCGCCAGGAAGCCGTGGTCAAGACCATCACCCCGGCGCAGCCGGCCCCGATGGTGGACCGCAGCGAAGCGGCCAAGCCGGCCAAGGTTGCCGCGCCCGCCGCCGCGCCGGCGCCGGTCGAAGCGCCTGCCCAGGCGCCTGCCGCGAGCGGTTTCTTTGCCCGCATCCGCAGCTTCTTCTTCGGCAAGCCTGACGAACCGGCTCCGGCCCCAGCCCCGGTCGTCGCCGACAAGCCGGCCGCACCGGCGCCTGCCGAGCGCGGCGAGCGCAATGGCCGTGGCAACGGCCAGCGCGGCCGCAATGGCCGCGGCGCCAAGGGCGGCCGTGACCGCGACGAGCGCGACCTGAACGGCAAGGCCGAGGACAGTACCGTCAAGGCCGCCGAGACGCCCGAAGCCAAGCCGGCGCGTCCGCCGCGCCCGCCGCGCGAGCCGCGCGCACCACGCGAGCCGCGCGAGCAGCTCGACATTGCACAGGCGGCAGCACCGGCCGCGCCGGGGGCTGCACGTGGCGAACGCGCAGAGCGTGGCGAACGTGCCGAGCGTCCGGAACGCGCACCTCGCCAGCCGCGCGAGCGTGGCGAGCGGACCGAGCGCACCCAGCAGGCGATCGAAGCCAAGCTGGAGGAAGTGAAAGCCATCCCGACGCCGGAAAGCGAACTGTCGACCACCACCCCGCACGGTGACATCTTGGATCATGCGGTGAAGGTCGCGACCACCGGCCCGAACGGCGAGGAACTGGACGCCGAAGGCGGCGACGAGCCGCGCCGCCGCCGCCGCCGCGGTGGCCGCAACCGTAACCGCCGCGACCGCGACCAGGTCGAAGGCATGGAATCGGCCGACGGCGCCGACGGCACCCCGGCCTTCGAGCCGGTGGCCGACGAGGAAGCCGCCAAGGTAGCCGCCCAGGCCAAGGCCGCCGCACCGAAGAAGGCTGGCGCCAAGGCCGAACCGGGCCCGTGGCCGTTCCCGACCGCCGCGTCGGTAGCCGCCGCCGCTGCCAAGGCAAAGGCTGCGGCCGAAACACCGGCCCCGGCTGCACCTGCCGCTGCCCCGGCTGCACCGGCCGCCGCTGCTCCGGCTCCGGCCGTGGCAACCGCACCGGCGCCGTGGGCGTTCCCGACCGCCGCCTCGGTGGCCGCTGCGAAGGCAGCCGCTGAAGCCGCAGCTGCACCGGCACCGGCCGTCCAGGCTGCTCCGGTTGCTGCTGCTCCGGCTGCTCCTGCTGCTCCGGCTCCTGTCGCTGCCCCTGCTGCTGCCCCAGCTGCTACTCCGACCCCGGCTCCGGCACCTGTGGCTGAAGCACCGGCTGCGCCTGTCGCCACCGCACCGGCGCCTGCCCAGGCTCCGATGGACATGAGCGAAGTGCTGGCCAAGGCCGGCCTGCAGCTCGCAGCGACCGATCCGGAAAAGCTGCGCGCCGCCCAGGAAGCTGCCGCCCAGGCCGCAGCCACCCCGCCGCGCGTCGGCCGCGCCCGCAAGCCGGTGGCAGCACCGGTGGACGAGCCGCTGATCCAGGTGGATACGCGCCAGTAAGTGTTCTGGCGTGAACGGTAAGAAAGGGAAGCTTCGGCTTCCCTTTTGTTTGGCAGGTGGCTGTGCAAACGAACTTGGGCTCCCGCCTCCGCGGGAGCGACGGGCGAAGGTGCGGGCCGGGAGTTGACGCTGTACTCCCACCAAAACTTGAAGACCGTCATCCCGGTGCAGGCCGGGATCCGGTTTCCTCACCGAAGCCACTCAGCAAACACTGCCGACATATTGATGGGTTACGATAACGACATGCCCCCACCTGCCCCCGTCACCTTTCGCGAAGCCCTCCTCTACTGGTTCAAGCTCGGCTTCATCAGCTTCGGCGGCCCCGCCGGCCAGATCGCCCTGATGCACAGCGAACTGGTCGAGCGCCGGCGCTGGATCTCGGAACAGCGCTTCCTGCACGCGCTGAACTACTGCATGCTGCTGCCCGGTCCGGAAGCGACCCAGCTCGCCGTCTACATCGGCTGGCTGCTGCACCGGACCTGGGGCGGCATCATGGCCGGGCTGCTGTTCATCCTGCCCTCGCTGCTGCTCTTGATCGGCCTGTCGTGGATCTACCTGGCCTGGGGCCACCTGCCGGCGATTGCCGGCATCATGGCCGGGATCAAGCCGGCCGTGGTGGCGATCGTGATCGCGGCCGCCTGGCGCATCGGCACCCGCACCCTGCGCAACGGCCTGCTGTGCGCCATCGCCGTGCTGGCCTTCGTGGCCATCCTGCTCGACGTTCCCTTTCCGCTGATCGTGCTCGCCGCCGCGCTGGCCGGTTTCGCCGGCGGCCGCCTGGCGCCGCAGCGCTTCCAGCCCGGCGGCGGCCATCCCGCCGACCGCAAGCACTACGGCCCGGCGCTCATCGACGACGACACGCCCACGCCCGGCCACGCCCGCTTTTCGCTGCGCGGCCTGCTCAAGGCGTCCGCCATCGGCTTCGGCCTGGCCCTGGCCGCCTGGCTGGCGCTGGCCGCCGTGTACGGGGTGGACGGTACGCTCACGCGCATGGGCTGGTTTTTCACCAAGGCCGCCCTGATGACCTTCGGCGGCGCCTATGCCGTGCTGCCCTATGTCGTGCAGGGCGCGGTCGAGAAGTACGGCTGGCTCAGCGCGGCGCAGATGATCGACGGGCTGGCGCTGGGCGAAACCACGCCCGGGCCGCTCATCATGATCGTCGCTTTCGTGGGCTTCGTCGGCGGCTGGACCCATGCGCTGTTCGGCCCGGCCGCCCTGCCGCTGGCCGGCGCCGCCGGCGCGCTGGTAGCAAGCCTGTTCACCTTCCTGCCGTCCTTCGTGTTCATCCTGGCCGGCGCGCCGCTGGTCGAGTCCGGACGCGGCAATGTGCGGCTCACCGCGCCCTTGACGGCCATTTCGGCTGCGGTCGTCGGCGTGGTCGCCAGCCTGGCGGTGTTCTTCGGGCAGCACGTGTTCTTCGCCGGGGGACAGGCGCAGCCGGCGGCCATCGCGATCGGCGTGCTGGCGAGCATTGCCCTGCTGCGCTACCAGGTCGGGCCCATCAAACTGATCGCCGCCTGTGCGCTGGCGGGGCTCGTGCTATCGTATTGGCATGCCTGAAAAAATCATCCTGCTGAATGACCTGCGCTCGCCGTCGCTGACGGTGCCGGCGGCGTCCCAGGTCGATGAAGCGCCTACCGGACTGCTGTCGGACGCCCTCGGCCGGCCGCTGCACGACCTGCGCATCTCGGTGACCGACCGCTGCAATTTCCGCTGCGTGTACTGCATGCCGAAAGAGGTGTTCGACAAGGACTATGCCTACCTGCCGCACGGCGACCTGCTGTCGTTCGAAGAGATCGCGCGCGTGGCGCGCACCTTCATCGCCCACGGCGTCGAGAAGATCCGCCTGACCGGCGGCGAGCCGCTGCTGCGCAGGCACCTCGAACGCCTGGTCGGAATGCTGCGCGCGCTGCCGACCCCGAGCGGCCGTCCGCTCGACCTCACCCTCACCACCAACGGCTCGCTTCTGGCGCGCAAGGCGCGCGCCCTGAAGGATGCGGGCCTGGACCGGGTGACGGTGTCGCTCGACGCGCTCGACGATGCCGTATTCCGCCGCATGAACGATGTCGATTTCGCAGTCAGCGACGTGCTGCACGGGCTGGATGCCGCGCACGAGGCGGGGCTGGGGCCGATCAAGGTCAACATGGTGGTCAAGCGCGGCACCAACGACGACCAGATCCTGCCGATGGCGCGCCACTTCAAGGGGTCGCCTTTCATCCTGCGCTTCATCGAATACATGGACGTGGGCGCTTCCAACGGCTGGAACATGGACGAAGTGGTGCCTTCGGCCGAGGTCGTGCGCCGGATCGCGGCCGAGCTGCCGCTGGCGCCGGTGGCTGCCAACTACAGCGGCGAGACCGCGGCGCGCTGGCGCTACCTTGACGGCAGCGGCGAGATCGGCCTGATCTCCAGCGTGACGCAGGCCTTCTGCCACGACTGCTCGCGCCTGCGCCTGTCCACCGAGGGCAAGCTCTATACCTGCCTGTTCGCCACCCGCGGCCACGACCTGCGGGCACTGCTGCGCGCCGGGCGCACGGACGCCGAGGTCTCGGCCGCCGTCGCCCAGCTGTGGCGCGGGCGCACCGACCGCTATTCGGAAACGCGCACGATCGATACCGCCGGCCTGGCGCGCGGCGCGAAGAAGGTCGAAATGTCATATATCGGCGGCTGAGAAAACATGGAACGACACCTCATTACCGGACTGGTTCTGGCGGGCGGGCGCGGCTCGCGCATGGGCAACGTGGACAAGGGCCTGCAGCCCTTCCGCGGCACGACGATGGCGCAGCATGTGCTGGAGCGCCTCGCGCCGCAGGTCGGCACGGTCATGGTCAATGCCAACCGTAATCTCGACACCTGGCGTGCGCTTGGCGTGCCGGTGTGGCCCGACGAAACGCCGGACTTTGCCGGCCCGCTGGCCGGGCTGGAAGCCGGCCTGCGCCACTGCGCCACGCCCTGGCTGCTGGCCGTGCCCTGCGATTCGCCTTTCCTGCCGCCCGACCTGGCCGAACGGCTGGCCGCCGCAGCCGAGGAAACCGATGCCGACCTCGCTTTCGCGGTGACCCGGGAGCCGGGCATGCGCCCCCAGCCGCATCCGGTGTTCTGCCTGGTGAAGGCAAGCCGGCTGCCGGTGCTGTCGCGCTACCTGGCCGAAGGCGGCCGCCGCATGGACGGCTGGTACAAGGACTTGACGGCGGTCGAGGTGCCGTTCGAGGATGCCGAGGCCTTCCGCAACATCAATACGCTCGACGAGCTGCACGGCCTGGACGACACGCTGCCGCCCGCAGTGCCGCCCGCAGTGCCGCCGAACTTGGCGACAGTGACGAGCTGCCTGTCCGGCTACGACCCGGACGCCCTGCCCGTGCGCGACGCCCAGCGCATCATCCGCGAGTTCGTGCAGCCGGTGCGGGCCATCGAGAAGGTGGCGCTGCGCGCCGCGCTCGGGCGCGTGCTGGCGGCAGACGTGGTCTCGCCGATCGACGTGCCGGCACACGACAATTCGGCGATGGACGGGTTCGCGCTGCGCGGCAGCGACCTGCGTCCCGACGCCCCGCTCACCCTGCGCGTCCTCGGCACCGCCCTCGCCGGCACCCCGTCGGGACTGGTGCCGGCATCCGGCGAATGCGTGCGCATCATGACGGGCGGCGTGATGCCCGAAGGCTGTGACAGCGTGGTGCCGCAGGAATTCGTGACGCAGGAAGGCGACAGCATCACCCTGCCGGCAGGGGTGATCCGCACCGGCGACAACCGCCGCTTTGCGGGCGAAGACCTGCGGGCCGGCAGCCCGGCCCTGAAGGCGGGCCGCGTCGTGCGGCCGGCGGACCTCGGGCTGCTCGCCTCGCTCGGCATCCCGGAGGTCGCGGTGCAGCGCCGCCTGCGCGTGGCCTTCTTCTCGACCGGCGACGAGCTGCGTTCGGTCGGCGAAGCGCTGGACGAAGGCTGCGTCTACGACAGCAACCGCTACACCATCTACGGCATGCTGCAGCGCCTGGGCTGCGACATCATCGACATGGGCGTCGTGCGCGACGACCCGCAGGCGCTGGAAGACGCGCTGCGCAGCGCCTGCGAGAACGCCGACGCCATCATCACGTCGGGCGGCGTGTCGGTGGGCGCGGCCGACTATACCAAGCAGATCATCGCCAAGCTCGGCGACGTCACCTTCTGGAAGATCGGCATGCGCCCCGGCCGCCCGCTGGCCTTCGGCCGGATCAACTCGAACGGCCGCAGCGCCTTCCTGTTCGGGCTGCCGGGAAACCCGGTGGCGGTGATGGTGTCCTTCTACTTCTTCGCGCGCGAAGCGCTGCTGCGCATGATGGGCGCCGAAGCCCCGCTGCCGCTGCTGCGCGCGAGATCCAGCGGCGCAATCCGCAAGAAACCGGGCCGCACCGAATACCAGCGCGGCATCCTGTCCCGGGGCGAGGACGAGCAGCCGGAAGTGCGCATCACGGGTTCGCAGGGATCGGGCATCCTGCGCTCGATGTCCGAAGCGAACTGCATGGTGGTGCTGCACGACGGGCAGGGCAATGTCGCGGCGGGGGATATGGTCGACGTGCTGGTCTTCGAGGGATTGATGTAGGGTGGACGGCTATGCCGTCCACCCTACGAGCCGTCGTCTGAATCCAGCCTGTCCGGCCCCAGCATCAGTTGCGCCGCCTCGCTCGGCAACGCTTCCACCGACTTCAGCTTGCGCGCCATCTGGCGGCTACGCACTTCGGCGCTTTCGATGTTCTTGGCGGCCTTCTCCAGCGTGGCCTTGGTGGTGGCCAGCACGTCGCCGAACTTGGTGAACTCGGTCTTCACCGCGCCCAGCACCTGCCACACCTCGGACGAGCGCTTTTCCAGCGCCAGCGTGCGGAAGCCCATCTGCAGGCTGTTGAGCAGCGCGCTCAGGGTCGAGGGGCCGGCGATCGTCACGCGCAGCGAGCGCTGCAGGTCGTCCGCCAGGCCCGGGCGGCGCATCACTTCCGCGTACAGGCCTTCGGTCGGCAGGAACAGGATCGCGAAGTCGGTGGTCTGCGGCGGCGACACGTACTTCTCGCAGATGGTCTTGGCCTCGCCGCGCACCGCGCGTTCCAGCTCGGCGCCGGCGCGCGCCACGCCGTCGGCGTCGGCCAGTTCGGCCGCTTCCAGCAGGCGCTCGTACTGCTCCTTCGGGAACTTGGCGTCGATCGGCAGCCACAGCGGCGGCCCGCCGTCGACCACGCCCGGCAGCTTGATCGCGAATTCGACACGCGCATTGGAGCCGGCCACCGTTTCGACGTTCTTGGCGTACTGGTCGACCGTGAGCACCTGCTCGAGCAGCATCTCGAGCTGCACTTCGCCCCAGGTGCCGCGGGTCTTGACGTTGGTGAGCACACGCTTCAGGTCGCCCACGCCGATGGCCAGCGCCTGCATTTCGCCCAGGCCCTGGTGCACCTTCTCCAGGCGCTCGCTCACCTGCCGGAACGATTCGCTCAAGCGGGTTTCCAGCGTCGCATGCAGTTTCTCGTCGACGGTCTGGCGCATTTCTTCCAGGCGCCTGGCGTTATCAAGCTGCAGGTCGCGGATCTTGGTTTCCAGCGTGCCGCGCACTTCCAGCATGCGCTGGGCGTTCGATTCGGTCAGGTTCGACAGGGTCAGCTGCAGCGTGTCGGCGAAGCGCTTGAGGGCGCGCGCCTGCTCCTCGCGGCCGCTGGCCGAGTGCAGCTGCATCTGCTGGCGCATGCCGTCGAGCTGCTGCACGGTGGCGGCATGGTACTGGCCCATGTGCCCCGCCACTTCCTGGCGCGTGGCCTGGGCGGTGGACTGCATCTCGAGCCGCAGTTCGCGCTCCAGGCGCTCGATGTGGCGGCCGTCGCCGGCCTCAGGGCCGGACTTGCGCATGCGGGCCAGGAGGACCAGCTGCAGGGCGGCGACCGCCAGCACGGCCAGCAGGATCAGGATGTCGACGATATTCATGGATTGGATACTGCGCTCAGTCCGCCTTGTTCCGCATCCAGTCGGCGGTATGGTAGAAGGACTGCATGAGGCGCATGCGCAGTTCCTCGTCGTAGCCGAGGTCTTCCATCGCCCAGGCCATCGCGCGCAGCCACTGGTCGCGCTCCTTGGTGCCGATGGCAAACGGCAGGTGCCGCGCGCGCAGGCGCGGGTGGCCGTACTGCTGCACGAACAGGTCGGGGCCGCCCATCCAGCCGGACAGGAACATGAACAGCTTCTCGCGCGAGCTGTCGTTGGGTTGCGGGTGCATCGCGTGGATGCCGGCGAATTCCGGCTCCAGCTGCATCAGGTCGTAGAAGCGGTCGACCAGTTCGCGCAGGCGCTCGGCGCCGCCCATCACGTCATACAGTGTTTGTGCTTCGGAGTTGTGCGGTTCGGACATGCCGCCATGATAGCGCAGCCGAAGCGGCCCGTGGCCGCCCCTTCGCGATATTGCAACGACGGCCCGGCGCTGTGGGCGATACGCCCGGTGGCGTCCCGCGCTACCCGGCGGGAATCGCTGGCATCGGCCAGCCCGCCTCTGGATACTGGCCGCACTTCTCACTCGGGAGTCACGCCATGCATCCACCTTATGCCTCCTCGCTCGTCAACGACATCCATTCGGCACTCAACGCGACCCGCGTCGCGACGATCCACCAACCGCGCTCGGTATCCGAGATTCGCGCCTGCATTGCGCAGGCGTCGCGACACGGCATGCCGCTCTCGATATGCGGCGGACGGCATGCCATGGGCGGCCAGCAGTTCGCTGCCGATGCAGTGCTGCTCGACATGCGGCAGATGCGGCGCGTGCTGGCGTTCGACGCGGCCGCCGGCCTGATCGAAGTCGAGGCGGGCATCGAGTGGCCCGAGCTGATCGATTACCTCGACTGCGCGCCGACGCCGCATGGCCGGCGCTGGAGCATTCGCCAGAAGCAGACCGGCGCCGACCGGCTGTCGCTCGGCGGCTGTCTCTCGGCCAACATCCATGGCCGCGGGCTGCGCATGCGCCCGTTCATCGGCGACGTGGAAGCCTTCACGCTGGTCGACGCCGACGGCGAGGTGCGGCACTGCAGCCGCAGCAGCAACCCCGAACTGTTCGCGCTGGCGATCGGCGGCTATGGCCTGTTCGGCGTCATCGCCAGCCTCACCCTGCGCCTGGCGCCACGCCAGGCGCTGCGGCGCGACGTGACGCTGCTCGGCCTGGACGATCTCATGCCCGCGTTTGCGCAGCGCATCGCCGCCGGCTATGCGTTCGGCGACTTCCAGTTCGCGATCGATCCGGCATCGCGCGACTTCATGGAGCGCGGCGTGTTCTCTTGCTACGTGCCGGTGGGCGATACCCTGCCGCAGGCCGGCGCGGCCCGGGAACTGTCGGAACAGGACTGGCGCAGGCTGCTGCACCTGGCCCACACCGACAAGACGCACGCTTTCGAATCCTACGCACGCCATTACCTGGCAACCAACGGCCAGCATGACTGGAGCGACCGGCTGCAGCAGAGCACCTACCTGGACGGCTACCATCTCGACATCGACCGCACGCTCAAGCACTGCGGTTCGGAGGTGATCGGCGAACTCTATGTGCCGCGCGAGCGCCTGGTGGATTTCATGCGCGCGGCCGCAGCCGACTTCCGGCAGCACCGCGTGGACCTCATCTACGGGACCGTTCGCCTGATCGAACGCGATACCGAAAGCTTCCTGCCGTGGGCACGCCAGGACTACGCCTGCGTGATCTTCAACCTGCATACGCCGCACACGCCGGACGGCATCGCCGCGACGGAGCGCAGCTTTCGCCGGCTGATCGACATGGCGATCGCACGCGACGGCAGCTTTTACCTGACCTACTCGAGAGCGGCCAGCGCAGACCAGGTGCGCGCCTGCCATCCGGACATCGGGCGGTTCCTCGAAGCGAAGCGCCGCCTCGACCCTCAGCAGCGCTTCCAGAGCAACTGGTACCGCCATTATCGTGCGCTGCTGTCCAGCGCGCCGGCGGACCTGGCCGCATGAAGCCGGCAAGCCCGTCGCCGGCCCGGACCTGGGTGCTTATGCCTCCCGCAGCGTCTGCAACGGTGGCTGACGCAGCACGCTGCGCAGGCCGAGCCAGCCGCCGACCAGCGCGCACAGCGCGCCCACGGCGATACCCGCCACCCAGACGACGGGCTCGAACTTCCAGGGGAACTTGAAGGCGTATTCCGCCAGCGCCCAGCCCATCGCCGCGGCGCCGGTCGCCGCCAGCAGGCCGGACAAGCCGCCCACCAGCACGAATTCGATGCGCTGCGCCTGCGCCAGCTGGCCCTTCGTGGCGCCGAGCGCGCGCAGCAGGCCGGCTTCGCGCGTGCGTTCCGCCTGCGATCCCATCAGCGCCGCATACAGCACCAGCACGCCGGAAGCGAGCGTGAACAGGAACAGGAATTCGACCGCCACCACGACCTGGTCGAGCACCTCCTGCAGCTGGCGGATGATGCCGGAGACGTCGATCACCGTCAGGTTCGGGAATTCGCGCGTCAGGGCGTTGGTCAGGTTGCCTGCACTGCCAGGGAGGTGGAAAGCCGTCATGTAGCTCTTCGGCGCATTCTGCATCGCTTGCGGATTGATGATGACGAAGAAGTTCGCACGCATCGAGCCCCATTCGAGCTTGCGCAGGCTGGTCACCTTGGCCTCCACCGGCATGCCCGCCATGTCGAAGCGCATGACGTCGCCCAGCTTGAGGCCCAGCCTGTTGGCCAGGCTCTGCTCCACCGACGCTTCCGCCACCCCCGGGGCATCCTTGTACCAGCTGCCTGCGATGATCTCGTTGGTCTCCGGCAGCGTCGTCGTCGTCGACAGGTTGAACTCGCGCTCGGCCAGGCGGCGCGCGTCGCCGTCCTGGTAGGTGTCGCGCGTGATCTGCTTGCCGTTGACGGCGGTCAGGCGGCCGCGGATCATCGGGTACAGCGTCACGTCCTTCACGCCGGCGGCCACCAGTTGCTGCTCGACGCCCGCCGCCTGCTCGGGCTGGATGTTGATGATGAAGCGGTTCGGCGCATCGGGCGGGGTGGCGGTGCGCCAGGCGGCCATCAGGTCGCCGCGCACGACGGTGAGCAGCAGCAGCGCCATCAGGCCGAGCGAGAGCGACACCACCTGGACGGTCGTGGCGCCGGGGCGGCGCTGCAGCGAGGTGATGGCGAAGCGCCAGCCCTGGTGCCTGAACACGCCACGCAGGCGGCGCAGCAGGCGCAGCCCCAGCCATGCAACGAGCGCGAACACGGCCAGGCCGCCCAGGAACCCGCCGGCCGTCATCAGGGCCAGCCTGGTATCGCCGGCCTGCCACAGCAGCAGCGCCAGGAACACGCCGATGCCCAGGCCGTAGGTGGCCAGCGCCATCGGCTGCGGCGCGCTTTGCTCGCGCCGGATGACGCGGTTGTGCGGCACGTTGCGCAGCTGGAGCACCGGCGGCAGGGCGAAGCCCACCAGCAGCAGCATGCCGGTCGCGACGCCCTGCAGCGCAGGCAGCACCGATACCGGCGGCAGGTCGGGCGGCAGCAGGTTGCCGATCAGTTCGAGCAGGATGAAGTGGGCGCCGAAGCCGACCAGCACCCCGAGCAGGCTGCCGCCCAGGCCGACGATGGCGAATTCGATCAGGTACATGGCCCCGACCTGGTTCTGGGTCATGCCCAGGCAGCGCAGCATGGCGCAGGCGTCCAGGTGGCGCTGCATGAAGCGGCGCGCCGCCATCGCGACCGCCACCGCGGCCAGCATCGCCGACAGCAGGCCGACCAGCGACAGGAAGCTGTCGGCGCGGTCGAGCGTCGCGCGCATTTCGGGACGGCCGTTCTCCAGCGTCTCGATGCGCACACCGCGCACGTTGTTCTTCACGATGTCGGCGCGCACCCATTGCTCGAAGTCCCTGACGCCGGCCAGGTCGTTCTTCGAGGTCGAGGCCACCTGCAGGCGATAGGTCACGCGCGAGAACGCGTCTACCAGCCTGGTCGCCGGCAGGTCCTCGATCGACAGCATCACGCGCGGCGCGAAGTTGGCGAACGAGGCGCCCTTGTCCGGCTCCGTGGCGATGAGCTGCGCGATGCGGAACTGCTTGTCGCCCAGCTGGATGGTCCCGCCCACCTCGACGCGCAGCGCCGGCAGCAGGTTGGCGTCCACCCACACGGTACCCGGCGCGGGAATGGCCGTCGTCTTCTGGCCGATGGCGCGGCTGGCGTCCTCCGGATTGGTGGTGACCGCCAGCTGGCCGCGCAGCGGGTAGCCGTTCGACACCGCTTTCACAGCCGACAGCTGCGCCATCGTGGCCTCGCCCTCGCCGGCCTGCGCCATGCTCTGGAAGGCGACGGTGTCGGCCACCAGCAGGCCGCGGCGGCGCGCTTCGTCGCGCCACGCGGCGCGCACCGGGTCGTCGGCATTGATCAGGAGGTCGGCACCCAGCAGCTGGTGCGCGTCGCGCTCCATGCCCGCACGCATGCGGTCGATGAAGAAGCCGACCGAGGACAGGGCCGAGACGGCCACGATCAGCGCTACCAGCAGGAAGCGCAGCTCGCCGGCGCGCCAGTCGCGGGCGGTCATGCGGAGGGACTGGATGAACATGTGCCGTCCTTATGCGTTGGCGTTGGCGTTGGCGCTGGCGTTGGCAAAGAACTGGTCGACCTCGGCGAGGAAGGCGCGCTTGCGCTCCGGGTCGAGGAAGGACGCGGCGAAGCTGTTGCGCGCCAGCTGGCGCGCATGTGTTTCGTCCAGCGGCAGCGCCTCGAACGCGGCGATGAAGTTGGCGTTCATGTAGCCGCCGAAGTAGGCCGGATCGTCCGAATTGACGGTGGCCGCCAGGCCGGCATCGAGCAGCTTGCGCAGGTTGTGGCTACCCATGACGTCGAATACGCGCAGCTTGATATTCGACAGCGGGCAAACGGTCAGCGCCATGCCTTCGCGCGCCAGGCGCTCGACGAGTTCCGGGCTTTCCAGGCTGCGCACGCCGTGGTCGATGCGCTCGACCTTCAGGATGTCGAGCGCGCTGTCGATGTAGGCCGGCGGCCCCTCCTCGCCCGCATGCGCCACCAGGCGCAGGCCGAGCTGGCGGGCGCGCTCGAACACGCGCGCGAATTTTTCCGGCGGATGGCCGACCTCGGACGAATCCAGGCCCACGCCGATGAACTTGTCGCGGTACGGCAGCGCTTCGTCCAGCGTGGCCAGGGCTTCTTCCTCGGACAGGTGGCGCAGGAAGCACATGATGAGGCTGGCGCTGATGGGACCTTCCTGGCAGGCGCGCCAGATGCCGTTGATGACGGTCTCGAACGGCACGCCGCGCGCGGTGTGGGTCTGCGGGTCGAAGAAGATCTCGGCATGGCGCACGTTGTCGGCATGCGCGCGTGCGAGGTAGGCGGCGGTCATGTCGTAGAAGTCCTGCTCGGTCAGCAACACGCTGGCGCCGGCGTAATAGATGTCGAGGAAGGATTGCAGGTCGCTGAAAGCGTAGGCATCGCGCAACGCCTCAACCGATGGGTAAGCCAGCGACACACCATTTCTTTGTGCCAGCGCAAAGATCAGCTCGGGCTCCAGCGAACCTTCGATGTGGATATGTAATTCTGCCTTCGGCATGTGTTGGAGGATGTGGCGCAGCTGGTCGTTCAGCATGTTTTTCTCCGGCTTTTCTTTGTGTGGACGGGCGTGACCCACAAGTGTAACGCATGCCTGCCCACACCCTGCGTCATAGGCGAAAACGGGTGCTTTGCAGCGAGGGTTCGCGTGCGCCACAGCTTGAACATATCGTGCAATATCGGTTCATGGCTCGTTGAATTTAAGCAGCCTCAAGCGGAGCAAAACGGCTGTCTCCGCGCGCCGCGGCGCTCTGCGCCGGGGCCCTGCCGAAAGCGCCGCCCGAGCGCCCGGAAAAGCCAGTTTCTTATTTGTTTTCAAGCATTTACACAAGCCACACCAGCTCGCACGACACTGCTTTGACTTCGGAAACCAATAGGCACATAATAAATTTCACAAACGCAAAAAAGACGCTCTCCAACCAGCGGGAGACCGGGCGGGCCAACCAGGACCATCCGGGACGACAACAAGAAAATCGCACGCATAGTCGGCGCCGGCCACCCCGGTCCCGCATGCGCCGCGACCGACGAGGAGTACGCCAATAAGACCGGGGCCCATGGCAGTCCTTCGCATAGTGGGACTGTCACGGGCGCCTCGACAACCGTAGCGAGCGGCAGCATCGCAGGCCGGCAATGCAACGCGCAGTAGGTTATTCGGGGCGCCCACCACAGTGATCGTTGTTTGCACATTAAAGGACATTCGAAATGAGCATCTTTGATAATTACGCATCCCGCTATGAGCGTACCCGGGAAGAGGAATACTCCATGTCGGAGTTCCTGCAACTGTGCAAGAAAGATCCACTGACCTATGCAAGCGCCCCGGAGCGCATGCTGGCGGCCATCGGCGAACCGACCCTGATCGATACCCGTCTTGACCCGCGCCTGTCGCGCATCTTCGCCAACAAGGTCATCAAGATCTACCCGGCATTCCGCGAGTTCTACGGCATGGAAGAAGTGATCGAGCAGGTCGTTTCCTACTTCCGCCACGCGGCCCAGGGCCTGGAAGAACGCAAGCAGATCCTCTACCTGCTCGGCCCGGTCGGCGGCGGCAAGTCCTCGATCGCCGAGAAGCTCAAGCACCTGATGGAACAGGTGCCCTTCTATGCCATCAAGGGCTCGCCCGTGAACGAATCGCCGCTCGGCCTGTTCAGCGAGGACGAAGACGGCACCATCCTCGAAGAAGACTACGGTATCCCGCGCCGCTACCTGCGCACGATCCCTAGCCCGTGGGCCGTCAAGCGCCTGCACGAGTTCGGCGGCGACATCAACAAGTTCCGCGTGGTCAAGCGCTACCCGTCGATCCTGAAGCAGATCGCGATCGCCAAGACTGAGCCGGGCGACGAGAACAACCAGGATATTTCCTCGCTGGTCGGCAAGGTCGACATCCGCAAGCTCGAGGATTACGCCCAGGACGACCCGGACGCCTACAGCTACTCGGGCGGCCTGTGCCTGGCCAACCAGGGCCTGATGGAATTCGTCGAGATGTTCAAGGCGCCGATCAAGGTGCTGCACCCGCTGCTGACGGCGACCCAGGAAGGCAACTACAAGGGCACCGAAGGCTTCGGCGCGATTCCGTTCGAGGGCATCGTGCTGGCGCACTCGAACGAGTCGGAATGGAAGACCTTCCGCAACAACCGCAACAACGAGGCCTTCCTCGACCGTATCTACATCGTGAAGGTGCCCTACTGCCTGCGCGTGTCCGACGAGATCAAGATCTACGACAAGCTGCTGCACAACTCCTCGCTCGACAAGGCGCCGTGCGCACCCGGCACGCTGCGCATGATGGCGCAGTTCGCGATCCTGTCGCGCCTGAAGGACCCGGAGAACTCGAGCATCTACTCCAAGATGCTGGTGTACGACGGCGAGAACCTGAAGGACACCGACCCGAAGGCCAAGTCGCTGCACGAGTACGTCGACTACGCCGGCGTGGACGAAGGCATGAACGGCCTGTCGACCCGCTTCGCGTTCAAGATCCTGTCCAAGGTCTTCAACTTCGACAACACCGAGGTCGCGGCCAACCCGGTGCACCTGCTCTACGTGCTCGAGCAGCAGATCGAACGCGAGCAGTTCCCGCCGGAGACCGAGCAGCGCTACCTGTCCTACATCAAGGAGCACCTGGCGCAGCGCTATGTCGACTTCATCGGCAAGGAAATCCAGACCGCCTACCTCGAGAGCTATTCCGAATATGGCCAGAACATCTTCGACCGCTACGTGACCTTCGCCGACTTCTGGATCCAGGACCAGGAATTCCGCGACCCGGATACCGGCGAGAGTTTTGATCGCGAATCGCTCAACGCCGAGCTCGAGAAGATCGAGAAGCCGGCCGGGATCTCGAACCCGAAGGATTTCCGCAACGAGATCGTCAACTTCAGCCTGCGTGCGCGGGCCACCAATGCCGGCAAGAATCCGGCCTGGACCAGCTACGAGAAATTCCGTAGCGTGATCGAGAAGAAAATGTTCTCGAACACCGAAGAACTGCTGCCTGTGATTTCGTTCAATGCCAAGGCGAGCGCCGAGGATGCCAACAAGCATGCCGACTTCGTGGCCCGCATGGTCGAAAAAGGCTATACGCCGAAGCAGGTGCGCCTGCTGTGCGAATGGTACCTGCGCGTGAGGAAATCCTCCTGACAAGGGCGCCGGGGCGCGCCGCAAAAAAATGGCGTGCGCTGCACACGCGATGGCGGTGCGTATTAAGATAGACCTATCGAGATTTCAGCAGCCCGCCCGCATAGCATCGGCGGCTCGAAGAACCGTAGCGAGCGGCGGCAGTTGCGGTCGAGAAGCGCAACCGTACAGGCGTACGGTGAGCATCGCAGACCGCAACTGCAACGCGCAGTAGGTTCTTCGAGCCGTCACCACAGGAGGCCAGTTTTGACTTATCTCATCGACCGTCGCTTGCAGGGCAAGAACAAGTCTGCGGTCAACCGCGAACGCTTCCTGCGCCGCTACAAAGCGCAGATCAAGGACGCGGTAGGCCGCGCCATCAAGGGCCGCTCGATCACCGACATCGAGAACGGCGAAAAAGTCACGATTCCCGTCAAGGACGTGAACGAGCCCCATTTCGGCCATGCCCACGGCGGTGTCTGGGAAACCGTTAACCCGGGCAATACCGAATACCAGAAAGGCGACCAGTTCAACCGGCCGCGCAGCGGCGGCGGCGGCTCCGGGCGCGGGCGCGCCGGCAACAGCGACCAAACGAACGAAGACGATTTCATCTTCGAGCTGTCGCGCGAAGAATTCATGAATTACTTCTTCGAGGACCTCGAGCTGCCCAACATGGTCAAGACGCAGCTTACCCAGACCATCGAATTCAAGAACCAGCGCGCCGGCTACAACGTGTCCGGCACGCCCTCGAACATCCACGTGCTGCGCTCGCTGCGCGGCGCGCTCGGGCGGCGCATCGCCGTCGGCGGCCCGGCCAAGCGCGAGCTCAAGGAAGCCGAGGAAGCCCTGCAGGCGCTGCTCGACCGCGGCGCGCCTTCCGATGACGAAGAAGTGGTGGCGCTGAAGGACAAGATCCACCACCTGCACATCCGGCTCAACGCGATCCCCTTCATCGACCCGTTCGACCTGCGTTACTCGAACCGCATCAAGGTGCCCAAGCCGAGCACCCAGGCCGTGATGTTCTGCATCATGGACGTGTCCGGCTCGATGGACGAGACCCGCAAGGACACGGCCAAGCGCTTCTTCATCCTGCTGTATCTCTTCCTCAAGCGCGTGTACGAGAAGATCGATGTCGTCTTCATACGCCACCATACGGCCGCGGCCGAGGTCGACGAGAACGAGTTCTTCCATTCGCGCGAATCCGGCGGCACCGTGGTGTCCTCGGCCCTGCACCTGCTGCAGAAGGTGCTGGCCGAACGCTACGGCAGCGCCGACTGGAACGCCTACGTGGCCCAGGCCTCGGACGGCGACAACTGGGACAACGACTCGGTGCTGTGCAAGCAGATCCTGAGCAACGCGATCATGCCGCGCGTCCAGTATTACACCTATGTCGAAATCACCGACGGCCCGCCGCAGAACCTGTGGGAGCAGTACTGCGAGGTAGCCGACCACCACAAGAATTTCGCGATGCAGAAGATCGTCACCCCGGCCGATATCTACCCGATCTTCCGCGAGCTGTTCAAGAAACAGCCGAAGTAAAGCACGCAGCAGAAAACACGGAGGCCCGCCATGCCACGAGACCCGAACAACCCGCGCGCACTACCCGAGCAGTCGGAATGGACATTCGACCTGATCGAACAGGCGCACGAGGAAATCAAGCGGGTGGCCAAGCGCTACGGCCTGGACACCTATCCGAACCAGCTGGAGATCATTACCGCCGAGCAGATGATGGACGCCTACACGTCCGTCGGCATGCCGGTGTCGTACAACCACTGGTCTTTCGGCAAGCACTTCCTGACGACCGAAAAGAGCTACAAGCGCGGCCAGATGGGTCTGGCCTACGAAATCGTCATCAATTCGAATCCCTGCATTGCCTACTTGATGGAGGAGAACAGCCTGACGATGCAGGCCCTGGTCATTGCGCATGCTGCTTACGGGCACAATTCCTTCTTCAAAGGCAACTACCTGTTCCGCACCTGGACCGATGCCGACGCAATCGTCGACTACATGGTCTTTGCCAAGAACTATATCGCCGAATGCGAGCAGCGCTATGGCATCGACGCGGTCGAGGAACTGCTCGACTCCTGCCATGCGCTGCAGAACTACGGCGTCGACCGCTACAAGCGCCCGGCCAAGCTGTCGGTGGCACAAGAGAAGGCTCGCCAGAAAGAGCGCGAGGAATACGCCCAGTCGCAGGTCAACTCCATCTGGCGCACGTTGCCCCTGCGCGAGGAACACGTGGCGAGCACCGCGCCGGCGCGCTTTCCGCCCGAGCCCGAAGAAAACCTGCTGTACTTCATTGAGAAATATGCGCCCTTGCTGGAACCGTGGCAGCGCGAACTGGTGCGCATCACGCGCAAGATTTCGCAATACTTCTATCCGCAGCGCCAGACCCAGGTGATGAACGAAGGCTGGGCCACTTTCTGGCACTACACGATCCTGCAAGACCTGTACAAGGAGGGCATCGTCGGTGACGGCTTCATGCTGGAGTTCCTGCAGAGCCATACCAACGTCGTCTACCAGCCGCCGGCCACCAGTCCTTACTACAGCGGCATCAATCCGTATGCGCTCGGTTTTGCGATGATGAGCGACATTCGGCGCATTTGCGAAGACCCGACCGACGAGGACCGCGCCTGGTTCCCCGATATCGCAGGCAGCGACTGGCTGAAGACGATGGACTTTGCAATGCGCAACTTCAAGGACGAGAGCTTCATCGCGCAATACCTCTCGCCCAAGCTGATCCGCGAATTCCACTTCTTTGCCGTGCTCGACGACGACCGCAGCGACAAGCTGACGATTTCGGCGATCCACGACGAGCAGGGTTACCGCTACGTGCGCCAGAAGCTGGCCGACCAGTACAACCTGGGCAGCCGCGAGCCGAATATTCAGGTTTGGCAGGTCAATACCCGGGACGACCGTGCCCTGACCCTGCGTCATACCCAGTTCAACCGGCGTCCCCTGAACCAGCAGGCGCAGGAAGTGCTCAAGCACGTCGCCCGCTTGTGGGGTTTCGACGTACGCCTGGAAACCGTGGACCCGAGCGGCCACGTGGTCAGCTTCCTCGAGTGCCGGCGCGAGAAGCGCGGTCGCTGAGATCCTCCCCTGCCGGGCTCCTTCTGCCGAAGCGGGCCCGGCCCCTCCTCCTTCCCACCTCTTCCAACCCTCGCCGCTTCGCACCGGTAGCACGCCGGCTGCGCTGCCATGTCCTGCCTTGCCGGCGCTTCGCCCGGGCCGCGCCGGGCTGCTACCCTACGCGCATGGGCTCCCCACCGTCCATCGGACGAGCTCTCTTCTCTTGACTAGCCGCCACTTTTGCCAGAACATCCCAACAAAAGCACCAGGACCACGTAATTTTTTTGCGTCTGAGTGCGCGAACACACTGTTCAAAAGCGGCATTTACATGTAGTTTTGCTATGCGTATGTAGTCAGTGATGAGTTATGACGTTATCAGAACCGCAACTGATGCGCAACTGAAGCATATCAAGAAGCGGTCGTGCCATGACTTTCAGCTATGAGTTATGCGGGCCAGATACCCGTGAGTTGACAAGTCAACAGTACGCACGCCAAGGTTGAAACTGGCTATAGTTTGCATAAAGATCACGGTTGAGTCATATGAAATTTGCTGCTGAGCTGTTTTGGCAAGGAAAATTTGGCAAAACCAGCATTCCTGCCTGACGATCCACATATGGAGGAGAACAACTACAAACAATTACAAACGGGCTTTGCTTTCTTGACCACACACGACACGACATCACACTTGTATAGATGAGCTGCTTTGCCTGTTTTTACAGGTAGTTAGGGGTACTTTCTTGGGTATAAAAATGTATGCCCAAAAAAGAATTCGTAGGTATAATTCCGCGAATGTCCCGGATGCGGCCATGAGTTTTTGTCGTGTTTAGTGGGTTTAGTGGCAACAAAAAAGAGTTGGTATTGGAGAAAGATGGCATGAATTTTACGCATGATAAGAACCCGGGAAAGAACTACACCGGTCTCGCCATTGTTATCCTGTTGCACGTGGTGGTAGCTTGGGCATTCATGAATGGCCTGGGCACCCGAATCGTCACCAAGGTAACCGAGGCTGTTGAAACGAAACTGATTGAAGAGGTGGCACCGCCACCGCCGCCGGAGACGCCGCCCCCGCCGCCACCGCCGGAAATGAAGGCTCCGCCACCGCCGTTCATCCCGCCGGTCGAAGTGCAGGTGCAGCAACCGCCGCCACCGCAAAACGCGATCACGACTGCGACCAACACGCCGCCGCCGACCACGACCCTGGCTCCTCCGGCCCCGCCGGCACCGCCAGCTCCGCCGGCACCGGCAGCACCGCGTGGTCCAAGCCGTACCGAAGCAGTGGCCGACTTCAACACTTGCGCACGTCCGGAATATCCGCGTTCGTCGCAGCGTAACGAAGAAACGGGTACCACGACCCTGCAGTTCCTGATCGGTGTCGATGGTCGAGTAATGGATTCCAAACTGCAGAAGTCGAGTGGCTTCCGCGATCTGGACCGAGCCGCAATTTCGGCTCTCAGCAAATGCCGATTCAAGCCGGCCACGGTAGATGGCCAGCCGCAACAGGCGTGGACAGCGGTGCAGTACGTCTGGACGCTGGAATAAAACCGAGACAGAGCATCGTCTCAATCTATGATTTTCGTTGTCACTAGTTCAGCGAACTGTCTATTTTATATTTTTGGAGGAAGCATGTTTAAGAATACCCGTTTGTCCGCTATGCTGGCGGCTGTCCTGTTCTCGGTAACGGCGGCATCGGCCCTGGTCTCCGCACCGGCCTTCGCTGACGCTCCTGCTGCAGGCGCTACTGCCCCGGCGGCTGACACGGCAGCTCCGGCAGCCGACGCTGCGGCTACCGACGCTGCCGCACCGGCAGCCGACGCTGCTGCCGGCGACGCAGCCGCTCCTGCGGCTGGCGGCGCTGAAGGCGTTACCGAAGAAATCGAAAACCCATACAGCATCCAGGCTATGTGGGAACACGGCGACTTCGTCAACAAGGGCACCATCATCA
Source organism: Massilia consociata (assembly GCF_042432755.1). Lineage (NCBI taxonomy): Bacteria > Pseudomonadati > Pseudomonadota > Betaproteobacteria > Burkholderiales > Oxalobacteraceae > Massilia > Massilia consociata. The sequence goes on from NZ_JBHLWP010000013.1 coordinate 388,587, forward strand.
TCCTGTCCCTGATGTCGATCGGTTCGTGGTACATCATCATCACCAAGCTGATCGACCAGCAGAAGATCATGCGCCAGTCGAAGGAAGCGTCGGCCAAGTTCTGGAAAGCGCCGTCGATCGCCGCTGGCTCGGCAACGCTGAAGGAAGGCTCGCCGTTCCGCTTCATTGCTGAAACCGGCACCAAGGCAACCCAGCACCACGACGGCGCCCTGCTCGAGCAGATCGACCTGTCGACCTGGGTGACCATGCAGATCCAGCGCGCCGTGGACCGCGTCCAGTCGCGCCTGCAGGATGGCCTGTCGTTCCTGGCAACCGTTGGTTCGACCTCGCCGTTCATCGGTCTGTTCGGTACCGTCTGGGGCATCTACAACGCGCTGACCGCCATCGGTATGTCGGGTAACGCGTCGATCGACAAAGTGGCAGGCCCGGTGGGTGAAGCACTGATCATGACCGCGTTCGGTCTGTTCGTTGCAGTCCCGGCGGTTCTGGGTTACAACTGGCTGGTGCGCCGCAACAAGGGCGTCATGGAAGACATCCGTTCGTTCTCGGCTGACGTTCACTCGGTCCTGATCTCGGGTGCCATGTCGACCTCGAACGCTGCCGCCGGTGCTAAGAAGGCTGGCTAATCATGTCGATGAGTGTCGGCTCCGATAGCGGAGATGAAGATACCGTGATGTCGGAGATCAACACGACGCCCCTCGTGGACATCATGTTGGTTCTCCTGATCATCTTCCTGATCACCAGCCCGGTGGTTCTGAATCTGCAGAAAGTGAACCTTCCTACAGAGACGAACCAGGTTACCAAGACCACGCCGGAAGACGTCAACATCACCATCAACCGTGATGGCGAGATGTACTACAACCAGACGCGCATCGCGAACACGGACGAGCTGTTCAAGTTCCTCGCGGAGCAGTCGGTGAAGAACCCGCAACCTGCGGTGAAAGTTCGTGGCGACCAGGAATCGCGCTACGAATCGATCGGCCGGGTCATCTACACGGCACAGCGTGCTGGGATTCAGAAGGTCGGTTTCGTCATCGAACCGCCTGACAAGGGGGGCTAACCACCCTTGTCCGCGGCGCCCGGGAAACCGGGCGCCGCGTCGGTTACCCAACATTTGAAAAGGAAACACCATGGGCATGAACGTAGGTTCGGGCTCCGCCAAAGGAGCTGATCCGGAACCGATGATGGAAATGAACATGACGCCGCTGATCGACGTCCTGCTCGTTCTCATCATTATGATGATTATCACGATTCCGAAGCAAAACCACTCGGTCAATCTGAACATGCCGGTCGGTACCCCCCCGCCGATGACGGATGAGAAACCGGTGGTTGTCACGATCGACGTGGACTTCGACGGCACTATCCTCTGGGATGGCCAGGTTGTCCCGAGTCGTGCGGAACTGGAAGCCAAGATGAACGGCGTCGCTGCGATGCCTAACCAGCCGGAAGTGCACCTGCGTCCGAACAAGCTGGTCGAATACAAGGTGGTTGCCGGTGTCATGGCAACGGCCCAGCGTCTCGGCGTCACCAAGATCGGCATGGTCGGTAACGAGCAGTTCCAGTAATCGATGCATGTTTGACCAACACGGCAGGGTTTCCCTGCCGTGTCCATTTTGAAGAAGGATGTTTTCAGATGATTAAATTCCGTCTCGCACACCTTGGCCTCGCACTGGCCGCCCTCGGCTTTACCGCTGCCGTGCCGGTCGTCGGCCTGGCACCTGCGCACGCCCAAGTCAGCATGCGCCCGGAAGTCGGCAAGCCGCTGCAGCAAGCCCAATCGCTGATGAAGCAAGGCAACCACAAGGGCGCTCTGGCTGCCCTGCGCGATGCGGACAAGGCGGCCAACACCGACAACGAACGCTTCCTGATCGAGCGCGTGCGCGCCTCGGCGGCGTCGTCGGCCGGCGACTGGGACACCGCTGCCAGGTCGTTCGAGAAGCTGCTCGACTCGGGCAAGCTGAGCGCCACTGAACGGTCGCAGTTCTCGGAAGGCCTGGTCGGCATCTACATGCGCGCCGGTGACCTGAACAAGGCCAACGCCACCATCCAGAAGCTGCTGAAGAACGGCAACGATCCGAAGCTGCGCGCTTACCTGATGCAGAACTACTACAAGCAGGGCAACGTCGCCGCGCTTGAGCAGGAACTGCGTAATGCCGAGAAGAGCGGTCGCCTGAGCGAAGACGAGCTCGGCATGCTGGCAAACATCCAGCTCAAGAAGAACGACAAGGAAGGCTACGTCAACACCATCGAGAAGCTGGCCGCCAACTACCCGAAGGCCCAGTACTGGACTGACCTGCTGAACCGCGTGCAGGGCAAGCCGGGCTTCTCCGGCCGCCTGGCAGTGGACGTGTACCGCCTGAAGCTGGCCAACAACCTGATGAAGAAGCCGAGCGAGTACATGGAAATGGCCCAGCTCGTGCTGCAGGCGAAGGCTCCGGCGGAAGCGCTGAAGGTCATCGACAAGGGCTACAAGGCCGGCGCCCTGGGCACCGGCCCTGATGCCGAGCGCCACAAGCGCCTGAAGGACCTGGCCGAGAAGAACCTGGCTGACCAGAACAAGAACGTTGCCGCCCTGGAGGCCGAATACACGGCCGCCAAGGACAACGACGCGCTGGTGGGCCTCGGCTACGCGCTGGTGCAGGCTGGCCAGGCCGACAGGGGCCTGAAAATGATGGAGAACGCCATCAAGGCCGGCAACCTGCGCTATGCCGATGAAGCCAAGCTGCGCCTGGGCGAAGCCTATGCCGCGGCCGGCAAGAAGCAGCAGGCCATCAACACGCTCAAGACCGTGGGCGGCAAGGAAGGCACTGCCGACCTGGCCCGCTACTGGATCATGGCAATCAACCGTCCGGTTGCCTGATAAGACGATCGATCGAGCGATCATGAAACGCCGCCTGTTCGCAGGCGGCGTTTTTTTTGCCGGTCGGGCCGGGGCCGGATTGCCGCAAGCGTAGGGTGGTCGGCCCTGCCGGCCGCGCGTCCAACTCCGGACCGCGTTGCGACAGCGCATCGGTGACGCGATCGCACGGCCGAGAGATGCGGCCACCCTTACGGAAACCCACGTTGCTGTGCAACATCCGAGTTACCGTATAATCGGTATTTCGCGCCGGAGCGTCCGGCAGCGCCAAGGAACATTGATGAAGGTATTTCGCGGACTTCCCAACGACAGGGCGCGCGCGCCCTGCGCCCTCACGATCGGCAACTTTGACGGTGTCCACCGCGGACACCAGGCATTGTTGGCGCACGTGCGCGGCGCCGCCGCATCGCTCGGGATCGAAGCCGCCGTGATGACCTTCGAACCGCACCCGCGCGAGTATTTTGCCCAGCGCACCGGCGACCTGTCGAAAGCACCGGCGCGCATCGCCAATCTGCGCGACAAGCTGGGCGACCTGGCCGCGGCCGGCATCGACCGCGTCATCGTCGAGCACTTCAACGAACACTTCGCCGCCCAGTCGCCGCAGGACTTCATCGAGCGCGTGCTGGTGGACGGCCTGCACGTCAAATGGCTCATGGTCGGCGACGACTTCCGCTTCGGCGCGCGGCGCCTTGGAGACATCGCCATGCTGCAGGAAGCCGGCCGCGAGTTGGGTTTCCAGGTCGAGACGCTCGGCGCCGTGATGCATGGCGCGCGCCGCATCTCCTCTTCCGCCGTACGCGAGGCGCTGGCGGCCGGCGACTTCGCCGCCACCCAGGAACTGCTCGGCCACCCCTATGCGATGTCCGGCCACGTCATCCACGGCCAGAAGCTCGGCCGCACGCTCGGGTTCCCGACCCTGAACCTGCGCGTGGCGCACCGCCCCGCCCTGGCAGGCATCTTCGTGGTGCAGGTGCATGGCCTGGCCGAACAGCCCTTGCCGGCCGTGGCCAGCCTGGGCGTACGCCCGACCGTCGAGGACGCGGGCCGCATGCTGCTCGAAGTACACGTCTTCGACTACGGCCAGCCGGCCTACGGCAAGCTGGTGCGCGTGGAATTCCTCGCCAAGCTGCGCGACGAGGAAAAATACGTCGACCTGCCTACCTTGACCGCCGCGATCGAGCGCGACGCCGCGCAGGCGCGCGCGTTCTTCGCGCACCGCAACGGCGCCCTGACCGCGACCGACCGAATTTGACGCGCAGCCCGCCCTGAATGCAAGCCGGCGCAGCGCCGAGGCGCCCTGCCGCGATCCTGAAGAATCCCCTAGAGAAGAAGCATATGTCCGATACCAAACCAGACCAGAACAAGCCTGCGCAGAAAGCGGCCAAGAAGCCGGAAAGCAAATACCCTGTCAACATGACCGACACCCCGTTCCCGATGCGCGGCGACCTCGCCAAGCGTGAACCGGGCTGGGTCAAGCAATGGCAGGACAAGAAGATCTACCAGCGCATCCGCAAGGCCGCCGCCGGCCGTCCGAAGTTCATCCTGCACGACGGCCCGCCGTATGCGAACGGCGACATCCACCTCGGTCACGCAGTCAACAAGATCCTGAAGGACATGGTCGTCAAGTCGCGCACCATGGCCGGCTTCGACGCACCCTACGTGCCGGGCTGGGACTGCCACGGCATGCCGATCGAGATCCAGATCGAAAAACAGTTCGGCAAGAACCTGCCGACCGCCGAGGTGCTCCAGAAGGCACGCGCCTATGCGCTCGAGCAGATCGACCGCCAGCGCGCCGGCTTCATCCGCCTGGGCGTGCTGGGCGAATGGGACAATCCGTACATGACCATGGCCTACGGTAACGAGGCCGACGAACTGCGGGCGCTGGGCAAGCTGTTGGAGAAGGGCTACGTCTACCGCGGCCTCAAGCCGGTGAACTGGTGCTTCGACTGCGGCTCGGCGCTGGCCGAAGCGGAAGTGGAGTACCAGGACAAGCGCGACCCGGCGATCGACGTCGGCTTCCCGTTCGCTGAAGCCGACAAAGTGGCCGCCGCCTTCGGCCTGCCGCAACTGCCGACCACAAACGGCTTCATCGTGATCTGGACCACCACCCCGTGGACCATCCCGTCGAACCAGGCGCTCAACGCCAACCCGGAAGTGACGTACGCGCTGGTGCAGACCGAACGCGAAGGCCAGCCCCTGCTCCTGATCCTGGCGCAGGACCTGGTCGAAGCCACCCTGCAGCGCTACAAGCTGGAAGGCACGGTCATCGCCACCACCCTGGGCGCAAAACTGGACGGCATCCGCTTCAAGCACCCGCTGCATGCGCAAGACCCGTTCTACGACCGCACCTCGCCGGTCTACCTGGCCGACTACGTCACCACCGACAGCGGTACCGGCGTGGTCCACTCGGCGCCGGCCTACGGCCTGGAAGACTTCCAGTCGTGCAAGGCACACGGCATGAAGGACGACGATATCCTGAAACCCGTGATGGGCGACGGCCGCTTCGCCTCGACCCTGCCGCTGTTCGGCGGATTGACCATCTGGGAAGCCTCGAAGCCGATCTGCGAAGCGCTGCGCGGCGCCGGCGCGCTGTTCGAACTCAAGATGTTTGACCACAGCTACATGCACTGCTGGCGCCACAAGACCCCGATCGTCTACCGCGCCACCAGCCAGTGGTTCGCCGGCATGGACATCACGCCCAAGGACGGCGGCCCGAGCCTGCGCGAGACCGCGCTGGCCGGCATCGCCGAAACCAAATTCTTCCCAGAGTGGGGCCAGGCGCGCCTGCACGGCATGATCGCCAACCGTCCGGACTGGACCCTGTCGCGCCAGCGCCAGTGGGGTGTCCCGATGGCCTTCTTCATCCACAAGGAGACCGGCGAACTGCATCCGCGCACCCCGGAACTGCTGGAGCAGGTCGCCCGGCTGATCGAGCAGAACGGCATCGACGCCTGGCAGACCCTCGACCCGGCCACCCTGCTGGGCGAGGATGCGGCCAACTACGAGAAGAACAAGGACACGCTGGACGTCTGGTTCGACTCGGGCACCACGCACCAGACCGTGCTGCGCGGCTCGCACCTGGAACAGTCGAGCTTCCCGGCCGACCTGTACCTGGAAGGCTCGGACCAGCACCGCGGCTGGTTCCACTCGTCGCTGCTGACCTCCTCGATGCTCAACGGCCGCCCGCCGTACAAGGCGCTGCTGACCCACGGCTTCACGGTCGACGAGCAGGGCAAGAAGATGTCGAAGTCGCTCGGCAACACGCTGGCGCCGCAGAAGATCTCGGACACGCTCGGCGCCGACATCCTGCGCCTGTGGGTCGCCTCGACCGACTACACGGGTGAGCTGTCGATCGGCGAGGAAATCCTCAAGCGCGTCACCGAATCGTATCGCCGCATCCGCAACACCCTGCGCTTCCTGCTCGCGAACACCTCGGATTTCGACCCGGCGCAGCACGCCGTGCCGGTGGCGGAGATGTTCGAGATCGACCGCTATGCGATCGCCGCGATGGCCGCGCTCCAGAAGGACATCGACGCGCACTTCGAGCGCTACGAGTTCCACCCGGTGGTCGCGCGCCTGCAGAACTACTGCTCGGAAGACCTCGGCGGCTTCTACCTCGACATCCTGAAAGACCGCCTGTACACCACCGGCGTCGAGTCAACGGCCCGCCGCTCGGCCCAGACCGCGCTGTGGCACATCGCGCACAGCCTGCTGCGCGTGATGGCACCGATCCTGTCGTTCACCGCCGAGGAAGCCTGGGCCGTGTTCGCGGGCGAAGCAGCCTACAAGGACAGCGGCGAGACCATCTTCACGCAGACGCTGTGGACCTTCCCGGAACTGCCTGACGCCGAAGCGCTGCTGGCCAAGTACGCCGCGCTGCGCGAGGTGCGCGCCGACGTCACCAAGCAGCTGGAAGAAGTGCGCGCCTCGGGCGCTATCGGCTCTTCGCTGCAGGCGGAGCTGGCGATCAAGGCCGCCGGCGAGAAGTACACCCTGCTGTCGAGCCTCGAGGACGACCTGAAGTTCGTCTTCATCACCTCGCAGGCAAGCGTCGAGCAAGTGGAAGACGCCGCCGGCGAAGCGGTGACCGTGACCCCGTCGGAAGCGGAAAAGTGCGAGCGCTGCTGGCACTACCGCCGCGACGTCGGCCACAACCACGAGCACGCCGGCCTGTGCGGCCGCTGCGTCAGCAACCTGTTCGGCAGCGGCGAGCAGCGCCGCTTTGCCTGAGCACCGCTAGCGCCCAGCCCCTTCGCGGGTTCCACCGCCATGCCATCCCCGCGACGGCATGGCGGCCACCGACACCTCTACCATGGCCACCAAAAAGAAAACCGCATCCCCGGGCGCCAAGCCCGTCTACAAGAGCTCCGCCGGCCTGTTGCCGTGGCTCGGCATCGCCCTGATCGTCGCGCTGCTCGACCAGGTCACCAAGATCACCGTCGAGCGCAGCTTCGCCTATGGCGAAACACTGCCGATCACCGGCTTCTTCAACCTCATCAAGGTGTACAACCCGGGCGCGGCCTTCAGCTTCCTGGGCGACGCCGGCGGCTGGCAGCGCTACTTCTTCACCGCGATCGCCTTCGTCGCCGTCGGCTTCATGCTCTACCTGCTGAAGAAGCACGCCAGCCAGCGCCTGTTCTGCTTCGGCGTGGCCCTGATGATGGGCGGCGCCATCGGCAACGTGATCGACCGCATGGCCTACGGCCACGTGATCGACTTCCTCGACTTCTACTGGAACGGCATCGGCCACTTCCCGGCCTTCAACATCGCCGACATCGGCATCTGCGTGGGCGCCTTCCTGTTCATCGTGGACGAACTGCGCCGCGTGAACCAGTCGTAGCAACAAGTTGCATCGTACAAGTTGTATTGAACAAGCATTGAATGCTGGAGGCATCATGAGCATGGACCTGAAGGGCAAGAAGATCGTCCTCGGCCTGACCGGCGGCGTGGCCTGCTACAAGGCTGCGGAACTGTGCCGCGCCCTCGTCAAGCAGGGCGCGGGCGTGCAGGTCGTGATGAGCGAAGCGGCCACCCACTTCATCGGCACGGTCACCATGCAGGCCCTGTCCGGCCAACCGGTCTTCACCGACCAGTGGGATCCGCGCATGGCCAACAACATGGCCCACATCGACCTCACCCGCCATGCCGACGCGGTGCTGGTCGCGCCCTGCTCGGCCGACTTCATCCGCAAGCTGGCGCACGGCGCCTGCGACGACCTGCTGTCGACCCTGTGCGTGGCCAGGCCACGCCACGTGCCGCTGCTGGTGGCGCCGGCGATGAACGTCGAGATGTGGGAAAACCCGGCGACCCAGCGCAACGTGGCCCAGGTTCGCGAGGACGGCATCGAGCTGTTCGGCCCTGCCGCCGGCTCGCAAGCCTGCGGCGAGACCGGCCTGGGGCGCATGCTCGAGCCGGAAGAGCTGGTGGAAGAACTGATCGCCTCGTTCCAGCACAAGGTGCTGGCGGGCCGCCGCGTGATGATCACGGCCGGCCCTACGTTCGAACCGATCGACCCGGTGCGCGGCATCACCAACCTGTCGTCCGGGAAGATGGGCTACGCCGTGGCCCGCGCCGCGCGCGAGGCCGGCGCCGACGTCACCCTGGTCACCGGCCCCACTTCCCTGCCGACGCCGCACGGCGTGCGCCGCATCGACGTGCTCACCGCGCAGCAGATGCACGACGCGGTCATGGCCGGCGTCGAAGGCCAGCACGTCTTCATCGGCGTGGCCGCAGTGGCGGACTGGCGCGTGGCCAATGCCAGCGGCCAGAAGCTCAAGAAGCAGGAGGACGGCGGCGCGCCGCAGCTGGAATTCGTGCAGAACGCCGACATCCTGGCCTCGGTCGCGTCCACCACCTCGCTGTCGGGCTGGCCCTACTGCGTGGGCTTTGCCGCCGAATCGGAGAACCTGGTGGAGTACGGCGCGGCCAAGCGCGAGCGAAAAGGCATTCCCCTGCTCGTGGGCAATATCGGGCCGCAGACCTTCGGGCAGGATGAGAACACGATCATCCTGTTCGACGAGACCGGCCATACCGTCCTGCCGCGCGCCGACAAACTGACGCTGGCACGCCAGCTGGTATCCGAAATTGCGAAGCGCCTGGAACGCCGCTCCTTACTCACCTGAAAACACAAGAAGAGCATGAAGAACATCGATCTCAAAATCCTCGACCCGCGCATGAAGGAGCTGCTGCCGGCCTATGGCACGCCCGGCAGCGCGGGCCTGGACCTGCGCGCCTGCATCGACGCGCCGCTCGTCATCGAGCCGGGCCAGACCGTGCTGGTGCCGACCGGCCTGGCCATCCACATCGGCGACCCGGGCTATGCGGCGATGATCCTGCCGCGCAGCGGACTCGGCCATAAGAACGGCATTGTTCTCGGCAATCTGGTAGGCTTGATCGACTCCGACTACCAGGGGCAGCTGATGGTCTCGACCTGGAACCGCAGCCACACCACCTTCACGCTGCAGCCGATGGACCGGCTGGCCCAGCTCGTGATCGTGCCGGTGCTGCAGGTGGGCTTCAACGTGGTAGAGGAGTTCGCATCGAGCGAACGGGGCGCCGGAGGATTCGGCAGCACCGGCAAACAATAAAAACGAGTTAAGGAGGACCATGACCCGCATCCAACGCATGCGCCAGACTGCGCTGGGAATCGCCACCGCCGCCCTGTTGACGGCCTGCGCCACACAGGGTCCGGTGGCACCCGGCGGCCAGCAAGGCCCCTTCGGCCCGGCCACGCCGGCCGCCCCGCAAGTGAGCCCGGAAATGGCGGCGGCAGCCGAGACGCTGACCCGCATGGCAACCCTGCAGGACCGCCTGTACAAGGTCGCCGCGCCTCTCCTCATCGATAATGCGGAACTGTGCACGCGCCACGCGCGCAACCTGCTCGGTTTCACCGCCAAGAACCGCCATACCTACCCGGGAAACTATAACGACGCTGCGCACATGGTGCTCGGCATGGGCGAGCGCCTGCAGGTGACCAACGTGCTGGTCGGCAGCGGCGCGGCCAAGGCCGGCCTGCGCCAGGGCGACGAACTGGTGGCCGCCGGCGGCAAGCCGCTGCCCACCGGCCCGAACGCGCTGTCGCAAGCGGGCGCCGTGTTCGGTCCGATCGTCACGAAGCAGTCCAACCTGCCGCTGACGATCGAACGCAACGGCAGCACGCGCGACCTCACCATCCCCGTCACGCGCGCTTGCGCCTTCGCCATCGAACTGGGCAACGCGGACAATGTCAATGCCTATGCCGACGGTGCGCGCATCATGGTCACGCGCGGCATGATGGGCTTTACCCAGAACGACGAGGAACTGGCCTACGTGGTCGCCCATACGATGGCGCACAACATGCTTGGCCACGCAGCCAGCCAGCGCAACGCGGCCACCATCGGCAGCATCATCGACAACCTCACCCGCATCTCGCCGGACACCTCGATGCTGATCGGCAGCGGCGGCATCAAGGCGATGCCCTCCGGACTCGACGCCTCGGCCGACCGCCTCGCGGTCTACCTGCTCACGCGCGCCGGCTACCGCATCGACGGCGTGACGGCCTTCTGGAAGCGCTTCGCCGCCACCCACCCGGCGACGGTCCTGAACGGCCACACGGCCAACCACCCCGCCATGACGCAGCGGATCGCGGCGATCGACAAGGCGGTGGCCGAGGTCAAGGCGAAGAAGTCGGCGAACAGGCCGCTGACGCCGTGATTTCGTAGGGTGGCCGGCATGGCCGGCCACCCTACATGCACCCATCCGGCAGGATATCCCCGTTTTTTGTATCATTGTCCATCTCGGACACCAGCGCCGCGCAAGCGGCCGCGCCCCATGGACAGCATCGACCTCGACGTACTCAAGACCTGCGACGCCTGGCTCGCCGCCGGCCACCGCTGCCAGCTGGTGACGGTCGTGAAGACCTGGGGGTCGAGCCCGCGCCCGATCGGCGCCACGCTCGCGGTCTGCGACGACGGCACCGTGGTCGGCTCGGTCTCAGGCGGCTGCATCGAGGACGACCTGATCGACCGGGTGCGCCGCAACGGCATCGAACTGGCACGGCCGGAGATCGTCAGCTACGGCATCAGCGCCGACGAGGCGCACCGCTTCGGCCTGCCCTGCGGCGGCACCATCGAACTGGCCATCGAACCCTTGTCGTTCGACAGCCGCATCCCGGAACTGCTCGCGCGCCTGCTCGGCGGCGAACTGGTCGAGCGCCGCGTGCACCTGGGGACCGGCGCGGTGGAGCTGCGGCGCGCCGCCGCCAGCGCCATCCAGCGCGTGGAGGATGGCGTGCTCGCCACCATCCACGGCCCACGCTGGCGCCTGTTCATCATCGGGGCCGGCCCGCTGTCGCGCTTCCTGGCGCAGGTGGCCAGCGGCATGGATTACCGCGTCACCGTGTGCGATCCGCGCGAGGAATACCGCAGCGGCTGGAACCTGGAAGGCGTCGAGCTGGTGCACGCCATGCCCGACGACCTGGTGATCGAGGCACGGCTGGACGCGCGCAGCGCCGTCGTGGCGCTCACCCATGACCCGAAGCTCGACGACCTGGCACTGATGGAAGCGCTCAAGTCCGAGGCCTTCTACGTGGGCGCGATCGGCTCGCGCCTGAACAACGAGAAGCGCCGCGAGCGCCTCAGGCTGTTCGACCTCGACGACGCCCAACTGGCGCGCCTGCACGGTCCGGTCGGCATCTACATCGGCAGCAAGACGCCAGCCGAGATCGCGATCTCGATCATGGCCGAGATGACCGCGGTGAAGAACGGCGTGCCGTCCGAGCTGCTGGTGCCGCACGCGGCCGCCCCGCAAGCGGCCACCGGCATCGCGTGCGCGGCGTGAATCCGGCCGCAAGAACCGGATGGCATGGGCGCGCCCGCGCCGCCATACTTCCACTTCATTGCCTGCTGCACCGATGAACACGACAAACATGCTGCGCCTCGTGGCGCTCGCCGCCATCTGGGGCAGCTCCTTCCTTTTCATGCGCATTGCCGCACCGGTGCTCGGCCCAGCCGTGCTGATCGAATACCGGGTGGCGTTCGCGGCGCTGTTCCTGCTGGGGGTCGCGTGGTTCATGCGCCGGCGTGGCAAGGGCGTGCCGCTCGACCTGCGCCGGCACTGGAAGCATTACCTGATCCTGGGCTTCTTCAATTCCGCCCTTCCATTCCTGCTGTTCGCATTCGCGGCGCGCACGCTGTCGGCCTCGGTGCTGTCGGTGCTGAACGCCACCGCACCGATGTTCGGCGCCCTGGTCGGGGCCGTGTGGGCGCGCCAGGCTGTCTCGGGACGCAGCGCGCTCGGGCTGCTGCTGGGCACCGGCGGCGTGGCCCTGCTGGTCGGCTTCGACCATGTGTCGGAACGCCCGGGCGCCTTTGTCGCCATCGGCGCCGCGCTGGTGGCGGCATTCAGCTACAGCATCGCCAGCCAGTATGCGAAGACGGCCAGGGCGGTGCCGCCTTTCGCCAACGCGCACGGCTCGATGTGGGCGGCCACGCTGTTCGTGATCCCGGCGCTGCCCTTCTTCCCGGCCCCCGGCGAGCCCACCGTCGGCATCATGGCCGCCGTGCTCGCGCTGGGCGTGCTGTGCAGCGGCATCGCCTACATGATCTACTTCAAGCTGATCGAGGAAGTCGGGACCACCTCGGCGCTCACCGTCACCTTCCTGAACCCGATGTTCGGGATCCTGTGGGGCGCGATCTTCCTGCATGAAGTGATCGGCTGGCATACGCTGGTGGGCTCGGCCGTCGTGCTGGTCGGCACCGCGCTGGTGACCGGCTTCGTGCCCGCTTTCATGCGGCGGCCGGCTGCGGCCGTGCAGGGCAAATGATGGCGGCGGCGGAACTTTCGATCGCCCTGCCGGACGGGTACCGGCTGCAGGATGTGCTGGACTTCCACGGCCGCGATACCGAGGCCCTGGCCGAACAGGTAGGGGCAGACGGCTTGCGCAAGGGCGTGCTGCTGGGCGGCGTGCCGGTCGTGCTGGCAGCCGGATTCACGCCCGGCGAGGCGCGCTGCACGGCCGACGCCGACGGGGAGCTCACGCCCGACCTGCTCGCACGCGCCCACGATGCGCTGCTCAACATCCTCGGCCTGCGCATCGACCCGGCCGCGTTCGCCGCCTTCGCCCACGACGACCCCATGCTCGGCCCGATCCTGGCGCGCCAGCCCGGCCTGCGCATCGTCCAGTCCGCGACGGTCTTCGAGGCGCTGACCTGGGCGATCATTGGCCAACAGATCAACCTGCCGTTCGCGATTGCGCTGCGGCGCACCTTCATCCAACTGGCAGGCCGCCCCCACTCGGGCGGATTGTGGTGCTACCCGGAAGCGCCCGACGTGACCCGCCTGGCGCTGGAAGCGCTGACGAGCCGGAAGTTCTCGCGCGCGAAAGCCGAGACCCTGCTGCGCGTGGCCCGGCTCGTCGCCGATGGGGCGCTCTCGCTCGAGCGCGGGCGCCCAATCGACGAGGTGGTGCCGGAACTGCTGGCCATCAAGGGCATCGGCCCCTGGACGGTCAACTATGCCCTGCTGCGCGGCTACGGCTACCCGGACTGCTCGCTGCAGGGCGACGTGGCGATCCGCACCGCCTTCCACCGCCTGCTGGGCGGAGACGAGCGGCCGAGCATCCCGGCCACGGAACGGCTGCTCGAACGCTATGCCCCGCACCGGACCATGGCGGCAGCGTATTTGTGGGCAAGCCTGGGTGAGGTCATCGACTGACCCGGACGGCGCAGAGCCGCCCACCCAACGAAGCGCTTCAGTTCCAGCGCGGCAGATTGTCGAACTGCTGCGCCCCCTCGCCCGAAAACCGTATGAGTTCCGGCAAGGGCACGATGGCCAGGTTGTCGCACCCATAATGCCCGCCGAGTGCGCTCGGAATCTTGAGGCAGTATTTCCGCCCGTCGGTGAGCGGCCCCAGCGTCGCTTCGGCCAGGTGTACCACTTCGGGCATGTACCAGTCGTTCAGGAAATCCTGGTTGTACGCGAGCGCGTCGTATGCGGCGCGGCTGTCGGCCACCGGCTCGCAGCACAGGTCTTGCGGACGCAGGCGCCAGTAGCGCCCTTCGTCGTCGCGGATGATGAGGTTGCCGAATGCATTCGCCCCAAGGACTTCGACCGCTGTCAAGCCAACCCATCCCCAGGCGTCGTTGATGTCGTCTACGTTGATCATGTCTTTGTGCCCCTATTGCGTCGCATGCCGGCGCGGGAAGCGTGAAGGCCGGCGATCGCGTTGTTTGACCGGACAGGGGGTGTGGATGTTGCAGGCGGACGCGACAGGCTTGATGTGCGTCGATTTGAAGGCGGGAAACCGGGCAGGAAATGAAAAAGCCGCTGATCCTTGCGGATCAACGGCTTCGAATCTGGTTGCGGGGACAGGATTTGAACCTGTGACCTTCGGGTTATGAGCCCGACGAGCTGCCAGACTGCTCCACCCCGCGTCTGATGAAATGAATTATACGCCGAAACAGGCCATTAGGCAAATCCAATGCCTTCCCGGTGTGCAATTGCAGCACACGATGGCTATCCGGGACGCCCTCCCCGCCGCCCCGCCCCCGGCGCCCGCCTCCGAAGCACGTCATGGCGACGGCAATTCAGTGTAAAGTAAGCACAATCCCAACCTGCCGCTGACCTATGAAATTCTGCTCCGAGTGCGCCCATCCCGTCGCCCTGGCCGTCCCCGAAGGCGACAACCGGCCGCGCTACGTCTGCCCGCACTGCCACACCATCCACTACCAGAACCCCAAGCTGGTCATCGGCTCGATCCCGGTCTGGGAACAGGACGGCAAGCTGCAGGTCCTGCTGTGCAAGCGTGCGATCGAGCCGCGCTACGGCTACTGGACGCTGCCGGCCGGCTTCATGGAGAACGAGGAAACCACCGAGCAGGCCGCAGTGCGCGAAACCGAAGAGGAAGCCGGCGCCCATGTCGAGCTGGGCAATCTGTTCACCCTGCTCAACGTCGCCCACGTGCACCAGGTCCACCTGTTCTACCTGGCGCGCCTGCGCGACCTCGACTTCGCGCCGGGCGAGGAAAGCCTCGACGTGCGGCTGTTCACGCAAGACGAGATTCCGTGGGACGACCTGGCCTTCCCGACCATCCGCACCACGCTGGAACTGTTCTTCGCCGACCGCGTCAAAATCCGCGAGGGCGGCAGCTACGGGTTCCATAGCCGGGACATCGTGCGCCCGATGCTGGCTCCACGCGAGCCCGACTGATCCAGCGAGCGCCGCCATGATTCCCTGGCTCGAGCCGACATCGCCGTTTCCCGACGTGTCCGAGGCACTGACCGCGGACGCCCCAGGCCTGCTCGCGGCCGGCGCCGACCTGTCGCCGCAGCGCCTGCTGCTGGCCTACCAGAACGGCATCTTCCCCTGGTTCTCCGAAGGCCAGCCCATCCTGTGGTGGAGTACCGACCCGCGCATGGTGCTGCCTACCTCCCGCTTCAAGGTCAGCGACAGCCTGAAGAAGACCCTGCGCCGGGTCGAGCGCAGCCGCACCGGCGGCGGCCCCTGGGATGTGCGCTTCGACAGCGCGTTCGAATCCGTGATGCGCGCCTGCGCCGCGCCGCGCAAGGACGGGCCCGGCACCTGGATCTCCGAAGACATCATCGCCGGCTATACCGGCCTGCACGCGATGGGCTACGCCCACTCGTCCGAAGTCTGGTTCGAGGGCGAGCTGGTGGGGGGCGCCTACGGCGTGTGCATCGGCCGCATGTTCTACGGCGAATCGATGTTCGCGCGTGTCCCGGATGCGTCCAAGGTGGCGCTGGCCTACCTGGTCGCCTTCCTGCGCAGCCATGGGGTCAGGATGATCGACTGCCAGCAGGAGACCGGGCACCTGGCCTCGCTGGGCGCCGCGCCGATCCCACGCAGCGCTTTTCTTTCGCACCTGCGCCAGGCCATCCACGAGCCTGCCATCCCGCGTTGGGAAGTTGTTCCGCCCTGCGCGCCACCGTTGACTGGCTAACGGTGACACCCGTTCGAATTCGCTAAAATAGGTTCATCACGTCGTCTCGAGAGCTTTTGCATGACGCACCTAAATGACCTGCCCTTTGCCACGCTGCAGTTCTACACCACGGCACCCTATCCGTGCAGCTATCTCGATGCACGCCAGGCCCGATCGCAGGTCGCGACGCCGTCGCACCTCATCAACGCCGACGTGTATTCCGAACTGGTCAAGAACGGCTTTCGCCGCAGCGGCATCTTCACCTACCGTCCTTATTGCGACGGCTGCCAGGCCTGCATCCCGGTGCGGGTGAAGTGCGAGGATTTCACGCCCAACCGCACCCAGCGCCGCGCCTGGAAACGCCATGGCGACCTGGTCGCGATGGTGGCCAACCTCGCCTTTTCGGACGAGCACTACGCGCTCTACCTGCGTTACCAGACCACGCGCCACGTCGGCGGCGGCATGGACCAGGACAGCCGTGACCAGTATGCCCAGTTCCTGCTGCAAAGCCGCGTCAACACGCGCCTGGTCGAGTTCCGCGAGCCGGACGGGACCCTGCGCATGGTGTCGATCATCGACGTGTTGTCCGACGGCCTGTCTTCGGTCTACACCTTCTTCGACCCGGACGTGCCGGGCGCGTCCTTCGGCACCTACAACGTGATGTGGCAGGTGAACCAGGCGCGCGAGCTCGGCCTCTCCTACGTCTACCTCGGGTACTGGATCGAGCAAAGCCCGAAGATGGCCTACAAGATCAACTTCCGGCCGCTGGAAGCGCGCATCAAGGGCGTTTGGGGCGTACTCGACCGCTAACAAGCCATCTCGGTCGAAGGGACAAGTCCGACGCGGTAAAATGGCGAGAGTCATTTCCCCGAGTCCCCCATGCCAGACAAACTCCTGTACAAGCTCGCCCGTCCGATGCTGTTCTCGCTCGATGCCGAGAACGCCCACAACCTGACCCTGCCGCTGCTGCGCCGCGCCGCCGCGCTCGGCCTGACGAAACTGTCGGCCAAGCCGGCGCCCGATCCGCGCACCGTCATGGGCATCACCTTCCCGAACCCGGTCGGCCTGGCCGCCGGCCTCGACAAGGACGGCGCCTACATCGACGGCCTCGCCTCGCTCGGCTTCGGATCGATCGAAATCGGCACCGTGACGCCGCGCCCGCAGGGCGGCAACCCCAAGCCGCGCATCTTCCGCCTGCCGCAGGCGCAGGGCATCATCAACCGCATGGGCTTCAACAACGGCGGCGTCGATGCCTTCGTCGCCAATGTCCAGGCTTCCCGCTTCTACCAGGAGAAGCAAGGCGTGCTCGGCCTGAACATCGGCAAGAACGCCGACACGCCGATCGAGCGCGCCGCCGACGACTACCTGCAATGCCTGCGCAAGGTCTACCCGTACGCGAGTTATGTCACGGTCAACATCTCCTCGCCGAACACGAAAAACCTGCGCCAGCTGCAGGGCGAATCGGAACTCGACGCCCTGCTGTCGCAACTCAAGGAAGAACAGCTGCGGCTGGCCGACCAGCACAAGCGCTACGTGCCGGTCGCCCTCAAGATTGCTCCGGACATCGACGGCGACCAGGTGCGCAACATCGCCGGCGCCCTGCTGCGCCACAAGATCGACGGCGTCATCGCCACCAACACCACGCTCAGCCGCACCGCGGTGCAGGGCATGCAGCACGGCGAGGAGACGGGTGGCCTGTCGGGCGCGCCGGTCTTCGAGCTGTCGAACACGGTGATCCGCCTGTTGAAGAGCGAGCTGGGCGACGCGCTGCCGATCATCGGCGTGGGCGGCATCATGCGCGGCGAGGATGCGCGCGCCAAGATCGAAGCCGGCGCGCAACTCGTGCAGCTCTACAGTGGACTGATCTACGCCGGCCCGGCGCTGGTGCGCGACACCGCGGCCGCGCTGCGCCGCTGAAGGAGCAATGATGGAACGCAGGCAGCTGGGGCAAACCGATCTGATGGTTTCAAAAGTGTGCCTCGGCACCATGACCTTCGGCGAGCAGAACACGGAAGCGGATGCGCACGCCCAGCTCGACTATGCCTTGGCGCGCGGCATCAACTTCATCGACACCGCCGAGATGTACCCGGTGATGGCTCGCCCCGACACGCAAGGTTCGACCGAGCGCTTCATCGGCAGCTGGCTGAAGAAGACCGGGCGCCGCGCCGACATCGTGCTGGCGACCAAGATCGCCGGCCCGAACAAGATGATGCCCTGGATCCGCGGCGCCAACCACAACCTCGATGCGGCCAACATCCGCGCCGCCGTCGAGGACAGCCTGCGTCGCCTGAACACGGACTACATCGACCTGTACCAGATCCACTGGCCGAGCCGCAACCTCCCGATCTTCGGCGCCAACAGCTTCAATCCGGAAGGCGAGCGGCCGGCGGTGCCGATCGCCGAGACGCTCGGCGCGCTCGACGAACTGGTGCGTGCCGGGACCATCCGCCACATTGGCGTGTCGAACGAGAGCACCTGGGGCGTGTGCCAGTACATCAAGCAGTCGGAGCTGCTCGGGCTACCGCGCATCGCCACGGTGCAGAATTTGTACAACCTGACGGCGCGCCACTTCGAGACCAGCCTGATGGACGAGGCCTGCTACCGCGAACGCGTGAGCCTGCTGGCCTACAGCCCGCTGGCCTTCGGGCAGCTCACGGCCAAGTATCTCGACGATCCGAACGCAAGCGGTCGCCTGACCATCTTCCCGAAGAACTGGAGTCCTCGCTATGTGCGCCCTCGCGTGCTGGAGGCGACCGCGGAATATGCGGCGCTGGCGAGGGCGCATGGAATGACGCCGGCGCAGATGGCGCTGGCGTGGTGCTATTCGCGCTGGTTCGTGGGGGCGACCATCATCGGGGCCACGAACCTGACGCAGCTGAAGGAGAACATCGATGCGGCTGAGCTGGTGCTGTCAGAGGAGGTGGTGAAGGGGATCGAGGAGATTCATGCGAGGTACACGAATCCGGGGCAGTGAGGGCTTGGTCGGCTGATGTGACTTCGGATGGGAAATCG
This sequence comes from Massilia consociata, assembly GCF_042432755.1. Taxonomy (NCBI): domain Bacteria; kingdom Pseudomonadati; phylum Pseudomonadota; class Betaproteobacteria; order Burkholderiales; family Oxalobacteraceae; genus Massilia; species Massilia consociata. The sequence goes on from NZ_JBHLWP010000013.1 coordinate 407,372, forward strand.
GGTCCCCGCCTGCGCGGGGACGACGGTTCTTAGGCTAGCGAACCGATCACACTACACCAGCCAGTACACTTAGCACGTCGTACGCGCCACTGGCGCCTACGACTTCCCGCGAAGGCGGGAACCCAATGTTAGTAGCACACCATTACCGCAAACAATCACTCCACCGCCTGCAAGGCCTTCTCGATATCCGCCCTCGTGTACCCCTGCGCAAAGCGCTCGATGAAGTGGTAGGCATACGCCCGCAGGTAAGACCCGCGGCGCACCGCGAGGCGCGTCACGTTCGGCGCGAACAGGTGCGAGGCCTCGATCGCCCGCATGCCCTTGTCGCGTCCGTGATCAAAAGCCATCGAGGCCACGATTCCCACGCCCATGCCGAGCGACACGTACTGCTTGATGACGTCCGAGTCCATCGCGGTCAGCACGATGTCAGGCGCCAGCCCGGCTTCCACAAAAGCCGCATCGATGTGGCTGCGGCCCGTAAAGCCGACGTCATAGGTGATCAGCGGATGTTCGGCCAGGTCTTCCAGCCGCAGCGGCTGGCTCGAGGCAAAAATCGGGTGGCCTTCCGGCGCCACGACCAGGTGGCTCCAGCGGTAGCACGGGAAGGAGACCAGGTCGGGGAAGGCCGACAGGCCTTCGGTGGCGATACCGATGTCGGCCTTGCCGGATAAAACCCATTCGGCGATGTGTTCCGGTGCGCTCTGCTGCAGGGCGATGCGCACGCCCGGGAAGGCGTTGCGGAAGGACTGCACCACCTGCGGCAGCGCATAGCGCGCCTGGGTGTGGGTGACGGCCACCGTGAGGGTGCCGCTGTCCTGGGCCGCGTACTCGCGGCTGGCCTGCTGCAGGTTCTCGGCTTCCACCAGCAGCTTCTCGACGATCCTGAGGATGCCCTTGCCCGGCGGCGTCAGGCCGGTCAGGCGCTTGCCGTTACGCTCGAAGATCTCGACGCCGAGCTCTTCCTCGAGCTCGCGGATCTGGCGCGATACGCCGGGCTGCGAGGTGAACAGCGCGTTGGCCACCTCGGTCAGGTTGAAGTCGCGGCGCGCGGCCTCGCGCACGGAACGCAGCTGCTGGAAGTTCATGTCCCCGCGCCTCTCAGATGCCTTCGCCGGCGTCGACGAACACTTCGATGCGGCGCGGCTTGACCACAAGGGTATCGCCCTCCTTGAAGCCTTGGCGCGAGAACAGTTCGTTCGGGATCACGGCCTCGATCAGCTGCTGGTTGTCGGCGCGCTCGAGGTCGAGCTGGGCCAGCGGGCCGATCGCGTGGGCGCGGCGCAGTTTCGCGACCACGCCTTGCGGCTCCCCTTCGCCGGGCGTATAGCGTGCGACATCGAGCTCGTGCGGGCGCACGTAGCCGATGCCCGCGCCATTGCGCACCTGCGCATGCTGGGGCACGTCGAACTGGACTTCGCCGCTGGCCAGCACGCCTTCGTGCACGCGGCCATGGAACAGGTTGACGTTGCCCAGGAAGCCGTAGACGAAGGGCGAAGCCGGCTGGTTGTACACGGCGTCGGGCGTGCCGAGCTGCTCGATGCGGCCCTTGTTCATCAGGACCACCTGGTCGGCCACTTCCAGCGCTTCTTCCTGGTCGTGGGTGACGAAGATCGAGGTCACGTGCAGTTCGTCGTGCAGGCGGCGCAGCCAGCGGCGCAGTTCCTTGCGCACCTTGGCGTCCAGCGCGCCGAAAGGCTCGTCGAGCAGCAGCACGCGCGGCTCCACCGCCAGCGCGCGCGCCAGGGCGATGCGCTGGCGCTGGCCGCCCGACAGTTGCGGCGGGTAGCGGTCGGCGATCCAGTCGAGCTGCACCAGCTCGAGCAACTGGCGCACCTTGTCGCGGATCTGCTGCTCGGACGGGCGTTCCTTGCGCGGCTTGACGCGCAGGCCGAAGGCGACGTTCTCGAACACGGTCATGTGCTTGAACAGCGCATAGTGCTGGAACACGAAACCGACCTGGCGCTCGCGCACATGGCGGTACGCGGCGTCCTGGCCGTCCAGCAGCACGGTGCCGGAATCAGGATGCTCGAGGCCCGCGATGATGCGCAGCAGGGTCGTCTTGCCGCAGCCCGAGGGGCCGAGCAAGGCCGTCAGCTCGCCGTCGGGGAACTGCAGCGACACGTTGTCCAGTGCGGTGAACTGGCCAAACTGCTTGCGGATGTGCTGGACTTCGATAGTCATGTTGCTTCCTTCAGGTGTGCGTCGGCGGCGTCCTTGTTCCCGGCCCTTGCCTGGTGCAGGCGCCATTCGATAAAGCTTTTTACGGCCAGGGTCACCAGCGCAAGCAGCGCCAGCAGCGAGGCGATCGCGAACGCGGCCGTGAAGTTGTATTCGTTGTAGAGGATCTCGACCTGCAGCGGCATGGTGTTGGTCTCGCCGCGGATGTGGCCCGAGACCACGGATACGGCGCCGAATTCGCCCATCGCACGGGCATTGCACAGGATGACGCCGTACAGCAGGCCCCACTTGATGTTCGGCAGCGTCACGCGCCAGAAGGTCGACCAGCCCGAGGCGCCCAGCACCAGCGCGGCTTCTTCCTCTTCGGTGCCCTGCTGCTGCATCAGCGGGATCAGCTCGCGCGCCACGAACGGGAAGGTGATGAACACGGTCGCCAGCACGATGCCCGGCACCGCAAACAGGATCTTGATGTCGTTCTCGGCCAGCCACTCGCCGAACCAGCCCTGCGCGCCGAACAGCAGCACGAAGGTCAGGCCCGCGATCACCGGCGACACCGAGAACGGCAGGTCGATCAGCGTGAGCAGAATGCTCTTGCCGCGGAACTCGAACTTGGCGATGGCCCAGGACGCCGCCACGCCGAACACGAGGTTGAGCGGCACCGAGATGGCGGCCGCGATCAGGGTGAGCTTGATGGCCGACAGCGCCTCCGGGTCGCGGATCGACTCGAGGTAGGTATCCCAGCCGCGCTTGAGTGCTTCGGTGAAGACCGCGGCCAGCGGCACGAACAGGAACAGGGTCAGGAAGGTCAGCGCGACGGCGATGAGCAGCCAGCGCATCCAGTCCGGCTCCAGCACGTTGGTCGATGGGCGGCCGCGCGCAGCGGCCGGCGCCGGCTTGATGTTGTCGAGGACGGCGCTCATTGGCCCGCCTCCTTGCCCGAACGCTTGCGTGTCCAGACCTGCAGCAGGTTAATGGCCAGCAGCATGATGAAGGACGCGACCAGCATCACCACCGCGATCGCCGTGGCGCCCGTGTAGTCATACTGCTCGAGTTTGCTGATGATGAGCAGCGGCGTGATCTCCGACACCATCGGCAGGTTACCGGCGATGAAGATCACCGAGCCGTACTCACCGGTGGCGCGCGCAAAGGCGAGCGCAAAGCCGGTCAGCAGCGCCGGCACGATCGAGGGCAGCACCACGCGGAAGAAGGTCTGCAGCGGCGAGGCGCCCAGACTGGCGGCGGCTTCCTCGAGCTCGCGCTCGGCTTCTTCCAGTACCGGCTGCACCGTGCGCACCACGAACGGCAGGCCGATGAAGGTCAGGGCCAGCACCACGCCCAGCGGGGTGAAGGCCACCTTGATGCCGAGCTTGGCCAGCTGTTCGCCGATCAGGCCGTTGTGCGAGTACAGGGCGGTCAGGGTGATGCCGGCCACCGCGGTGGGCAGCGCGAACGGCAGGTCCACCAGGGCGTCGACGATGCGCTTGCCCGGGAAGGTGTAGCGCACCAGCACCCAGGCGACGATGCCGCCGAAAATGACGTTGATGAAGGCGGCGATCAGGGAGGCGCCGAAACTCAGGCGGTACGAGGCCATCACGCGCTCGGAAGTGACCGCGCTCCAGAATGCCTCCCAGCTCATGGTGAAGGTCTTGAGGAAGACCGCCGACAGCGGGATCAAGACGATCAGCGCGAGGTAGAAAATCGTGAAGCCGAGCGAGATGCCGAATCCGGGGATGACCCGGCCGGGAGACCTGCGTGGCGCTTTGAGCGATGTCATGGAAGCCCTTATTACAAATTCTTCTAACGGGCTGCCATAATCTCACGCAGCCTTCATATTACAAACGAAACTTTCCTCATTTGTATAGACGGTTTCGGCTATTACGACTTGGCACGCCTGACAACACGCCACGGCGCCGCCGCACCTTCTTGCCACGCTCAGAAAACCAGTTTTGCAGCAACGCCGGTCAGCGTCGTGGCCAGCAATGCGCGCAGGAAGCGTTCCGGCACCTTGCGCGCCGCCATCGCACCCAGGGTAATCCCGGGCACCGAGCCGACCAGCAGGGTCAGCAGCAACATCCAGTCGATCGAGCCCAGCCACCAGTGTCCGATGGCGGCGATGGCGGTCAGGGGCACGGCATAGGCGATGTCGGTACCGGCCACCTCGGCCGGGGTCAGGCGTGGATACAGCATGACCAGCAGCGTGGCGCCGATCGCGCCTGCGCCGATCGAGGACACCGTGACCAGCACGCCGAGCACGGCGCCGGAAACGACGGTGGTGACGGCCAGCGCCCGTCCCTGCAACTGGCGTCCCGGACGCGCATTCACCCAGGCCTGCATGCGTGCACGGAACAGCAGCGCAACCACGGTCAGCATCACGGAAACGGCAATCGCATAGCGGATGAACTGGCCGATCCGTTCGTCGATCCCGCCGAAGTACTTGAGCGCCAGCGCCGTCAGCAGCGCAGCCGGCAAGGCGCCCAGGCACAGGCGGCCGACGATCTGCCACTGGACGGTGCGGTTGAAACGGTGGGTGATGGTGCCGACACCCTTGGTGATGGAGGCAAAGGCGAGGTCGGTGCCGACGGCAACCGAAGGCGAAACGCCGAACAGGAGCGTGAGCAGCGGCGTCATGAGCGAGCCGCCCCCTACGCCTGTCATTCCAACCAATAGCCCTACTGCAAACCCTGCGATGATGTACGTCGTCGACATGCCTTTACCCCTAAGTTATGGCACAGGGTAAGGGGATTCGGCAGTGAAACAAACAACAGGTTTCTTATTTGCTTATGCGGCAAGGGATGGGCTGTGGGTGGCCGGCTTCGCCGGCCGCGCGGTGATCGTTACCAGTAGAAAGGCCGGGCCGGCTGCTCATGAACTGGTTGGACGCGCGGACGGCAAAGCCGTCCACCCTACTGACGCATCGGGCAATCGATACCCGGCGCAGAAACAATTACTTGTTCGGCTGTGGCGTCAGGCGCAGGTAAGGACGGGGCGCCTCATAGCCTTTCGGATACTTCTGCTTGATCACTTCCGGATCCTGCACGGTCAGCGGGATGATGACCGGGTCGCCATCCTTCCAGTTGCCCGGGGTGGCGACGGTGTAGCCGTCGGTCAGTTGCAAGGCGTCGATCACGCGCAGCACTTCGTCGAAGTTGCGGCCGGTGCTCATCGGGTAGGTGATCATCAGGCGCACCTTCTTGGCCGGGTCGATCACGAACAGCGAACGCACGGTGGCGGTGGCCGAAGCCTCAGGGTGGATCATGTCATACAGGGCCGAGACCGATTTGTCGGCGTCGGCGATGATCGGGAAGCCGACCACGGTCTGCTGGGTTTCCTCGATGTCCTTGATCCAGTCGCGGTGCTTGTCGGCCGGGTCGACCGACAGCGCGATTGCCTTGACGTTGCGCTTGTCGAATTCCGGCTTGAGCTTGGCAGTCAGGCCCAGCTCGGTGGTGCAGACCGGGGTGAAGTCGGCCGGGTGCGAGAACAGCACCACCCAGGAATCGCCCGCCCACTCATGGAAACGGATCTTGCCGATGCTGGATTCCTGCTCGAAGTCGGGGGCGGTATCGCCAAGACGTAAGGTCATTTCATTTCTCCATGGTGATTGAACTACGGAAGCCGATCACGGATCGGCAACATCAACGCATAGTCTAAGAGGACTCGGCAGTGATGCAAACGACAAGTTTGTTATTTGCTTGTGCGGCGGCGTTACTTGGCTGATTACATGAACCGGCTGTACAACACGACCGCCCAGGTCGCGAATGCCAGCAGCAGGCTCAGCGCCACCGCAGCGCTGCCCATGTCCTTGGCCACCTTCGACAGCGGGTGGCGCTCGAGCGAGATGCGGTCGACGACGGCTTCGATGGCCGAGTTGATGATCTCGACAATCAGAACGAAGACCAGCACGCCGACCAGCGCCAGCCTCTGGAAGCCCGAGACCGGCAGCAACACGGCGACGAGCGAGGCGAATGCGATCACCATGACCTCCTGGCGGAAGGCGGCTTCGCTGCGCCAGGCCCAGGCCAGGCCGTCCCAGGTGTTGCGGCAGGCCGCCAGGATGCGGGCGATGCCGCGTTTGGTCTTGAACTCGCTGGTCGGTTGTTCCATGAATGCTCGAAAAGAATGCCGGAATGTCATTATGCCGTGTCGGCCCTGCCCTGCACACTACAACCCATCGGTTTGCATCAGCGTTTCACATCATGGTATAAAGAGGCAGATACTGCACTGCACCAACCACATCATGAAAATGGAAACCCCAGAATTGGCACCCGCGTCGGCCCCGGCCAAGACCTCGATCCAGGTGATCGAGCGCATGATGGCGCTGCTCGACGCGCTGGCCAATTATTCCGACCCGGTGAGCCTGAAGGAACTGTCGAAGGTCTCCGGCCTGCATCCCTCGACCGCGCACCGTATCCTGAACGACATGGTCGTGACGCGCTTCGTCGACCGGGTCGAGCCGGGCACCTACCGCCTCGGCATGCGCCTGCTCGAACTGGGGAACGTAGTCAAGAGCAGGCTGTCGGTGCGCGAGGCGGCGCTCGACTTCATGCGCGCCCTGCACAAGAAGACCCAGCAGACCGTGAACCTGTCGGTGCGCCAGGGCGACGAGATCGTCTACATCGACCGCGCCTATTCGGAGCGCTCGGGCATGCAGGTGGTGCGCGCGATCGGCGGCCGGGCGCCGCTGCACCTGACCTCGACCGGCAAGCTGTTCCTGTCGATCGACGACGCCAAGGCGATCCGCGCCTATGCGACACGCACCGGCCTGGCAGGCCACAACAAGAATTCCATCACCGACCTGGCGCGCTTCGAGCGCGAGCTGGGCCTGGTGCGCGCGCGCGGCTATGCACGCGACAACGAAGAGCTGGAACTGGGCGTGCGCTGCATGGCCGCCGGCATCTTCGATGACAGCGGCAAGCTGGTGGCGGGCCTGTCGATCTCGGCGCCGGCCGACCGCCTGCAGGAAGAATGGCTGGAAGACCTGGTGCAGACGGCCTCGAGCATCTCGGCGACGCTGGGCTACCGCCCTGCCCCGCCGATCTGAGCCCGCGGGTACGGTCGCTTACTCCAGGGTCGGCGCGACCGCATTGGCGGCGCTCATGACCGGTATATTGCCGCTGGACGTTGCCCCAAGGTTATCGGGCAGCTTCTCCAGGAAACGCCGGACCCGGCTGGCATCGGCCGTGCGCGACATCTTTCCCTTCGAATCCAGGAAGACCATGACGACGTTGCGTCCATGGATCATGGCCTGCATCACCAGGCAGCGCCCGGCTTCGTTGATGAAGCCGGTTTTCTGCAGGCCGATGTTCCAGTCGGGCAGCGCGACGAGGTAGTTGGTGTTTGCGTAATGCATGGTGCGACCGCTGGCCTTGACGGTCGATTTCGGCGTGGTCGAGTATTCGCGCAGCAGCGGCATCTGGTGGGCGGACACGACCAGCTTGGCGAGGTCGCGCGCGCTCGACACGTTGCGGCTCGACAGGCCGCTGGAATCGACGAAGCGGGTGTCGTCCATGCCCAGTTCGCGCGCCTTGGCATTCATGGCGTCGACGAAGGCGCGAATGCCGCCGGGATAATGGCGTCCGAGCGCGGACGCGGCGCGGTTCTCCGAACTCATCAGGGCAATGTGCAGCATTTCGCGCCGGGTCATCCGGGTGCCGACAGGCAGGCGCGAGCTGGAATATTTGTGGCGGTCGACGTCGGCATCGGTGATGCGCAGTACTTCGTCGAGGTCCTGCCTGGCCTCGACGACGACGAGGCCGGTCATGAGCTTGGTGATCGAGGCGATCGGCAGCGCGACATTGGCGTTCTTCTCGAACAGCACTTCCGAGCTGTTCTGGTCGAGCACGAGGGCGACGTTCGAGCGCAGCGACAGGGCGTCGACGGTACGGTTCAGGCCGGCGATGTCACCCAGGCTGCGCGGGTCCAGGGCAACGGCGGCGCCGGCGCCCGCGGCGCGGCGCACCGTGTGGTAGCTGACCTTGCGTTTGCCGCGCACCGTCTCCACCCGGCGCACCATGCGCTCGCGGTTGTCGTCAGCGATCTGGTGGGCCAGGTCCTTGCGCTTGCCGCGCACGGCTTTCTTGCGCACGGCCTTGCCTTTTTTCGCGGCCTTTCCCTTCTGTTTTTTCTTGACGGCCTGGCTCTTGCCGGCCTCGGCGCCTGCGCCTGCGCCGGCAGCCTGGACGGGCTGCAGGGCAAACAGCAGCGAAACGATGGCGGCCAATGCAAGTTTGAACATCTGGAAACCCTTCGACGCAAACTGATGAGGTACGAAACGCAGTTTAGCCGAACAGCGCCTGATCGCAAGCAAAATGTAAATTCCGTGCAGCAATATTTCGAAATACAAGGGCTAGTGCTTACCCACGCATTTACCACTGTATTTACCGCAAGCTTACTCCATGAAGCGCGTAAAACCATGCACCGGCTCACGCTCGGTGATCAGGGAATTCTCGATCTTGCCCGGGTCGGCCCAGCCCAGTGCCATGCCGCACACCACCATCTCATTTTCCGGCAACTGCAGTTGCTGCGCGATGACGCGGTGGTACTGCGTAAACGCGGCTTGCGGACAGGTGTCGAGGCCGCGTGCGCGCGCCGCCACCATGATGTTTTGCAGAAACATGCCGTAGTCCAGCCATGAGCCCTGTTCCATGATACGGTCGATCGTGAAGATCAGGCCGACGGGCGCGTCGAAAAACCGGTAGTTGCGCGCGTGCTGGGCAGCCATGCCGGACTTGTTGTCGCGCGTCAGGCCGAGCAGGCTGTACAGGTCCCAGCCGACCTTGCGGCGGCGGTCCACGAAAGGCGACACCCAGGCACGCGGGTAGTAGGCGTATTCCTCGGTGTGTTGCCCGGCCTGTTCCGGGTCGGCGTTCACGGCCAGGATCGCATCCACGAGATCCTGGCGCGCCCGGCCGCTCAGGACGTACACCTTCCACGGCTGGGTGTTGGTGCCGGACGGCGCACGGGCGGCCACGTCCAGGATGCGTTCGATGTCGTCGCGCGCCACCGGCTTGTCGAGGAAGGCGCGGATCGAGCGGCGCGAGGTGATGGCCGCGTCGACGGCTTCCTGCTGGGGGCTGGTAATCATGGGGTCTCCTTTTTCCTTATTTTTTGACGACGAATGCGACACCGAGGACGGCCACCGCCATCCCGGCCAGCGCAAGGGGGCTGAAGGACTCGCCGAACAGCGCCCAGGCCATGATGGCCGTGGTGGGCGGCGTCAGGTACAGCAGGCTCGTCACTTCAGTGGCCTGGCTGCGGCGAATCAGGGTAAACAGCAGGAAGATCGCGCCGATCGACAGCGCGAAGATCGACCACAGCCAGGCAATGATGAAGTCGGGGCTCCAGGTCACGCTCGAGAGGCGCACATCGAAGCCTTCGAGCACGACTGCCAGCGGCAGCAGCACCGCGGCCGTGGCGCCGAACTGGATGACGGTGCCGGTGCGCAGGTCGAAGGACGGGCAATGGCGGCGCTGGTACATGGTGCCGGCGGTAATGCTCAGCAGCGCGAACACGCACAGCATGATGCCGGCCGTGCTCAGGCCGGCCAGGTGGAGCTTGGCATAAACGACCAGCGCCACGCCGGACAGGCCGAAGACCAGCCCGAGCCACTGGCGCGGCCTTACCCGTTCGCCAATCAGGGGCGCGGCGGCGGCGGTGAGGATGGGCTGCATGCCGACGATCAGCGCGGCCAGCCCGGCCGGCATGCCGAGCTTGATGGCGGCCCAGACCCCGCCCAGGTAGCCCGCATGCAGCAGCAGCCCGGCCACCGCCACGTGCAGCAGCTGCCCGCGCGGCCAGGGCGCGCGGAACACGAGCACCAGCGGCAGCAGCACGGCCAGCACCCCGAGGCAGCGCAGGATCAGGAAGGTCAGCGGCGGCGCATACGGCAGGCCCAGCTTGGCGACGATGAAGCCGGTGCTCCACAGGAAGACGAAAAACAGCGGCACCGGCGACAGCCAGGAAGCGGATGCGGATGGCGCGCTGGATGGAGTGCCGTGCGACATGGATGGGAAGATGCTGCGCAGCAGCTTAACGAAAACACAAGCGCCTAGTCTAGCATGCTGAGGCAGGCTGCGTTGGCGATGGGCAGATTGCCATTTTATTGATATAAATCAATCGAAAAAGGCTGAAATTTCTTGCATTCAATGCATTCAAGAAAATTATGCACATTAGATGGTGCAGCGCGTCAAAAACGCTTGACGCCCCCCCCAAAGTTAAGTGAAAATTCGCCCTGTTGCGGTGCACAAAAAAGAGTTTCGTTCAAAACCGACGATAAAACCTGCCTCACCGGTCCAAGCAACATTTCATCCACTAAACGTATTGAATTTTGGAGAGTCACATGTTTGCAATTCCTGAGCAGTTCTCGAATGCCACCAAAGCCAGCCTGGAGTCGCAGTTCGCGCTGATGTCGTCGTTGACGGCCAAGACCTTCGAAGGCATGGAGAAGCTGGTCGACCTGAACATCAGCACCGCCCGCAGCACCCTGCAGGATTCGTCGAACGTCGCCCGCCAGCTGCTGGGTGCCAAGGACCCGCAGGAATTCTTCTCGGTGACCGCATCGCAGGCCCAGCCGACCGCCGAAAAGGCCCTGTCGTACAGCCGCCAGCTGGCATCGATCGCCACCGGCACCGGCGCCGAGTTCTCGAAAGCCGCCGAAGGCCAGATCGTCGAAGCCAACCGCAAGGTGATCTCGCTGGTCGACGAAGTGAGCAAGAACGCCCCGGCCGGTTCGGAGAGCTTCGTTGCCGCCGTCAAGACCGCCATCAGCAACGCCAATGCCGGCTACGAGCAGTTCAGCAAGACCACCAAGCAGGCTGTCGAAGCCATGGAAACCAACATGAACGCCGCGGTGAGCCAGTTTTCGGCGACTGCCAACAAGGCTACTGCCAGCGCGACTGCTGCGACCGCTGCGGCTGCTGCCTAAGCTGTACCTCGTGAAATGAGAAAGCCGGGACGATGTCCCGGCTTTTTGTTTTTGGACGGCATCAGCTTATTCGGCTCATCCGTCCCTGCTCACTGGGAAACCGTCATTCCCGCGCAGGCGGGAATCCAAGTCTGTCGCAAAACCGCTACCGCCTGAAGCCACCGACCTGCATGGGGCATTGGGCTCCCGCCTTCGCGGGAGCGACGGTTTTCGAGCTAATGGTCGAACCGGCGCGCGCGTACCGCCAAGTCATTCCCCCAAATACGCCGCCTGTACCCGTGGATCGTTCAGCATGGCCGCCGCATTCCCCGTCATCGTGATCGCTCCGGAATCCATCACGTAGCCCCGGTGCGCCGCCTGCAGCGCCAGCTTGGCGTTCTGCTCCACCAGCAGGATCGTGATGCCTTGTTGCGACACGTCGCGGATCACCTCGAAGATCTTCTCCACCATGATCGGCGACAGGCCCATCGAGGGCTCGTCGAGCAGCAGCAGGGTCGGGTGGCACATCAACGCGCGCGCCATCGCCAGCATCTGCTGCTCGCCGCCGGACAGGGTGCCGGCCAGTTGCGTCGAGCGTTCCTTCAGGCGCGGGAAGACCTCGTACCACTTCTCGACGTCCGCCGCGATCCCGGCCTGGTCGCTGCGCGTGTAGGCGCCCATCAAGAGGTTCTCGTGGATCGTCATGCGGGTGAACACGCCCCGCCCTTCCGGCACCATCGCCAGCTTGCGCTGCACCATGCGGAAGGACGGCGTGCCCTTCAGGGGCTGGCCCAGGTAGGCGATCTCGCCCTCGACCTTGCACGACGGGAGCGTGCCGGTGATGGCCTTGAGGGTGGTGGTCTTGCCGGCGCCGTTGGCGCCGATCAGCGTCACCAGCTCGCCCTTGTTCACTTCCAGGTCGATGCCCTTGACGGCCTTGATGCCGCCGTACGCCACTTTCAGGCCGGCGATCTTCAGGACGCAGTTGCTCATCTGTTCTGCCATCAGTGGGCACCTCCGAGGTAGGCCTTGATCACGGCCTCGTTCTTCTGGATCTCGGCTGGCACGCCTTCCGCGATCTGCTTGCCGTACTCCAGCACCGTGATGCGGTCGCACAGGCCCATCATCAGCTTGACGTCGTGTTCGATCAGCAGCACGGTCTTGCCCTGCGCCTTGATTCTCACCAGCAGCTCGCGCAGCGCCAGCTTCTCGGTGGCGTTCATGCCGGCCGCCGGCTCGTCCAGGGCCAGCAGCTGCGGGTCGGTGGCGAGCGCGCGCGCGATCTCGAGGCGGCGCTGGTCGCCATACGACAGGTACTTCGCCGTGCGGTTGGCAAACTGCCCGATGCCGACGAAATCGAGCAGTTCCCGGGCGCGGGTCCGGATCGCCGCTTCTTCCTCGCGCGCCGCCTTGTGCCGGAAGATCGCGCCCAGCACGCCCTGGCGGGTGCGCACATGGCGTCCCACCATCACGTTTTCCAGGGCGCTCATCTCGCCGAACAGGCGGATGTTCTGGAAAGTGCGCGCGATGCCCGCCTTGGCGACTTCATGCGGCGCCGACGGCGAATACGGCTTGCCGGCCAGCTCGAAGCTGCCGCTGTCCGGCTGGTACAGGCCGGTGATGACGTTGAAGAAGGTGGTCTTGCCGGCGCCGTTCGGGCCGATCAGGCCGTAGATCTGCCCGCGCTCGATGCGGATGCCGACGTCGGTCAGCGCCTGCAGGCCGCCGAAGCGCTTGTTGACGCCGGAAATGTTCAGGATGGTCTGGTCGCTCATGGTTCCGTTCCTCAGGCCGCCGCGGCCTCTTCATCCTCGCGCGCCAGTGCCGCATTGGGACGGTCTTCCTTGTTCGGCGACGGCCACAGGCCGGCCGGCCGTACCAGCATGATGAGCACCAGCGCCAGGCCGTACAGCAGCTGGCGCAGCACTTCGGCTTCGATGACGACCGTGCCGAACAGCGCGTGCTGGGCCGGCTCCACCACGTGGCGCAGCACTTCCGGCAGCGCCGCCAGCAGCACGCCGCCGAGCACCACGCCCGGGATATGGCCGATCCCGCCCAGCACCACCATCGCCAGCACGGCGATCGATTCGGTCAGCGAGAACGATTCCGGCGACACGAAGCCCTGGAAGGCGCCGAACATCGCCCCGGCCACGCCGCCGAAACTGGCGCCCATCGCAAAGGCCAGCAGCTTGACGTTGCGGGTGTTGATGCCCATGGCCTTGGCCGCGATCTCGTCTTCGCGGATCGCCACCCAGGCACGGCCCAGGCGCGAATGCTGCAACCTGGAGGTGATGAAGATCGTCGCGATGACCAGGCCCAGGAACAGGAAATAGTAGGCGTTCACCGACGGCATGGAAAAGCCGCCGATGTGCACCGTGGCCTGCGAGCCCGCCTCGCCCGCCAGCGACACGCCGAACACGCGGATCGGGTCGATCATGTTGATGCCCTGCGGCCCGTTGGTGAAGTTGATCGGGTCGTTCAGGTTGTTCATGAAGATGCGGATGATCTCGCCGAAGCCGAGCGTGACGATCGCCAGGTAGTCGCCGCGCAGCTTCAGGGTCGGCGCACCCAGCAGCGCGCCGCACAGCGCCGCGACGATGGCCGCCAGCGGGACGATCGCCCACACCGACAGGTGGATGCCGTTCTGCTGGATCTCGGGCCCGAACAAGGCCACCAGCGCTTCGCCCAGGGCCGGCGAATAGTAGATGACGGACTCGAGCAGCGCCGCGAACTGCGGCGACGAGAACAGGCCGACCAGGTAGGCGCCCACCGCGAAGAAGGCGATGTAGCCCAGGTCGAGCAGGCCGGCGAAGCCGACCACGATGTTCAGGCCCAGCGCCAGCATGATGTACAGCAGCGCGATGTCGATGATGCGCACCCAGGAGTTGCCGAACTGGGAGGCGACGAAGGGGAAGACCAGCATGATCGCAAGGACGATGGCCATGCTGGCGTAGGCCTGGCGCGGCTTGTGCTGGACGTCGAAGGTCAGGAGTGCCATGTTGGGGTCCTCTCTCGATCAGGCGCGGTCCGCCACGCGCTCGCCCATGATGCCGGACGGGCGCAGGGTCAGCACGAGGATCAGTACCACGAAGGCGAAGATGTCCTGGTAGTGGCTGCCCAGGAAGCCGCCGGTGAGGTCGCCGATGTAGCCGGCGCCGAGCGCCTCGATGATGCCCAGCAGGAGGCCGCCGATCATGGCACCGTAGATGTTGCCGATCCCGCCCAGCACGGCCGCGCAGAAGGCCTTCAGGCCCGGCAGCACGCCCATGGTGAAGGTGATCGACGCATAGTTCGCGCCCCACATCACGCCGGCCACCGCCGCCAGCGCCGCGCCGATGGCGAAGGTGGCGACGATGACGCGGTTCGAATCGACGCCCATCAGGCCGGCCACGCGCGGGTTCTCGGCCACGGCGCGCATCGCGCGGCCCATGCGGGTGCGCTCGACCAGCAGCACCAGCGCCACCATGGCACAAGCGGCCAGCACCAGCAGCAGCACCTGGGTGTGCGAGATCAAAGCGCCGCCGATCTCGATCGGCTCCGGCGACAGCAGCTGCGGGAACGGCAGCGGGCTGCGGCCCCAGATCATCATGGCGAAGGTCTGCAGCAGGATCGACACGCCGATCGCGGTGATCAGGGGCGCCAGGCGCGGCGCATTGCGCAGGCGCCGGTAGGCGACGCGTTCGATGAAGACGTTGACCAGCATGGTGACGGGAATCGCGCCCAGGATGGCGACGGCCAGCTGCACGTAACCGGGCAGGCCGGGCGCCCAGGCGTCGAGCAGTTTCAGGATGGTCAAGCCGATCATCGCGCCGATCATCAGGACGTCGCCATGGGCGAAGTTGATCAGGTTGAGCACGCCGTACACCATCGTGTAGCCGAGGGCGACGAGTGCGTACATACTGCCCAGCACCAGGCCGTTGAGGATTTGTTGGATGAATGTTTCCATCGTGCGTTTGTTCTCCGGTCTAACAAAAACGGCACTCCGGGTATCCCCGCAGTGCCGTTCCTGGCCTGACGTTCATGTTCCGATGGCCGCCATCATAACTTGACGCTTGGAAAACTAGAACCGGAAAACATGTTACTCCGCTAAAGTTTGTTCAGCGGTTGCAGCGTGGGCGGACAAGCAGCCACGCTACATTGATCAGGCCGCCTTAACGCCGTCCAGCCCTTTCGGCAGCGGGAACACCACGTTCTCCTCGACGCCTTCGAGCGCGCGCACGCTGGCCGCGCCCAGTTCCTTCAGGCGGTCGATCACGGCCTGCACCAGCACTTCCGGGGCCGAGGCGCCGGCGGTGACGCCGATGCGCTTCTTGCCTTCAATCCATTGCGGGTCGATCTTGGAGGCATTGTCGACCATGTAGGCCGGCGTGCCCTTCTTCTCGGCCACTTCGCGCAGGCGGTTCGAGTTCGAGCTGTTCGGGCTGCCGACCACGATCACCACTTCCACCTGCGGCGCCAGGAACTTCACGGCTTCCTGGCGGTTGGTGGTGGCGTAGCAGATGTCGCCCTTCTTCGGCTCGATGATGTTCGGGAAGCGAGCCTTGAGCGCGGCGATGATGTCGGCGGTGTCGTCCACCGAGAGCGTGGTCTGCGATACGTAGGCCAGCTGGTCCGGGTTGTTCACCTGCAGGGTGGCCACGTCCTCGACGGTCTCGACCAGGTGCATGCCTTCCTCGGCCTGGCCCATCGTGCCTTCGACTTCCGGGTGGCCGTCGTGGCCGATCATGATGATCTCGCAGCCCTGCTTGCGCATCTTGGCCACTTCCACGTGGACCTTGGTGACCAGCGGGCAGGTCGCGTCGAAGATGGTCAGGCCGCGCGCTTCGGCATCGGCGCGCACGGCCTTCGAGACGCCGTGGGCCGAGAACACCAGCGTGTTGCCGGCCGGGACGTCTTCAAGTTCCTCGATGAAGATGGCGCCTTTGTTGCGCAGGTCTTCGACCACGTAGGCGTTGTGCACGATCTCGTGGCGCACATAGATCGGGGCGCCGAACTGGTTCAGGGCGCGCTCGACGATCTCGATGGCGCGGTCCACGCCGGCGCAGAAGCCGCGTGGTTGGGCAAGCAGAATTTCGTTTTCCATGAAGGTTTCCTGTTTTACAGAACCGAAATCAGTTTCACTTCGAATTGCAGGGCCTGGCCGGCCAGCGGATGGTTGAAATCGAACAGCGCCGTGGTCTCGCGCATTTCCAGCAGCACGCCGGCAAAGCGGCCGCCCTTGGGCGCATTGAACTCGATCAGCTCGCCCACCTTGTAGTCGGCGTCGGGCACCGAGTTTTGTTCGAGCGTGGCCTTCGAGACCGGCTGGATCAGGTCCGGGTTGCGGTCGCCGAAGGCGTCCGCCGCACTCAGCTGGAAGGTCTGGTGCGCGCCTTCCGGCAGGCCGATCAGGCGCGACTCGAGGAAAGGCGCCAGCTGGCCCTGTCCCAGCATCAAGGTAGCCGGCGTGCCGTTGAAGGTAGTGATGAGATCAGTACCGTCGGCGGTGGCAAGCCGATAATGCAGGGTCAGGTAGGACGATTCGTTGACGACGGCGTTGGGCGACTGGGCGTTGGACATGTTCGTTGTGGTGACAGGCAGGCCTGATTCAGGCAAACCGTTATTGTAAGCCACGCCCGCTTCTCACGCCCCGGCGCCTCCCTTTTTTATCGCAAGGATCAGACAATGAGAATCACTGATTGGCCGGAAAATCAACGCCCGCGTGAACGTCTGTTGCGCGGCGGCCCCAGGGTACTGTCCGACACGGAACTGCTGGCGATCTTCCTGCGGGTGGGCGTCGCAGGAAAAAGCGCAGTGGCGCTGGCGCGCGACATGCTCGACCATTTCGGCTCGCTGCACCGCCTGTTGCACGCCAGCGCGAGCGAATTCGGCGCGCTGCATGGGCTCGGCCCGGCCAAGTATGCGCAACTGCAAGCGGCGGTCGAGCTGACCCGGCGCGCGGTGGCCGAGGAGTTCGAGCGCAAGGCACTGTGCTCGCCGGACGCCGTGCGCGGCTACCTGCGCCACCAGTTCGCATTACAGGCGCATGAATCCTTCGTCGTGCTCTTCCTCGACGTCAAGAACCGGCTGATCAACCATGAAGAGATGTTTCGTGGCACGCTGACCCATACCAGCGTCTATCCACGCGAAGTGGTGAGGACGGCACTGCACCGCAACGCCGCGGCGGTGATCCTGGCGCACAACCATCCGTCCGGCGTAGCCGAGCCCAGCGAAGCCGACCTGCGCCTGACGGCAAGCCTGGTGCAGGCGCTGGCCCTGGTTGATATCCGCGTGCTCGACCACTTCGTGGTGGCCGGCGCACAAGTGCACTCCTTCGCTGAGCACGGCCAGCTGTAAGCCGGCGCGCTTGCCGCTGTTTGTCGTTGTTTGCCGCTTACTTGCCGAGCACTTCCTCGACTTTCTTCTTATCCACGAACTGGACATAGGCGGTAATCGATTGAGCCACCGCAGGATTCGAGGTCAGTTCCATCATCGCGACTTCGCCCAGCGATTTGAACGACGACATCATGCCGTTCGGACCGTCTTGCTGGGCGGCGGCGCGCGTCTGCGCGGCACAGTTCACGGTCAGCAGCCGGGTGAACAGGTCCGCCATCTGCTTGTCGGTATCGGTCCGCACGGATTCGCTGATGTTGGCCATGGTCCGGATTTCGGGGTGGGTCGACATGGACACGAAGATCCAGCGCGCCAGGTCCTTGCGGTCCTTGCCGCTGGTGTTGTCCTTCAAGCAGTTGCCCAACGCATCCGAGGCGGGACTCGCCATGGCGGCGTGCGGCGAGAGGATGGCAAGGCTGAGCAACAAGGTGGCGAGTATGCGCATGGAATACCTACTTTCTAAGTGGAATGGTGACGGTAAAACCGTACAACTTTAGCATGTAGATCTTGCAAGTAACAGTATGGGAAGTACGACACAGCAGGGTATTTTTCTTTCTTTGTTGCAGAGATTTCACATGCATCAATAGACGCCCGTGTTCTGTAAACCGAGGCAAAACAAAGGTCTAGACAGCTCAACCGCAATTGTTAAATAGTTCGATTTGAATATGACACAATTGTTTTTCGCAAGTGATTGATTTGTCGTCTGTTTTCACGCTATACTCTCGTTTTTCCAATCCTGGATATTCTTAAGGAGTGCACTATGGCACGTGTCTGCCAAGTTACCGGCAAGGGAGTGATGGTTGGCAACAACGTCTCCCACGCTAACAACAAAACCAAGCGTCGTTTCCTGCCGAACCTGCAGAACCGCCGCATCTTCGTGGAATCGGAAAACCGCTGGGTCTCCCTGCGTCTGTCCAACGCCGGTCTGCGCGTGATCGACAAGCTCGGCATCGACGCCGTGCTGGCCGACATGCGTGCCCGTGGCGAAAAAGTTTAATTAGGGAGCTATCATGGCAAAAACTGGCCGCGACAAAATCAAGCTGGAATCGACCGCAGGTACCGGTCACTTCTACACCACCACCAAGAACAAGCGCACGATGCCGGCGAAGATGGAAATCACCAAATTCGACCCGAAGGCACGCAAGCACGTGATCTACAAGGAAACCAAGATCAAGTAATCGATCTTGCGCGATCCCGAAAAGCCGCCCGTCCCAGACGGGCGGCTTTTTTATTGTTCGCTGCCGGCCGGAGCCCTGCGGTAAGCTTGCGACACGATGACAAATCCGCAATCCTTCTCCCCTGTCGCGGCTGGCACCCGCATCGATGCGCTGGACGTGCTGCGTGGCTTTGCATTGCTTGGCATCTGCATCGTCAACGTCGAATTCTTCAACCGTCCCGTGGTGGAATCCGGTCTCGGGATGGCGCAGGGCCTGCACGGGCTGGACTGGCTCGTGGCGTGGGTGGTCGCTTACTTCTTCAGCGGGAAATTCTGGACCATCTTCACCCTGCTGTTCGGGATGGGCTTTGCACTGATGCTCGAGCGTGCCCGGCAAGCCGGCCGTTCGTTCCTGCCGGTCTACTTGCGGCGCATCGCCGCACTGCTGGTTTTCGGCCTGCTGCACCATGTCTTCCTGTGGAGCGGCGACATCCTGATCAGCTATGCCGTCGGCGCCCTGCTCCTGCTGGTGGCGCTGTTCGCACGCGGCCGCTGGCTGCTGGCCGCCATTCTCGCGTGCATGGCCCTGGCGCTGTTGCCGGCCCCATGGCATGCACTCGCCACCCTGTCCATGCCGCTGGGCTTTGCGGGGCTGCTGGCCCTGTATCTGCGCAGCACGCCCGAGAGGTCGATGTTTCCGCTGGCGATGATCGTACCCGGCTGCATCATCCTGCTGGCAGCGCTCGTGCTGCTGCTGGGCAGAGGGTCGGGCGATGCCCGCCTGCTCATCGTTGCCGGGGCAGTCCTGATCGGGATCGGCCTGCTGGCGCAACGCTACGGCGGCAGTGCCGAAGCGCGGCCCTGGCGCGCGGGCGTGGCGATCTTCGTGCTCACCTTCGGCTTGCTGGCGGCGGAAGGCGGCACGCGTTATGTCGCGCCCGCGGCCGGCCCCTTGACGACAGCGGCCGCCACCAACGCCGAAGGCACGGAAGTCGACGACGATACGGCACGCCGCCTGCGCGACCGCGAACGCGTTCAGCGCAGCAGGGAGGAGCGTATCGTCCTCACCAGCGGAAGCTACCGCGAAGCCGTGGCGATGCGTGCCGGCCATCTCGGCGAGCGCATGCGCGACGAACCCGGGTTTGCCGTGGTGCTGACCGGTGTATTCCTGATCGGCGTCTGGTGCGTGCGCAGCGGTATCGTCGCCGACAGCGGCGCGCATCGGCCGCTCCTGCGCCGCCTTGCCTGGATCGGCCTGCCGCTGGGCATCGGGCTCGGCCTGGCAAGCAGCCTGATCGCGACCGGACGGCCGGTCGGCGTGGACGACCAGGGCTACGATTTCGCCCACGGCCTGCTCATGCTGGGCAGCCTGCCCGCCTCGCTCGGCTACATGGCCCTTGTCCTCCTGCTGCTGGGGCATTGGCCGGGGCTGACGCGCGTCCTGGCGCCATTCGGCCGCATGGCGCTCACCAACTACCTGGTGCAGTCGCTGGTGCTGTCCTGCCTGTTCTACAGCTACGGGCTGGGCCTCTGGGGCATGGGACGGGGCGGGCAGACGGCGGTGGCGGTGGCGCTGTGCGCCGCACAGGCGGCGTTCAGCGGCTGGTGGCTGGCGCGCTTCCAGTATGGACCGGCGGAATGGGTGTGGCGCATGCTCACTTACCTGGAGCTGCCGGCATGGCGGACAACGCGACAGCAGTCACCCGCGCCATGAGCTCCTGTTGAGCGCACTCAGCGATAAGGCATGCACGGATTGCATTCGCTACCCGGCCGTGAAAGCATGGCGTGTCCTGATCTCATCGCGAACAGCATGTCCAAGCTGTCATCCCTCCTTGCCGCCTGCGCACTGTCGACTTTGCCGGCACACGCCCAGCCGCCGGCGCCACTGCCGCCCCCTGCGCCCGAACAGCCGCATACGGTCGAAGTCCGGGCCAGCCACGCGCGACTGGCGCCGTACAAGGAATTGTTCTACCCAATGGCCAAGGCTGTCCGCACCAAGCTGGCGGGCCGCGCCACGCTGGCCGTGCAATTGCGCGCGGCACGGGTGGGCGTACGCACCGACGACCTGGCAATCTGGCTCGAAGGCGGGGGCGCATCCCTGCCGCTCCCTGCCGGCGAACACGGGCTCTACGTGGTGCCGGTGGACGACCGCATCGCCGAGCACGACGGCAGCGTAACGATCAACAAGCAACCCACCGACCTGCGCGCCAACCTGGTGCTGGTTCCCACCCTGGCGCCGGATGCATGGACGATCGGCGAAGTGCGGCGCCTGCTGCACGACGTGCATGCCACCATCGATCCCCTGGTGCCCTGGCACCACCGCGTCCTGAACTGGGCCTTCCCCCGCAGGCTCGGCCTGTCGGTGTGCAGCCCCTCGCCGCACGCGCATGTCGACGTGCTGGACGGCAGCCGGCTGCTGGCGCGGATCCCGGCGAGCGAGCCGGCGCGCAACCACGCGAACGCGCCGGTGTACTGCCACCGTTTTACCGGCGACGAAGCCTTCGATCCGCGCGCCCGGCTGGTGCTGCCGGAAAATGCGCAGGTGCTCCTCATCTGAATTGCGCACGGCCGCTGCAATGGAAAACGGCTCCCGAAGGAGCCGTTTTCAGTTACTGCCGGCTTGCCGGCGCGTCTTGCTTACGCGTAGCTGCGCAGGCGCAGCGAGAAGTCCTGCAGCGCCTTGATGCCCGAGGCTTCGGCACGGGCGCACCAATCCTGCAGTTGCTGCAGCAGCTGGTCGCGGGTGGCGTGCGAACGCTCCCAGATCGCCCCCAGCTCCACGCGCATCTGGTGCATGGTTTCCAGCGCCTTGCTGTGCTGGAACAACTCGTTCAGCTGCTGGTGGTGCTGCGACTCCAGCTTGGCCGGCTCGCGCTGCATCAGCTTGCGCGAGCTCTTCAGGAAGCGCGTTTCCAGCTCGGCCTTGTGCTTCAGGTGCTCGAACTCTTCGTGGAAGGCATGGCGCACCGACTTGGCGTACTTGGCCATCACGTCGTAGCGGTTGGCGATGACCGACTGCAGGGTGTCGAGATCGGCCACCAGCTTGCCCTTGGCGAATTCCGGCTTCGGCGCGACCTTCTTCACCTTGGCCAGGCGCAGGGTTTCCAGGATACGGATATAGCCCCAGCCCAGGTCGAACTCGTACCACTTGCTCGACAGCTTGGCCGAGGTAGCGAAGGTGTGGTGGTTGTTGTGCAGCTCCTCGCCTCCGATCAGGATGCCCAGCGGGAAGATGTTGGTGGCCGCATCGCTGCAATCGTAGTTGCGGTAACCCCAGTAGTGGCCGATGCCGTTGATGATGCCGGCGGCGGTGATCGGGATCCACATCATCTGGACCGCCCACACCGAAATGCCGACGATGCCGAACAGCGCGAAGTCGATCAGGAGCATCAGCACGATGCCCATGGCGCTGTGCTTGGTGTACAGGTTGCGCTCGATCCAGTCGTCCGGCGTGCCGTGGCCGTACTTTTCCATCGTTTCCTTGTTCTTGCTTTCAGCGCGGTACAGCTCGGCGCCCTCGAACAGGACCTTGCGGATGCCGCGGGTCTGCGGGCTGTGCGGATCTTCCACGGTATCGCACTTGGCGTGGTGCTTGCGATGGATCGATGCCCACTCCTTGGTCACCTGGCCGGTGGTCAGCCACAGCCAGAAGCGGAAAAAATGGCTCGGGATCGGGTGCAGATCGAGGGCGCGGTGCGCCTGGTGACGGTGCAGGTAGATGGTCACGCTCGCGATCGTGATGTGCGTCAGCACCAGCGTGGCGAAGAACACCTCCCAACCGGTGAAATCGAGCAGGCCGGTCGACAGGAACTGCAGTACGGCGTGCACGGGTTCGCTACTAAAGAAATTCATTCAGTCTCCAATGGATGTTGCGTCGGCACCGTTTCATGCACGGCGCTCGCAACCCATTATTTTACGCGGTTCTAGTGACGCACGGCACGCCAAGATGTCCGAATTCAGGTGTGAATCAGGTCTGACCCGGAGTTCTTGCCACAACCGATGCAATGTGTGCATCGAGCCGGCGCATATCCATGGCCGGATGGCCAAGTTTGATCTCGCCGGAACGCACCAGCGCATAGATCTTCTGGTTCACGTCGGAGACCGGCCCGCCCAGCCCCTTTTCCGGGTCGCCCAGCCAGAAGCCGACTTCGATCTCGTAGCCGTCGGCGGTGAAGGCATTGAGCAGGACGTTCGGCGCCGGCTCTTCCAGCACGCGCGGCACGCCCTTCGGCTGCGCTTCCAGCAGCGGCAAGACCCTGGTCAAGTCGCTGTCGTAGGATACCGTCAGCTTGGTGGTGGCGCGCACGTTGCGGTTGGTCGCGGACTGGTTCAGCACCACGCCGGTGATCAGCATCTCGTTCGGCAACAGCGTCTGGGTGCCATCGGACCCGCGCAGCACCGTGTAGCGGGTATTGATGCGTGCGACCCTGCCGGAATACTTGTCCAGCGTGATCGGGTCGCCGATCGTCAGGCTGCGTTCCAGCAAGATGATGAAACCGGACACGTAGTTGCTGGCAATGCGCTGCATGCCGAGACCGAGACCGACGCCCAGCGCGCCGCCGAACACCGACAGCACGGTCAGGTCGAGGCCGGCCAGCGACAGGCTGAACAGCACGGCGACGAGGATCAGCACGGCACGGCTCATGCGCGCCAGCACCACCCTGATCGAGGTGTGCATGCGCTCGACGTTCATCAGGCGCTCTTCCAGCGCGGCGCCGGCCCACAGGGCCAGCATCATCAGCACCACGATCGACACGATGCCTTCGACCAGGTCGGCCAGGGACGGCTTGTGCTTGCCGATCGTCAGCTCGGTGGTTTCGAAGACGTGCATCACGTCGGGCAGCACGCCCGTGATGTGCAGGGCCACGCCGAGCCAGACGACCAGCGCGAACATCTTCTCGAACGTTTTGAGCGCCTCGCCCAGCGGCCCGTGGCGCGCGAACACGCGCCGCAGCAGGTAGAGGACGGTGCGGATCACCGCCAGCGAGGCTGCCAGCGGGACCGCGATGTCGAGCAGGTGCACGCTGTGGTAGCGCGCCATCACGGCGCGCGTGATCGCCAGCAGCGCCAGGATGAGCAACGGCGGCAGCACGCGGCTGAAGCTGCCCATGCCCAGGCCGATCAGGCCGGTGTGCTCGCGGTTCTCCAGCCACGAACGGTGCATCAGCCGCGCCAGGCTCCAGCCGCTTGCAACGCACAGGACGATGGCAAGCGCCTGCCACAGGATGGCAGGCTTGTTGATGTCGCCGAGCAGGTCGGCCAGCAGTTGCTGGAGCGGCATGACCCGGCGTTATTCGTCGGTGTCGCCAGCCGACTCGCCGGCCGCATCACTACCCGCTTCATTCGTCGAGGCGGGTTTCGCTTTCGCCTTGCGTTCGAGCACGGCGGCGAAGAAGCCGTCGGTCTGGTGCTTGTGCGGCAGCATCTTCAGGTAGGCATCCATTTCCAGCGGAATCTTCTGCTCGTCCAGCACCCGGTTCATCGGTACCAGTTCGAAGTCCGGATGGGTGGACAGGAACTGTTCGACGATGACATCGTTCTCTTCGTTCAGCAGGCTGCAGGTGGCATACACGAGGCGGCCGCCGTTCTTGACCAGTCGCGCGGCGCCGTCCAGGATCGAGGCCTGCTTTTCCTGCATCTCGGCGATGGCGTCCGGCTTCTGGCGCCACTTCACGTCCGGGTTGCGGCGCAGGGTGCCCAGGCCGGAGCATGGCGCATCGACCAGTACGCGGTCGATCTTGCCGGCCAGGCGCTTGATCTTGGCATCGCGTTCGTGTGCGATCAGCACCGGGTGCACGTTCGACAGCCCGCTGCGCGCCAGGCGCGGTTTCAGCTTCGACAGGCGCTTGTCCGACACGTCGAAGGCGTACAGGCGGCCGGTATTGCGCATCAGGGCGCCCAGCGCCAGCGTCTTGCCGCCGGCGCCGGCGCAGAAGTCGACGACCATCTCGCCGCGGCGCGCGCCGACGATCTGCGACAGCACCTGGCTGCCTTCGTCCTGCACCTCGATCGCGCCTTCCTTGAACAGCGGCAGGTTCTGCAACGCAGGCTTCTTGAGCACGCGCAGGCCGAGCGGGGCATACGGCATCGGCTCGGCCGCGATCGGCGCCTTGGCCAGTTCGGCGATCACGTCGTCGCGGTTGGCCTTGATGGAATTGACGCGCAGGTCCAGCGGCGCCGGCGTGTTCAGCACGGCCGCCAGCTCGAGCGCCTCGGCTTCGCCGAACTGGGCGACGAGCTTCTCGTACAGCCAGCCCGGCATGTTGGCGCGCATCTGTGCAGGCAGCAGCTTGCGGTCGACTTCCTTGACGCGGGTGAGGAAGTGCACCTCATCCTCGCTCAGGCCGCCCAGGGCATCGATGCCGACGGTCTCCGCCAGGCCCAGCAGGGCCAGCTTGCGCATCGACGGCGTGTTGCCGGCGCCGGCGAAATCGGTGAAGAAGGACTTGTTGCGCAGCACGGCATACACGGCCTCGGCGATGACGCCGCGCTCGCGGCCGCCGAAACGCGGGTGCTCCTTGAAGTAGCGCGACAGGGTGACGTCGGCCGGCGATGTAAAGCGCAGTACCTCACGCAATACCTCTTCCGTATTGCCGAGGATTGCAGGTGGCAATCTCATGAAATTCCTTGGTTAAATTCTTGATTGGATGTCTGCGGGCTCAGGCTGGAGCGCCATCGCGCGTTTCGCGGATGCGTACTTCACCATGTTCAATACTGAGCCTGTCTTCGACGAACAGGCGCACCGCATACGGGTAGATCTTGTGTTCCTCGACGAGCACGCGGGCCGACAAGCTGTCTTCGGTGTCGCCCGGCAGCACCGGCACCCGGGCCTGCGCCACCACCGGACCGTGATCCAGTTCGGCCGTCACGAAATGCACCGTGGCGCCGTGTTCCTTCTCGCCGGCGTCGAGCGCCTGCTGGTGCGTGCCCAGCCCCGGGAACAAAGGCAGCAGCGACGGGTGGATGTTCAGCATGCGCCCCGCATAGTGCTCGACGAAGGGCGCCGTCAGGATACGCATGAAGCCGGCCAGCACGACCAGGTCCGGATCGAAGCGGTCGATCGTTTCCTGCAGGGCCGCGTCGAATTCGGCACGGGTGGCGAATTCCTTGTTCGCGACCACGGCCGTCGGGATGCCGCGGGCACGGGCGAACTCCAGGCCTTTTGCTTCCGGTTTGTTGCTGATGACCGCCGCAATACGGGCAGGCCACCCTTCCGCATCAAGGGCGCGCACGACCGCTTCCATGTTGCTGCCGCGGCCGGAAATGAGGATCACGATATTTTTCATACCCGGCATTGTAACGTATCGCCGGCGGGCAACCGCAGCGGCCGGGGGATGAGACGGCGTCGGGAAGCGCCCGCCAAAGCCTTCAGGGCAAGGCACGCCTCGACACCGCCAGGCGGGTGTCGAACGCTCCTAGGCGGGAATCGCGAAGGAGTAGAATACGCGGAAAGGCACTTTCTTCTCGGCCCAGAACTCGGCCGCATCGCGGAACACGTCGAGCAGGTTTTCGCGCGCTTCCTTGTCGAATTTCTGGGCGCTGGGCAGTTGTTCCAGCACCACAAGGAAACCCGGCTGCGGGCCGGCTTCGTGTACGGTGTCGGTCAGGCAGGTACGCAAGGCGTCGAAGTTCTTGCTGCAAGGCTTGGGGAAATAAAAGCTCTCGCCGATACGGGCGCAGACTTGTTGCTTGGTCAGGGTGTTGGCGCAATGCGCATACAGGAAGTGATGACCCAGGCGCGCAGCCTCCTGCTGCAGCTCGGCGACGCGGAACGCGCGGATCGACTGCACAAGATTGGGCGGCACTCTCATCAACAAACTCATTTTTTCCTCAGGTTGACCAGGTCAGTGTCAGCGGGCGTCGATGCACGAACGAGCGCACGGACAAGCACCACATGTCGCGACGGTTGGCATCCGCCACTCTTTCTCCCCCGCTGTCATTTCCATGCACCAATAACCCACTAGTGTGTAAGGGTAACGTTTTGTGGTATTGGAAGCAACCCAAATGTGATTACAGGAATCAGCTTTGTAAGATTTGGTTAGCAACCGGCATGCATACATCACCCCTTGAACGACAGCTCCGCCATTCTGGCGGCAGTCTGCAAACGGCCGAGTAGCTGTTACATTTTGTTGCCACCAAGATTCGTTGTAATGGGTCGATCGGATTACCATAGAACGCAAGAAGTCTGGTCGGTTTCCGCTCCCCACCGGACCATATGAACGAGTCCATTACGAGGTAGAACATGAACTTCCAAGCCAAACTGATCATTGCTGCCATGGGTGTCGCCGCGATGCCGCTGGCCCAGGCCCAGGCACCGAACGATTTCGAAGACTTCGGCCGCGTGGTGCGTGTGCAGCCACGTGTGGAACAGATCCGCGTGCCGCGCCAGGAATGCCGCACCGATTACGTGCAGGTGCCGGTGCAGCAGGAACGCAGCGCGGGCGGCGGGATCGTCGGCGGCATTGCCGGCGCCCTGCTCGGCAGCCAGGTCGGCGGCGGTAGCGGCCGCGTGGCCGCAACGGCGGCAGGCGCCATCGCCGGCGCCATGGTTGGCGACCGTGTCGACAACAACGGCCGCGTGCAAGGCCCCGCAGTACAGGAACAGGCCGTGCGCCAGTGCCGCACCGTGGACGCGTACGAGTCGCGCACCAACGGCTACGACGTCACCTACGAATACCGCGGCCAGACCTACACCTCGCTGATGAACCGCGACCCGGGCAACCGCGTGCGCCTGCGCGTATCGGTGCAGCCGCTCGACGCTTATTATTGATCGGGCTGCCGGCGCCCCCCCGGTGGCTCCGCCGCATCCTTCCGGTTCCCGCGCTTGCGCTACGGGAACCCCTCCCCCGATAATAGGGCGATTCCACCAGGTAGCCCTATGCTCATCAAACGCAAATCCATCGAACAGGCCGAATCCTCGCGCCGTCCTGCACGCAAGCCCAAGTTCGCCCCCGTCACGCTGTCCGAACAGGACGGCGTCCGCTATCTGCATTTCGGCACCGAATGGGTGCAGGGCGCCATGCGCATCCGCAAGCCGGACTGGCCCGAACTCGAATACGCGCAGCAGATGATGGCGTGGATGCTGTTCATCGAACAGCCCCAGTCCATCGCCCAGCTGGGCCTCGGTGCTGCTACGTTGACCAAGTTCTGCTACCGCCAGTTCCCCGAAGCGACGGTAGCGGCCGTCGAGCTCAATGCATCGGTGATCGGCATCTGCGCCTCGATGTTCAAGCTGCCGCCCGAAGACGAGCGCCTGTCGGTGCTGGAAATGGATGCGATGGATTTCGTGACCGATCCGGCCAGGCACGGCGCCTTCGACGTGCTGCAATGCGACCTGTACGACGCCACCGCCCGCGGCCCCGTGCTCGACACCCCCGAGTTCTACCAGGCCTGCAACGACTGCCTGCGTGATGGCGGGATCATGACGGTCAACCTGTTCGGCGACCACCCGAGCTTTGCCAAGAACATCAAGGCCATGAAGTTCGCCTTCGAGCACGTGATCTGCCTGCCGGAAGTCCATGACGGCAACGTCGTGGCGCTGTGCTTCCGCAACCGGCCGCAGCTGGACAAGGACGCCCTGGCCGCGCGTGCGGCGCAGATCGTGGCCGATACCAGGCTGCCGGCGAAATCCTGGGTCAAGGGTATCCTCGCCGCCGCCTGAACCTTCCCACCGGGAGCCGAACGTGAACACCCATGCCGCCCCACCCACTCCCCCCAAGGCGCCACGCCTGCGGGCGCTCGACCTGCAGTCGATTTTCTCCTGGCTGCTGGCCGACGGCATCGTCACCAAGGAACACGTCAAGGCCCAGTTCGCGCAGGCCCAGGGCATCCTCAAGAATGCGGTGGGGTCGATGCATCCGCTCACCGCGCTCGCCCAGTGCAAGCTGGTTTCCAGCCAGCCGCCGCACCGGCTGCTGACACTCGACGTGCTGACCGAATGGTGCGCCGCCAAGGTCGGCCTGCCGTTCATCCGCATCGATCCGTTGAAGATCGACTTCACCAAGGTAGCGGACGTGATGTCGGCCAGCTATGCGGCGCGCTTCAATATCCTGCCGGTGGAAATGAGCGGCTCGACCCTGGTCGTGGCGACGGCCGACCCGGCCAATGTGGAATGGGAGGCGGAGATTGCGAAAATCTCGCGCCGCAAGATCGAACTGGTGTTGGCCAACCCGCTCGACATCGCCCAGTACATTTCGCAGTTCTTCAGCCTGGCCAAGTCGATCCGCGACGCCAACCGCAGCACCGGGCAGGACCTGGCGATGCGCAACAACTTCGAGCAACTGGTCGAATTGGGGAAGTCGACCAAGCAGCTCGACGCCAACGACCAGCACATCGTCAACATCGTCGACTGGCTCTGGAGCTATGCGTTCGAGCAGCGCGCCTCGGACATCCACCTGGAGCCGAAGCGCGAATTCGCGGTGATCCGTTTCCGCATCGACGGCGTGCTGCACCAGGTGTACCAGGTACCTGCCGTGGTGATGATCGCGATGACGGCGCGAATCAAGCTGCTCGGGCGGATGGACGTCATCGAAAAGCGCCGCCCCCAGGACGGGCGCATCAAGACCCGCACCGCCGGCGGCCAGGAAGTCGAGCTGCGCCTGTCCACCCTGCCGACCGCCTTCGGCGAAAAGCTCGTCATGCGTATTTTCGACCCGGAAGTCGTGGTGAAAACGCTGCCGGAACTGGGCTTTCCGCCGGTCGAGGCGCAGCGCTGGGATGCGCTGACGTCGCGTCCGCACGGGATCATCCTGGTGACCGGGCCGACCGGATCGGGCAAGACCACGACGCTGTACACGACGCTCAAGGCGCTGGCGACCAGCGAAGTCAATGTGTGCACGGTCGAGGATCCGATCGAGATGGTCGAGGCTTCCTTCAACCAGATGCAGGTGCAGCCGGGGATCGACCTGTCGTTCGCCGACGGCGTGCGCGCGCTGATGCGCCAGGACCCGGACATCATCATGGTGGGCGAGATCCGCGACCTGGCGACGGCCGAGATGGCGATCCAGGCGGCGCTGACCGGTCACCTGGTGTTTTCGACCCTGCACACGAACGATGCGCCGGCGGCGGTCGTGCGTTTGCTGGAGCTGGGCGTACCGGATTACCTGCTGGAGGCGACCCTGATCGGCGTGCTGGCCCAGCGCCTGGTGCGCACGCTGTGCCCCGACTGCAAGGCGCCGGGTGGCGAGCTCAGTGACGAACTGTGGCAGGGCATCGGCGGCGCGTGGAATATCCCGAAGCCTGCCACCGTGTACCGGCCGATCGGCTGTCCCGAATGCCGCCAGACCGGCTACCGCGGCCGGACCGGCATCTATGAACTGCTGACGGTGAGCGACGGCTTTGCGCGGGCCGTGCGCGAATCCGGCGAGATCCAGAAGCTGCGCCAGCAGAGCGTGCTGGATGGCATGAAGCCGCTGCGCATCGCCGGTGCGATGAAGGTGGTCGAAGGCGTGACGACCGCGGACGAGGTATTGAAGGTGACGGCCGCGCTGTCGTGAAGCGGCTTGCGAAACCGGCACTAGCGCAAATCAAAATGCCCGGCTATAATGCTGCCTCTTTCGGGTCGTTAGCTCAGCTGGTAGAGCAGCGGACTTTTAATCCGTTGGTCGCAGGTTCGAATCCCGCACGGCCTACCACGAATTTGTTGTAGCAAGAAAGGCGTTACGAGTGATCGTGACGCCTTTTTTGTATTGCTCACGACTACACTAACGCACCATCCGAACTGGAGTCAAAGTCTGCAATTTGCTCGATCAAAGTCGAGTGCTTTGATGCAGATGATAATAAGACGTTATCCGCGCCGCCATATACCTTTCTATATCGAAGATACCCCGCGTAAACGGGTGCTTTCCAAGGCTCTCTTCCGCTGTTCACCATCCGAGGAATTTTCTTGGTCGTCGAATACTCATCGACTGCTCGGCGTTGCACAGTATTCAAGCCATCCGAAACTGCAATGTTGATGCCCATATCTACGCCAAGTCCGCCTCCCCCCATTGCTGAATGCGCAGAGTTGATATCACTTGCAATTTTCTTTCTTCGCAACCATTCCCGCAATTCCTCATGTTGCTTGCTCTCGCTATCTGGTCCGAGCAACTTGAAAGAGGCACGTGAGTCATGGACATAATCATCGAAAAACCGGACAGCCTCGGGACTTAGTGAGCTCGGCTTACCCCACCACCGCGCAATTTCCTCCCACTCCGCTTCAACCTCATTCCCAAACCCCATTTTCTGGGCTTGCGGAACAAATTTTTTTCCTTTCTCACCAAGCCAGCCCGCAAATCGCTTCAATTCCTCTTCAAACTCAACCGCAGCACTATGAAGATCATTTTGATGAAAATTGGAAGCCCGCGAAAAACTCCCGATCCGCTGCAACGACTCCTTTCCCGCTATCCGCCTTAACAATCTCCATTCAATATATTTGCGAGCATGCTCCCGCATGAGGCGATGAAGCGGCCCTTGCTTTTCAATACAATTGGAAAGGTATGCATTGAAATGCTGAATTACCCGAGGATCCACTGCAAATCTTTTTCGTGCGATCTCATTGGCCAGCTCAAGCTTGAACGGCACACCGCTCAATCTAGCGCTTTTATACATCAATAGCAGCGGGATTCTAGACATCATGTCCGAACCGAGTAAATCAGATCCTTTTCCTTGCTCTCTCGGACAGTACCCCCCTCCAACATCAGAGTGTGCACCGGGCAAAACCAGCTCTTCGCATTGTCCAGCCACACTGCCACCCACCGAAATAGAATCGACTGGAAAGCTACGCCGAATTTCGTGTGCAGCCACGAGATGCAAACACTTCAATCCACATGGGATTCGAAGGCTATCTTCCGCGTCTGCCCAGGCGCCGTGACCATCCAAATACGTTCCAACCGGAGCATTGCCTAAGGTATTACCGCCCCCGACCGACGCAACCGTATCGAATATTCCGAGAAAGTCAAACTGTACGTTGAACCCACCGAGCGACATATCGGCGCCGCGTCCCGCCAACTGCGCATCAAGCTTGCAAAGTGATTGTAGCCAATTGGTAAATGCTCGAGCTTGCGTCGCTCCTCGGGAAAAACCAAATATCGAAATATAAATGTTCTTGATGATCGCAGGATCAATTTTCTTTGGCTTTCCAGTCTTCTTATCCGGCCAATGATTAGACGATACCGCATGCAATCTCTTCAGCAACACCTCGAACTGAACTCGGGCTGCACCATCACTGGTAATCTCACCTATATGTCGGTCATTCCGCCTGAGTGCTGGATTCGGGCCAACCATCAGGCTCCTGGCTTTTTTATCAAGCGTGATCTTCGGGAATATTTTCTTTAACTCATCGGGACCCACCAGCGCTTCTTTCAATATGAATCTGTGTACATTATTGATTGCCTGCACCAAAGCCCAGATAATACGCCGCTCGCCAAGCCATCCCATCGCCGCGCCAAGTGTAAGATCGTTCCCCGCACCAGTATCGTTGACGTGTCCAAAGGGGGACGCCACGCCAGGAATATATACCTTGAAGAAGTGCGAATATTTCTCAATCTCATGTTGCCAGTCGGAAGACTCCGGCAGAACATACCGAACGCCATTCCCAGGATAGCAATCGTACAAGTGCGCTATATTTGAAAACCCGTTTGTCCGCTCATCTTCCCGATAATTATTTTTAGTTCCGTCGAAAAAGAACCCGAAGAAAAGATTCGACTCACAAGATTTATCTGGGTTTTTGGCCGTAAAAAATTCTCGGACTTCCCAAATCCTGCGAATCGTATTCATTCCATCTTTCCCGAAGAACTTATCGCTATTTTGGGCCTCAACGAACTCCGCCGGAATCATTGGACATAACTTGGCTGTCATGGCTTAGACTCCATCACTATTTTTAGACGTCGCTTACTTTCCAGCAGCCCTTCTTCGTACTCTTTTAGTAGTGCGACCCGATATCGCGGATCGTCAGGACCAGAGAAGCCTTCGATTTCAGCTGGAAAATTTTCTTTAGAGTTCTCCCATGCTTCGCTTGCACGTTTTTCTGGCGAAGCTTCTAGGTCAGCCAATAGCCTCATGTAGAGATCTACCCCATCCGCCTCGTGTTTACGAAAAATTTCCCAACGCTCTCGTCGGTACTCTAACGATGCAACCGGCCATCCCTTGATTTTCCCTGGCCACTTCGGATGGTCTGGCTGCAGATTGCTGGACACAACGCTTATTTTCCCATCCGGCTCACGGATGACCCAGATCTCCCCGGGTTTTCCGTTCGTGTACTGAGGAACCTTTACGCGATAGCTTCCTGCAACTTCAGAAAGCTCGTCTTGCGGATGCTTTCTCACCCAATGTTTTGTCTCAACATCGAGATATATATTTGGCGCCCATACTACCGGCAACACCACGCAACAGGTTGTGCCGCCTCCAGCAAACGGGTCAATGAGTTCACCTGCTCCCCGGGAGCTTGGTATTTCAGGATTGGTTACGCCGTACCTAAATATTTCCTTTGTGTAGTTAACGCCATGCACACTAACGCCGATAGTTTGAGCTTCGCAACCAGGCAACAAGAACAACCAAGCACTGCAAACCAGGAAGGTACATGTTCGCTTTATAGACTGAATAGCCGGACACCATCTCATAATGACCTTCTCCCGGGTTAATTTGATTTTTGCATGACTACTTACATCAACGTTCAAATTCCGCATCCAATGAAAGAACTAGATGGGACCGTAAATTCCGGTAAAATTATTTAGCAAAAAGAACCTCGCCACCCCTGTCTTGAGCGTACACGATGGCGAGTATTTCTTCAGCGCTATCAATGTCATCTAATCCAAGTTTCTCAACCTCCGCAATCGCGGCGCCCACCGCGGCAAATTGCGCTGATGGAGACATGCTGAGTTTCTGGCCACGGTATGCTAATAGCGCCAACAGTTCATCAACTCTGCCATCGGCAACGAGCGAAGCAAATTGTGCTGCATCAAGACCCCGGGTGCTTTTGGCCAACCCCATTCTTGAATCCACGGCGAGTGCCTGCCAAGCGCCGTCTCTACCAACATAATCCCATCGTTGAGTCCGCCCCATAAAGTTCGATCTCTGGCCCGGAGTAAGAATCCGTCCGATTGCTGGCAGGCGACGCGTATCGGCAAATCGAAAATTAAAACGCTCCCTGTCGATATCGACAACGCACCACGCTGATAATCGTTCGGCCACCTGGTCAAGCGTTTCAGGTGTTTCAATCACGCTGAGCATTGGCCAACCGCTGCACTTCTCCAGCAGACGCCGAAGCTTGCTATTTTGCGGATCAAAATTTATTAGAAATGGCGAGACATCACGCGTGTCATCGTTGCAGGACGGAAGTGCTTCGAAGAATATTCTTTTCTCCTGTTCGCCAATGCTTCTGTGCAAACCGCAGACGAACGCGCCGTCAACCAAAAGATATAGATAGTGTTCGGCAAGCAGGCCAGTAGCCCGTTGATAAAGCTTATCCAGACACTGAGAGTCAAATTTATCAATTAGCATCTTATTCAACCTTGGTGAACGCCGGTCCGACCTGAAGGGATTTTCTCAAGCATTCAACGCAAATACTGCGCGGCAATCCGGGCATGGGATAATTCATCCGAGCAGGCCCAACAAAGCTTTTCTTGCCAGCGTGTACCTTGATCGACCCAGGGCAGGCCAACAGAATATTTCCTCCGTCGATTGCAATACTTGCTCCACCTGATGTCGATAGCGTGATCTTCTTTGCAGCGGCAAAGTCGGCGTGAGCGCTGGCACTGACAATGCTCAGTTCATCTCTTGCATATACTTTCAGCTCATCTGCCTGGGACTGGATATCGATCGCATCTTTGGCAGCAACCAGGTCCAAGCCAAGGCCGACCTCGACCGGCTTGATTGCTCCGCTCAATATGCCAACCGCCTGCCTGGATTGGAGCCGCATCTGGCCAGCTGCGACAAGCTGAGTATCTTGTCCGCTCATCAAAATCGCTGCTTCACCATTTGCCAGTTGCACGCTTTGTCCAGCGCTCGCGCCAAATGCCGCCTGCGCAGCAATTGCGACAACAGGGTCGGTCGGCGCAGGCAGCTTTCCATCATCGGCTTTCGTGCTTTTCACGCCGGCATCCGCAAGGGCGGCCCGAGCATCCTTTGCGTCGAGCATTCCTGCCAGGGCAGTCTGCACCGCCTTGAGCGGCGCGGCTGCGGTGTCCAGCACGCTCGCGTTCGCTTTGCTTGCACCGAGATGCGCAGCCAATGCCACGGTCTGATGCGTTCCAGCCGCCGAGCTGAACAACTCTGCCATTGCGACCGCCTGCTTCATCAATCCCACGCCGGCCGCGTTATCACCGGCCGGATCGCGTTTCGTATTGCTGTGATTGATCCTGTAGCTCGTCACCAGCAACCCCGCCCCGGCCCGCACCGCCCCATACGCATCCGTACGCAACTCCGCCCCCCGCCCGCGCAAGCTCCCCCGATAGTTGTCGGCCGCATGAATCAAATGCCCAAGATTCAGTTCACTGCCCGCATACGTCGTCTTGAGCTGCACCCGCCCCTGCCCATCCACATCGTCGAACAACAGCTGCGAATACCCGAAACCGCCGAACTCCTTGCTGCGAATCCCCCACTGCGCCGCCGGATTGCGGTGCCCGGCACTGTCTGCCGAGGCACCGTGCCAGACCGGGCTGTTCCCGCCGCTGAGATTGCCCTGCCCCGATGTCATGTGATCGTTGGCGCGCTCGAAACAGGACAGCTCCGCGGCGCTGTCGCGCCTTCCGCCCGGCGTGGCGGGAATGCCCCCTTGGCCCCGGCCGTTGTAGAGTGCCCCGACGACGATCGGGCGGTCGATATCGTTCTCCAGGAACTGCACCAGTACCTCCTGCCCGATCCGCGGCAGGAATTGCTGCCCCATGCCGCTGCCAGCCGAGCGCTGGGCCACCCGCACCCAGCAGGTCGCATCGCCGCTGTCCTGCCAGTGGAACCGGATGCGAATCCGCCCGAGCCGGTCGCAGTACACCTCGTCCGCACCGTTCGGCTGGTCGCTGCCGTCGGCGCCGACGACGATGGCGCTCTGCGCACCGAACGCGACCGGTTTCGCGCGGCCCCGTCCATCTTCCCGTGCCGGCGCAGGCCGCCAGACCATGTCGGTAGCGACCGCATCGAAGCAGTTCGCATAGCCGGTCTCGCGCGCCTGGGCGATCACCGGCGCGAGGTCGTCGGCCATGTCTTTCTGAACGATCTCTTCCAGCAATTCCGGTATCGGCCCGAACAGCTCCGCCAGCGCGTGCTGCGTCGGCGGCGGCATATTGTTGACGCCGATGCTCAGCACGCGCAGCACCGTGAACGATGCATCGTCACCCAACCGCCGCAGCGGTGCGCCGACGACGCGCACCCGCGTGCCCGCGCGCAGGGTCCGCACCGTCGAGCGGCC
The DNA here is from genome assembly GCF_042432755.1 of Massilia consociata. Lineage (NCBI taxonomy): Bacteria > Pseudomonadati > Pseudomonadota > Betaproteobacteria > Burkholderiales > Oxalobacteraceae > Massilia > Massilia consociata. The sequence continues at coordinate 443,360 of NZ_JBHLWP010000013.1, forward strand.
ATGCCACAGCTGCCCGCGCGCTTCCTGTCCCTGCATCCGCAGGTCGGCATAGTGCTGGGCCTGCCTCCAGTCCGCATAGGCGTACTGCCCCGGCACGTCGAAGGATTCCAGTTCCGGCAGCTTCGTCCCGTTGCGGAAGTGCGATGGCGAAGCAGCCCCGATGACCCGCTTCGCCTTGTAGTCGCTACTCAAGACGGTCGTCAGCGATGCGTGCATGCGCCGCTGGGCGTACAAGGCCTGGATGCTGTCGGATTCTTCCATCGAGCGCGCCCCGTGGAAGCGGATCCCCGCGTGCGCCGCGCTGCTGGCGTCTTCCGGTACGGCGCTGCGCTGGCTGCTGTCCGCGAACAGCACCAGCCCGGGACCGTCTTCGGTCTGCTCGCAGCGCCAGCACAGCCCTTCCTCGGCCAGGAGCCGCTGCACGAGGTCGAGGTCGGATTCACGGTACTGGCAGCAGTAGCTGCGCGCGGACACCTTCGACAGGAAGGGTCCGGTGTCGTCGCTCCAGCGCCACCGGGCCGCAGGCCGGTAGGCGTCGAACACCGCGTCGACGATCTCGATGACGCTCTTGTCCTGCCACACGCGCGCATTGCGCACCTGGCCCAGGCGCCACAGCCAGGGAGCGATCCGTACCCGGTAGCGCGCCAGCCCGCCGTCGCTGCCGAGCATGGCCGCCGCGCTGATCTCGCCGGCAAAGGCGGTCCGCGTGCCGTCCGCCAGGCTGATCTCGAGTGTCGCGGGCTGTCCCAGCAGAGCGTCCAGGTCGATATGGGCGTCGGTTGCCAGGGCGATGACGTCGCGGCTGCCGATTTCCTGGACGGCGTCCTGCGCCGCAAACGCTTCCACCATGAGACCGGGGCCATCGCCGTCGCCAATCCTGAGCGCGTAGAGCCTGCTGGCGCTGCCGAATTCCGCCAGCGCGGCCATCACCTGTTCCGTCAGCGCCATGCTCATACCGACACAACTCCTTCCGTCGAGACGATGAAGCGTCGCCGTGGCGACAGCCGAAGTCCCCACGATAGTGGCAGTCTTAAAGGAAATTTTTGCGGAGCATCATCCCCTGGCGAAATGCCGCTTCCTGGCGGGCGCGGTCCCGCCGCAGGCAGGATTAGACTGAAACACGCGCATCTCCACGAGGCAGGCCGTGAAACTCATCCAGAACATCTTTACGGTCGGTTACCTGCTGATCGTCGCACTCTTCTTCGTCTGCGGCGCCGGCCTGATCGTGCTTGCCGCAATCGAAACCTGGAGCGCGCTCAGCCCCGGTGGCAAACTGGATATCCGCGGGCGTTTCCAGCTGATCCTCGAATGCGTGGGCCTGCTGACGATCGCCGTCGCCGCGCTCGAACTCGGCCAGACCGTGCTCGAGGAAGAAGTGCAGCCCTCGGTCAACATCAGCTCCCCTACCCGCGTGAGGCGCTTCCTTTCCCGCTTCCTGATCGTGGTGGTGGTGTCGCTGTCGATCGAATGCCTGATCGGCGTGTTCCAGTTCATGCACAGCAAACCCGAATTCCTGCTGCATTCCGCGGCAATCGGGCTTGCCGCCGCGGCGATCCTGGCGACGTGGGGCCTGTTCGTGCGCATGAACGTCGATGCCGAAAAGCTGGAGCCGTATTCCATGCACAAGGTCCAGGCCGAGGACAAGGAGATCGAAAAATGAGCGCGGGCGGCAGGAATTGCACGGATGTCGCCAGAAATGAAACGAAACACTTGGACATTCGCGCAAACGCCGCTATAATCTTGGCTTCTTCGGGTCGTTAGCTCAGCTGGTAGAGCAGCGGACTTTTAATCCGTTGGTCGCAGGTTCGAATCCCGCACGGCCTACCAAAGATTCAGCAAGGAAGGCGTCATGAGTAATCGTGACGCCTTTTTTGTTTTCTTTTTCCGTCTTACCGCATTACCGATACCCGGCGCCATGCCACAGACCATCGCCGCCCCCGTCCATTTCGAACTCGTCATCAAGAAGAGCCGCTTCCTCGCCTGCGTCCAGCCGATGCCCGACCGGGCCGGCGCCCAGCAGGTCGTCGCCAGGCTGCGCGCCGACCATCCCGGCGCCGCGCACGTGTGCTGGGCGCTGCTGGCCGGCGGCCAGTCGGCGGCGGTCGATGACGGCGAGCCGAGCGGCACGGCCGGCCGGCCGATGCTCGACGTGCTGCGCCACCAGGACCTCGAAGGCGTGCTGGCCACCGTGGTGCGTTACTTCGGCGGCGTCAAGCTCGGCGCGGGCGGGCTGGTGCGGGCCTATACCGACAGCGTGGCGCAGGCCCTGCTGCAGGCGCAGAAGGTGCCGATCGTCAAGCTCCAGCAGCTGCGCTGCACGGCGCCGTACGCGCTCGAAGGTTTGGTGCGGCGCGAACTCGATGCTGCCGGCGCCTGCCTCGACGCGGTAGCGCACGGCGATGAGGTGCTGTTCGACTTCAGCCTTCCTGCACAGGATGCGGATGCGCTGCGCGCCCGCCTCGACAATGCCGGCCACGGCCGCATCGGCTGGCCCCGCCCCGAACGGTAAGGATGTATTTTCGCGGGCTATACCTGTCATCACGACACGAAAGCGGACGCCGCAGCCACCGGCGCGTATAGTGGCCGCCCCAGTACGGCTGCGCCATGCACGACAGCCGGCGCCACATTACCGCACCCATCTTGAAAAAAAGTCTCCTTCCCCTCGCCCTCGGCGGATTCGGCATCGGCATGACCGAGTTCGTGATGATGGGCATCCTGCCCGACATCGCCACCGGCCTCGCCATCACTATCCCGCAAGCCGGCTACCTCATCACGGCCTATGCACTGGGCGTCGTGGTCGGCGCGCCGACCCTGGTGAGCCTGTTCGCGCACCGTCCGCCGCGCAGCGTGCTGGTCTGGTTCATGCTGATGTTCACGGTGTTCAATGCGACGTCGGCATTCGCACCGAACTTCGAGGTGATGATGCTGTCGCGCTTCATGGCAGGCCTGCCGCACGGGGCCTTCTTCGGTGTCGGCGCGGTCGTTGCCAGCCGCCTGGCCGATGAAGGCAAGGTCGCGGCCGCCATGGCGACGATGTTCACCGGGCTGACCCTTGCGAACGTGGTCGGGGTGCCGGCCGGGACCTGGCTCGGCCACAACATGAGCTGGCGCCTGGTGTTCCTGGTGGTCGCAGCCATCGGGCTGGCCACCATGCTGTGCCTGAGGCAGCTGGTGCCGCACATCGAAGCCAGGGCACGCACCGGCCTGATGCAGGACCTGCGCATCTTCCGCAGCCGCGCGCTGTGGCTGGCGCTGGCGATCACCTCGATCGGCACCGGCGGCTTCTTCGCCTTCTTCAGCTACATCGCACCGCTGCTGATCGAGGTCACGCGCATGAAACCGTCCTCCATCCCGACGGTGATGACGGTGGTCGGCATCGGCATGACGGTCGGCGTGCAGCTCGGCGGCAGACTGGCCGACCGGACCGCGCCGCTGCCGGCCATCCTGATCCTGCTGGGCACGATGACGACCCTGTTGCTGTGCAACGGCTTGTTCGCGACCTCGCAGCCGGCCATGCTGGCGCTGGCCTTCGCCACCGGCGCCAATGCGCTGGCACTCGGCCCGCCGATCCAGATGCTGCTGATCGAGCACTCGCGCGAAGCGGAAATGCTGGGTTCTTCGCTGGGCCAATCGGGCTTCAACATCGGCAACGCTACCGGCGCCTTCCTCGGCGGGATTCCGCTCACCCTCGGCTACTCGTATGCCTCGCCGCAATGGGTGGCGGCCGGGCTGGCGCTGGCCGGCGTCGCGCTGGCCCTCGTCATGCTGGCACAAGGCCGCACCCGGGCGCGCGCCGCCGCCTGAACCCGCCTGACGCAGGACTGAGCAGCGGCGAACGTCCCGGTCCGCTCGACGACGCAAGCCGGACGCGCCGGCATCATCGGTTGGGAATAAAGAGAATCAGACGAGCGCGGCGTCGCCCAGCGCCTGGGCGGTCTCGCCGGCTTCGGCAAGCAGCTTGTCGAGCACGGCCCCATCGAGCGGGCCGCCATCCTGCATGATTGGCGCGGCGGCAAGCGGCGACGCCACCGGTGCGTAGCGGTTGGCCAGCAGCAGCGTGTCGAGCAGGGTATGCGGCTCGGGGTCGAGCACGCCGTCGCGCAGCGCGCCGATCGCCGCTGCCACGTCGGCCGGGATCGCCAGCTTGCGCATGACCTCGATGCTGACCACGTCTTCGCACAGCTCGCTCCAGTTCTCGGTGTCGTCCTCGAGCAGGCCGGGGAACTCGTCGGCGCGCGACAGCAGGTAGAAGCCGCCGACTTCATGGACGATGCCGGCGAACAGCGCGGTATCCGGATCGATCTTCGTGACGTGGCGCGCCAGCGCCTGCGCGAGCCCCGCGACCTGCGCGCTATGCTCCCACAACTGCGCAGCCTTGGCGCGCAGCAGCGGGTCGCCGATGCGGTGGCCGAACTGGCGCACCAGCAGCGCCGCGACCAGTCCGCGCAGGCGGTGGTAACCGATGCGCTGCACGGCCGCGCGTACGTTGGTCACCTGCACGCCGGCGGCGCCGAAGGCGGCGGTGTTGGCCAGCGCCACGGTACGCGCTGCCAGCTGCGGCTCGGACAGCACGAGCCGGATCGCCTCTTCGACGTGGCAATCGGGATCGTCCAGGGCCAGCTGCAGGCGCAGCACCGCGTTGACGCTGGTGGGAAAGCTGATTTCTCCACGCGCCGCCTGGGCGGCAATGTATCCAAAGGCTTCGAGTTTGTTCACGCGGCCATTATACCCCCGGCCCTGCCGGCTCCCGCCAAATGCCATGGCCCAGGGCGGCAAAGAAAAAGCCCGCACAACAGTGCGGGCCGGATGCGGGGAACGCTGCGGGCAGCGGCCGCCGGAATTACTTCACCTTGATGGTGCTCTTGACGCTGGTGACGCCTTCCACGCCCTTGGCGACTTTCTCGGCGCGTTCCGCCTCGGCCTTCGAATCGACGAAGCCGCTCAGCATGACCACGCCCTTCTCGGTTTCGACCTTGATGGCCAGTGCGCTCGTATCCGGCTGGGCAGCCAGGCCGGCCTTGACCTTGGCCGTGATCGCGGTATCCGACATCGCGGTGGCGGTCCTGCTGCCGGCACGGCCGGTGGCGTTCTCGGTCTTGTCGGCGGCATTCGAGGCGGTCTGGCGGGTCTTGTCGCCGACGTTCTCGGCGGCCTGCTCGGTGCGGGCAACGGCGGCCCCAGTGACTTCCTTGGTCTTGTCGGCAACGTTGCGCGCTGCTTCCTTGGTCTTGTCGACCGCGGTCGCGGCGGCGGCGCGGGTCTTCTCGCCTGCACGTTCCAATGCGGTGTCGGCCGTGCCCTTGTTCTCGACCAGGCAAGCCGTCTTGTTACCCTTCTCGTCGCACTTCTCGACAGCGGCTGCCTTCACCGGATCCCTGGTGTCGGTGCTGGCAACCAGGCCGCCATCCTTGTCCCGGTTCGACGAGCTGCTGCCTGCGGCGGCGCCGGCGCCTGCAGCCGTGGCAGCGGTAGCGCCGCTGCCGCCGGTGCTGCCGGTCCTGCTTTCACCGCCGGCTTTCGCATCGGCCAGCGCGGCGGTGCGCACCGACTTGGCATTGTTCATGCAGTTGTCTTTTTCGTTGCCCTTCATGACGTCGCACTTCTCTTCCGCCAGCTCGTACTCGGCATCGGCCAGCTTGCGGCGTGCGGACTCGAGGTTGCCCGGGGTGTTGTCGTACTTGGTGACGGCCGCGAGCTCGGCGCGGGCGCGTGCGACATCGGCCTGCTCTTCACAGATGTCCTCGTTCTTGAGCGCGTCGCATTTCTGCTTGGCCGCCTTGTGGTCGGCCTCGATCTTTTGCATCGCGTTGCGGTAACCCGCAGCGTCGTTGGTCTGGGCAGCGGCCGGTGCGGCCGCGATGGTGGCGCCGGCTACGGAAGCCAGCAGCGTCGCGATGAGGGTATTCATGATGGTGTCCCTTGCATTCGGTTGTTGTGGTAGCGTCCATTAAACGCCCCACGCCGGGACCCATCTGTGCGACAACGTACACACTTGTCGGAAAAACAGCTTTTGCTGTTGCGATCGTGCCAGCATGGAATTGACGCATCCATGGCACCGCAGGCGTGGCGGCGGCGTCCCGCCACCGTGCCTGCCAGACGCGTTTACTCGGTCTCGACCAGGCCTTCGCGCCAGAGCGCCATGGCGCCTTCGAACGGCGTATCCGCTGCACCGAAACGGGCGCCGTCGCCGGCCAGCCGCACCCAGGCGCGCGTGTCATGGCTGCTGCGCGGCACCGCCACCTTGTCGCGCACGCCGGCAAGCCAGCGGTACACGCGCGCGTACTCGGCCGGCTTGCTATGCTGCATCCAGGCCAGCGCCGCCAGGTCGGCGAATCCTTCTTCGCGGCGCGTTTCGCGCATGGCACGCGAAGCGGCCAGCAGCGCCGGATCGGCCGCGCTTTCCTCGCCTACCTCCACGAAGCCGGCCGGGAGCACATGCCAGGCGCCTTGCGCATACCGCCAGCAGTGCGCGATCTCGTGCGCCGCCATCGTTTCGATCAGGGCGTCCTGCTCGGCTTCCGGAATACCGGCAAGCACGGTTTCCGCATCCGGGTTGTTACGCAGGGTCATGACCAGCTTGCAGCGGCCCTTGTCGAAGCCCATTGCCAGCGGCACGTCGTTGGGACGGGGCTGGGGCTGCACGGTGATGTCGAGGGGAAGCTTGAGCTGCTGGGCGTAGGCCAGCACCGGGCCTGCGGCGCTGAGCCAGCGTTTCTCCAGGGCCGTCAACTCGGCGGCGTGAAGAGCGGGGGCGAACAGGGTGGCGGCGATCAGGAGGGGTTTGAACACGGTGATACTCCGAAGGACAATAAATTCCTATCGGCAATTCTAGCCCCGGATCAAGCCCCGCTTTCAGGAGAATTTTTCGTCGTTTCGAGAACGTCAAACTTGTCAATCTTGCCTTGCCGGCAGGCCGGCTCAGGTGCCGGAGGGCAGCGGCACCGCCTTGGCCGGCTCCGAGCGCGCCAGGAACGCGCTCGCGGTACGCCCCAGCCGTTGCGCTTCCGCTTCCAGGGCGGTTGCCGCCGCGGCGGTATGCAACAGGGCCGCGTTCGTGCGCGTTGCCTCGTCCAAGGGGACCGGTTCGCCGCGCTGGCCGTCGGCGATGCCACCGGTGATGGCCGTGAGCCGTGCCACCGCGTCGGCGATCTCGTCCAGCCTGCCGGCGTCGCCGGCCTGCTGCACCGGATTGCCGAGCAGCGCGCGGATGTCCTGCGCCACCGCCGCCGAGCGCTGCGCCAGCTCCTGCACTTCCTGCGCCACCGCGACCACGCTGCCATCCTGCTCGCCGGCACGGACGGCCTCCACCGCCGCATCGAGCGCGACGATATTGGCCTGGAAGGCGATGCCGTCGATGGCACTGACGATGTCTTCAGCGTTTCTCGAAAAGGCTGGCGCCGCGGTCGGCATGGGCACCGGATCCTGCGCTGCCTCGTGCTCCGGCCTGCGCTGCAGCTCACGCGGCAGATTGTGCAGGGCAGCCCAAGCTCCCGGCGCCCCGACGGCAATCGCGGCGGCGCACAGCAGCAAAATCCAGGCGGAAAAACCGGACGCCAGTTCACGGGCGGTGGCCGTGTCCTTGTCGTGCAGCGCCTGCTGCAGGTCGATGAAGTGCGTGATGCTGGCGCGCCAGTCCGCGAGCGCCGGCGCCGCCTGCTGCGACAGCAGCGTTGCCGCTTCCCTCGCCTGCCCGGTGGCATGCAGCGCGATGACGCGGTCGGCCAACGGCCGCGCGCGACGCTCCTGCTCGCGGATCGCGGCCAGTGCTTCGGTTTCCTTCAGCGTGCCGTCCGGCAGTTCATGGACCAGCGCCTGCAGCGGCGAAACCGCGCGCGCATAGGTGTCGCCGAGGGTTTTGATCTTACCGATCGGCGTCGCCGCGGCTGCCGCATCCGGGGCCAGTACCACGTCGCGCAGCGCGATCGCGACATCGTGCACGCTGCCGCGCATGTTCGCCGCGTAGCGCTGCTTGGCGTCGGTGACGTCGCCAATGCGGTCGAGCAGCCCATCGATCTGCCCGACCCGCGCCGCCGCCAGCGTCGCCAGGACGACGATCAGGAGGAAAACGGCGGCGTAGCCGATGGCCAGCCGCGCGCCAATCGAGAGGGGCTTGTTCATGTCATGGTCACAATCCGCCTGTGAAGAGGCGCATTCAAGCGCCAGAAATTTCCCCCAGGCAATGCAGCGACTATAACATGGCCGGTGTATGGATTGACGCAGGCTTCAGTTTAAGTTAAGCAAAATTGGCATCACTGTTGCGTGGATGCCAATCGCCTTCTTCCGCTGCCAGGCTGCTCACGTGCCGCTTATGTGCCGATCACTTCGTCAGCGCGGCAGCCGTGACGAAGGCCGGGCGGATGTCGTTCGGCACGGCCTGCTTGAGGCGGTCGAGCGCCTGCTGCACTTCCGGGCGGATCACCACGTACTTTTTCATCAGCTCCCTGGCAGCCTCGTAGTCGCCGGTGGCCTCGATGGTCAGGAAATCACGATCGAGGTCGGTGACGGCCCCCTTGATCTTCTTGAAATCCACCGAGAACGTGCCGTCGCCATTGGCCACGAACGCGCCCTTGTCGAGCAGGTAGTTCACCTGGATCGCCATGCCGCGCGCGTGCGAGGAGGTCAGCCCGAAGTGCAGCGTGCGGAAGCTCGAGGCCAGGAAGGTGTTGTAGAGCTTGCGCTCGGCCGCCTCGCCCTGCCCCAGCGTGTCCTTCAGCAGGCCCTTGTCCATCATGTAGCGCAAGGCCCACAAGCCCGTGATGTCGGCCTTGGCTTCCTCGATGGTCGAGTAGGTTTCCTTCAGGTCCTGGCGCGGGGTCGATTCCTTGCCGTCCTTCCTGGTGGTGTGCGGGCCGAGGCCGTGCATGATCTCGTGCGCCAGGATGTGCGTGAAGAAGGAGTCGAAGTCGAGGTCCTTCTGGTCTTGCGGGCGCAATACCAGTTTCGAGATCGGTTTGAGGGTCGATTCGAACTTGGCTTCCTGCACGTTCTTGAGCATGACGCGCTTGGAGCCGCGCTCGCGGATCACGCGCTCGTCGTTCGGCAGGTTATAGGCGGCGGTCTGCACGCCCATGTTGCCGTCGCCGGCGCCGAACACCTGGTTGACCACGACCATCGGGGCGATTGCGCCGACCTTCGGGTTGCGGTAGCGCTTGTCGAGCGGCAGGTTGTCTTCCAGCTCCTGCAGGTGCTTGCCGAAGAAGGCCAGCTTCTGCGTTTCCTTCTGGTCGCGGATGCTCACATAGGCTTCGAACGCCGCCTTGTAGCCGAACAGCTCGTCGTTATAGGTTTCGTACGGGCCGATCGTGACGTCGACCGGCGAGTCCAGGTCCATCCAGGCGAAATCGGAGGCCAGGTAGTCGTTGCTCAGGAAGGCATCGGCCCGCAGGCTCAGGAATTTCTTGAGCGAGGCGTTGTCGGTCAGTGCTGCGGCGTCACGCAGCAGTTTTGCCAGCTTTTCCAGGTCCGGGCGGTATTCGTCCGAGTATTTTACGGTGCGGAACTTGCCGTCCGGACCGGTTCGGATGGTGGTGAAGAACCACTGCGCCTCGGCCTTCTGCGCGGCCGGCAGGCCGTTCATCCAGCTTTCCAGCGCTTCCTTGGTCGCGTTCTCGGGATAGAAGTTGGCGCCCAGCGGCTTCTTGGCCGGGATCTTGATGCCGGCGTACTCAAGAGGCATGAACGAGCGGTTGTCGTCGAGCCCCGACCACGGGCCCTTGTTCAGCCAGAACGCGTTCTGGCGCGCACGGCCGAGTTCCGAATCATCCTTCTGCAGTGCCGCCCACAGCGCCTCGTTGCCGGACCAGCGCTGGCGCAGCTGCAGGGTATCGATGATCCTGGCGGCCTCGATCAGCTTGGCCATCGCGGCGCGGTCGCCCTTGGACAGCTTCGAGGTATCGGCCTTCAGCTCGACCGGCGCGAAGCGCTTGGCCATGGCGTTCAGCTGGCTGACGGTGGCCGGGGTGGCCGGTTCGGCCGCTTGCGCCTGTACCGCGGCGCCGACGGCCGCGAACAGCACGAGAGGAGCAAGGATGTTCTTCATGGGTCTCCGTATTTTAGGAATGACAACCGGAACATTGTAATCCTCGAAAGAGCGGGTGTTGTCGGGTTTTGCGTATGCATGGCCGCAGGGTCAACGCACGGTCGCCAGCGCCGGCCCCTGCTCCCATCCACCGCCGAGCGCACGCGCCACGGCCACGGTCGCCAGCAGGCGCTGGGTACGGATCTGCGCCGCCGCCCGGTCTGCCGCCAGCGAGGTGCGCTGGGCATCGGTGACGTCGAGGTAGGTCGACACCCCGCGCTCGTAGCGCGCCTGCGCCACCTGCAGCGCGCGCGCCGCCGCCTGCTGCGACTGCGCCTGCACCTCGCCCTGCTGCTGGCGCTGCTGAACGTCGGACAGCGCGTCTTCCACTTCGCGCAGCGCCGTCAACAGGCGCGCCTGGTGGTTCGCGACGGCCTCTTCGTAGCGCGCCTTCGACAGCGCCAGGTTGGCGCGGTTGCGTCCTGCGTCGAACACCGGCAACGACAGCGCCAGCGGCCCGATCGAGAACTGGCGCGCGCCGCCGCTGGCGAGGTCGCGCAGGTGCTCGGAAGCGAAGCCGAAATTCGAGGTCAGCGTCAGCGACGGATAAAACGCGCCCTCGGCCACGCCCACCTGCGCATTGGCCGCCTTCAGCTGGGCCACGCTGGCCGCCAGGTCGGGACGCTGGCCAACCAGGCTGGCCGGCAGGCCGACCGGAACGCGCGGCGGCAGCGGCAGCTGCGCACCCGGGGTGCCGGCCAGCAGCGGCGCGCTCGGCGAGGCGCCGACCAGCGTCGCCAGCGCATGCTCGACGGCGTTGCGCTGGCGCTGCACCTCGTGCAGGTCGGCCTCGGCATTGGCGCGCTCGATGCGGGCGCGCGAGACGTCCAGCTCGTTCGACAGCCCGGCCTTGAAGCGCGCCTCGACCAACGCCGAGGCTTCCCGGCGTGCGTCCAGTGCACTGCGCAGGATCGCCAGCTCGGCGTCCATCCCGCGCAGCTGCCAGTAGTTCGAGGCCACCTGGCTCGACAGCAGCAGGATCACGCCATCGCGGTCATCCTGCGCCGCCAGCGCCTGGGCGTCAGCCGCCTCCACCACGCGGCGCACGCGGCCCCACAGGTCGAGCTCATACGACAGCGAGGCACCGACGCTGAGGTTGTTGCCCTCGATCGAACGGCCGCCCAGCGCCAGGCCCTGCGAGGTCTCGCTCGACGTGCGCGCATTCGACACGCCGGCGCTCACCGCAACGTTCGGCGCCTGGCCGGCGCGCACCACGCCCAACTGGGCCTGCGCCTGCAGCAGGCGCTGCGCCGCGGCCCGCACCCCGGGGTTGTCGCGCAGGGCGCGCCGCTCCAGTGCGTCGAGCGTGGCGTCGCCGAATACGGTCCACCATGCGGCCGGCAGGCGCGCGGCGTCCGTGGAGGCAGCCGCATGACGGTAGGCGGCGTCGCTCGCAACCTTTGGTTCCTTGAAGTCGGGACCGACCGTGGCACAACCGGAAAGCGCCGCCACGGCAGCGGCGGCAATGACACCCTTGGCAAAGTTCTTCAACATCTGTTTTCTCTTCATTCGCATTCGATGCGCGTATTCAATGCGCGTATTCAATGGGCACCCGATGCGCCGCCCGGCGACTTCACCTTGTCGGCCAGCCAGATCGCGGCGATGCAGCCCACCAGCACCAGGCCAATGATCCAGAAGGCATCGTTATAGGCCATCACGTAGGCTTCGCGCCGCACCAGGCGGTCCAGCATGGCCAGCGCCTGGCTGGCGGCCGTGGCCGGGTCCATGCCGCCCGCGATGAACCCCTGGCTCAGCTGTTCAAGGCGCTGCTGGGTCGGCAAGGCGTAGTGCGACACCGACTCGCCCAGCCGGGCCGAGTGGAAATGCTCGCGCTTGCTCAAGGCGGTTGCCAGCAGCGCAATGCCGATCGAGCCGCCGAGGTTGCGCGTCATGTTGAACAGGCTCGACGCCGAGGGCATGTCCTTCGGCGCCAGGCCCTGCATCGCGAAATTCGACAAGGTCAGCATCACGAAGGGCTGGCCGATCGCGCGGATCACCTGCGTGAGCATCAGCTGGTCGTAGCCGGTACTCGCATCCATGAACGCATTCATCAGGCAGGAGCCGCCGAACAGCAGCAGCCCGAAGGAACACAGGATGCGATTGTCCACTTTCGACGACAGCGCCGCCGCGAACGGCATCACGATCAGTTGCGGCAGCCCGACCCAGGCGATGACTTCGCCGATCTGCATCGGCGTGTAGCCGGCGATCTGGCCCAGGTACAGCGGCAGCAGGAACGACGACCCATACAATCCCATGCCTGTCACCGCCGACAGCACGGTCGCGACCAGGAAATTGCGCTGTCCGTAGAGGCGCAGGTTCACGAACGGATCCGGCCGCGTGAAACTCACCACGACCCAGCCCAGGATGCCCACCAGCGACAGCGAGGCGAAGCTCACGATGAAGGACGACTCGAACCAGTCCTTCGAATTGCCCTCTTCCAGGAAGATGGTCAGGCAGGCCAGGCCCATCGCCATCAGGCCGATGCCGAGCCAGTCGGCCTTCACCAGGCTTTTGTAGTCCGGCTTCTCCGGGTCCAGCCCCCACACCATGCCCGCGATGAGCAGTACGCCGGGAATCCAGTTGATGTAGAAGATCGACGGCCAGCCGTAGATCTCGGACAGGTAGCCGCCCAGGGTCGGGCCCATGGCTGGCGCCAGCGTGGCGGTCAGGCCGAAGATCGCCATGCCGACCGCGCGCTTGGAAGCCGGCAGGCGCGTCATCACGAGCGTCATCGCCATCGGAATCAGCGCGCCGCCCGTGAAACCCTGCAGCATGCGGAACACGATCATGCTTTCCAGGTTCCAGGCCGCCCCGCACAAGGTCGAGAAGACCAGGAACAGCGCGGTGGTGCCGATCATGTAGGTGCGGGCGCCGAGGGCGCGCGTGAACAGCGCCGTCATCGGGATCACGACGATTTCCGCGCACAGGTAGGCGGTCGAGATCCAGGAACCTTCTTCCTGCGTAGCCGACAGCGTGCCGAGAATGTCGCGCAGCGAGGAATTGGTGATCTGGATGTCGAGCACCGCCATGAAGGCGCCCAGCATGCCGGCGGCCACCGCGATCCAGGTGCGGGCGTCGATGCGCGCCTCGCCGGGGGTGCCGTTGAGCGGCGCGACCGGTGCCGCACCCGGCATGGTGCCGGGAGCAGTTGCCGTGGTCAGGCTTGTCATGGCGGGGCCTTAGTGCGCAGCAGCGGTCTGGGTACGAGGAAGCTTCTGGCCCAGCTCCACCTCGGCCACCACCGACATGCCCGGCACCAGGCGACCGGCGTATTTCTTCACATCGAGCGGGTCGAGCACGATCTTCACCGGCACGCGCTGGACGATCTTGGTGAAGTTGCCGGTGGCGTTATCGGCCGGCAGCAGCGCAAACTGGCTGCCCGAGGCCGGCGAGAAGCTGTGCACGCGGCCGCTCAGGTGCTTGCCCGGCAGCGCGTCGACTTCGAGCGAGACCTGCTGGCCCGGCTCGAGTCCCGCCAGCTGGGTTTCCTTGAAGTTGGCGGTAACCCAGACCTCGTCCTCCACCACGGCCAGCAGCTGCTGGCCCGGCTGCACGCGCGCACCGACTTCGACGCTGCGCTTGCCGACACGCCCCGACACCGGCGCGACGATCCGGTTGTAGGCCAGCTGCTGGCGCGCGTCCTTGAGCTGGGCCTGCAGCACCTTGACCTGGGCCTCGAGCACGCCGCGGCCGGCGCCGGCCGCGGCCACCTGCGCCTGGGCGGCGGCGGCGCTGTCGCGGCGCGCCGCGACGTCGGCCAGGGCGGCCGCGCGCGCGGCGTTCGACGCGTCCACTTCCGCTTTCGACACGGCCTTCATGGTCTCGTTGTACAACTGGCCGAAGCGTTCGGCATCCTGGCGCGCACGCAGCAGCTGGGCTTCGGCCTGCCTTACCTGCGCGCCGGCAGCGGCAGCCTGCGCCTTCACCTGCGCCACCTGTGCATCGGCCTGGCCGATCTGCTGCTGGACGGTGGCGATCTGCGCTTCGATCTGCTCGACGCGCACGTGGTGGTCGGCCGGGTCCAGCTCGGCGATCACGTCGCCCGCTTTCACCTGCTGGTTGTCGTCCACCAGCACGCGCGTCACCACGCCCGGCACGCGCGCCGAGACCGGGTGCACGCGGCCGGTCACGTAGGCGTTTTCGGTCTCGACGTAATGATGGCTGCGGTACCACATGCGCCCGCCCGCGCCGATGGCGGCCACCGCGATCAATGCCACCACGCCCAGCACGCGCTTGTTGGTCGGCGCCTTGGCTTGTGCCGTGGCGTGAGCTTGGGCGCCTTGCTGCGCAGCCGGGATATGCGTTTCTGCCATGGAAAACAAACTCCAAAGGAAAAATGAAATGGGTCATGCGCATTATTCGCCAGGCGCCGCCCCAAGTCAAGAAATGAAACGGTTGCGTTTCATTTTAAAGTCGTTTAGAGTTGCCCCATGAGCAAACCGACCACGTCTCCTACCCCTGCCAAGTCGGCCGGCCGCCCGAAGGCGTCGGAAGTCGAAGCACGCCTGCAGGAACTGATCGATACGGCAGCCCGCCTGTTCCTCAGGCACGGCTATGCCGGCGTGAGCCTGGAGGCCATCGCCCGCGAAGCGCGGGTGGCCGTGCGGACCATCTATGTGAAGTTCGGCGGCAAGGCCGGCCTGTTCAAGGCCGTGCTGCTGGCACGCCGCGAACGCTATTTCGCCGTCGGCGGCATGGACAAGGATGAGCGCCCCTTGCGCGAGGTGATCGGCGAGTTCGCCGGTCATTTCTACGACATGCTGTGCGAACCGGACGCGGTGGCGCTGCAGCGCGTGGTCATGGCGGAAGCCGGCAGCAACCCGGAACTGGCGGAAGCCTTTTACGAAGCTGGCCCGCGCATGACCCGCGACATGCTCGAGCGCTATTTCGCGCGCCCCGACATCCGTGCGCAGTTGCGCCCGGACGCCCCGCTCGCCCTCCTGCCCTCGCATTTGATTGCCTGTATCAATGGAGACCCGGTCATCCGCTTTCTGTTTCCGGAACGGGGGCCGGGACACCAGGAAGGACGCCAGCTTCTTGCCGAACGGCTCGAATTGTTTTACCGCAGCATCCTTTGACCAGAGAATGAACCGGGGGTCTGTGCGTCAACGCACCGACCTTGTGCGGGTATCTATGACAACCTGAACTCCTTTACAGGAGGATGTCATGAACAATAAAACGACAGCGGCTGTTTGCCGCGAGGAGGAAGCATGAGCAAGTCTTCCCGATACGAGTGGCGAGACCAGCAGGCGGCCCTGCAGGAACGGATGAAAGGATTCCTCCAGAATCCGGACAACGAACAGCTGGAAGCGGTCGTTGCCGAAATGCGCGCATACGCCGCCGCAGCGCAGTCTGGCGCGATCGATATTCCGGAACGCTTCATCGCGTTCAGTTGATCTCAGGCGAGCGCTCGGCCGAGCGCTCATTTGCAATGACCAGGATGCCGCCCGGCGCAAGCCAGGCGGCATTTTTCATGCCCTGCCGGCCGGGTCAGCCGGCAATGGCCGGTGCCGCACTGCCTTCGGTGCGGGTTTCGAAGTCGAACAGCCGCGTCAGGCAATACACCTTGCGCGGCGCGCGGTGACGTTCGTGGATCTCGCGGGTCATCACCTCGACCCGGCGCGGCTCGGTTGCCACCAGGCGCGGGTCGATTCCGTCCGGTGCACCGTCTGCCAGGCGCGCCGCCAGTTGCTGGGAAATGGTGCCGTGGAGAATGCCGGGCGAGCCGTGGATGGTGGTCTTGAGCTCGAAGCAGCGTGTTTCGGGCAGCACAAAAACCGTCCCGACGTATTCATTGCCGTGTTCGTACATAGCCGTCTCCCTGTAGCTGTAACACGCGATCGGCGACAAAGTGGCCTGCCGCCACATGTCCTTCATCATAGCGCGTCAATACACCGCAGAGGGCCTGTCACGATTGAAATCACGCCTTCAGGCCGCCCGTTTCAGCCAGTCGCGCGGCGCGGCGCCCATGTGTGCGGTGAAAGCCCGCGTGAACGTGGACGGACTCGTATAGCCTGCCTGGCTGCTGACGAGCTTGACCGGCATCCCCTGGCGCAGCAGCCGGGCGCCCAATGCGATACGCCAGCGGCTCAGGTACTCCCCGGGCGGAATGCCGATCACCTCGCGGAAATGTTCAGTGAAGGCGGCGCGCGACATGCAGGCGACCCCGGCCAGGGAATGCAAGGTCCAGGGTTCGTGCGGCCGTTCGTGGATCGCCGCCAGGGCAAGCGCGAGCTGGCGGTCCGCCAGCCCGGCCAGCAGGCCCGGCGACAGCGTGCCGGTCTCGAATTCGCGCCGGATCACCTGGGTGAGCAGAACGTCGCACAGCCGGTCGAGGATCAGTTCGCGCCCAGGCGCCGCGCTGCCCGCTTCACTGAACAACAGCTCGAGCGTGGCGCCCAGGCCTGCGATCTCGGACAGCGGCAGGTGCAGGCAATCCGGCAACACCCCTGCCAGCGGATTGCTCACGCCATGCTCGAACACGATGTTGGCGCACAGGAGCAAGGCCGTATGGCCCTCCGGCACGCGCAGCAGGTGCGCCCTGCCGCGCGGGTAGAAGACGAGTGCAGGTTGGTCGGCACGCACCACCGAACCGTCGTCGTGGACGAACTCGACCGGCCCGACGCGCACCAAGTGAAGGTGGCCGGAGCTGCCGTTCTCCCGGAACTGGTTGGCGTCGCAAAACCGGCCGTTGAAGAAGATACGGGCGTGGAAGGCGTGGCGTCCCAAAACTGATGACAATTTATCCATTTAATCAAATTCAGACAGATAGCACACTATTCTGGACGATCTGCATAGTTTCCGTGTGGAAATTCGTCATTTTTTAGCCGAGAATACAACGCTTCTGCGGCACCTCGCCGTTCTTACAACGCCAATCTCCCATTCATGAAAAACCTCCGTATCAAACATGTCATCACCCTGGTGACGAGCGGCCTCATCGCCGTGACCCTGGCGGTCGGCGGTCTTGGCTATTATTCGACCCAGCATGCCGTCAACCTGCTCGAGCATACCGCCTTGCGCAGCGCCGAGCAGCAGCTGGCGCTGGCCAGCATCGCACACCGCATGGAAACCAACCGCAGCCAGATTCTGCAGGCGCTCCAGCACAATCCTGAGAGCAAGTACGCAGTCATGCACGACCACCCGCTCGCGAACCATTTCAACAGCATCCACAGCAATACCGCCGAGCTGCAACAGGAGCGCGATGCGCTGCTGGCATCGCTGCGCTTTCCCGAAACCAGGGAAGCAATCGTACGCTGGGAAAACGAGAGCCAGAACTTCGGCATCGACATGGTCGGCAACGCGGCCCGCGCCCTCGAAGAGAACAACTGGGATGTGGCCCAGGCCATCCTGATTCGCCAGATCAACCCGACCTACCTGAAAGGACAGCGCGCCTACAAGGAGCTGCAGGACTACCTCAGCGCGCGCAATGCGCGCCAGAGCGATGAACTGCATGCCGAACTGCGCCTGCTGAACATGCTGACGATCGGCGCCATCGTCCTGGCGGTGCTGCTCGCGGCTGCCGCCACGGTGTATCTGGTGCGCGCCATCACCCGCCCGCTCGACGTGGCCGTGGACCTGGCGCGGCGCGTCGCCGACGGCGACCTCGGCGCACGCGTCACGGTCGACTCCCGCAACGAATTCGGCCAGTTGCTCGGCGCCTTGCGCGACATGACGGCCAGCCTGGCCGGCATCGTGAGTGAAGTGCGCAGCAGCAGCGACGTGATCGCCACCGCCTCGAGCCAGATCGCCATGGGCAACATGGACCTGTCTTCGCGCACCGAGCAGCAAGCCAGTTCGATCGAGGAAACCGCGGCCTCGGTCGAGGAACTCACCACCACGGTGCGCCAGAATGCCGACAATGCACGCCAGGCGAACGGCCTGGCGGCCACCGCGTCGGATGTGGCGACCCGCGGCGGCGCCGTCGTCGCGGAGGTCGTGGACACCATGGGCGCAATCAACGATTCCGCGCGCAAGATCGTCGACATCATCGCGGTCATCGACGGCATCGCCTTCCAGACCAATATCCTGGCCCTGAACGCCGCGGTCGAGGCCGCGAGGGCCGGCGAACAGGGCCGCGGTTTCGCCGTCGTCGCCTCCGAGGTGCGCAACCTCGCCCAGCGCTCGGCCGCCGCGGCCAAGGAGATCAAGACCCTGATCACCGACTCGGTCGACAAGGTCGACAGCGGCAGCCGCCTCGTCAATCAGGCAGGCGCCACCATGGAAGAGATCGTGCTGAGCGTGCGGCGCGTGGCCGACATCATGGAAGAGATCACGGCCGCGTCCAGCGAACAGAGTGCGGGCATCGAACAGATCCACCAGGCCATCAGCCAGATGGACCAGGTCACGCAGCAGAATGCTGCCCTGGTCGAGGAAGCAGCCAGCGCGGCGCAATCGCTGGAAGAAAGCGCTGCCGGCCTGGCCCAGCGCGTGAGCGTGTTCCGCTTCGGGCAGGAGGCGCAGCCCCAGCGCGCCGCGACGCATGCCACCGGCCCGCGCACCCGGTCCGCCTCGAGGACGGCCCTGCAGGTCGAATGGGCGGCATCCTGACCCGGCTGTGGCATGGGCTGGATACTGCGGGACTGATGCAATGCCGAACGCTTTTGCATCGCGGCATTCGTTCCGGGAATATATTCAACATTGGCTAGAATGAAAATGCGCCGCGGCAGGTAATGCGTTCCATGCCGGCCGTGGCGTTATTGCCAATTTCACCGGTAAAGTATGTCTTTTGATGACCTGAACGAAGCGCGCCGCCTCCATGTCCTGCACGCCTACGACATCCTCGACAGTGGTGCCGAAGACTGCTTCGACCGGCTGGTACGGCTGGCTGCAACACTATGCGGCACGCCCATGGCCGCGCTCTGTTTTGTCGACGCCGCCCGCGAGTGGCGTAAATCGCTTGTCGGCCTGGATGTGGCCGAGGTGGCGCGCCAGGATTCCCTTTGCGCGCAGGTCATCGCCAGCGGTGAAGAGCTTGTCGTTGCCGACCTGCGCGCCCTGCCCCGGGAGGCCGCGGCCGGCGTACCGGACAATTGGCGCTTCTTTGCCGGAATTCCGCTGCTCACGCACGACGGCTGTGTGCTTGGCGCACTGGTGGTCATCCATTGCGAACCTCATACCCCGACGCCAGGCCAGCTGGACGGTTTGCGAATCCTGGCGCAGGAAGTCATGGCGCGGCTCGAACTGCGCCGGTACGGCTGCGATCACGGAGCGTCGCACCGCGACCGCTTTCATCAGCTGGCCGACTCGATGCCCTACATCGTCTGGTCCGCGACACCGGAGGGCGTGATCGACTTCGCCAACCAGTCGATCATCGACTATGCCAATCTTCCCGACAGCAAGCGTATTGGCGAACAATGGATCGGACTGCTGCACCCGGACGACGTCGAGCGGACGCTCGCAACCTGGGCAGAATCGGTGCAGACAGGCGCCGTGTTCTCCGCCGAGTACCGTTTGCGCCGCGCAGACCAGGTCTACCGCTGGCACCTTGCCAAAGGCATGCCGATCCGGGACGGACAAGGAAACATCACGAAGTGGTACGGCACCACCACCGACATCCACGACATGAAGCTTGCCTACGAAGAGATCGGCAGGCTGGCCTTCTACGATACGCTGACCGGGCTGCCGAACAGGCAGTTGCTGATGGACCGCCTCGACCATGCCGTGACGCTGCATGCACGGCTCGGGCGGGTCGGCGCGGTGCTGCTGCTCGACCTGGACAACTTCAAGAACATCAACGACACGATTGGCCATGACAACGGCGACCTGCTGCTCGATCTCGTGGCCAGTCGCCTGCTGGCGAGCGTCGCCGAGCGCCATACGGTGGCGCGGCTCGGCGGCGACGAGTTCGTCATTATCCTGGAGGACATCGGGGCTTGCGAGGAGGCGGCGGCGCAACACGCCACCGAGGTGGCCCACCGGATCCTGGACGCACTGAACACCCCATTCAAGCTTGGAAGCTACGAGCGCCACATCACGCCGAGCATGGGGGTGGCCCTGTTCGGCTGCAGCACGCTGACCCTCACCGAACTGCTCAAGCGTGCCGACCTCGCGATGTACCAGGCGAAGGCGGCGGGCCGCAACATGGTCTGTTTCTTCGATCCGAAGATACAAGCGGCTGCGCTGGCACGCGCCATGCTGGAGGCGGAGTTGCGTCAAGGCCTGTCGCGCGGCGAATTCCTGCTCTATTACCAGCCCCAGCTGGACAGCGAAGGCGCCGTCACCGGCGTCGAGGCATTGGTGCGGTGGCGCCACCCGCAGCGCGGCATGGTGTCGCCTGCGGAATTCATCCCGGCAGCCGAAGACACCGGCCTGATCCTTCCTTTGGGCCGCTGGATCCTGGAAGAGGCGTGCGCGCAATTGGTGCGCCTGGCCGGTGGCCCGGTGGGACAGGACCTGCACATGTCGGTCAATGTCAGTGCGCTGCAGTTTCGCCAGCCAGGCTTCGTTGCCGATGTGCTGGCGGTGCTGGCCAGTTCCGGGGCGGATCCCCGCCGGCTGAAAATAGAGCTGACCGAATCGCTCCTGGTGGAGGACATCGAAAGCGCGATCGACAAGATCCAGTTACTGAAGCGGCATGGCGTATGTTTCTCGCTCGACGATTTCGGCACCGGCTACTCGTCGCTGTCGTACCTGAAGCGCTTGCCGCTCGACCAGCTCAAGATCGACCAGTCCTTCGTCCACAACCTGCTGCTCGACGCACGCGACCTGGCGATCGTCAACGCCATCATGGCGCTCGGGCAGGCGATGGGAATCGCCGTGATCGCCGAAGGCGTCGAAACGCAGGCGCAGCGCGAGTTGCTTGGACGCTGCGGCTGCACATCGTTCCAGGGTTATCTCTTCAGCCGGCCGCTCTCGAGCGAACAACTGCACGCCTTCCTGTCGCCGCATTGATGCCGCCGGATGCCCCACGGCATGATCTTCGGCCGACCAGGCGCCCGGCTATCGACTTGCCTTGGCCGGCTCGCCGAACTGGAGGAAACTCCAGTCATCGACGAAGAAAAGTAACAATCCGCCGTATGTCAGGAGCGCCGTGACAAGAACGAGCACGACACCCAGCAGCGGATAGATATTGAACAATGACCGCTTTTTCTCTACTTTTGCCGGATGATGAGCTTTCTGATGAGCTTCTTCTACTGGTCGCACGGTGGTCATGCTTGTCTACTGCTTCGGATGAAAGGCCGGCAGTATAGACACAAATTAACCAAGCTGAAACTATTGTTACTTCGATGCAAGTCAAATTGTTACTTTGTGTGATTTTCGAAGCATGTTTACGGTAAGCGCCACCGTAGCAGAAGCAAAAAGGCCGGGTCCTGTTCAACCAGGACCCGGCCTTTGATGTTTACCGGCTACCGTCGGTCTCCGACGCTTGCCGGCGCAGTGCTCACTTCTTGCGTGCCGGCGGCAGGTCGGTGCAGACGCCCTTGTAGGCTTCCGCCGCCATGCCGATCGATTCGCCCAGGGTCGGGTGCGGGTGGATGGTCTTGCCGATGTCCACGCCGTCCGCGCCCATCTCGATGGCCAGCGCCACCTCGCCGATCATGTCGCCGGCATTGGTGCCGACGATGGTGCCGCCGATGATGCGCTTGGTCTCGGCGTCGAACAGCAGCTTGGTGAAGCCTTCTTCGCGGCCGTTGGCGACCGCGCGGCCGCTGGCGTTCCACGGGAAGTGGCCCTTCTCGACGGCGATGCCCTTCTGCTTGGCTTCTTCCTCGGTCAGGCCGACCCACGCGACTTCCGGATCGGTGTAGGCCACCGACGGGATCACCTTGGCGTCGAAATAGGCCTTCTCGCCGTGCGCCGCCTCGGCCGCCACGTGGGCCTCGTGCACCGCCTTGTGCGCCAGCATCGGCTGGCCCACCAGGTCGCCGATGGCGAAGATGTGCGGCACGTTGGTGCGCATCTGGCCGTCCACGCCGATGAAGCCGCGGTCGGTCACCGCCACGCCGGCCTTCTCGGCGGCGATCTTCTTGCCGTTCGGGCTGCGGCCCACGGCCACCAGCACCAGGTCGTACAGCTGCGGTTCCGGCGCGGCCTGGCCTGCCTCGGCCGACTCGAACGTCACCTTGATCCCTTCCGGCAGCGCTTCCACGCCGACGGTCTTGGTCTTCAACATGATGTTGTCGAAGCGGTGCGCGTTGAACTTCTGCCAGACCTTGACGGCCTCGCGGTCCGCGCCCTGCATCAGGCCGTCCATCATCTCGACCACGTCGATGCGCGCACCCAGGGTCGAGTACACGGTTGCCATTTCCAGGCCGATGATGCCGCCGCCGATGACCAGCATGCGCTTCGGCACCTGGCGCAGTTCCAGCGCGCCGGTCGAATCGACGATGCGCGGGTCTTCCGGCACGAACGGCAGCTTCACCACCGAGGAGCCGGCGGCGATGATCGCTTTGGCGAACTTCACGACCTTTTTGCTGCCGTCGCCGGCCGTGACTTCGATGTGGTTCGGGGAGAGAAAACTGCCCACGCCCTGCACCACATTGACCTTGCGCGCCTTGGCCATGAAGTTCAGGCCGCCGGTCATCTTCTTGATCACGCCATCCTTGTACGCGCGCAGCTTGTCGATATCGACCTGCGGCGGGGCGAACGTGACACCGAGGTCGCCCATGTGCGCGGTCTCGTCCATGATGTGCGCCACGTGCAGCAGCGCCTTGGACGGGATGCAGCCCACGTTCAGGCACACGCCGCCCAGGGTCGCATACTTCTCGACCAGCACGGTGTTCATGCCGAGGTCGGCGGCGCGGAAGGCGGCCGAGTAGCCGCCCGGGCCGGCGCCCAGCACCATCATTTCGCATTCGATGTCGACCGGGCCGCCGTAGCTGGCCGCGCCCGGAGCCGGGGCGGCCGCCGGGGTGGCTGCCGGCGCCGGGTGGGCCGGCGCGTACGAGTCGGTCGGACCGGCGGCCGCGGTCGGCGCCGCGGCCTGCGTGCCGATCTGGGCGGCAGGCTTGTCGCTTGCCGCACCAGCGCCCGGTGCCGCAGCCGGTGCGGGCGCTGCACCCGCACCGGATTCCTCGACGATCAGCAGCAGCGAGCCTTCGTTCACCTTGTCGCCGACCTTGACCTTCAGTTCCTTGACCACGCCGGCGTTGGTCGACGGGATCTCCATGCTGGCCTTGTCCGATTCGACCGTCACCAGGGACTGGTCGACCTTGATGGTGTCGCCCGGCTTGACCAGGAGTTCGATGACTTCGACGTCCTTGAAATCGCCGATGTTCGGGACTTTTACTTCAACAGTGCTCATGCCCGGCTCCTTACAGAAGGGTCTTGCGCAGGTCGGCCAGGACGTCGGCCAGGTAGGCGGCGAAGCGCGCGGCGCCGGCGCCGTCGATCACGCGGTGGTCGTACGACAGCGACAGCGGCAGCATCAGGCGCGGCTGGAATGCCGAGCCGTCCCAGACCGGCTTCATCGCCGACTTCGACAGGCCGAGGATCGCGACTTCCGGTGCGTTGATGATCGGCGTGAAGGCCGTGCCACCGATGCCGCCCAGCGACGAGATGGTGAAGGTCGCGCCCTGCATCGCGGCCGGCGACAGCTTGCCGTCGCGTGCGGCTGCCGACAATTCGCCCATTTCGACGGCGATCTGCGAGATCGTCTTCTTGTCGGCGTCCTTCACGACCGGCACCACCAGGCCGTTCGGGGTGTCGGCGGCAAAGCCGATGTTGTAGTACTGCTTGACGATCAGGCTGGCGCCGTCTTCCGACAGCGACGAATTAAACTGCGGGAACTTCTTCAGCGCGGCGACCGAGGCCTTGATCACGAAGGCCAGCATGGTCAGCTTGACGGCCGACTTCTGCTTGGCCAGCGCGGCGTTCGAATCGACGCGGAACTGTTCCAGGTCGGTGACGTCGGCGTCCTCGAAGTGGGTCACGTGCGGGATCATGACCCAGTTGCGGTGCAGGTTCGGGCCCGAGATCTTCTTGATGCGCGGCAGGGCCACGGTTTCGGTCGGGCCGAACTTCGAGAAGTCCAGCGACGGCCATGGCAGCACGTCCAGGCCGACGCCCGAACCGCCTGCCTTTGCAGGAGCGCTTGCTGCCGGCGGCGCAGCCATCACGCCCTTGACGAAGTTCTGCACGTCGACCTGGGTGATGCGGCCTTTCGGGCCGGTGCCCGGCACGCGCGCCAGGTCCACGCCCAGTTCGCGGGCGAACTTGCGAATCGACGGCGAGGCGTGGGCCTTCGAGCCGGTGACGCCCGGCGCCGGTGCGGCTGCGGCAGGCGCTGGAGCAGCAGCAGGTGCGGACGCGGCGGCCGTGGCCGACGGTGCGGCTGCGGTAGGCGCAGGGGCGGCAGCGGCCGGTGCGGCAGCCGGCGCCCCGCCGGTCGACTCGACCAGCAGCACCAGCGAGCCCTTGGCGACCTTGTCGCCGACCTTGACCTTGATTTCCTTGACGGTGCCGGCGTGGCTGGACGGGATCTCCATGCTCGCCTTGTCCGACTCGACCGTGATCAGGGACTGGTCGACCTTGATCTGGTCGCCCGGCTTGACCATCAGCTCGATGACTTCGACTTCCTTGAAGTCGCCGATATCCGGCACGGTGACTTCGACGATGGCGCCGGCGCCAGCCGGCGCGGATGCTGCCGGGGCAGCGGCTGCAGGTGCAGGCGCGGCTTCCGCGGCAGGTGCGGCAGCCGGAGCAGCGGCAGCCGGTGCGGGCGCAGCAGCGGCGGCGCCGCCGCCGGCTTCCTCGACCAGCAGCACCAGCGAACCTTCGGCGACCTTGTCGCCGACTTTTACCTTGATTTCCTTGACGACGCCGGCGTGGCTGGCCGGGATTTCCATGCTCGCCTTGTCCGATTCGACCGTGATCAGGGACTGGTCGACCTTGATGGTGTCGCCCGGCTTGACCAGCAGTTCGATGACTTCGACTTCCTTGAAGTCGCCGATGTCGGGGACTTTGACTTCCACAATGCTCATAGTGTTAGCTCCAATTATTCTTTGAGTTAGCGCCTGAGTCGTCGTCCCCGCGCAGGCGGGGACCCAATTTTGCATGCAGGCTGCTCACGCAAAATTGGGCTCCCGCCTGTGCGGGAGCGACGCCTCTGAGCATTTACACGGTCACAGGATTCGGCTTGTTCTGGTCGATGCCGTACTTCTGGATCGCCTGGGTCACGATGGCGCGGTCGATCTTGCCTTCATCGGCCAGGGCGCGCAGCGATGCCACGGTGATGTAGTAGCGGTTCACTTCGAAGAACTCGCGCAGCTTGACGCGCGAATCCGAGCGGCCGAAGCCATCGGTGCCCAGCACCTTGTAGGTGCGGTCCTTCGGCATGAAGCCGCGGATCTGCTCGGCGAACAGGCGCATGTAGTCGGTGGTGGCGACGATCGGGCCGGCGGTGTTCTGCAGCAGCGAGGTCACGTACGGCACGCGCTGCTCGGCGTCCGGGTTGACCATGTTCCAGCGCTCGGCATCCTGGCCGTCGCGCGCCAGCAGCGTCAGCGACGGAGCCGACCACACGTCCGCATCGACGCCCCAGTCGTTCTTCAGCAGCTCGCTTGCTGCGATCGACTCGCGCAGGATGGTGCCGCAACCGATCAGCTGGACGCGCTTGGCGCTGGCGGCGTCGCCTTCGATCGGCGCGCCTTCCTGCAGCAGGTACATGCCCTTCAGGATGCCCTCTTCCTGGCCCGGCTTCAGGCCCGGGTGGGCATAGTTCTCGTTCATGATGGTGATGTAGTAGAACACATCCTCCTGCTCCTGCACCATGCGGCGCAGGCCGTCCTGGATGATCACCGCCACTTCGTGCCCGAAGGTCGGGTCGTAGGGAATGCAGTTCGGGACCGTGGCCGCGATGACGTGGCTGTGGCCGTCCTCGTGCTGCAGGCCTTCGCCGTTCAGCGTGGTACGGCCGGCAGTGCCGCCCATCAGGAAGCCGCGGGCACGGATGTCGCCCGCCAGCCAGACCAGGTCGCCCACGCGCTGCATGCCGAACATCGAGTAGAACGTGTAGAACGGGATCATGGTGCGGTTGTTCGACGAGTACGAGGTCGCCGCGGCGATCCACGAGCTCATGCCGCCCGCTTCGTTGATGCCCTCCTGCAGGATCTGGCCGGCCTTGTCTTCACGGTAGTACATCACCTGGTCGCGGTCGACCGGCTCGTACAGCTGGCCCTGCTGGTTGAAGATGCCGATCTGGCGGAACAGGCCTTCCATGCCGAAGGTACGCGATTCGTCGACCAGGATCGGCACGATGCGCTGGCCGATGCTCGGGTCCTTCAGCAGGCTGGTGATGACGCGCACGTACGACTGCGTGGTCGAGATCTCGCGGCCTTCCGCGGTCGGCTCGAGCACGGCCTTGAAGGTTTCCAGCGGCGGCACGACCAGCTGCTCGTCCGCCTTGGAACGGCGCTGCGGCAGGTAGCCGCCCAGGGCCTTGCGGCGCTCGTGCAGGTACTGCATCTCCGGCGCGTCGTCGGACGGCTTGAAGAACGGGATCTCGGCCAGCTTGTCGTCCGGGATAGGGATGTTGAAACGGTCGCGCATCTCGCGGATGGCGGCGTCGTCCAGCTTCTTGGTCTGGTGCGCGGTATTGCGCGCCTCGCCCGACTTGCCCATGCCGAAGCCCTTGACGGTCTTCACCAGCAGCACGGTCGGGGTGCCCTTGTTTTCCTGCGCGTTCTTGAACGCGGCGTAGATCTTGTGCGGGTCGTGGCCGCCGCGGGTCAGGCGCCAGATGTCGTCGTCGCTCATGTTGGCGACCATCTTGAGCAGCTCCGGGTGCTTGCCGAAGAAGTGCTTGCGCACGTAGGCGCCGTCCTTGGCCTTGTAGTTCTGGTATTCGCCGTCCACGGTTTCCATCATCACGCGCTGCAGGATGCCGTCCTTGTCCTTGGAGAGCAACGCATCCCACTGCGAGCCCCAGATGACCTTGACGACGTTCCAGCCGGCGCCGCGGAAGTCCGATTCCAGTTCCTGGATGATCTTGCCGTTGCCGCGTACCGGGCCGTCCAGGCGCTGCAGGTTGCAGTTGACGACCATGACCAGGTTGTCGAGGCGCTCGCGCGCGGCCATGCCGATCGCGCCCATCGATTCCGGCTCGTCCATCTCGCCGTCGCCGCAGAAGACCCAGACCTTGCGGTTCTCGGTGTTGGCGATGCCGCGTGCGTGCAGGTACTTCAGGAAGCGCGCCTGGTAGATCGCCATCAGGGGCCCCAGGCCCATCGAGACGGTCGGGAACTGCCAGAAGTCCGGCATCAGTTTCGGGTGCGGGTACGACGACAGGCCCTTGCCGTCGACTTCGCGGCGGAAGTTCAGCAGCTGCTCTTCGGTGATGCGGCCTTCCAGGTAGGCGCGCGCGTAGATGCCGGGCGAAGAGTGGCCCTGGATGTACAGCAGGTCGCCGCCATGCTCTTCGGTCGGGGCGTGCCAGAAGTGGTTGAAGCCGATGCCCAGCATGTTCGCCAGCGAGGCGAAGGACGAGATGTGGCCGCCCAGGTCGCCGTCGGCACGGTTGGCCTTGACCACCATCGCCATCGCGTTCCAGCGCATCCACGAGCGCAGGCGCTCTTCGTATTCGAGGTTGCCCGGGCAGTTCACGTTCAGGTGCGCCGGGATGGTGTTCACGTAGGCGGTATTGCTCGAGAACGGGATGTGGGCGCCGCGGCGGCGCGCCAGGTCGACCATGCGCTCCATCAGATAATGCGCGCGCTCGGTGCCTTCATGTTCGATCACCGCTTCCAGCGCGTCCAGCCATTCCTGGGTTTCGAGCGTATCCGGGTCGTTGGCAGCTTGTGCCGTCAACTGGTCGAGTTGAGCTGACATGTAATGCGTCTCCTTAGAGTGTCGCCCCACCCGTTCCCTGAAAATGGCTGGCGGCGATATGGTGAAATTTCAAATATCTGAAAATAAACCGTTCGATTCTACCAGTGGATTTTGCCTTTTTCAAATTGCGATATGTAATTTCACATTGCGAAATTCCATGCTGCGACCGCACATTTTCGTAGGGTGGTCGGCTTCGCCGACCACGCGTTCAAATCCGGCGCGAATTGACGCGGGGGCTGTTCATCATGCGCTTGAACGCGCGGACGGCAGAGCCGTCCGCCCTGCAGACCATCGTATATCGAAGCGGCTGCCGGCCACTCCCCCTTTGGCGGAGCGAAAGGTAAATATGACAATGCTTGGCCCGCCGCGGCGCGCGATTCAGGGTGCATTGCGGGCGCGGGCCTTATAATTTCATTTTTGCCTAGCCATGAGCCAGAACATGCCAGCCCAGAACATCGACGGAGTCCTCCTTTCCCAACAACTGCGCGGCGAGATCGCCCAGCGCGCCGCCAAGCTGACCGCTGCCGGCAGGCAGCCCGGCCTGGCCGTGATCCTGGTCGGCGAGGACCCGGCGAGCCACGTCTACGTGCGCAACAAGGTCAAGGCCTGCGGCGACGTGGGCTTCCACTCTGTGCTGGAGAAATACGACGCCGACCTGACGGAACAGGCCCTGCTGGACCGTATCGCCGCGCTGAACGCCGACCCGAGCATCCACGGCATCCTGGTGCAGATGCCGCTGCCGAAGCACATCGACCCGAGCAAGGTCATCGAGGCGATCGCCACCAGCAAGGATGTCGACGGCTACTCGGTGCTGTCGGCCGGCGAACTGGTCGCCAACCTGCCGGGCTTCCGCCCCTGCACGCCCTACGGCTGCATGAAGCTGATCGAGACCACCGGCATCGACCTGCGCGGCAAGCACGCGGTCGTGATCGGCCGTTCCAATACCGTCGGCAAGCCGATGGCGCTGCTGCTCTTGCAAGGCAACGCCACCGTCACCATCTGCCATAGCGCAACGCCGGACCTGGGCTACCATACCCGCCAGGCCGACGTGGTCGTCGCCGCCGTCGGCCGCCGCAATACGCTTACCGCCGACATGGTCAAGCCGGGCGCCGTCGTGATCGACGTCGGCATGAACCGCGACGACGCCGGCAAGCTGTGCGGCGACGTGGACTATGCGGGCGTACGCGAAGTCGCGTCGCACATCACGCCGGTGCCGGGCGGCGTCGGTCCGATGACGATCACCATGCTGTTGATGAACACGGTGGAGTCCGCCGAGCGCGTGCACTCCAGCAGCCAGAACTGCCCCAGCCAGGCAACGGGAATGGAACCGAAGCCCGGCGTGGCATAACCCAGAACCAGGAAGGAACACCATGACGACTGACACCAGCAATCCTCTCCTCGATTTCTCGAGCCTGCCGCGCTTCGACCTGTTCCGCCCGGAGCACGTCACGCCGGCCATCGAACAGTTGATCAAGGAAGCCGCCGAGGTCGTCACCCGGCTCGAAGCGCCGCAAGAGAACGTGTCCTGGGACAGCTTCGTGGTGCCGCTCGAGGAAGCCACCGAGCGCCTGGGCCGCGCCTGGGGCGTGGTCAACCACCTGAACCACGTGGCCGACACGCCCGAGCTGCGCGCCACCTACAACGAGAACCAGCCGAAGGTCACCGAGTTCTGGACCTCCCTCGGCCAGAACGAGGCGCTGTTCGCCAAGTACAAGCTGCTCCGCGCCAGCGCTGAATACGACAGCCTCACGCCTGCCCGCAAGCGCATCGTCGAGAACGCGCTGCGCGACTTCCGCCTGGGCGGCGCCGAGCTGCCGGAAGATAAAAAGCAGCGCTTCGCCGACATCCAGGAACAGCAGGCCGCCACCTCGACCCGCTTCTCGCAGAACGTGCTCGACGCGACCAACGACTACAAGCTGCTGGTCGAGAGCGAAGAAGAACTGTCGGGCATTCCGGACGACGTGAAGCTTGCGGCCCGCGCCAGCGCCGAGAAGGACGGCAAGGCCGGCTGGCAGTTCAGCCTGCACTTCCCGTCCTACTACCCGGTGCTGCAGTTCTGCGATAACCGCTCCTTGCGCGAAACCATCTACCGCGCCAGCGCCACCAAGGCCTCCGACGCCGGCACCATGTTCAGCAAGCTTGCTGAATGGGACAACACCGGGAACATCGTCAAGCTCCTGCAGCTGCGCCACGAAGAAGCCCAGCTGCTGGAGTACGCCAACTTCGCCGAAGTGTCGCTGGTGCCGAAGATGGCGGAGAGCCCGCAGCACGTGGTGGAATTCCTGGAAGACTTGGCGAAGCGCGCGCGCCCCTTCGCCGAGAAGGACCTGGAAGAGCTGCGCGCCTTCGCTAGAAGCGAGCTGGGCATCGAAGACCTGCAATCCTGGGACGTGGCCTACGCCTCGGAAAAGCTGCGCGAGCAGCGCTATGCCTTCTCCGAGAAGGAAGTGAAGGAATACTTCCCCGAACCGAAGGTCGTGCAGGGACTGTTCACGGTCATCCAGGACCTGTTCGGCGTGCAGATCAAGGCCGATGAAGCGCCCGTGTGGCATCCGGACGTGCGCTTCTTCCGCATCGAACGCGACGGCGAACTGGTGGGGCAGTTCTACCTCGACCTGTATGCGCGCGAGGGCAAGAACCAGGGCGCCTGGATGGACGACGCGCGCGGCCGCCGCCTGACCACGGGCGGCATCGTGCAGACCCCGATCGCCTACCTCACCTGCAACTTCACGCCACCGGCAACGGTGGACGGCAAGCTGCAACCGTCGCTGTTCACGCACGACGAAGTCATCACCCTGTTCCACGAGTTCGGCCACGGCCTGCACCACATGCTGACCGAAGTCGAGGAACTGTCGGTATCGGGCATCTCGGGCGTGGAATGGGATGCGGTGGAACTGCCTTCGCAGTTCATGGAAAACTTCTGCTGGGAGTGGGACAAGCTGCAGCAGATGACCGCCCACGTGAAGACGGGCGAACCGCTGCCGCGTCTGCTCTACGACAAGATGCTGGCGGCGAAGAACTTCCAGTCCGGGATGATGACGCTGCGCCAGGTCGAGTTCTCGCTGATCGACATGCACCTGCACTACGACTTCGACCCGGCCAGCGAGCGCACCGTGCAGGCCCTGATCGACGACATCCGCAGGCAGTTCTCGGTGATGATCCCGCCGTCCTTCAACCGCTTCCAGCACTCGTTCGGCCACATCTTCTCGGGCGGCTACGCGGCCGGCTACTACAGCTACAAGTGGGCCGAGGTGCTGTCCGCCGACGCCTATGCGGCGTTCGAGGAGGCGCTGGAGTCCGGCCAGCTGCAGGAGACCGGCAAGCGCTTCCAGCGCGAGATCCTGGCGGTGGGCGGCTCGCGCCCGGCGCTGGAATCGTTCAGGGCCTTCCGCGGCCGCGAGCCCTCGATCGACGCGCTGCTGCGCCATAGCGGCATGGTTCAGGCCGATATTGCGCAGGCCGGCCAGTCCCAGGGCGGCATGAACGCCTGATGTCCCGAGGGCGGCCCGTGCCGCCCTCTTTCCTTGCAAGCACCATGACCCGCATCGACTTCCATACCAACATCCCGGACAAGCTGTCCTACGCCTGCCGCCTGGCCCGCAAAGCCTATGCCGCCAAGGCCAGGGTCGTGCTGCTGGCCGAGGATGCCGCCCAGGCCGAAGCGCTGAACGCGGCGCTGTGGACGGTCTCGAGCACCGATTTCATCCCGCACGTCCTGGCCGGCGATCCGCTGGCGGGCCAGACGCCGGTCATCGTCACCTTCGATGAAGGCGCGCCACTGCCACATCATGAGATGCTGGTCAACCTCACCCGCCGCACGCCGGCTACACTGGCGAAGTTCGCGCGCGTGTTCGAGATCATCTCCACCGACGAAGCGGACGCCGCCGAGGGCCGCAAGCGCTACGTCGCCTACAAGAAGCAGTCCTACCCCCTGACCCACTTCGTCGCAGGACAGTCATGAGCCAGAACGCCGCTTTCGACCCGAGCATCCCCGTGTTGACGGAAGTCGTGTCCGAGCCGGTCATCCCGCCGGCGCCGGCAGCCGCGCCTCCCGAGCCGCCCGAACCGCTGGCGCAGCAGCTGGAACGCCGTGCCAGCGAGCGCTGGACCGGCGAGGAATGGAGCGTGCTGGAGCGCCGCGTGACCGAGCGCGTGCTGCAGCAACTGCAGGGCCGCGTCGACTTCGTGCTCGAGCAGCGCGTGCGCGACGCCATGGCCGACGCCATGCAGCGCACGCTCGAAACCTTCACCGCCGACCTGCGCGAAGGGCTGCACGAGGCGCTGGGCGAGATCGTCAGCAAGGCCGTGTCGCAGGAAATCGAATACCTGCGCACGCAGTAGGGTGGACGGCTTCGCCGTCCGCGCGTCCAACTTCCCTTTGATCGGACGCACCTTCTAATTCCGGCGGCAACTTAACATGCGCCGATGCCCCACTACCGCCGCGCCCTGACCGGCACGACCTACTTTTTCACGGTCGTCACCCACCGCCGCCCGATCCTCTGTGACGATGCGATACGCGCCGCGCTTCGCCATGCCATCGAACGCGTACGCATCCGGTTTCCGTTTACAACCGATGCGATGGTCTTGATGCCGGATCACCTCCACTGCATATGGACGCTTCCCGACGACGATACCAACTTCTCGATTCGCTGGACGCAGATCAAGCACCACGTCTCGTATTCCTGCGGCCACTTGTATCCGATGACCCTGTCGAAGTCGAGGCAAGAACGCGGGGCCGCGCCTATCTGGCAGCGCCGCTTTTGGGAACATCAGATCCGGAACGAGGTCGATATGGAGCGACACGTGGATTACATTCATTTCAATCCGGTGAAGCATGGATTGGCGAAGCATGCATCGGAATGGCCATTCTCAACATTTGGACGGTTTGTGCGCACGGGAATATACCCGGCCGATTGGGGCGGCAACCCCGCATGCGACGGGATGGAGTTCGAATAGGTGTCGCCACGACGCATCCGTGCGTTGAACGCGCGGCCGGCCAAGCCGGCCACCCTACGATGAAACTTCCGTTAAGATTGCAGCCTCTGCAATTCATCCAGCGGCTTCAGTGAACCGAAAGATCCTCATCGCGGCGCTTGCGGGCGCGGGCATCCTGGCGGCCGGCGCCGTCCTGTATTTCACCGACACCATCGAGCGCCAGCCGGGCGCGCTGGCCGTGTTCACCCCGAAAGCCGCGAAGACGCAGGCGTTCTGGCCGGCGCGTGTGACCACCCTGGCCGGGGAAGGCATCCCGGGCGCGGTCGACGGCCCGGCCGCATCGAGCCGCTTCGACGACCCCTTCGGCGTCGCCGTCGATGCCAAAGGCAGGATCCATGTCGCCGACGCCGGCGACGCCAATCGCATCCGCGCCATCGCGCCGGACGGCACGGTGACCACCTTCGCCGGCGGCCGCGAAGGCTTTGCCGACGGCGTGGGCACCGCCGCCGCCTTCCACACCCCGTCCGCCCTCGCCTTCGACCACGAAGGCAACCTGTACGTGGCCGACACCGGCAACCACGCGATCCGGAAAATCGACCAGGACGGCAGCGTCACCACGCTGGCCGGCGACGGCACCCCGGGCGAGCTCGATGGCATCGGGCGCGCGGCCCGCTTCAACGGCCCGGTCGGCCTGGCGGTCGACCATGCCGGCATCGTCTACGTGGCCGATACCTACAATGACCGCATCCGCCGCATCGGCAAGGACGGCAGCGTGACGACGGTCGCCGGCGGCGCCAGGCCGGGCAATGCGGACGGTCTTGCCACGGCAGCGGGCTTCGACACGCCCAGCGCCATCGCCGTCGCCGTGGACGGCACGCTCTACGTCGCCGATACCGGCAACAATGCGATCCGCCGCGTCAGCCCGGATGGCATGGTGACGACCATCGCCCAGCCGCGCGAAGGCGAACAGCGTCCCGTGCTGCGCCGTCCGGTGGGCCTGGCGCTCACCCACGACGGCTACCTGTACATCGCGGCCAGCTCGGGCGGGCGCATCCTGCAGCTCACGCCGGAGGGCGAATACCGGGCGCTGGCCGATGCGGACGTGCCGCCGGCCGCCGACGGCTTCGGCGCCGACGGCACGGTGCAGTTCTACGGCCCGCGCGGCATCGCGGTCGAGCGCGACGGCAGCCTGGTGGTGGCGGACGCGAATGCCCACCGCCTGCACCGCCTGTCGAGTCCCCGCCCCGAAGAAGCGGCCCCGGCCCGCCCGCAGCCGGTGGCCGTGCGGCGCACCGAACCGATGCCCTGGCCGGTCGGCCCCCAGGACACCGTCCACGAAGTCGTCGGCGTGATGGGCGAGGTGCGCGGCAGCTACAACGGCGACAGCCGCCACCACTTCCACGCCGGCCTCGACGTGCGCGCCGACGTGGGCGCGAAAGTGCTGGCCGTGTTTCCCTCGAAGGTGTCGGACCCGTATGCCAACTGGGGTTTCAACACGCTCAGCGAGGGCATCAGCGTCGGCCCGCTGTCGTACATCCACATGCGGGTCGGCCGCGACACGCGCGGCAATGCGTTGGATGCGCGCTTCCAGGTCCTGCGCAGCGAAGACCCCAAGGCGCGCGGCAAGGCCGAGCGCGTGCGGGTGCCGCGCGGCACCCGCTTCGCGGTCGGCGACCCGCTCGGCACCATCAACGCGATGGCGCACGTGCACCTCGACTACTACCAGGGCGGCGCGGTGGTCAATCCCCTGAGCCTGCCCTTCGTGGGCTTTACCGACACCGTGCCGCCGACGATCAACAGCATCACCCTGTTCGACAGCCAGGGAAAGCGGCTGAGTGCACCGAAGGGAAAGCGGGGCGAACCGCTGCGCGTGCCGCGCGCGCTGGGCGAAGTCAACGTGGTCGTCGATGCCTACGACCAGGTGGACGGCAACCTGGCGCGCCGCCGCCTGGGCCTGTACCAGCTCGGCTACCAGCTGCTGCGCGCCGACGGCACGCCCCTGCCCGGCTATGAGCGCCCGCGCATTACCCAGGTCTATGACCGCTTGCCGCGCAACCAGGATGCGGTCAAGGCCGTGTATGCGCCCGACAGCGGCATCACCGTGTACGGCAGCAAGACCACCCGCTTCGCGTATGCGCTGCACAGCCGCCTGCGCGACGGCGAAGTCGAGACCGGCAGCTGGCAAGTCGGCGGCCTGGCGCCGGGCGCGTACATCCTGCGCATCCATGCGGCCGACTATGCCGGCCATGTCGCGCGCGAGCGACGCGACCTGCCGCTCGTCATCGAATAGCCGGCAGATCAGCCCGGAGCGCAGTGAGCGACGCATGACGCACGTTTGCCTCGATCGACAAGTTGACATTCCTGCATTTGCTATAGTCGGCGCTCCCCGACAATCACCGAGGAGCAGCGCATGGACGGATCGATGTTGCTGCTGGCCTGCGCCGGCGCGTTCGTAGGGTCGCATTTCCTCCTGTCCCACCCCTTGCGCCGTCCCCTGGTGGGTGCGCTGGGCGAAAAAGCTTTCCTGGCGCTATATTCCGTCGTGGCCTTCGCCACCCTGGGCGCCATCGCCTGGGCCTACCCGAGGACCCCGACTACCGCGCCGCTGTGGCAGGTCGGCGACGGCATGTGGGCGCTGGCCACGGTCCTGATGCTGGCCGCTTCCATCATGCTGCTCGGCTCGCTGGTGGGCAACCCGGCCATGCCCGGCGCCACCAACGCGGCCAGCGCCGAGGCCCGCGGCGTGTACGGCATCACCCGGCATCCGATGCTATGGGCCTTCGCCATCTGGGGCATGGTGCACATCCTGGTGTATCCGGTGACAAAAAACATCATCGTCGCGGTGGCCATCATCGTGCTGTCGCTGGGCGGCGCGGCGCTCCAGGACCGCAAGAAGGCGGCCCTCGATCCGCAGGGCTGGGTTGCCTGGGAAAGCCGCACCAGCTACTGGCCTTTCGCCGCCATCCTCCAGGGCCGGGCGCGCTTCGGCGGCTTCGGCGCCCATGCGCTGGGCGGCGGCCTGCTGGTCTGGCTGCTGGCGACCTGGGCGCATATTCCGCTGGCCGGGCGGGCGGCAGGGATCTGGTACTGGCTGGCCTGACGGCGCTGGCTGCCAATCTCTGCTCAACGTCCTGGAGTTGGCTGACGGCAGGAAAAATCGGCAGCCGCCAGCGGCACATCCTTCAAGCCCTGCTGCAAGCGGGCGACGGGGATCGCGTAACGCGGGCGCACGCTGTCAGCGGTGACGCGGTAGTAGGCCGCATGTCGTTCCGCCCAGCGGCTGTTGTATTCCTCGCGCGTGATCGCCAGGTCGGCGGCAAATTCGCCATAGTCGATTTCCTGCTTCAAGGAAGCGGTCCAGCAAGGCAGCCAATGAATGCCCCCCCCCTTCAACGACCAGGTGGTACTGCCCGTCGCGGCTTCTTGCAAGGGGCCAGGACCTATAGCGCAGCATTTCCAGTGCCGTGCCATTCGAATTGAGCAGCATCAGCTTTGCGGGCTCGGCGGGGCCGACTTTCATTGCGCCCCAATGGCTGCCGGTCACCGCGTAAAACTCGTCGCCAATGTCCGCTCCCGCCACATGCTGCAGCACACGCGCCTTGAACCAGGTTGGAGGCGGGTTCAAGCAAATGGAAACCATGGTGCTGCCATCGGCGTTGGTCCGCGATTCGGGACAATCGTAGCCCTTCAGGTAATCGGTGGCGACGACCTCCGTTACAACCAACGTCAAGCTTCCCGCGCCGTCTTCAAACCTGGCATAGGTGGTTGGCACTTCCCGCGCGAAGGGCGACGCCGCCCATGCCGCTGGCCATGGCGCGGCGAGGATCACGGCCATCAGGATCGATTGTTTGGAGCTATGGAACATGGGACTCCTGGCAGGGTTGGCGGGAGGCAGTTGTCAATGCCGATTCTAGCTTGCCGCGATCTGGCGAAATGCGCGCATTACCACAGGCAGCATTTCCCGTGGCACGGTAAGGCCTGACCTAAATCGAAACGAAACTGTTGAGCAGGCAGTACTGGCGTATATGGCAGAGATCAATAGCGGAATCTGACGACAACAATTTTTGCGGCACTTCCCTCTGGAGCGGAACATTTTCCCCACGCCGGCATCTGTGCAAGTACGACCCGCAGCAGGAGACGAAGATGGACCGTTACGACGTACTCATCACGGGCGCCGGACCCATCGGCATGGTGCTGGCGCTGGCGCTGGCCAAGCAGGGCATCAGGGTCTGCATCGTGGACAAGGCGGCCGGGCCGGGCACGACCTCGCGCGCGATGGCGGTGCAGGCGCGCACGCTGGAGCTGTACCGCCCGCTGGGGCTGGCCGACGAGGTGGTTGCCGCCGGCAAGCGCAACCCCGCCATCAACCTGTGGGTCAAGGGCAAGCGCCGCGCCCACCTGGACTTTCAATCCGCCGGCGCGCGCCTGACGCCCTACCCGTTCGTGCTGATCTACCCGCAGGATGCGCACGAGCAACTGCTCGAGCGGCACCTGGCGGCGGCGGGCGTGTCGGTCCAGCGCCAGACCGAGCTGGCCGGCTTCGAGGACCGCGGCGACCACGTGGTGGCGCGCCTGCGCCGCGCCGTGCGCGGCCAGCCCAACGACGTGCAGGTCGAGGCGCGCTACCTGGCCGGCTGCGACGGCGCGCGCTCCTTCGTGCGGCGCAATCTCGGCACCGGCTTTGCCGGCGGCACCTACGACCAGCTGTTCTACGTGGCCGACGTCCAGGCGCGCGGGCCGGCCGCCAACGGCGAAATCCACCTGTCGCTCGAGACCTCGGATTTCGTGCTCCTGCTCGGCTACACCGATACCGGGCGCGGGCGCCTGGTCGGAACCATCCGCGGCGAACGCGACGCGCAGGGAGACGGCTTGACGTTCGACGACGTCAGCCGCCGCGCGATGGGCAGCCTGGGTCTGGAAGTCGAGCAGGTGCACTGGTTCTCGACCTACCGCGTGCACCACCGGGTGACCGCCCATTACCGGCGCGGCCGCGTGTTCCTGCTCGGCGACGCGGCCCACGTGCACAGCCCGGCCGGGGGCCAGGGCATGAACACCGGCATCGGCGACGCCATCAACCTGGGCTGGAAACTGGCCGAAGTGGTGCGCGGCGACGCCCCGGACAGCCTGCTCGACACCTACGAAACCGAGCGCATCGCCTTCGCGCGCAAGCTGGTGGAGACCACCGACCGCATGTTCAGCTTCGTCACCGCGGAGGGCAACTTCGCCGACTTCGCCCGCACCCGTATCGCCCCGCTGTTCGCCAGCGTCGCCTACGGCATCGGGCCGGTGCGCGAGCTGCTGTTCCGAATCATTTCGCAGACCACGCTCCACTACCGCGACAGCCCCCTGAGCAGCGGCGCCGCCGGCCGCGTGCATGGCGGCGACCGCCTGCCCTGGGTGGCGCGCCAGGGGGTGGACAATCACGCGCCGCCGGCACGGATCGACTGGCAGGTGCACGTCTACGGCCAGGCCTACCCGGACCTGCGTGCCTGGTGCGACCGCCACGGCATGATCCTGCGCGAGTTCGAATGGGGCCAGGAGCACGAGGACGCCGGCTTCGCGCGCGACGCGGGCTACCTCGTCCGCCCGGACGGCCACGTGGCCCTGTGCGACCCGGGCGCCTCGGCGCAGGCGCTGGAAGACTATTTCTGCGCGCTCGGCTACCGCCATTTCATGGTCTGCGAACCTAGAAAGACAGTTCTATGAGTGGGGCATAAATTGCATCCCACATAGGTATTTTTATAGACATTGATGTCTAGATACTCTATCGTCGATGCGTACCTTCCCTCATCGACAAAAGGATTGCACGCATGCTGACACGACTCGCCGCGCTACTCTTCCTGGCTGCCGCCGCCCTGCCGGGCATGGCGGCCGACCTGCCCACCCATCCGTTTATCCACGTGAGCGCCAGCGCCAGCCTCGGCGTGACGCCCGACACCGGCGAGATCGACTTCGAGATCGTCTCCGCCGACCAGGATGCGACCACTGCGTGGAACCTGGTGCGCGAACGCCTGGATGCCAGCCGCGCCCTGTTCGCCGCCCACGGCGTCGCCGCCGAGGACATCACCGTGCAGGACATCCTGCGCCGTCCCCGCAAGACCGAGCATCCGGCCGACGGCACGCCGCCACAGATGGACACGCGCGTGGCCGTCAACGTCGTGGTCCGCGACCTGTCGGCCTGGGCCGCCATGATCCAGTCCCTCATGACGATGGCGAACGTCGAATCGCTGGCGGTCGCGTTCAGCCGCAGCGACCGCGACAAGATCGAAGCGGAACTGGTCCGGCAGGCCCTGGCCAATGCCAGGGACAAGGCGCAGAACATCGCGCGCAACGTCGGGACCAAGCTCGAGCCGGCAACCGGCGTCACGCTGGGCGCGTTCAAGAACCTGTCGAACGCGATGGGCATGGCGACCGACCCGAGCGGGCGTTACACGGGCGGCGCCCCCGATGCCCCGCGCGGCCTGACGCTGGTGGCCGCGCAGACGCTGTGGCAGGGTGTCGACGTCATCTACCGCATCGGCCGCTGACCAACAAAAAAGCGCGCCATGCTCACGCAGGCGCGCTTTTCGTTCGTTGCCGCTTGCGGCGGCAGGCTTATGGCGGAAGCTTACTTCTGCTCCAGCACCCATTTCACCAGGCTGCGGGCTTCGGCCTCGCTCACCTGCGGGTTGGCCGGCATCGGCACCGGGCCCCACACGCCCGCGCCGCCCTTCATCACTTTCTGCACCAGTTTTTCTTCGGCGCCCTTCTGGCCGGCATATTTGGCGGCCACGTCCTTGTACGAGGGGCCGACCAGCTTGTTGGCTGCCGCGTGGCAGGCCATGCAGTTCTTGGCTTTCGCCAGGTCGGCTTGTGCGAACGCGCTGGTGGACGCGAAGGCCGACATCACGACACACAACAACAAAGACCGTTTCATTTGTTTCTCCAGGTTTATGACGCCTGCATTCTACCGTGATTTTCCCCAGTAACCATCTGGCGAAACACTTTGTAACGAAGGTGCAACGGCCGGGTTGCTCAATTTGGCGCAATGAGCAAAAATTTTCCACGCGGCATCATTTTGTTTTGTACTATGCATGCTTGAAGGAGTCTTCCATGCCGCTGATTGTCTTGATTGCAGCCCTCTGCGGGCTGCGTGTGTTCGAAGTGTGGGTGTTTGCCGACCTGTCCTGGGGCTACATCATTGCGCTGATGGTGTTTGCCTTTGTCTGGTTCGAGTTCATCGAAAAGCTGCTCGGCCTGGACAAGAAAAAGCAACACAAGGACCTGGACAAGCAGCGCGCCGCGCGCGTCAAGCAGGCCTTCGACAAGCGCCGCTGATCCCTCTTGATGGCGTCTTGCGCGCAGTGTGATATGTTCTGCATATCACCGGGCCCGTCCCATATACTGCGCGTATCAATGAACCTCGAACTTCGCCAGCTGCGCCACTTCGTCACGGTCGCCGAAGAGCTGCACTTCGGCCGCGCCGCCGAACGCCTGCACATGACCCAGCCGCCGCTGTCGCAAAGCATCGCCGGGCTGGAAGACCTGCTCGGGGCCCCGCTGTTCCTGCGCAACCGCCGCCAGGTGGCGCTCACCCCGGCCGGCGCCGCCCTGCTGCCCGAAGCGCGCCGCATCCTGGAAGACGCGGCCGGCCTGCCCGACCTGGTGCGCCGCGTCGCCGCCGGCGAGGCGGGACGCCTGCTGCTGTCCTTCGTCTCCACCGCCGACTACAGCGTGCTGCCGTCGATCCTGCAGCGCTACCGCGCCGCCTACCCACAGGTCCAGCTGGTGCTGCGCGAAGCGACTTCCGACGTGCAGTCGGAAGAACTGCTTGCCGGGCGCATCGACGCCGGTTTCGTGATCCCGCCGCTGCCGGGCAATGCGCACGGGCTGCTCGACTATGTGAAAGTGCTGGAGGAACCGCTGATCCTGTGCGCCCCCGCCGGCCTCGACGCCTTGCGGGGCGGCGTCCCGGTGCGGCTGCAGGACCTGCCGCCGCTGCCCCTGGTGATCTTCCCGCGCGCGGTGGCGCCCGCGCTGCACGACGCCATCCTCGGGTGCTTCCGCGCGGCCGGCCTCACCCCGGTCATCGGCCAGGAAGCGATCCAGATGCAGACCATCGTCAGCCTGGTGTCCGGCGGCATGGGCTTGGCACTTGTGCCACAATCCGTGTCGAACCTGATGCGTGCGGGCGTAGAATACCGTGCCCTGGCCGGGCCCACGCCGCTGGCCGAAACCGGCCTGGCCTGGCGCCGCGACAACGCCTCGCCCGTGCTCAGGGGCTTCCTGGACCTGCTTCTTCAAGATTGAGAAAGACTGACTATGCTGATTCATCCGCAGCCGGACCCCATCGCCTTTGCCATCGGGCCGGTGCAGATCCACTGGTACGGCCTGATGTACGTGGTGGCCTTCGCCCTGTTCCTGATCCTCGGGCGCGTGCGCATCCGCCAGCCCCACATCGCGGCGCAGGGCTGGAAGACCGATGACCTCGACGACATGCTGTTCTACGGCATGCTCGGCGTGATCGTGGGCGGGCGCCTGGGCGAAGTGCTGTTCTACCAGCCGGCCTACTTCCTCGAAAACCCGCTCGAGATCTTCATGGTCTGGCGCGGCGGCATGTCCTTCCATGGCGGCTTCCTGGGCGTCTTGATCGCGATGGCGCTGTGGGCGCGCAAACGCAAGCGCAACCTGCTGGACGTGTACGACTTCATCGCGCCGATGGTGCCGCTGGGGTATGCCGCCGGCCGCCTCGGCAACTTCATCAACGCCGAACTGCCCGGCCGCCTGGCCGACCCGAGCCTGCCGTGGGCGATGCTGTGGCCCGGCGTGGAAGGCCTGCGCCACCCGTCGCCGCTGTACCAGATGCTGCTCGACGGGATCGTGGTGTTCCTGATCCTGTGGCCGTATGCGCGCAAGCAGCGCCCGCGCCTGGCCGTGGGCGCCATGTTCACCCTGCTGTACGGGTGCGCGCGCTTCACCACCGAGTATTTCCGGGTGCCGGACTGGGAAACCACCGTGCTCGGGATGCCGATCACCTCGGGCCAGGTGCTGTCGCTGCCGATGATCGTGGCCGCCCTGGCCATGCTGGCCTGGGCCTACCGCCAGCCGAACGGGCGTCCGGCGCACGCCTGAGCCGGATTCATGCGGGGGGCGCCAGCGCGCGCCCCAGCTCTTCCAGCGTGGCCGGCTTGGTCAGGTGCAGGTCGAAGCCGGCGCCAAGTGCCTGCGCCACGTCGGCCTGCTGGCCGTAGCCGGTCAGCGCCACCAGCCGCAGCCCTGGTTGCCCTTCGCGCAGGCGCG
The DNA here is from genome assembly GCF_042432755.1 of Massilia consociata. Classification (NCBI taxonomy): domain Bacteria; kingdom Pseudomonadati; phylum Pseudomonadota; class Betaproteobacteria; order Burkholderiales; family Oxalobacteraceae; genus Massilia; species Massilia consociata. The sequence goes on from NZ_JBHLWP010000013.1 coordinate 485,418, forward strand.
CGGCCAGGGCATAGCCATCCATGTCGGGCAGGCCGATGTCGAGGATCGCGACGTCCGGCGCCCGCACTCCCGCTTGCGCGATCGCCTCCGTCGCCGTTCCCGCCACGCGCACGGTGTGTCCCATGTGCCGCAGCAGTTCGGCCGTCGCCGCGGCCGCGTCCCCGTTGTCGTCCACCAGCAGCACGTCCAGCCCCACGCCCTGCGGCGCCGGGGCCCGCGGCTGCGCCTGCATGCCGGCGCCCGCCAGCGGCAGCGACACCTCGAAGCGGCTGCCCTTGCCCGGCCCCTCGCTGTGCGCACTGACAGTGCCGCCGTGCAGCTCCACGATCTGGCGCACGATCGCCAGCCCCAGTCCGAGCCCACCGGTGCGGCGCGCCAGCGGCTGCGGCGCCTGGAAGAAGGGGTCGAACACGCGCGCCAGCATCTCCGCGGGCATGCCGATGCCATCGTCGCTGACGCACAGCCGCGCCAGGCCGCCTTCGGCCGCCAGCGCCACCCGCGTGTCGCCCCTGCCGAAGCGCGCCGCGTTCGACAGCAGGTTGTTGAGCACCTGGGTGAGCCGGTTCTCGTCGCCGTTCACCCAGAGGCTATCGACTGCCTCCAGGGCGACCGGCTCGCCGGGAAAGGACGCGACCACATTGCGCACCAGCTCGGCCAGGTCGAGCGGCGCGATGTCGACCTGCAGCTTGCCGCTGGCGATGCGCGAGACGTCGAGCAGATCGTCCACCAGGCGCTTGAGGTGATTGACCTGGCGCCGCAGGATGGCACGCTCGCGCTGGCTCGACGGTTCATTCCTCATGTCCATCAGGTCGAGCGAGGCGACGATGGGGCTGAGCGGGTTGCGCAGCTCGTGCCCGAGCATGGCGAGGAACTCGTCCTTGACCCGCCCCGCGTCGCGGCTGTCGGCAAGCGCCCGCTCGAGCGACACCAGCAGGCGCGAGCGCTCCGCCTCGTGTGCGTCGCGCCGGGCGGCGGCGGCAATCAAGGCTCCCTCCATGCGGGCGATTTCGGTGATGTGCGAAGACGCCACCGCGACCGGCTGCCCGGCTCCCAGCGCCGCGCTTCCTTCCTGGAGGCTGCGGAACGAGCGCACGATGCGGCCGGAGACGACGGTGGCGATGAGCATGCAGGCCAGCAGCGATGCCGCCAGTCCCGCGGCGTGCAGGGCAATGGCCTGCAGCGAGGCCTGCGCAAGCGTCGCGGTCGGCACGCCGATCGCCACGCCCCATCCATAGCGCGAGCGCGCGTAGGCGCTGACCACGTGCTCGCCTTCGAGCGTGGTGGTGTCACCAACGGCTTCGGCGCCCGCTTCGCGCATCAGCTTCGCAAGCGAGGCGCTGGGCGGCCCGCCCACCAGCTCCTGCTGCCCCTTCGAGCGTGCCACGATGTTGCCGGCGCTATCGACGATCGACAGCACGGAGCTGCGCGGAACCTGCTGCCGCTCGATCACGCGCAGCATGCGGCTGGGCTGGATCACGGCGGTCAGGATATAGCGGCGGCCGGCGTCGTCTTCCACGGGAATGCGTACCGGGAAGGCTGCGCGCCCGCCCTTGCCGCGCGCGACGCTGCCGGCCACGGGCTGGTGGGCAGCGGCGATGCGCTGCATGCTTTCCGGGTCGGCGATGGTGCCGCCGGGCGTGCCGAAGGGTGCGGAGGTGCGGAACAGGACCGCGCCACCGGCGTCGGTGAGGATCACGGCCATCCACTCCGGCTGCGCCGCCACCTGCTGGCGCGCGACCTCGTAGACGCCGCGCAGGTCGCCCTCCGTCATGGCAGGCGTGCGCGCCATGGTCGTCAGCGCCGCAATGGCGCCGTCGATCTCGGCGTCGACCGCACTCGACAGGGCACGCGCGAGGTCGAGCAACGAGCGCTCCTGCTCGCGGTGCTGGTACTCGCTGACCAGGTGCAAGCCCCATACGCCCAGCAGCGCCAGCGGCAAGAGGCCGAGCGCGGTGAGCAGGACCAGCAGGCGCCGGAGCGAGACGGTAGAGCGCTGGCGCGGCGGCATGAGGTTGGCCCAAAGGAAAAGGACATTATAGGCACAATGCCGCGACCGCCAGAAAATCCGCCAGGGCCGGGTGCCGCAGCGACCGCCGCGCTCGCGTCCTTGTTCGGCCTTACTCGTCGAAGTCTTCGGCCAGGTTCTTCCAGCCGCGGCGCTTGGCGAAGTCCGTGAACTCTTCCGGCGCCTCCAGCACGATCAGCCGGCTCTCCTGCAGCCCCGGATCGCTGTGGCCGAAATCGGGGCCCTTGTAGCCGAGCGCGCGCAGGCGGTCCACGATCTGGCGCACCAGCACCGTGTCCTTGTAGGCGCCAGGGTCGAGCCTGGCCGCGAAATCCACGTACACGTCGATGATCCCGTAACCCTCGTCGAAGATGCGGATCGCCTTGACGTCGAGGGTACGGCCGTTGCCGTCCTTGGCCTGGAAGGGGCCGGACAGTTCGATGTCGGAATCGGTAGTCATGGCGCCAGCATACCACCGCCGCCGGCGCCGCATCGTCCCCCTTGGCGTGCCTGGAAGCGGCAGAGATGCTAACCTGTCACCCCAATCACGAACCGAGCGAACTGAGGAGAAAACCGGGCATGGCGCAATCCAGGCGACGCAACCGATGGCTGGCTGCGCTGGCGCTGCTGGCCGTGCTGGCCGGCGCCGCGTGGGCCATCATGTGGCGCCCCGCCCTGGCGCCGCTGGACAGGCCGGCAAGCGTGGACCGCACGCTGCTCGCGCGCGGCGCCAACCTGGCGCGCCTGGGCATGTGCGCGTCCTGCCATACGGCCGACCCGGCGCGGCCCTTCGCCGGCGGCGTGCCCATCGGGACGCCCTTCGGCACCGTCTACAGCACCAACATCACCCCCGACGCGCGCACCGGCATCGGCAACTGGAGCCTGGAAGCGTTCGAGCGCGCCATGCGCCAGGGCGTCGCGCGCGACGGCCGCCTGCTCTACCCGGCCTTCCCCTACAACCACTACACCAGGCTGGCCCGGGACGACATGCGCGCGCTGTACGCCTACTTCATGACGCGGCTCGCGCTGGAAGCGCCCGCGCGCCCGAACGACCTGCGTTTCCCCTTCGGTTTGCGTCCGCTGGTGGCGTTCTGGAATAGCCTTTACCTCGACGATTCGCCGTGGCGGCAAGACCCGCGCCAGTCCGCCGAATGGAACCGCGGCGCCTATGTCGCCCATGCGCTGGCGCATTGCGCCGCCTGCCACACGCCCCGCACGGGGCTGGGCGGCCCCGACCTGCAACGCCAGTTCGACGGCGGCGAGGCCGGCGGCTGGTACGCGCCCGCGCTCAACGCGAACTCGCCCTCTCCCCTGCCCTGGACGCGCGAGCACCTCGCGCAATACCTGCGCATTGGCATCGCGCCCGGCCACGCGGTGGCGGCGGGACCGATGCAGGACGTGGTGCATGAACTCGGCCAGGCCGAGCCGGCGGACGTCGCCGCCCTCGCCACCTACATCCACGGCTACCTGCGCCAGGCGCCGGCGCGCGAACACAAGGCACACCCGCCGGCGCAACAGCCAGGTCCCCTGCCCGCGCCGGCCGAGAACGATGCCGAACTGGCGAGCATGCGCCTCGGCCACGAGCTGTACACGACGGCCTGCGCGCGCTGCCACGACGCGGGCCGCGAGGCGAGCTCCGGCACGGCATTGCCGCTGCAGCAGGCGGTGGCGCTGCATGATCCCGATCCGCGCAGCCTGATCCACATCATCCGGCAAGGCATCGTGCCGCCGGATGGCGAACCGGGCCGCTGGATGCCGGGCTTCGACATGATGAGCGACGCCCAGGTGACGGCGCTGGCGGCCTACCTGCGGCGCTACGGCGCGCATGCCGCGCCCTGGCCAGGACTGGAAGAAACCGTGAAAGAAACGAGGAAACCATGACGAGCTACCGCCTGCAGGTGAACGGCACGGCGCACACGGTCGATACCGATCCCGACACGCCGCTGCTGTACGTCCTGCGCAACAACCTGGAGCTCAACGGCGCCAAGTTCGGCTGCGGCCTGGGGCAATGCGGCTCCTGCACCGTGATGCTCGACGGCGCGGCCGTGATGTCCTGCATCGTACCGGTGGCGATGGTGGGCGAACGCCAGGTGCGCACGATCGAATCGCGCGGCAGCAAGGCGGTGCCGGCCTCGGTGCTGAGCCAGGCCTTCATCGACGAGCAGGCGGCGCAATGCGGCTACTGCATCGCCGGCATGATCATGCGCGCCACCGCCCTGCTCGAACGCACGCGCAACCCGACCGACGCCCAGATCCGCGCCGCCATGCAGCCGAACCTGTGCCGCTGCGGCACCCACCTGCGCATCCTGCGCGCGGTGCGCCGCGCCGCCGACGTGCTGGCGATCCGCCACCAGCGCGTGAAACGGCCTGGCCGATGAGGTGGATGGATGACTGTGGAAGATGACGGTGGAACGATGAAGGTAGAACCATGAACGACGCGCCCGAGCGCCCCGCCCGGCGCCGCTTCCTTGCCGCGGGGGGCGCGCTGACGCTGTCCTTCGCGCTGCCGCTGCGCGCCGCGCCGGATGCGCCGGGCAACGGCACGCTGCCCGGCAGCCTCGGCAAGGCGCCCTGGCTGGACGCCTGGATCCGGATCGGCGCCGACAACCGCGTCACCGTCTTCACCGGCAAGGCCGAACTGGGCCAGGGCATCAAGACCGCCCTGCTGCAGGTGGCGGCGCACGAGCTGCACGTCGATCCGGGCCGCATGAGCCTCGTATCCGCCGACACCGAACGCACGCCCGACGAAGGCTACACCGCCGGCAGCCAGTCGATGCAGGACAGCGGCACCGCGCTGCGCCACGCGGCCGCCCAGGTGCGCGCGCTGCTGCTGCAGCAGGCCGCCGCGCGCCTCGGCGTGCCGGCGGCAGCGCTCACGCTGCGCGAAGGCGTGTTCCGTACCTTCGATGGGCGGCGCGTGAGCTTTGGCGAACTGGTGGCCGGCCGGGACCAGCACGTGCGCGCAACCGGCGCCCTGCCCCCGCGCATGCCCGGCGCGCCGCGCTACAGTGGCGTGGACGTGGCGCGGGTCGACATCCCGGGCAAGGTGAAGGGACACCTTGCTTACCTGCAGGACCTGCGCCTGCCGGCCATGGTGCACGCGCGCGTGGTGCGCCCGCCCTCGCCGGCGGCGCGCCTGCTCGAGGTCGATACCGCGTCGGTGGCGCGCCTGCCCGGCGTGCTGGAAGTCGTGCGCGACGGCCGCTTCCTGGCCGTCATCGCGATGGAGGAGTGGCGCGCGGTGAAAGCGGCGATGGCGCTGGCGCGGGCCGCGCGCTGGGAAGTGCCGGCCACGCTGCCGGCTGGCCGCCCGGTGGCGGACCTGGTGCGCGGCCTGCCGGCGCAACCGGAACAGGTATTCGCGCGCGGGGTTGCAGGCGTCACTGGAACAGCTGGCAAGACCCTGCGCGCGCGCTATGTCCGCCCGTTCCAGCTGCACGCCTCGATCGGCCCTTCCTGTGCCATCGCCAGGCTCGAAGAAGGCCGCTACACGGTCTGGACCCATTCCCAGGGCGTGTTCCCCTTGCGCCGCGCGCTGGCCGAACTGCTTGCCGCGCCCGAGGAATCGGTGCACTGCCTCCACATGGAAGGCTCGGGCTGCTACGGCCACAATGGCGCCGACGACGCGGCGGCCGACGCCGCCCTGCTGGCGCGCGCCTTCCCGGGCGTGCCGGTGCGGGTGCAGTGGATGCGCGAGGACGAACATTGCTGGGAGCCGTTCGGCCCGGCGATGGTGGCCGAGGTGGAGGCGACGCTGGGGCCGGACGGCCGGATCGCCGACTGGCAATACGCCGTCTGGAGCCCGCCGCACAGCACCCGGCCCGGCCGGGCGGGCAACCTGCTGGCCGCCACCCACCTGGCGCGCCCGTTCGCGCCGCCGGCGCCGAGACCGATCCCGCAGCCCCAGGGCGGCGGCGACCGCAACGCCGTGCCTTATTACGCCCTTCCGAACGCGCGCGTGACCCACCACTTCCAGCCTGCCGCCCCCTTGCGCACCTCCGCCGTGCGCTCGCTCGGCGCCTACTGCAACGTGTTCGCGATCGAGAGCTTCATGGACGAGCTGGCGCGCGAGGCCGGGATCGATCCGGTGGCCTTCCGCCTGCGCCACCTGGCCGACCCGCGCGCCATCGAGGTCGTGCGCCTGGCAAGCGCGAAGTTCGGATGGGATGCGTACGCGCGCAGCGCCCGGCGCGGCCGCGGCTTTGCCTTTGCCCGCTACAAGAACCTGGCGGCTTACTGCGCGATTGCGCTGGAGGTCGAGGTGGCGCTGGATACCGGTTTCGTGCGCATCACGCGGCTCGATGCCGCAATCGACTGCGGGGAAGTCGTCAGCCCCGACGGCGTGCGCAACCAGATCGAAGGCGGCATCCTCCAGTCCGCCAGCTGGACACTGCTGGAGCAGGTGCGCGTCGACGAGCGCCGCGTGCTCACGCAGGACTGGGCCGGCTATCCGATCCTGCGCTTCAGGCAGCTGCCGGACCACATCGGCGTGCATCTCGCGGACCGCCCCGGCCAGCCCTTCCTGGGCGTGGGCGAAGCCGCGCAGGGCCCGGCCGCGGCGGCGCTGGCCAACGCGGTGCAGGACGCCTGCGGCGTGCGCGTGCGCGACCTGCCGCTGGACCGGGCGCGCATGCGGGCCTTCGCGACAAAGGTCTAGGCCCGGCCACATCCGGCAGCCAGGTGCCACCGTAGGGTGGTCGGCTCCGCCGACCGCGCGTTCAGCTGAAGGCGGCGTCGCCGGAAAGCATGCTCGATTTGATATGCCGTACGCCTTCCAGCTCCGTCGGACAGCCCTAGTTGACCGCCTTCCAGAACATGTAGGCCGCCAGGGCATACAGGATCACCGCGAACACCTTCTGCAACTGGCGCACCGGCATCTTGTGGGCGGTGCGCGCGCCGAGCGGCGCCATCGTCACGCTGGCCAGTACGATGATGGCCAGCGCCGGCACGTAGATGAAACCGAGCGAATACGCCGGCAACCCGGGCTCGCCCCAGCCGAACCAGATGTTCGAGAGGGTTCCGGAGAGCGCGATCGGAAAGCCCAGGGCCGCGCTGGTCGCCACCGCATTGTGGATGCGCACGTTACACCAGGTCATGAAGGGTACGGAAATGAAACCCCCGCCGGCGCCGACGATCCCCGACAGGATGCCGATCAAGCCGCCGGCCGCGAACATGCCCGGCTTGCCGGGCAGCTCGCGCGCGGCGGCGGGCTTTTTCCCGACCAGCATCTGGGTGGCGGAGAACGCGACGAACACGCCGAAGAAGGCCGCCAGTACCGACGCATCCATCTGCTTGCCGAACCAGGGGCCGATCCAGGAGCCGACCAGGATGCCCGGCGCCAGCAGCTTCACCACGGGCCACAGCACCGCACCGTGCTTGTGGTGGGCGCGCACCGAGGACAGGGACGTGAACAGGATGGTGGCCAGCGAGGTGGCGATCGCCATGTGGATCACCAGCTCGGGGTTGAAACCGCGCGCGGTGAAGATCATCGTGATGAACGGGACCAGCACCATGCCGCCGCCGATGCCGAGCAAGCCGGCCGCGAAACCGCCGAAGGTGCCCATGGCCAGCAGCGCCAGGATCAAGCCGATGTCCATCAGCGCTCCCCTTCGCGCAGCAGGGAAACGATGGTGCTCCACTGGCCCGGGGTGACGGGCGAGATCGACAGCCGGCTGCCCTTCTGCAGCAGCACCATGTCTTCCAGCGCGGGGATGGCGCGCATCTCGGACAGCGCCAGGAACCGCCCGGCCTCCACCGCGCGCACGTCCACCGAGATCCAGCGCGGTTGTTCCGGCGTCGCCTTCGGGTCGAAGTACTTGCCGGCGCGGTCGAACTGGGTCGCGTCCGGGTACGGCGTGCTCGCCACTTCGGCGATGCCGGCCACGCCGGGCACGGCGCAGCTGGAGTGGTAGAACAGGATGCCGTCGCCGACCGACATGGCGTCGCGCATGAAATTGCGCGCCTGGTAGTTACGTACGCCGAACCAGGCGACGGTGCGGTCCGGGGCGGCCAAGACGTCCTCGAAACTGACTTCGTCGGGCTCGGATTTCATCAACCAATAGCGCATCGCGCCTCACCTACAAAAAACCAATAAAAAAGCGGCTGCGTACCGAAGTGCGCAACCGCTCGTGTGTGTAGCCCCGCCTGTGCCGTTTTTGCCGGCATCCCGAACCTGACGGTTCAAGGTGGTCGCAGTCAGTTCAATTTCGGGTTCGTCGGACTAGCGACGCTCACGCCCATCGAACATGTCCCACAACCTATGCACGAAAATGGTTCAAGGAATATATGGCAAATCTCGAACACCGCAGGGTAGTGCGCAGTTTACTCGCTTGCTCCGCCATGTCAAACGAAATTGAGACCTCAGGACAAATTTTCCTGTGGCGACAGTGCACTGTCGAGCACGGTGTGCATCGCTTCCAGCCTCTGCTTGACCTCGAGGATCGACATGTCCGAGAGCGGTCCCTGAGGCGACTTCACCGACAGGAATTCCGCCGCCACGCTCAGCGCGGCCATGACGGCGATGCGGTCGGTCCCCTTGACCTTGCCCGAATCGCGCAGCGCGCACATCTTGCCGTCGAGGTAATGGACGGCTTCGCGCAGCGTGCGCTCTTCGCCTTCGCGGCAGGCCAGGCGATAGGGCTGGCCCATGATGGTGCAATCGAGATAGATCATTGGGAGGCCTCGCTGTCGCGGGCGCCCGGCGCGGCGCCGTCTCCGGGGGCACCCTCATCGGCGCCGGCACTGCCGTCGCCGCCCTCTGCCCCGGGTGCCGGGAAGTGTTCGAGCAGCGCCTCGACGCGGCGCTGCGCCTGGTTCAGCCGCTCCTTGAACGCGATGTTCTCGGCGCTCAGCAGGGCATTGGCCTGGCGAAGAAGATAGTTCTCGGCACGCAGCGACTGGGTCAGCTGGGCGAGCCGGTCGATTTTGTCTGAGAGGTCTTGGAATTCGGAAATCATTCGACACTATAGGACTGAGATGGTTTTTCCGTCAACCGAATCGCAAACGCTGACGGTCGCAGGTCGCATGCGCGCCCAGGCGCAAAAAATGGTGGCGCGCCTCGCGTGCGTCATGGGCTCGCCATCCAGTGTAACCTGCCCGGCTGTTGCACACGAGACCACATCCTGCTTGAACACAGCCTTTCATTACATTGTGTTCTGTCAAAAAAGTCGGTTAGCGCACACACATAGCGTCTTGAAATAGGGTGTTATGATCCCTATAATTAGCACTCGTTAGTAGAGAGTGCTAACAACCGCTTATACAAATTCCGAAACCGACGCCACGCTGGCGGCGGTACTGAATAGCTAGTCAAACCACTGAAAAATAAGGAGTTTTGCATGAACCTTCGTCCTCTGCACGATCGCGTAATCGTGAAGCGTCTCGACCAGGAGACCAAGACTGCATCCGGCCTGATCATCCCTGATGCGGCCGCTGAAAAGCCGGACCAGGGCGAGATCCTGGCTGTCGGCAACGGCAAGGTGCAGGAAAACGGCCAGGTCCGCGCGCTGGAAGTGAAGGTCGGTGACCGCGTTTTGTTCGGCAAGTACTCGGGCCAGGCCGTCAAGGTCGATGGCCAGGAACTGCTGGTGATGCGCGAAGAAGACATCATGGCCGTCGTCAGCCAGTAATCGGCCAATCAACGCACTCCTCCCGTACTACATTCACGAATTCATTCGGAGAAATAACAAATGGCAGCTAAAGAAGTAATTTTCGGCGACGCAGCGCGCGCCAAGATGGTTGAAGGCGTCAACATCCTCGCCAACGCAGTCAAGGTCACCCTGGGCCCGAAAGGCCGCAACGTGGTGCTGGAGCGCTCGTTCGGCGCCCCGACCGTCACCAAGGACGGCGTCTCGGTCGCGAAAGAGATCGAACTGAAGGACAAGCTGCAGAACATGGGCGCGCAGATGGTCAAGGAAGTCGCTTCGAAGACCAGCGACAACGCCGGTGACGGCACCACCACCGCGACCGTGCTGGCACAAGCCATCGTGCGCGAAGGCATGAAGTTCGTTGCCGCCGGCATGAACCCGATGGACCTGAAGCGCGGCATCGACAAGGCCGTCGCCGCCACCGTCGAAGAACTGAAGAAGATCGCCAAGCCGACCACCACCTCGAAGGAAATCGCCCAGGTTGGCGCCATCTCGGCCAACTCGGAAACCTCGATCGGCGAGCGCATCGCCGAAGCGATGGAAAAAGTCGGCAAGGAAGGCGTCATCACCGTCGAAGACGGCAAGTCGCTGAACGACGAGCTGGACATCGTGGAAGGCATGCAGTTCGACCGCGGCTACCTGTCGCCGTACTTCATCAACAACCCGGACAAGCAGGTTGCCGTTCACGAGAACCCGTTCGTCCTGCTGTGCGACAAGAAGATCTCGAACATCCGTGACCTGCTGCCGGTGCTGGAACAAGTCGCCAAGGCCGGCCGTCCGCTGGTGATCATCGCCGAAGACATCGAAGGCGAAGCGCTGGCTACCCTGGTGGTCAACAACATCCGTGGCATCCTGAAAACCGTCGCCGTCAAGGCTCCGGGCTTCGGCGACCGCCGCAAGGCCATGCTGGAAGACATCGCCATCCTGACCGGTGGCCAGGTGATCGCCGAAGAAGTCGGCCTGACCCTGGAAAAAGTCACCCTGAACGAGCTGGGCCAGGCCAAGCGCGTCGAAGTGGGCAAGGAAAACACCATCATCATCGACGGCGCCGGCTCGGCTGAATCGATCGAGGCACGCGTCAAGCAAGTGCGCATCCAGATCGAAGAAGCGACCTCGGACTACGACCGCGAAAAACTGCAAGAGCGCGTGGCCAAGCTGGCCGGCGGCGTTGCCGTGATCCGCGTCGGTGCAGCCACCGAAGTCGAGATGAAAGAGAAGAAGGCACGCGTGGAAGACGCGCTGCACGCAACCCGCGCTGCCGTGGAAGAAGGCATCGTCCCGGGCGGCGGCGTGGCCCTGCTGCGCGCACGTGCTTCGCTGGACATCAAGGGCGACAACCCGGACCAGGACGCAGGTATCAAGATCGTCCTGCGCGCCATGGAAGAGCCGCTGCGCATGATCGTCCAGAACGCCGGCGACGAGCCGTCGGTCGTCGTGGCAGCCGTGCTGGCCGGCCAGGGCAACTACGGCTACAACGCCGCCAACGGCACCTACGGCGACATGGTCGAAATGGGCGTGCTGGATCCGGCCAAGGTCACCCGCTCGGCCCTGCAGAACGCAGCGTCGATCGCCGGCCTGATGCTGACCACCGACTGCATGGTCTCGGAAGTCGTCGAAGACAAGCCGGCCGGCGGCATGGGCGGCATGGGTGGCATGGGCGGCATGGGCGGCATGGACGGCATGATGTAATAGTCCAGGAATGGCGCCGGTCTTTCCGGCGCTGCCCAGCACCGAAAAGCCTGTAAGGTTGAACCTTGCAGGCTTTTTTCTTTTGGAGGCGAGCATGGCGACCGTGAACGCGGACGAACTCGAAAACGCGATGATCCTGGCCGACCCGCCGCGCGCGGGGCGAGCCTGGGTCGATCCCCGGAGCGGCACGGTGCTGGTGCGCGCCGACATGGTGGGCAGCCACGACCGGCTGCCCGATGACATCCGCGAAGAAGGAAGATACCTCCCCGTCCCCGGCCTGGGGCGCCTCGGCCTGGGCCAGGCGCTGGTGCGCGATTTCGTGCGGGAGCACATGCCGGGCGACGAGGATGCCGTCGCCGGGATGCTGCGCGGCGCCGGCGGCTTCGAACGCTTCGCGAAACTGGCGGATAGCCGCGGCCTGCTGGCGCGCTGGCACGCCTTCCGCCAGGCGCGCACCCTCGCCGCCATGCGCGCCTGGTGCGAAGAACATGGCCTGGCATTGTCGGCATGAGGGCAATATTGCCGCTGAAACACGCAAGGTGTAGACTGCCCTGTCACCAAACGAGGCAATCCATGTTCCCACGCGCTGCAACCCGCCCCTCCCTGTCCCTGCTGGCCGCGCCGCTCATCGTGGCCCTGGCCATGAGCGCGGGCGGCTGCAAGCGCGCCGAGCGCGAGGAAGCGGCCAAGCCGGCCCCGGCAAAGGTACAGGAAGCGCCGGTACGCACGAAGGAGCAGGCGATGAGCGCCCTGCTCGCCGTCCCCGAGCTGAAGGCCTGGTCCGAGCAGATCGAGAAGCGCTCGAAGGGCAAGGCGCACGGCGCCGTCATCGAAGACGACCCGGCGCCGCGCGAGATCAACGGCAGGAAGTACTACCAGCTCACGTTCGTGGAAAACCGCGCCAACGACGTGCGCCGCCGCGAGAGCTTCCTCGTTTCCCAGCAGGGCGACGAGATCCTGGTGGACGACACCGAGACCGGCAGCATCCTGAGCCTGCAGGAATGGCGCCGCAATATCGAGCGGGTCGAGCTCAAGAGCGCAGACTGAGCATCCGGACAGCCGCACCATGCCGCTCTTGAAGCGTCATGCCCGCTTCATCGCCCCTGTCCCGCGCGACGTACGTACACCGCTTGCACTAGCATGAGGAGGTGTATTCTTTTGCCAGGGCCAGATGAGTATCGCGTATTCCCCGCCAGACCCGCTCGGCTTCCTGTTCTCGTTCGCGAACGCCAGCAATTCGTCGATCGTGATTACCGACGCTCAGGCACCCGACAACCCGATCGTGTTCGTCAACCCGTCCTTCGAACGCATGACCGGGTATACCGGCACGGAGGTCGTGGGGCGCAACTGCCGCTTCCTGCAGGGCGAGGACCGGCACCAGGACGACCGGGCGGTCATCCGCGACGCGGTCCGCAACGGCACGTCCTGCGAATGCCTGCTGCGGAACTACCGCAGATCCGGCGAAATGTTCTGGAACAAACTCTACCTGTTCCCGTTCCGGATCGCGGGAGACGCGATCACGCATTGCATCGGCGTACAGCACGATGTCACCCTGGAGAGGAGGCTCCTGGCCGAGCTCGAACAGACCGCGAGCGAACGCGCGCGCCTGATCGAGCAGCTCGAACTGAAACGGCACCACATGGGCCGCCTGTCGCGCGACCTGATCAATGCGCAGGAAAACGAACGCAAGGCCCTGGCGCGCGAACTGCACGACGAGCTCGGGCAGCGCCTGTCGGCGCTGAACCTCCTGCTGCACCGCGCCCTGCCCTACTTCGAGCAAGGCGAGGCACAGGCATTGTGGCGCCAGGCCGAACGGGAACTGGGCGCGCTGGTCGGGCTGGTGCGCGACCTGTCGGTCTCGCTGCGGCCGCCGGGCCTTGATTTTTTCGGCCTGGAACCTACCATCCGGCAATTGCTGACCCGCCAGTTCGAAGCCGGGCCGACCTGGGTCTTCGAGTATGCCGGCCTGCCCGAGCGGCTGGCGCCGACGATCGAGATCAGCGTGTACCGCATTGTCCAGGAAAGCGTCACCAACATCGTGCGCCACGCGCAGGCCCGCCACGTGGTGGTGGAGATCAACGGTGGCGCCGACGGCAGGGAACTGGAACTGATCGTCCGGGACAACGGCATCGGTTTCGACGCGGCGTCCTGGCGCGAACATGCGGCACGCACCGGGCGTGCCGGCGTGGCAGGCATGAGCGAACGCATCCAGCTCCTGGGCGGCAGCCTCGAGGTGGACAGCGCGCCCGGCCGCGGTACGCGCATCACTGCCACCCTTCCCCTGCATCCTGTGGAGAACAACCATGAACGTGATCCTGGTCGATGACCATGCGCTGGTACGTGCCGGCATCTCCAACCTGATCAACCAGATCGACGGCTTCCAGGTCGTCGGCGAAGCCAGCAACAATGCCGACGCCCTGGAACTGGTCCGGCAACATCGCCCAGAAGTGCTGGTGGCCGACATCACGATCGGCGAACAAAGCGGCCTCGACCTGCTGGCGCCGGTGGCGCAGGCCAGTCCCCTGACCCGCGTGGTCATCCTCAGCATGCATGCTTCGGAAGAGCTGGTCGCCGAAGCCCTGCAACTGGGGGCAGCGGCCTACCTGCTGAAGGAATCGGCGCCAGGCGAACTCCAGATCGCCCTGCAGGCCGTGGCCCGTGGCGACAGCTACCTCAGCCCGGCCGTGTCGAAAAAAATGATCGACCGTTTCGTCAGACCAAAAACTGTTGCCGACAAGCCACTCGGCCTGCTGACACCAAGGCAACAACAAATCCTCACGATGATCGCCAACCGAAAATCAACTAAGGAAATTGCCTATGAGCTAGACCTTAGCGAAAAGACCATCGCTGCCCACCGTGCACAGATCATGGAGCGCACCGGCGTAAGGGATCTCGTTGGTCTGGTGCTGTTTGCGGTCAAGCACGGACTGGTCAAGAAACCGGGCTAGCCAATTCGTCATCGCGGCAATTTCCTAAGTTTCCCTAGGAAAAACTCTATTTCTTGTAGGACAGATCCTACTTCATAGAAACATTCCTCCTGCATAGACTCGATCCATCCCTGCAAAGGGTACCCGATCAACTCAATCCAGGAGGCGCAGATGGCGCTCGTCAAGAAAATTCACAGCACAACCTACGACAGCGCTGCCGGCGACAAGCCGGCCCAGTCTGCCGCCCGCCTCGCCGAGGTACAACGCAAGAAGGCCCGCACCCTGGCCAAGCAGCAGCAGGCCGCCGAGCGCATCGCCGCCGCCGCCGCCCAGCTCGCGGCCGGTATCAACGAAGCCTCCTCCGCCGCCGAGGAACTCAAGCGCGCCTCCGACCAGATCGCCACCGGCGCCCAGCAGGCCTCGTCGGCCTCGCAGGAATCGCTGGCCGCCTTCCAGCAGGTGGAAGTCGCGATCGGCCGCCAGCTCGAGAACGCCGACGCCAGCGCGGTGCGCATGGAAGCGACCCAGAAGCTGGTGGCCGGCACCAGCGCAGACATCACCGCCTTGGTCGGCAATGTCGGCGTGGCCGCCGAGCGCCAGGCCGCCTCGGTGACCATGGTCGCCGAACTCGAGAAGCAGGCCGCCAACATCGGCGACATCGTCAAGGCGGTGGCGCGCATCGCCGACCAGACCAACCTGCTGGCCCTGAACGCCGCGATCGAAGCCGCCCGCGCCGGCAAGCACGGCAAGGGCTTCGCCGTCGTCGCGGACGAAGTGCGGACCCTGGCCGAGACCTCGGAAAAGAGCGCCAAGCAGATCCAGGACCTGGTCGGCCAGATCCAGCAGGAAGTCAAGGTCGTGGCCGAAGGCATCGGCGCATCCGCGCGTACCGTGCTGGGAGAAGTCGAGAACGGCAAGGCGATCAGCGTGCAGCTCGAGCGCATCCGCCTCGACGCGGCCGAGATCATGTCCGGCGTGCGCGAGATCGCAGTCGGCGCGCAGCAATCCGCCGCCGCCGCCCAGCAGGCGCTGAAGGGTTCGCAGGAAATCGCGGCCGCCGCCGAGGAGCAGTCGGCCGCCGCAGAGGAATCGGCCAAGACCGTCGAGGAGCAGAGCCAGGCCCTGGCCGAGTGCGAGCAGACCTCGCAGACCCTGTCCGAACTGGCCGAAGACCTGAAGAATTCGACCGATGTCGCCAAGAGCGCCGAGGAAGTCGCTTCCAGCGCCGAGGAACTGTCGTCGGCGGTGCAGGAAATCAGCCGCGCCGGCGGCCAGATCATGGCCGCCATCGACCAGATCCGCAAGGGTGCGCAGGTGCAGTCGGTCGCCACCGAAGAGTCCAGCGCCGCCATCAACCAGATCGAGAAGGGCCTGCAACTGGCCCAGAGCCGCGCCAGCGCCAGCGGCCAGAAGGTCGGCACGATCCGCACCCTGCTCGGCCAGAACAAGACCGCGGTGGACAGCCTGATCGCCGGCATTGCCAGCTCGGTCGACGCGTCGCGCGCCTCGCTCAACCAGATCAAGGAACTGGCCCTGGTGTCGCGCCGCATCGACAAGATCGTGGACGCCATCAGCACCGTGTCGATCCAGACCAACATGCTGGCCGTGAACGGCTCGATCGAAGCGGCCCGCGCCGGCGAATTCGGCAAGGGCTTCGTGGTGGTGGCCACCGACATCCGCAACCTGGCGCACGACTCGGCCGAGAACGCCGACAACATCAAGGACCTGGTCAAGGCCGTGCAGGACCAGATCGGCGTGGTCGCCCGCGACCTGGATGAGATCGCCGCCACCGCGCTGGCCGGAGCCGAGAAGGCCAAGGCCATCACCGGCGCGCTGGTCGCCATCGAAGGCGACGTCGAAGTGGTCGAGAAAGGCACGGGCGAAATCCTGGCCGCCGCCAACGACATCTCGGCCGCCATCGTGCAGGTCAAGACCGCCACCGACCAGATCGCGGCCGCCGCCCAGGAAGCCGAGAAAGCCGCCGCCGAGGCCGCCGCCGCCTCGCGCCAGCAGTCGCAGGGCGCGGACGAACTGTCCAGCGCCGTCGAGGAAGTCGCCTCGCTGGCCGACGAGCTGCAGAGCGCCTAACAAAAATCCGGGGAACCGCAATGAAAGACGAAATCAACCCGCCGGGCCAGGCCGCGGCCGACTCGGAGGTACGCCAGTTCGTGACCTTCGTGGCCGGCGACGAGGTGTTCGCCGTGGACATGGCGCCGGTGCAGGAAATCATCCGCGTGCCCGAGGTGGTGCGGGTGCCGCTGGCCCCGCCCACGCTGGACGGCCTGGCCAACCTGCGCGGCAAGGTGCTGCCCATCATCAGCCTGCGCCGCATCTTCGGCTTTCCCGAGCGCGCCGCCGACGACGCCACGCGCGCCGTCGTCATCGACCTCGGCCAGCCGCTGGGCTTCGTGGTCGACCGCGTCGCCAGCGTGGTCGGCGTCGACGTGCGCCAGATCGAGGACGCCTCCGGCATCGCCGCCACGGTGCGCAGCGACCTGGTGTCGGGCCTGCTGAAGGACGTGGGCGGCCACGCCACCATCATGGTGCTGGACTTCGCGCGCCTGATCGCGGCCGAGTTCGCGCAGGCCGCCGGCGCCGGCCGTGCCGCTGCCGGTGCGCTCGACGCCGGTGACGCCGCGGAAGGCGACGACGAGGAGCGCGCCGCCGACGAGCTGCAGCTGGTGAGCTTCGACGTCGCCGGCCAGGAGTACGCGGTCGCGATCGAGGACGTGCAGGAAATCGTCCAGATGCCGGACGAGATCGTGCAGGTGCCGCATGCGCAGCCCCACGTGCTGGGCATCATGACCCTGCGCCAGCGCCTGCTGCCGCTGGTCTCGCTGCGCCGCATGTTCGCGCTGCCGGCGCGCGCCGCCGACGAACAGAGCCGCATCGTGGTGGTGTCGATCGGCGCCGCCGCGGTCGGCGTGGTGATGGACAGCGTCAACGAAGTGCTGCGCGTCGCCCTGTCCGCGGTCGAGCCGGTGCCGCCGCTGCTGGCACGCGAGACGGGGATGGCGGATATCGCGCGCATCTGCCGCCTCGACGGCGGCAAGCGCCTGGTGTCGATCATCGACGCGGCCAGCATGTTCCGCCGCAGCGCCATTCAGGACATCATGGAGAACCAACACGTGCAACAGGACAGTGACATCGATGCCGGCCTCGATGGCGAAGGCGCCGGCAAGGACGACGAGGAGCAGCTGGTCGTGTTCCGACTCGGCCAGGAGGAGTTCGGGGTGCCGATCGACAGCGTGCAGGAAATCGTGCGCGTGCCGGAAATGCTCACCCATGTGCCGAAGGCGCCCGCCTTCGTCGAAGGCGTGATCAACCTGCGCGGTTCGGTGCTGCCGGTAATCGACCTGCGCCGCCGCCTCGGCCTGCCGGAGGCGGCGCGCAGCGACCGCCAGCGCATCATGGTGTTCGTGATCGACCGCGTGTGCACCGGCTTCATCGTCGACTCGGTGGCCGAGGTGCTGAAGGTCGAGCGCCGCGCCATCGAACCGGCCCCGCAGCTGTCGCACGAGCAGTCGCGCCTGCTGGCGCGCATGGCCAACCTGGAAAAGCAGAAGCGCATGGTGCAACTGCTCGACCCGCGCCACCTGGTTGCCGAAGGCGACCTGGCGCGGTTGGCCGGACTCGGGGAATAAGGGACCGGCATGAAGCTGCTGATCGTGGACGACTCGGCGCTGATGCGGCGCCAGCTGGGCACGCTGTTCGAGGAAGCGGGCGGATTCGAGCTCGCCTACGCCCGCAACGGGCGCGAGGCGCTCGCCGCCAACCTCGACTTCGAGCCCGACGTGGTCACGCTCGACATCAACATGCCCGAGATGGACGGCCTGTCGGCGCTCGCGCAGATGATGCTCGAGCGCCCGGTGCCGGTCATCATGCTCTCTTCCCTGACCGAGAAGGGCGCGCTGGCGACTTTCGAGGCGCTCAACCTGGGCGCGGTCGACTACGTCCCGAAGCCGGGCGGCACGATCTCGCTCGGCCTCGATGCCATCAGTACCCAGCTGGTGGAGAAGGTGCGCGGGGCCGTCCGTGCCCGGGTGCGGCGCAGCCTGCCGGCCGCGCTCGTTCCGCGTCCGGCCCGTCCGGCTCCCACCACCGCATCGCGCGAGCCGGCCCGTGCCTGCGCTGCCGCGCCGCGCGCGGCATCCGCGCAGCAACCCGTGCCGGGCGCCTGCGCACCTGGCGGCGCCCCGGCCGGCATCGTGCTGTTCGGCGTGTCGACCGGCGGACCGCGCACGCTGGAACGCATCCTGCCCGAACTGCCGGCCGATTTCCCGTGGCCGGTCGTGGTGGCGCAGCACATGCCGGCCAATTTCACGGCCCCGTTCGCAACCCGCATGGATGGCCTGTGTCGCCTGCGCGTGGTCGAGGCCAACCGTCCGATGCCGCTCCAGGCCGGGACGGTCTACATCTGCAAGGGCGGCGCCGACGTCACCGTGGTCCGGCGCGCAGGCGTGCCGACGCTGCTGGCCCGGCCGGAAAGCGCCGAGTACCTGTGGCATCCCTCGGTCGAGCTGCTCGGGCGCAGCGCGCTCGAGCATTACGCCGCGCGCGACATCGTGGCCGTCATGCTGACCGGGATGGGCCATGACGGCGCCGATGCCTTCGCCGAGATCGCCCGCCGCGGCGGGCGCACGATCGCCGAAAGCGAATCCTCGGCCGTGGTGTTCGGCATGCCCGCCGAACTGATCCGTCGCGGCGGCGCGCAGCAGGTGCTGGCGGCCGAGCAGGTCGCGGGCCGGCTCGTCGAATGGGTTGCGGCACGCCCGCAGCCGCAAGGAGGAAACTGACATGCCATTCATTAAGCACACGGCGGCCGCGTTGGCGGACGTCGCCCAGGATGCCGGCCCGGCGCAGCATGCGCAGCGCCTGGCCTCGCCCGATGCGGCCGTGCGCCGCGCCGCCGCCCATGCGCTGGCCGACCGGCCGGATGCGGTGCCAGTCCTGGCGGCGGCGCTGGAGGACGAGCCCGAACAGGCCGTGCGCAGCGCCCTGCTCGGCGCCCTGGCGCGCATCGGCAGCGAGGAAGCGGTCGCCGCCCTGGCCGGCTGCCTGCGCCGCGAGGACGCCTGGCTGCGCAACACCGCCATCGACGTGCTGCGCGGCCTGCCGGACCGCGTGGACGGCGCGATCGCCCACCTGCTGGTGGACTGGGACCGCGACGTGCGCATCCTGGCCGTCGGCATCCTCGACACCCTACGCCACGAACGCGTCGAGGAATGGCTGCTACAGCTGATCGAGGCCGACGAGGACGTCAACGTCTGCGGCGCCGCCCTCGACGTGCTGGCCGGGATCGCCACCGAGGCCGCGCGCGCGCCGGTCGCGCGCCTGCTCGCCCGTTTCGCGGACGAACCGTATATCGCGTTCGCCGGCAAGCTGGTGCTCGCGCGCCTGGCGGGGTGAGGAATGACCGACACCGTCATCACCGCCGAGGACTTCCAGCGCTTCCGCGAGTATTTTTACCGCAGGAGCGGGATCCAGTTCGAGCCGTCCAAGCGCTACTTCGTCGACAAGCGCCTGGTCGAGCGCATCCAGGCCACCGGCTGCACCGGCTTTCGCGACTACTTCGCCATGCTGCGCTTCGAGGCCTCGGGCCGCGAATGGCAGGCGCTGGTCAACGAGATGACGGTCAACGAGACCTATTTCATGCGCGAGGACTACCAGTTCGCGTGCCTGGTGGAGTCGATGCTGCCGGAGCTGGTGGCGCGCAAGCGCCCGGGCGAGCCGCTGCGGATCTGGGTCATGCCGTCCTCGTCGGGCGAGGAAGCCTACGGCATCGCCATGTATCTGCTCGAGCGCTGGCCGCAGCTGGCCAACTGGGACGTCGAGATCGTGTCGTCGGACATCGACACCCGCATCCTGGCCCAGGCCCAGGCGGGCCTGTATTCGCAGCGCGCGGTCCAGCAGCTGCCCGCTGCCTGGCTCCAGAAGTACTTCACCCAGGAAGCCGGCGGCTGGCGCATCTGCCCGATGCTGCGCGACGCGGTCGCGTTCACCCGCGTGAACCTGAACGACCCTGCCGAGGTGGCGGCCTACCGCGACTACGACGTGGTGTTCTGCCGCAACCTGTTGATCTATTTCGACGACGCCTCGCGCCGCCAGGCCGCCGAGTCGTTCTTCGACGTACTGCGCCCGGGCGGCTTCATCTGCCTGGGCCATTCGGAATCGATGAGCCGTATTTCGTCGCTGTTCAGGATACGCAAGTTCCCCAAGGCGATCGTGTACCAGAAGCCCATGGAGGGACAATGAACAAGGATTGCAAGCACATCCTGATCGTGGACGATGCCGCCACCGTGCGCATGTACCACCGCAGCATCCTCGAAGAGGCGGGCTATGCCGCCACCGAGGCCGCCAACGGGCTCGAAGCCCTGGAAAAGACCATGACGGCGGACTTCGACCTGTACCTGGTCGACGTCAACATGCCGCAGATGGACGGCTACGGCTTCCTGCGCGCGCTGCGCGGGCGCGGCGGCGCACAGGCCCCGGCCATCATGGTCAGCACCGAAGCCGAGGACGGCGACCGCCGGCTGGCCCTGGCCGCCGGCGCCAACCATTACCTGGCCAAACCCGTACGCCCGCAACAGCTGCTGCGGATCGTGACGCTGCTGCTGGGAGGGCAGGCATGAACCCCGTTTCCAATTCCGTGCTGCAGCAGTTCCTGCTCGAGTCGCGCGACGCGCTCGAGGGCATCGCCGACAGCCTGCTCGCACTCGAACGCGACCCGCTCGACGCGGCCTTGATGGATGCGCTGTTCCGGGTCGTCCACACGCTGAAGGGCAATTGCGGCCTGTTCGACTTTCCCGACATGTTCCGCGTGATCCACGCCGCCGAGGACCTGATGACAGCGGTGCGCGACGGCCGCCTGCGTTACGACCGCGACATGGCCGACGCCCTGCTCGACGCCATGGACTTCGTGGCCCTGCAACTGGACGGGATCGAGGCCGCGGGCGAACCCGGCGCCGGCCACGGTCCGGCCTCGGTGCAGCTGGCCACCCGCCTGCGTGCGCTGGCCGAAGACGGCACCGGCACGGGCAGCGCGGGCGCATGCGCCGAAGCCGGGCCCGGCGCAACCGGGTCCTTTATCGACGCGGCCGCCGCCGAGGATCCGCGCGCCGCGCGCATGGCCGCCGCCCTCGCCCTGGCCCCGTCCGGACTGCACGCCGGCTGGCGCGAGTCGATTGCGGCCGGCACGACGCTGCACTGGGTCGAGTATGCCCCCGAGGCCGAATGCTTCTACAAGGGCGAGGATCCGCTGTACCAGGCCATGCAGCTGCCGGGAGTGCTGTGGCAGCGCGTGGTGCCGGCCGACGCCTGGCCTGCGCTGTCCGAACTCGACCCCTACCGCTGCAACCTGCTGTTCCAGGCTGTTACCGAGGCTCCCCGCGCCGCGGTCGACGAGCATTTCCGCTACGTGCCGGAACAGGTCTGGGTCAGTGCCCTGCCGGAACAGGCCGCGCCGGCGCTGGATCCGGAACTGGTGGCGGAGGCACTGGCCATCGTCCAGGCCCAGGGCGAAGCCCTGTGGAGCGGCGACGGCGCACCCTGGGTGCCGGGCCGCCTGCTGGCGGCTGTCGCCACGATCCGCGGCTGCATGCGGGCCATCGGCCGCACTGCCGGGTTGGACGACCTGGAACGCTGCGCCGCCGAGGCACTGGCCTGCGGCTCGGCCGCGCCGGTGCTGGCCTGGATCGAGCGCCATGCGCAAGAGGCGGCCCATATGGTGGCGGCCGCTGAGCCGCCCCTGACGCAAGCGGCTGCCGCACCGGCCGCCGCCCTTCCCGACACCGATCCGAAGTTCGGACGCCGCGCCGAGGACCACGGCGCGGGCCGCGTGCTGAAGGTCGAGCAGGCCAAGGTCGACCGCCTGATGAACCTGATCGGCGAGATGGTGGTGGCGCGCAACGGCCTGCCCTACCTGGCGGCGCGCGCCGAGGAACATTACGGCGTGCGCGACATGGCGCGCGAGATCAAGGCCCAGCACGCGGTGATCAACCGCATCGTCGAGGAGATGCAGGACGCGATCATGCAGGTGCGCATGACGCCGGTGTCCTTCGTGTTCCAGCGCTTCCCGCGCCTGGTGCGCGACATCGCGCGCCGCCTCGGCAAGGAGGTCGAGCTGGTGCTCCAGGGCGAAGCCACCGAAGCCGACAAGAACGTGATCGAGGCGCTCGCCGACCCGCTGGTGCACATCGTGCGCAATGCCCTCGACCACGGGCTGGAAGCCCCTGAGGCACGTCTTGCCGCCGGCAAGCCGCCTTGCGGGCGCCTGGTCATCGGCGCATTCCAGGAGGCTGACCGCGTCGTGATCGAAGTGGGCGACGACGGCCGCGGCATCGACCCTGCCGCGATCCGGCGGAAGGCTTATGCCAAGGGCCTGATCGACGAGGCGGCGCTGGAACGCATGGGCGACCAGGAATCGGTGAACCTGGTGTTCCTGCCGGGCTTCTCGACCGCCGAGCAGGTGTCGGACCTGTCCGGCCGCGGCGTCGGCATGGACGCGGTGCGCAGCGCGATCGAGCGCCTGGGCGGCAGCGTCGCCCTGTCGAGCACCCCCGGCCAGGGCACCCGGCTGCGGCTGTCGCTGCCGCTGTCGATGGCCGTCACCAACGTCATGGTGGTGGAGTCGGGCGGGATGCAGGTCGGGGTGCCGATGGACATGGTGGTGGAAACCGTGCGCATCCCCGCCAATACCGTACACGCCATCAAGCAGCACCGCGCGGCGGTCCTGCGCGGGCGCATCGTTCCCCTGCGCTCGCTCAACGAGCTGCTGGCCGTCGAACGCCCGCAGCTGCACAACGAGCAGGACGAGATGGCGACCCTGGTGCTGCGCGTGCACGGGCAGTACGTCGGCCTGGTGATCGACGACTTCCGCGAAGTGGTCGAAGTGATCCTCAAGCCGATGGCCGGCATCCTGGGCAGCCTTGCCGCCTATGCCGGCTCGGCGCTGCTGGGCGACGGCTCGGTGCTCATGGTGATCAACCCGAAGGAGCTGCTGCAATGACGTTCGCATGGAAAGACGATGTGCTGGCCTGCGCCGGCCCGCTCACGGTGGACGACGCCGAAGCGCTATTGCAGGAGCTCGCGGCCCGGCCGGGTGCCCGCACCGACCTGTCCGGGTGCAGCCACGTGCACGCCGCGCCGCTGCAGGTCCTGATGGCGGCGCGCGTACGGGTCGAGGCGTGGCCGGCCGATGCCGCCCTGGCCGCCTGGCTGCGCGCGGCCTTGCCCCAGGCCTGAGCACAAGCATTTACCTACTTAAAACACAAAAAGGAAAGAAACATGGCAAAGACTGTTCTCGTTGTTGACGACTCCGGCACGATGGTGCTGAGCCTGAAGAACAACCTCGAAATCGCCGGCTTCTCGGTCATCACCGCCAGCGACGGCGTCAAGGGCCTGGAACGCCTGCGGGCCGGCCCGAAGCCCGACCTGATCATCACCGACATCAACATGCCCAACATGGGAGGCATCGAGTTCATCGCCAGCGCGCGCACCACGCCGGGCTACCGCTTCACCCCGATCCTGGTGCTGACGACCGAGAGCCAGCAGGCACGCCGCGACGAGGCGAAGAAGGTCGGCGCGACCGGCTGGATGGTCAAGCCGGTGAGCGGCGCCGACCTGCTGAAGATCGTCAAGCAAGTGCTGCCGGGAGCCTGACATGGGCGCGCGCGAAGGCCTGTCGGCCATTGTCGGTCGCGTCCTGCCGCGGCGTGCCGTCGCCGTTCCGGCCGCGAACGACACCGGCTATGGGGCGGCGATCGAGGCCAGCTGCGACCTGGACCGGGAAATCGGCCGCAAGCTCGACGAAGCCGTCGCCCGTACCGAAGCCTCGGCCCTGGCCATCATGGAGGAAGTGCGCGCGCTATGCGACCGCTCGGCCGAACTGGCCGGGCGCCTGCAGGCCGCCAGCCGGGAAGCCGACCAGTTCGAGCGCGACATGGTGGACAACGTGGCCGCGCTGCGCCAGATGGCGCGTTTCCTGGAATGCCTGCCGGAGCGCCTGCAGCGCGACCTCGCCTGCATCTCCGAGATCGCCGCCGAAATCAAGAGCCTGTCCGGGCTGGCCGAAAGCGTGCAGGCGATCAGCATGCAGTCTCACCTGCTGTCGATCAACGCCGCCATCGAAGCCAGCCGCGCGGGCGCCGCCGGACAGGCGTTCAAGGTCGTGGCCGAGGAAGTGCGCACGCTGGCCGCCAACTCGAACGCGGCCGCCTCCCGCATCGGCGGCAGCCTGCAGCGCATCCGCAGCACGCTCAGGGAAGGCCTGGAACTGAACGCGGCCCAATCGACCGACGACCTGGCCCAGATCACCCAGGCCGCCCGGACCGTGGCCGCGCTGCAGTCGAGCTTCGACCAGATCAGCGGCAGCTACCATGCGCGCCTGGCCGAGATGCTGGCGCACGGCGAAGCGCTGGCGGCCGGCAGCGCCGGCGTACTGGGCCAGTTGCAGTACCAGGACGTGGTGCGCCAGTGCGTCGAACGGCTCCAGCACGCGATCGCGCAGCGCAATGCGGCCCTCGGCCAGGAATTCGCCAGCCAGTCCGCGCCGCAACCGGCGGTCCTGGCCCGGCTCATCGCCGACATCACCGCCGAGTACCTGGCCACCGAACAGCTGCACGGGACGAGCCTCGGCGGACAGGACGACGCGCCCCTGATCGAACTGTTCTGAGAACACCCAGGCCGCTTGCCGATGCGTGCGTGTGAACGAAGGCAGGCGGTCCGAATCGTACGCTGCTGTATGAGTTTCCGTCCATATAATGGATTCCAGATCATGATTTATTCTCAATGATGCCGGCGCCATTAGAAAACGATGTATTGCTGAATTTACATGACCTGTGTGGCAATGCCACCGTCGCCTTGTTCGTGATGAACCATCGTCAACACTGCGTTTACATGAACCCGGCAGCCGAGCATCTCACGGGTTACACGCTGGCCGAGGTCCAGGGGGCGCCGCTACACAATTTCGTTCATCACACCCGTCCTGACGGCAGCCACTACCCGCTCGAGGAATGTCCGATCGATCGCGCTGCGCCCCGGGACATGCAGGAACGCGGCAAGGAAATGTTTGTCCACAAGGACGGCAGCTTGTATCCGGTAACATTCACCGCCAGTCCCATCAGGCGCCAGGGCACGGTGGTCGGAACGGTCATCGAGGTGCAGGATGCGCGGCCACAGCAAGAACAGGAACGCCAGCGCGATGCGCTCCACAAGATCGGTTTGCTCATTCTTCAGGAACTCGATCACAAAAAGATAGTACAGGCCGTAACCGATACCGCGACACGCCTGACAGGTGCACAGTTCGGCGCCTTCTTCTACAACGTTCGCAATGAACATGGCGAGTCCCTGACGCTCTATACGATTTCGGGTGTCCCGGAAGAACACTTCACGCAATTCCCGCTTCCGCGCAAGACCCAACTGTTCGGTCCCACGTTCATGGGTGAAGGGACCATCCGCAGCGACAACATTCGGCACGATCCTCGCTACGGCCAGGCTGCCCCGCATGACGGCATGCCTGCGGGACACCTGCCGGTCTGCTCTTACCTTGCCGTGCCCGTCAGGCTGGGAGACGGACATGTCATCGGGGGATTATTTTTCGGGCACGAAGACGAAGCCATCTTCAAGGCGGAACACGAGCTGCTGGTGGAAACGCTTGCAGCACAGGCAGCCGTCGGCCTGAACAAAGCCTTCCTTTATGAGGATGCGGTGTTTGCACAGCGCCGCGCCGAACAGGATGCGCTTGAGAAACAGCGTCTTTACCGGAAAGCTGCCCAGGCAAGCGAACAGCTGGTCGGTGCCCAGGAGGATGAGCGCAAACGCCTGGCGCGTGAGCTGCACGACGAATTGGGACAGCGGCTGAGTGTCCTGAACATGCTGTTATACCGGATGCAGCCGTCTGTCTCCGGCACACCTGCGGCGCAGGTCTGGCGCGACGCAGAGCGCGAGCTGGCGACACTGGTATCGCAAGTGCGCAACATCTCGCTCTCGCTGCGTCCCCCTGGCCTGGACTATTTCGGACTGGAGCCGGCCCTGGAACAGCTGCTTGCGCGTCAGTTCGACGGTGGCCCGCCCTATCTGTTCGAATGCGCCTTGCCTGCAGGACGCCTGCCGCCGCTCCTCGAAATCACCGCATATCGAATAGTGCAAGAAAGCATTACGAATATCGTGCGCTATGCGCAAGCCAGCCATGTCGTCGTCGAAATCAATGGCGGGGCGGATGGCGCCGAGCTGGAAATTATTGTGCGAGACAACGGCCGCGGCTTCGATTCGGAAGGTTGGGAAGAACGCTATGCCGGGACAGCATCCAGTGGCATGGCCGGCATGCGCGAACGGGTCCTACTGTTGGGCGGGCGTTTCATCGTGCATAGCCGTCCCGGGCTCGGTACCCGGGTCGAAGCCACTCTCCCGGTGCACTCAAGCGGCCGTGCGAGCGCTTGGCATCGGGAAGCAACTCCCTTGTCCGGACGATGAAGCGACGCTCGGCCTGACTGGCAAGCGGGCGCTCAAGCCCCGCCTGCCCTTCGGTGACCTTCAGGCCGCCAGCGTGGCGCTGTCGATCACGAAGCGGTACTTCACGTCGCCGGCCAGCATGCGCTCGTAGGCGGCGTTGATCTCGTCGGCACGGATCATCTCGATGTCGGCGACGATGCCGTGCTCGGCGCAGAAGTCGAGCATCTCCTGGGTTTCCGGAATCCCGCCGATCATCGAGCCGGCCAGCGCGCGGCGCTTCATGATCAGGTTGAACACCTGCGGCGACGGATGCGGCGAGGACGGCGCGCCGACCAGCACCATGGTGCCGTCGCGCTTGAGGAGCGTGAGGTAGGCGTCCAGGTCGTGCGGCACGGCCACGGTGTTGACGATCAGGTCCAGGCGTTTTACCTGTGCGGCCATGGCGGCAGGATCGCGCGAGACCACCACTTCGTGCGCGCCCAGGGCCTCGGCATCCCGGCGCTTCGATTCCGAGGTGGTGAAGGCCACCACATGGGCGCCCATGGCACGCGCCAGCTTGATCGCCATGTGGCCCAGGCCACCGATGCCGACGACGCCGACCGTCTTGCCGGGCCCCGCATTCCAGTGGCGCAGCGGCGAGTACGTGGTGATGCCCGCGCACAGCAGCGGCGCGACCGCCGCGAGCTGTTCCCGTGGATGGCGCACGCGCAGCACGAAGCGCTCGTGCACCACGATCTGCTCGGAGTAGCCGCCCAGGGTGTGGCCGGGTGCGTCGGGGGTGGGCGAATTGTAGGTGCCGATCATGCCGTCGCAGTAGTTCTCGAGGCCGGCCTCGCAGTCCTCGCAGCCCTTGCAGCTGTCGACCATGCAGCCGACGCCGACCAGGTCGCCGACCTGGTAGCCGGTGACGTGCGCGCCGACGGCGGTCACGGTGCCGACGATCTCGTGCCCCGGCACGCAGGGATACACGGTGCCGGCCCATTCGCCGCGCACCTGGTGCAGGTCCGAGTGGCACACGCCGCAGTAGGCGATGGCGATCTGCACGTCATGCGCGCCGGCGGCGCGGCGCGGGATGTCCATGGATTCGAGTGGCTGGTCGCCGGCGTGGGCGCCATAGGCTTTGACGGTCATATGCTGTTCCTTCGATTGCATTGTCAGGGGTGAAATGGTAGCGGCAAACGCCAGGGCGCAACCGGCCGGATTTTCCTTGGCCTTATGAATACTTCTCATAAATAAGAATATTTATTTAGCGTGCGTTATCATAAGATACGAGCATTTTCCTCGGAGAGGCAGAACCATGGCGCGCGACAACATCAACGACATCCTGGTCTTCCTGGTCATCGCGCGCGAACGCAGCTTCACCCGCGCGGCGGCCAAGCTCGGAATGACGCAATCGGCCCTCAGCCACATCATCCGCGGGCTGGAAGAACGCCTGGGCGTGCGCCTCCTGAGCCGCACCACGCGCAGCGTCTCCCCCACCGAAGCGGGCGAGCGCCTGCTGCAGAACGTCGGCCCGCGGCTGGAGGAAATCGAAGAGGAGATCGCCGCCATCAGCGACCTGGGCGACAAGCCTTCGGGCCTGGTACGGATCACGGCGACCGACCACGTGATCGACAACATCCTGTGGCCGCGGCTGGCGAGGATCCTGCCGCAGTATCCGGACATCCACCTCGAGATCAGCTCGGACTACCGGATGATCGACATCGCGGCTGAACGCTACGACATCGGCGTGCGCTGGGGCGACCAGGTCGACAAGGACATGGTGGCGGTACGCCTCACGCCGGACATGCAGACGAGGATCGTCGGCTCGCCCGAATACTTCGCGCACCGCCCAAGGCCGGCATCGGTGCAGGACCTCATGAAGCACAACTGCATCGGGCTGCGCCTGGCGAGCAGCGGTGGGGTGTATGCCTGGGAATTGCGCCAGGATGGCCGCGACGTGGAAGCGCGCATCCGCGGCCAGTTCATCTTCAACGGCGTGTACCAGATGCTCAATGCCGCGCTCAGCGGCTGCGGCCTGGCCTTCATGACGGAAGACCTGGTGGACGAGCACCTGCGCGCGGGACGCCTGGTGAGCGTCATGGAAGACTGGTGCCCGCGCTTTCCCGGCCTGCACGCCTACTATCCGAGCCGCCGCCATTCCTCGCGCGCGCTGGCCCTGGTGATCGACGCGATCCGCCACAAGGGGTAAGCGCTCCGAAGCGGTGGAAAAGTGTGTATTTTCGGCCATGCGATTGCATTATACTTGCCGGAATATAAACCTTGAAAGTCCCCGCATGAAGCTCACCGCTCGCAGTCTCGCCCTCGTACTGGCCGTCGCCTCCGGCGCTTGCCAGGCGCAAGCCCACGCGCAAGCCGCGGCGCCATCGTCCCCTCCCGAGCTGCTTGCGGTCGGAGCGCAAGCCCACCAGGTACAGGCGGCCACCGCGGGCGCGGGCCGCTACACCGTGATCTTCGAATCCGGTTTCGGGACCGACCTGCGCGCCTGGCGCAAGGTTGCCCCGGAGGTCGCGAAGTCGGCGCGCGTGCTCACGTATTCGCGCGCCGGCCATGGCGCCTCGCAAGCGCGTCCGGAACCGCGCACCATCGAGCAGAACACCACGGAACTGGAACAGCTGATCGCGGCGGCCAAGCTGGCCCCGCCCTTCATCCTGGTGGGCCATTCCTACGGTGGCCTGCTGATGCGCTCCTTCGCCGCACGCCATCCCGGCCAGGTGGCCGGCATGGTGCTGGTCGACCCGGCCGACGAGCGCTTCAACCCTGCCCTGCGCAAGCTCGACGCCGAACGCGCCGCGGCGGACGACCGCCAGTTCGCCGGCTTCGTGCCGCCGAAGTTCCTGCCCGAGTACAAGCTGCTGCAGCCGGTGCTCGACAGCGGCACGTTGCCGCTGTCCGGCAAGCTGCCGGACGTGCCGGTCGTGGTCCTGACCTCGGTCCAGCAGGCGGACAAGCCGATGTTCTTCCTGGAGACGGCGCCGGCCGTGGCGATCAAGAAGGACCTGCACGCGGACTTCCTGCGCCAGTTCAGCAAGGGCGAGCATGTGGTGACGGCGAAGAGCGGGCACAACATCCAGCTGGAGGAGCCGGAACTGGTGGTGGCGGCGGTGAACAAGGTGATTGCGGCGGCCGACGCGCAGGCGGCGCAGGCTTCGCGTCGACAAGCCCTCCAGCCGTAAGACCGTCGCACCGGCGAAGGCCGGTGCCTAAGTTGGGTACGTCGCCGAAACGCCAGCAAGACTTGGGTTCCGGCCTTCGCCGGAACGACATGCAACTGTTGTGGGACCAGGGTGCAACCCGAACCACTTCTCGCAGCAACCCGGTCAAACGGCCCTAGCTGTCCAGGTGCGAAATGAGCAGCTTGCGCGGGTCGTTCCCCTGCGCCGGGTCTGCGCCGCCATGCTGCCCGTCCACCGAGATCCCCACCGCCAGGATGTCGATCAGGAGCAGCTGCAGGATGCGCGAGATCATCGACAGGAAGCTGGTGCTGTCCTCGGCATGGTCGACCGCCAGGCACACGCTCGCCTTCTTTGCCAGCGGCGACTGGCTGTTGCTGATCGCGATGACGTCGGCGCCGGCCGCGCGCGCGATGTCCACCGCCTCCAGCAGCTCGGCGATGCAGCCCGAATTCGATACCGCGATCACCACGTCGCCGGGCTGCAGCAGCTCGGCCGCCAGCTTGAACAGGTGTGAATCGCCGTAGAGCGAGGTCGGAATGCGGAAGCGGAAGAACTTGTGCTGCCCGTCCAGCGCCACCGCGCGTGAATTCCCCATCGCGAAGAACTCGACGCGTTTGGCGCGGCTCACCAGTTCGATGGCGCGGTCCAGCGCGCGCACGTCCAGCTGGTCGCGAAAGCGCAGGATGGCCGACACCGTGTTGTCGATGACCTTGGCCGACAGGTCGTGGGTGCTGTCGCTGGTGCGTACCTGGCTGTGGCGCACGGGAATCGAGCCAGTCAGGCTGCTGGCGAACTTCAGCTTGAAGTCGGCCAGGCCCTGGAAGCCGAGCGAACGGCAGAAGCGGATCACGGTCGGCTGGCTCACGTCGGCCAGGCGCGCGATCTCGGCGATCGGCTCATTGAGCACGAGGCGCGGCTGTTCCAGCACCAGCGCCGCCACCCGCTGCTCGGCAGGCGTCAACTCGTGGCGCAGCTGGGTGATGCGCTCGATCAGCGTGTTGGCGCCGCCGCCGTTGCCCAGGTAGCCGCGCAGGTGCTCGGCCAGGATGGTCGCCACGCCGTGGAAGGCCGGGTTGGGCGTGGTGATGACGTAGGTCGGGATCTCGGCCAGGTAACTGGAAAAGCGCCCCTTGGCCTCGAAGCGCGCGCGGAACGGAGACGTGGCGAACCACTCGCCCATGCGCGGCACGATGCCGCCGCCGATGAAGATGCCGCCGAAGGCGCCCAGCGTCACCGCCAGGTTCGCGGCGGCGCCACCCAGCATGCCGCAGAAGCATTCGAGGGTTTCGAGGCACAGCGGATCTTGCTGGTCCAGCGCGCCGGCAATGATCTCGGCCGCCTTGCGCGCGGGCACGGCATGGCCACCCGCGCCATTGCGCTCGGCCAGCGCGCGGTAGATGATCTCCATGCCGGGGCCGGAAATCAGGCGCTCGTTCGACACGTGCTGCCACTCGCGCCAGGCGTACTGCAGGATCGCGAACTCGCGCTCGTCGCTTGGGGCAAAATTCACGTGGCCGCCCTCGCTGCCGAGGGTGACGAAGCCGTCGGCGGTCGGGATCACGCCCGACACGCCCAGGCCCGTGCCCGGTCCCAGCACGCCGACCACGGCATTGGCGGCCGGCGTGCCCTGCCCCACCTGCATCAGGTCTTCCCGGGCGAAGCCGGGAATGGCCATCGCCAGCGCGGTGAAGTCGTTGACGATCAGGAGCGTGGTCAAACCCAGCTCGCGCCGCACCGCGTCGGTGGAGAACTGCCAGTCGCGGTTGGTCATGCGGACGAAGTCGCCGCTGATCGGGTTGGCCACCGCCAGCGCCGCGTGGTGCAGGCGGATGCCGGCGTGGTCGGCCAGGTAGTGGCGCAGCAGCGGAACGATGCCGTCGAAGTCCTCGCACTTGAGCACGCGCACGGCACTGAAGACGCCGGGTGCGGTCTGCAGGGCGAAGCGCGCGTGGGTGGCGCCGATGTCCGCCAGCAGGCGCGGGCCGTCGGCGAAGGCCGTGCGTGCGGACTTGTCCGCGAACCGCAGTTTCTCCGTCAGCGCTTCCCCCTGGCTTCCCATTATCTTGCGTCCGCCGGGATGCTGCCGAACCAGGCGCCGTACGGCGGCAGGGTCACGCGCCCGCCCGCGGCGGCGCCTTCCAGTCCTTGCGCGTCGAGTGCGCTGGCCTGGCCGGTGAGCGGCCAGTCGAAGCTCACCGGTTCCGCCCCGAGGTTGAAGGCGGCCAGCACGCTGACCGCGCCATGCAGGTCGCGGCGCAGGGCCAGCACCGGCTCCGGTGCGTCGAAGAAGCTGATGTCGCCGCGGGTGAGCTGCGGCATGGTGCGGCGCCAGGCGATGAAGCGGCGCGCGAAGTTCAGCGGCGACTGCGGATCGCTTTCCTGGCGGTCGACCGCCACCGCGACGTGCGGTTCGGCCACCGGCAGCCACGGCGTGCCGGTCGTGAAACCGGCGTTCGGTGCGCCGGATTGCCACGGCATCGGGGTGCGGCAACCGTCGCGGCCCTTGAATTCGGGCCAGAAGGTGATGCCGTACGGGTCCTGCAGCAGCTCGAACGGCACATCGGCCTCTTCCAGCGCCAGTTCTTCGCCCTGGTACAGGCAAGGCGTCCCCTTGAGCGAGAGCTGCATCGCCAGCACCAGCTTGCCCAGCGCCGGCGACGGCCTGCCGTCGCTCCAACGGGTCACCACGCGGATGGCGTCGTGGTTGCTGACCGACCACGAGGCCCAGCCGTCCTTCACGCGCTCGTTGAAATCCTCGACCTGCTTGCGGATGTGGGCGGCGGTATGGACCGGCGTGAGCAGGTTGAAGCTGTAGGCCAGGTGCAGCTTGTCGCCGCCCTCGGTGTACTCGGCCATCTGCGCCAGCGCGTCGTCGGAGCTGACTTCGCCGATCGAGACCGCGCCGAATTCGTCCAGCTGGGCACGCACCTTCTGCAGGAAGGCGATGTTTTCCGGCTGCGTCTTGTCGTAGATGTGGGCCTGCATGCCGTACGGGTTCACGTCCGTGACGGTCGAGGTGTCGCGCACCAGCGCCGGCGGGTTGCTGCGCAGCTGGCGGTCGTGGAAGTGGAACACGCAGGCATCCATGCGCACGCCGTCCACGCCGCGCTCGAGCCAGAAGCGCTGCGCGTCCAGGTGGGCCTGCTGCACCTCCGGGTTGTGGAAGTTCAGCTGCGGCTGGCTGGTCAGGAAGTTGTGCATGTAGTACTGCTTGCGGCGGGTGTCCCATTGCCAGGCCGGGCCGCCGAACACCGACAGCCAGTTGTTGGGCGGGCAGCCGTCCGGCAGCGGGTCGGCCCACACGTACCAGTCCGACTTCGGGTTGTCGCGGCTGCTGCGGCTTTCGACGAACCAGGGATGGGTGTCGGCGGTGTGCGACATCACCTGGTCGATCATGATCTTCAGGCCCAGGCCGTGCGCTTTCGCGATCAGCCGGTCGAAATCGGCCAGGGTGCCGAACAGCGGATCGACGTCGCAGTAGTCGGCGATGTCGTAGCCGAAGTCCTTCATCGGCGACTTGAAGAACGGCGACAGCCAGACGATGTCCACGCCCAGGCCCGCGATGTAGTCGAGCTTCTCGGTAATGCCCGCCAGGTCGCCGACGCCGTCGCCATTGCTGTCGAGGTAGCTGCGCGGATACACCTGGTAGATGATGGCTTCTTTCCACCAGTTCGGGTTGTCGGTCTTCGAAGTCTGGGTCATGGCGGGTCCGTCCGGAAAGTGAAGAATTCTAGGCAATATACAGGATGGCTCAGAACTTTACAATTGGCTAATTCGGGCTTAAATAAGCGCTTATTCCTTGTATTTCAATCGCTTATGTTCGACAGCTGTTTTCTTTAAGCCACATAAAAGTAGCTAAACTACGCTGCCCATGTTTTCGATTTGTAACTCCTTTGTTTCGCTGCGATATTTTTATTGCAAAGTAACTCGGCCTCGGCATAGGATCGCGTCTGTTTCGTTTTTCCGAGGAAGCCATGACTTCTCCAGCAACGACCGCGGTAAAGAGCACCGGCCGCATGCCGCCGCAGATCCCTTACATCATCGCCAACGAAGGTTGCGAGCGCTTCAGCTTCTACGGGATGCGCAACATCCTGACGCCCTTCCTGATCTCGACCCTGCTGATCTTCCTGCCGGAGAACATGCGTACCGGCGAAGCCAAGGACGTGTTCCACACCTTCGTCATCGGCGTGTACTTCTTCCCGCTGCTGGGCGGCTGGCTGGCCGACCGCTTCTTCGGCAAGTACAACACCATCCTCTGGCTCAGCCTCGTGTACTGCGCCGGCCACGCCTGCCTGGCCATCTTCGAAGACAACGTCAAGGGCTTCTACTTCGGCCTGTTCCTGATCGCCCTCGGTTCGGGCGGCATCAAGCCGCTGGTGTCCTCGTTCATGGGCGACCAGTTCGACCAGACCAACAAGGACAAGGCGAAGATCGTGTTCGACGCCTTCTACTGGATCATCAACTTCGGCTCCTTCTTCGCCTCGCTCTTGATGCCGCTGTTCCTGCGCGACTACGGCCCGGCGGTGGCCTTCGGCATCCCGGGCATCCTGATGTTCATCGCCACGCTGGTGTTCTGGAGCGGCCGCAAGAAGTACGTCAACGTCCCCCCGGCGCCGCGCGACCCGCATTCGTTCCTGCGCGTGGTGCGCACCGCCCTGCTGGCGCGCGATAGCGCAAGCCAGGGCCGCCCCGGCCTGGCCGTCGCCGTCGCCGGCCTGGTCGGCGCTTTCGCCTCGCTGCTGCAGATTCCGAACTGGGGCTTCGTGATTTCCGCCTGCACCGCGCTGGTGCTGGTGATCGCCTCGGTGGGCATCGGCGCATCGATGCAGCTGGAGCGCGCACGCGGCGCGCATCCGGACGTCGCCGTCGACGGCGTGCGCGCCGTGCTGCGCATCCTGATCGTGTTCGCCCTGGTCACCCCGTTCTGGTCGCTGTTCGACCAGAAGGCCTCGACCTGGATCGTGCAGGCGGGCGCCATGACCACGCAGGTGGACTTCCTGGGCATGAACCTCAACGTGCTCCCGGCCCAGATGCAGGCGCTGAACCCGCTGCTGGTGATGCTGCTCATCCCGTTCAACAACATCGTGCTGTTCCCGCTGCTGCGCAAGATGGGCCTCGAGCCGACCGCGATGCGCCGCATGACCGCCGGCATCGCCTTCTCGGCCCTGGCATGGATCGCCGTCGGCTGGCTGCAGCTGCAGCTCGACGCCGGCGACGCCGTGTCGATCGCCTGGCAGATCCTGCCATACGCCCTGCTGACGCTGGGCGAGGTGCTGGTCTCGGCCACCGGCCTCGAGTTCGCCTACAGCCAGGCCCCGGCCGCAATGAAGGGCGTGATCATGGCGCTGTGGTCGCTCGCCGTCACTGTCGGCAACCTGTGGGTGCTGATCGTGAACGCGGGCGTGAAGAACGAAGGCGTGATCGCGAACATCGAGAGCTCCGGCATGGGACTGATGGCCTTCCAGATGTTCTTCTATGCCGGCTTCGCGATGGTGGCGGCCCTGGCCTTCGGCCTGTACGCCAGGCGCTACAAGATGGTCGATCACTACCGCGCCTGATACCTGACCGGTGGTTCGTAGGGTGGACGGCTATGCCGTCCGCGCGTTCAACCACCCTTGACTGACCCTACTTCATTGGCAGGGCTGCCGCCGCGCGACCGCGTGGGGTAGTCCGGGCCAATGACCCAGACTACGAGCCGTCACCCTACATGACCCGACTTCGACATATCGCCTTTGCGGCAGCCGCTTTCGCCTCCTCCGCCCACGCCGCGGTTCCCCTCGAAACCTGCAACAGCGACGACTTCCAGCAGATCCTGCACGCTTCCGGCGCCACGCTCGACGCGCGCGCCGTCTGGCTCGACCGCAGCCTGGTGAAATGGCCGGGTGCGGATGCCGGCGCCACCTATCGCCTGTATCACTCGGCCAATGCCGCGATCGTTGCCCAGCCCGGCGCGAAAGTGCAAGGCGCCGATGGCGCGCTCGTCCTCGACGCCTTTGCCGGACAGGTGCCGGCCGGAGCCGCCACCCGCTTCAAGTGGGTCGGCGACGGCCCGGTGCTGTCGCTGCGCAAGGCCGACCTGCCGCGCCTGGGCGAGCTGCACCGCGGCCAGCTGGTGCTGGTGCAGGAAGCCCGAGACGGCACGGTGCGCGCCGCGACGCGCATCCAGGTGGCCGGCGCGCTCGACGACCTGTACGCGGCTGCCGGCACCCTCCCCGACCTGGGCGCCGTGCCGAAGAAGAACCGCACGGGCTTCCGCCTGTGGGCGCCGACCGCGCGCACGGCCGCCGTCTGCACCTACGACAGCGCCGATGGCCGCGCCACCGCGGTGCACGCGATGCGCTTCGACCAGCGTACCGGGGCATGGAATGCGCAAGTGGCGCGCGACCTGTCCGGCAGTTACTACAAGTACGTGGTGGACGTCGCCGTCGACGGCGCCGGCCTGGTGCGCAACCTGGTCACCGACCCGTACTCGGTCAGCTTCAACACCGATTCGAAGCGCAGCTACATCGCCGACCTCGGCGCCGCGCACCTCAAGCCGAAGGGCTGGGACGCCACGCGCGCGCCGGACACGGTCAAGGCGCAGACCGACATGGTCATCTACGAGCTGCACGTGCGCGACTTCTCGATCAACGATCCGAGCGTGCCAGCGGAGAAACGCGGCAAGTACACGGCCTTCGGCGAAGCGAACTCGAACGGCATGCGCCACCTGAAGGCGCTGGCGAAGGCCGGCCTGACCGACATCCACCTGCTGCCGGTGTACGACCTGGGCAGCGTGCCGGAAAAGGACTGCGCCGTGCCCCAGCCTTCCGGCGCGCCGGACAGCGAGGCCCAGCAAGCCCTCACCCGCAAGACCGCCCATACCGACTGCTTCAATTGGGGCTACGACCCCTACCACTACAACGCGCTGGAAGGCAGCTACGCGTCCGACCCCTCGGACGGCGCACGCCGCATCCTGGAATTCCGCCAGATGGTGATGGACCTGCACCGCGCCGGCCTGCGCGTGGGCGTGGACGTGGTCTACAACCACACCTTCACCGCCGGCCAGGACGAGAAGTCGGTGCTCGACCGCGTGGTGCCGGGCTACTACCACCGCCTGAACGCCGTCGGCGCCATCGAACAGTCGACCTGCTGCTTCAACACGGCCACCGAGAACCTCATGATGGGCAGGCTGATGATCGATTCGGCCGAGCTGTGGACACGCCACTACAAGCTCGATTCCTTCCGTTTCGACCTGATGGGCCACCAGCCGCGCGAGGCCATGGAACGCCTGCAAAAACGCGTCAACAAGGCCGCCGGACGCCATGTGCAACTGATCGGCGAGGGCTGGAACTTCGGCGAAGTGCTTGATGGCGCCCGTTTCGTGCAGGCGTCGCAGCTGTCGCTGAACGGCTCGGGCATCGGCACCTTCAGCGATCGCGCGCGCGACGCCGTGCGCGGCGGCTCGGCCGGCGACTCGGGCGAAGCGATGATCCGCCGCCAGGGCTACATCAATGGCCTGGTGTACGACCCGAACGCGCTGGGCGGCGAGCACAAGGGGGTGGAGCTGCTGCGCACTGCCGACATGATCCGCGTCGGCCTGGCCGGCTCGGTGCGCCCGTATTCCTTCCAGACCATCGACGGCAGCATCCGCAAGCTGGAAGACATCGCCTACGGCAACCAGCCGGCAGGCTATGCGAGCCAGCCGGGCGAAGTCGTGAACTATGTCGAGAACCACGACAACCAGACCCTGTTCGACATCAACGTGCTCAAGCTGCCGGTGGATACCAGTACCGCGGACCGCGCGCGCGTGCAGGTGCTGGGCATGGCGATCAACGCCTTCAGCCAGGGCGTGGCCTATTACCACGCCGGCATCGACACGCTGCGCTCGAAGTCGCTCGACAAGAACAGCTTCAATTCGGGCGACTGGTTCAACCGCATCGACTGGACCTACCAGGACAATTACTACGGTACCGGCCTGCCGCAGTCGGACGACAACGGCAAGGACTGGCCGCTGCTCAAGCCTTTCCTGGCCAAGGCCGCCGCGATCAAGCCGCAGCCCGCCGACATTGCCTTTGCGCGCGACGCCTTCCGCGACCTGCTGGCCATCCGCGCGAGCTCGACGCTGTTCCGGATGCGCACCACCGACGACATCGTGCAGCGCCTGCGCTTCTTCAATACGGGGCCGAGCCAGACGCCGACCGTGCTGGCGGCCTCGATCGACGGCAAGGGCTATCCGGGCGCGCGCTTCGGCAGCGTCACCTACCTGGTGAACGTGGACAAGGTGGCGCACACCGTGGCGGACGAGCAGCTGCGCGGCAAGCGACTGAAGCTGCACCCGGTGCACACTACCGCAGGCGCGGCCGACAAGCGCGCCACGCAGGCGCGCTTCGACAGCGCGGACGGCGCCTTCACGGTGCCGCCGCGTACGGCCGTCGTGTTCGTGGCCGAATAAGCCGCGGGATCAGGATGCGGGATCGCGCAGGCGCGCGATCTCGACCGATCCCTTTTCGTCGAAGACCGGGCACTCCTCGGCCAGCCTGACGGCCTCGTTGAAATCTGCCGCGGCGATGACACAGTACCCCGACAGCGAGGTGCTGTTGAGTTTCGGGCCGCGCAACCGGCTCGGCACCTCGACGCTGTTGTGCGCCAGGCTGCCGCGGTCGACGAGGGCCGCGCCGAGCGCGTCGAACCATGCCGCCCAGCGTTCGGGATTGTGCTGCGGGCCTTCCGACTCGTCGACGGTCGATCCGCGGTAAACGATCAGGTATCGCTCCATGCCGGCTCCTCTGCGGTAATGTTCAGCAAAACCTTAGCAGAAGCCCTGCGCGGACGACGCACAGCTCGCGGACGCCCGCCGCCCGTTATGGACAATCTTCCCTATGTCGTCCGCGATCGTCCGTCCCTCATTGCGAGGAGGATCTTGGCGGCGTAGAGCACGATCAGCGAACCTGCCAGGTCGCCCACGAACATCACGAAGAATCCCAGCATTTCGCCGTTGTCTTGCAGCATGAACCAGATGTGGTGCAGCAAGGGACTGGCAATGGCGCAGCCGATGGCACAAACCAGCAGGCGCTGCGCATCCAGGTTGCCGAGCGAAGCCTGCAGGCCATACTTGCGCTTTGCGATCAGGTAGATGAGATACGGGCCGCCGGCGCCGGCGATGGTGCCGGCCCAGGCGCGCGCCACGTCGCCCGGGAAGTAATACCAGTAGCAGGCGAACCAACCGGTAATCAGGAGGCCCACGGTCCCTGCCCCGCCGAACAGCAGCGTGCACAGGAGGCGCGTGCCGGCGGGAATGTAGATCCACCCGATGCCCTGCAAGAACTCGGCGCGTCGGAAGAACAGCTCGTTCAACACCATCGTCGTGCCATGCAGGACAATCGTGGCCGCGACCATGTACACCTGCATGCGAAGCTGTGATACCGGCTGCTTCATCGGCCTTTGCTGCCTTGCTTTTTCATGTGATCCGCCCTGGAACTCCTGCTGCTGCGCAACAGGTCGTCATTCATCGGGACGAACTATAACCCGGGTCACGCAGGCCTGCTGCGGCGCCGTCTAGATGTCGAGGTGCGAGATCAGGAGCTTGCGCTGCGCATCGCCCTCGGCTGCCGCGCCATGTTGCGTCTCCTGCGCCCCAAGCGAAATCCCGACCGACATGATGTCGATGAGGAGCAGCTGCAGGATGCGCGAGATCATCGACAGGAAGGTCGTGCTGTCTTCGCTGTGGTCCACCGCCAGGCACACGCTGGCCTTCTTCGCCAGCTGCGACTTGCTGCTGGTGATGGCAATGACGTCGGCGCCGGTCGCGCGCGCCGTCTCGACCGCTTCGAGCAGCTCGGGCAGCTGGCCTGCGGTGGAGATCGCGATCACCACGTCGCCCGGCCCCAGCAGGCCGGCGGCCAGCGTGAACAGGTGCGAATCGCCGTACAGCGCGGCCGGGATGCGGAAGCGGAAGAACTTGTGCTGGCCGTCCAGCGCCACCGCCCGCGCATTGCCCATGGCGTAGAACTCGACGCGGCGCGCGCGGCGCAGCAGCTCGATGGCGCGGTCGATCGCGTGCACGTCGAGCTGGTCGCGGAACTTCAGGATCGCCGACACCGTGTTGTCGATGACCTTCGCCGACAGGTCGTGGGTGCTGTCGCTCATGCGCACCTGGCTGTGGCGCACCGGGATGGTCCCGGTCAGGCTGCCGGCGAACTTGAGCTTGAATTCGGCCAGGCCCTGGAAGCCGAGCGAGCGGCAGAAGCGGATCACGGTCGGCTGGCTCACGTCGGCCAGGCGCGCGATCTCGGCGATCGGCTCGGACAGCACCTTGCGCGGATGTTCCAGCACCAGCGCGGCGACGCGCTGCTCGGCCGGCGAGAGTTCGTGGCGCAGCTGCTGGACGCGGTCCATCAGCGTGTTGGCGCCGCTGCGCCCGCGCAGGTGTTCGGACAGGATCGTCGACACGCCGTGCAGCGCCGGGTTCGGGGTCATGATGACGTAGGTCGGGATCTGCGCGATGTATTCGGTGAAGCGTCCCTTGGCCTCGAAACGCGCACGGAACGGCGAACTGGCGAACCATTCGGCGATGCGCGGCACGATGCCGCCGCCGATGAAGATGCCGCCGAAGGCGCCCAGCGTCACCGCCAGGTTGGCGGCCGCGCTGCCCAGCATGCCGGCGAAGACTTCCAGGGTTTCCAGGCACAGCGCATCGTTCTGCTCCAGGGCCCCGCTGACAATCTCCGCGGTGCTGCGCGCTGGCGCCTGCACGCCGCTTCGCTGCGCCAGCGCGCGGTACATCAGTTCGATGCCGGGGCCGGAGATCAGGCGCTCGTTCGACACGTGCGGCCATTCCTTCCAGGCGTACTGCAGGATCGCGAACTCGCGCTCGTCGCTTGGGGCAAAATTCACGTGGCCGCCTTCGCTGCCGAGCGTCACGAAGCCGTCGATGGTCGGGATCACGCCCGACACGCCCAGGCCGGTGCCGGGCCCCAGCACGCCCGCCACCGCATGGCTCTGCGGCGCGCCGCCGCCGACCTGCAGCAGGTCCTTCGGCGCGAAGCCGGGCAGCGCCATGGCCAGGGCCGTGAAGTCGTTTACGATCAGGAGCGTCGACAGGCC
Source organism: Massilia consociata (assembly GCF_042432755.1). Taxonomy (NCBI): domain Bacteria; kingdom Pseudomonadati; phylum Pseudomonadota; class Betaproteobacteria; order Burkholderiales; family Oxalobacteraceae; genus Massilia; species Massilia consociata. The sequence goes on from NZ_JBHLWP010000013.1 coordinate 526,390, forward strand.
GAGCGTGCGGCGCACCTCGTCGGTCGAGAACTGCCAGTCGCGGTTGGTCATGCGAATATAGTCGCCGCTGATCGGGTTGGCCAGGGCAAAGGCGGCGTGGTTGATGCGCACGCCGTTCACCTGCGCCAGGTAGGCGTGCAGCAGCGGCACGATGCCGCTGTAGTCGTCGCAGCGCAGCACCGCAACCTGGCGCAGCACGCCGGGTGCGGTTTCCAGGCCGAAGCGCGCGTGGGTCGCGCCGATGTCAGCCAGCAGGCGTGGACCGTCGGCGAATGCGGCGCGGGAGGGTTTCAGTTCGGTTTCGGGTTCAACGGTCATCGCGATTCAAGGAAGGCGGGACGCCTGTCCCGGATCGCGCTAGGATACCATTGAACGAATGGCAAGAATACGCCTGCTGCACCGTAGGGTGGCCAGCTTGCCGACCGCCCTACGACAAAGCGACGCGCAGTCAGCGCACCAGGCCTTTCAGCAACGCCCGGTGGAACTGCGCCGGGTCCTGCATCTGCGGCGCGTGACCCATCTCCGGGAAGCTCACCAGGGTCGCCTTCGGGATGCTCTTCGCGGTCTGCCTGGCCAGCTCCGGGTAGTTGCCCAGCTTCGGGCGGATCTCCGCCGGGGCGGCATCCTTGCCGATGGCGGTGTTGTCCTTCAGGCCGATCAGCAGCAGCACCGGCATTTTCAACAGCGGGAACTCGTACACCACGGGCTGGGTGTAGATCATGTCGTACAGGAGGGCCGAGTTCCAGGCCACGATCTGCTTGCCGGGGCCGCGATACATTCCAGCGAGCATCTGCACCCAGGGCTCGTATTCCGGTTTCCAGGTGTTGACGTAGTAGGTCGCCTTCTCGTAGTTGCGGATACGCTCGGCCGTGGTCTGCAGCTCGCGCTCGTACCACTTGTCGACGCCCAGCGAAGGCACGCCGACCGCCTTCCAGTCTTCCAGCCCGATCGGGTTGACCAGCACCAGCTGTTCGGACTGCTGCGGGTACAGCAGGCCGTAGCGCACCGCCAGCATGCCGCCGGTCGAGTGACCCATGATGATGGCGTTCTTCACGCCGATGGAATCGAGCAGCGCGCGCGTGTTCGCGGCCAGCTGCTGGAAGGTGTACTGGTAGTGCGCCGGCTTGGTCGACTTGCAGAAGCCCACCTGGTCGGGCGCCACCACGCGGTAGCCGGCCGCGCTCAGTTCCTTGATCGTGCCTTCCCAGGTGGCGCCGCAGAAATTCTTGCCGTGCATGAGAACGACGGTGCGGCCGTTCGGCTTGGCCGGCTTGACGTCCATGTAGGCCATCTGCAGCTTGACGCCTTGCGAGCTGAACTGGAAGCGCTGGACCGGATAGGGATACGCGAAACCTTCCAGTTCCGGGCCGTAGGCGGGCTCGTTGGAAGATGCGTTGGCAGGTGCGTCGGCGGCGTGTGCCGGGAGGAAGGCGGCGAGGGAGAAAGCGGCGCACAGCAGGGTGCGGCAGAATCGTGTCATGACAGGCATGGGCTGGAAGATGCTGAGTTGACGGAACGACCAGTCTAGCCGAAAGGCGGTTCGCGCGTTGGCCGCCCACGCGTTCAACATACGGTTGAGTAAGCGCGATGCATCAATGCATGCGTGATTTGAACGCGTGGGCGGAGACCCGCCCACCCTACGAAATCTCTCGGCTCAGTCTTGCGCGATCAGGGCCACCGGCGCCGGGGTACCGAAGTCCACCTTGCCGTTCTTGACCACGGCGGTCTTGCCCGAGTACCAGTCACGCACGGTCTGGCCGTCGTTGAAGACGCCGGCCACCGGGATCGGCACCGCCTTGTCGTTCGGCAAATCGAGCGCCACCACCACGCGATCGCTCACCCCGTCCTTCTCCCAGGTGCGCTTGAAGGTATAGGGATTGGAAGCGAGCATCTGGTGCACCCCCGCTCCCACCGCCGGGTGGGCGGCGCGGAAGCGTCCCAGCTTGGCCCAGTGCTCGCGCACGTCAAGCACGCGGTAGTTGTCGCGCTGCGCGTTCTGCGCCAGCTCGTCCCAGTTCATGAACGAACGCAGCTTGGCATCGCCCTCGGCGCCTTCGATATTGAGCAGGCGCGCGGTTTCGTCGCCGTAGAAGATCTGGGCCGATCCCGGCGCCAGCATCAGCTTGTTGGCCGATTCGAAGGGCCGCAGGCGCGCCGGGTCGAACGGGCTGCCGTCGTCGTGCGAGCTGAGGTAGTTGAGTATCGAATAGCCTTTCATCGGGCCGTGCAGCACGTTCGAATAATGCGAGAACAGCTTCTCGTAGCCCTCGGCGGCATCGGTCTTCATGCTGAAGTTGATCATGCTGTCGAAACCGTTGGCCAGGTAGTCGACCTTGACGCCGCCGCCCAGGTCGTAGCTGCGGCCATGGTTGAGCGAATAGCCGTAGACCTCGGAGGTCATGAAGAACGGCAGGTTGCCCACGCGCTTGGCCGGATTGGCGCGCTTCCACTCCTCGTAGGCCAGGCTGGCTTCCTGCTTCAGCTCCTTCCATACGCCCGGCTCGGTGTGCTTGACGGTGTCGGCGCGGAAGCCGTCCACGCCGTACTTGCGCACCCAGTCGGCATGCCACTTGACCAGGTAGAAGCGCGGTGCGCGCGGGTAGCCGGTGCGCTTGAAGAAGTCGTCCAGCTCCTTCACTTCGCGCTCGTAGCGGCCTTCCTTCTTCCATTTGGCCACCAGCGACGGCGGCAGCGCCACGTTCTTGTTGCTGTTGGTGAGGATGTCCGGCAGGTTGTCCACCAGGGTGCAGTCGATGGTGGTCGGCGCATCCTTGTAGGTGCACTTCGGACCCGTGCGCACCCAGCTCGACGGCCACACCGGATCCTGCTTGGTGACCGGTCCGGTATGGTTCATCACCACGTCCAGGATCACGCGGATGCCGTGGGCGTGGGCGGTGTCCACGAAGGTGCGGAAGTCCGCTTCGGTGCCCAGGTTGGCGTCCACGGTGGTGAAATCCTTGGCCCAGTAGCCATGGAAGCCATAGGTCTTGCCGGTACCCTCGTCGGTCGCCGCATGGATCTGCTCCACCGGCGGCGTGAGCCAGATCGCGTTCACGCCCAGGTCCGTGAAATACCCTTCCTTGATCTTGGCCGTGATGCCGGCCAGGTCGCCGCCCATGAAGCCGCGCAGCTTGGCCGCGTCGTCCTTGCGGCCGTAGGCCCGGTCGTTGGCCTTGTCGCCGTTGTTGAAGCGGTCCGTCAGCAGGAAGTAGACGGTCGCGTTCTCCCAGATGAAGGGCTTGCCCGCCGGCTGGGCGGCGGTCTGGGCGGCTGCTTGTGCGGCGGCGCTGGATGCGGCACTGGACGCGGCACTGGACGCGGCACCTAAGGCGAGCAGCATGGAGGCGGCGAGGACGGGAAGTTTCATGCAGGTTCCTGTGTTGGTGGGTGGAAGGTTCAGGTGATCACGGTCGGGCTCTCCCGGCCGGTGCGCTGGCGCAGTTCGGATACGTTGTCGGCGATGGCGATCAGTTCGGACAAGGCTTCCTGGGTGCCGATGTCATGGCGCGCAGGGTCGGCTTCGTAGCGTTCGAGATAGAGGCGGATGGTCGCGCCTTCGGTGCCGGTGCCGGACAGGCGGAACACGATGCGCGAGCCGTCCACCATGGCGATGCGGATGCCCTGGCGCGTCGCCACCGAGCCGTCGACCGGATCGTTGTAGGTGAAATCGTCGGCCTCGGCGACGCGGAAGCGCCCCAGCGTCCGGCCTGCCAGTTCAGGGAGCTTCTCGCGCAGCGCGGACATCATGCGGTCGGCGGCGGTGGCGTCCACGGCTTCGTAGTCGTGGCGCGAATAATAGTTGCGGCCGAAACGGGCCCAGTGCTCGCGCACGATCTCGTCCACGGACGGGTTGCCCGACTTCGCGCGCGCCGCCAGCAGGTTCAGCCAGAACAGCACGGCCCACAGGCCGTCCTTCTCGCGGATGTGGTGCGAACCGGTGCCGTAGCTCTCTTCGCCGCACAGCGTGGCCAGGTTGGCGTCCATCAGGTTGCCGAAGTACTTCCAGCCGGTCGGGGTCTCGAAGCAGGAAATGCCGAGCGCCTCGGCCACGCGGTCGGCCGCCTGGGAGGTCGGCATCGAGCGGGCGATGCCGGTGATGCCGCCCGCGTAGCCCGGGGCCACGGTGGCGTTGGCGGCGATGATGGCCAGGCTGTCCGAGGGCGTGACGTCGATGCTGCGGCCGACGATCATGTTGCGGTCGCCGTCGCCGTCGGAGGCGGCGCCGAAGTCCGGCGCATCGGGTGCGCGCATGTGCGCGATGAGGTCGGCGGCGTTGACCGGGTTCGGGTCGGGGTGGCCGCCGCCGAAGTCTTCCAGCGGGTCGCAGTTGACCACGGTGCCGGCGGGGGCCCCGAGCATGCCTTCGATGATGGCTTTCGCATACGGGCCGGAGACCGCGTGCATGGCGTCGAAGCGCATCCGGAAGCCGCCCGCGAACAGGCCGCGGATGGCGTCGAAGTCGAACAGGCGCGCCATCAGCTCGGCGTAGTCCGCCACCGGCTCGATCACTTCGACCACCATGTTCTCGAGGCGGGTCCTGCCCACCTGGTCGAGGTCGACGGGGCCGGCATCGCTGATGCGGTAGGAAGTCAGGGCCTGGGTGTTGGCGAAGATCGCCTCGGTGATCTTTTCCGGCGCCGGGCCGCCGTTCTCGATGTTGTACTTGATGCCGAAGTCGCCGTCCGGGCCGCCCGGGTTGTGGCTGGCCGAGAGCACGATGCCGCCGAAGGCGGCGTGCTTGCGGATCACGCAGCTCACGGCCGGCGTGGACAGGATGCCGCCGCGGCCGACCAGGATGCGCGCCACGCCATGGGCGGCGGCCATGCGCAAGATGGTCTGGATCGCTTCGCGGTTGAAATAGCGGCCGTCGCCGCCGACGACCAAGGTGCGCCCCTCCCCTTCACCCAGGGTCGCAAAAATTGCTTCAACAAAATTCTCGAGGTAACCCGGCTGCTGGAACTCGGTTACTTTCTTGCGCAGGCCCGAAGTGCCGGGGCGTTGCCCGGCGAACGGCGTGGTCGGGACAGTCTGGATGGTCATGCCTCGCTCCTGTCATGATAACGTGTTGCAACATCAATGTGAAATGATGTTGATAAAACGTTACGATACGACAGGCGCGAATTCACTGGCGCGCGAGGCTTAGCTTGCCGCCTTGACGGCAGACTTGACCGGTTCGGCCCGGTCGGTGACGAACAGGGTCAGCACGGCCGCGATCAGCATGCAGGCGCCGCCCAGCACCAGGGTCTGCACGGTGTGGCCGCCGAAGAAGTGCCTGGTCACGCCGCCCAGCAGCAGGCCGCTGCAGATCTGCGGGATCACCACGAAGAAGTTGAACAGGCCCATGAAATAACCCATGCGCTTGGCCGGCAGCGAGCCCGCCAGGATCGCGTAGGGCATGGTCAGGATCGAGGCCCAGGCCAGGCCGACGCCGATCATCGGCAGCATCAGCATGTTGCGGTCGGTGATGAAGTAAATGCTTGCCAGGCTCAGGCCGCCGATGGTCAGGCAGGTGGCGTGCACGGTCTTGCGCGAGGTCGCCCGCGCAAACACCGGCAGCAGGAAGGCGGCCAGCGCCGAGACGCCGCTGTACACCGCGAACATGATGCCGACCCAGCTGCCGGCGGCCTGGAACGCCGACGACTGGGCGTCGGTGGTGCCGTAGACGTTGTCGGCGATGGCGGTGCCGGTGTAGATCCACATCGCGAACAGCGCGATCCAGGTGAAGAACTGCACGAAGGCCAGCTGCACCATGGTCTTCGGCATCTTGCCGAAGCCGCCGACGATTTCCTTCAGCGCCACGCCGAAGCTGCGCGCATGCTTGCGCTCGGCGTTGAAGGCTTCCATGTCCGCAGGCGGCTGTTCGGTCGCGGTCAGCACGGTCCAGAGCACGGCCAGGAAGAAGATGGTGCCGCCGGCGTAGAACGAGTAGCGCACGGTGTCGGGAATCATGCCGCCCACCGCTTCGTTCGACACGCCCATCGACTCGAAGAAGGCCGGCAGGAGCGAGGCGATCACCGCGCCGCAGCCGATGAAGAAGGTCTGCATCGCATAGCCGGCGGTCTGCTGCGAGGGGTCGAGCTTGTCGCCCACGAAGGCGCGGAACGGCTCCATCGAGACGTTGATGGCGGCATCCATCATCCACAGCACGGCCACGGCCATCCACAAGGCCACCGAGTTCGGCATCAGGAACAGGGCGATCGCGGCGAGCACGGCGCCGATGAAGAAGAACGGACGGCGGCGGCCCCACTTCGGATGCCAGGTGTTGTCGCTCAGGTAGCCGATGATGGGCTGCACCAGCAGGCCGGTCACCGGCGCGGCGAGCCAGTACAGGGCCAGGTTGTCGGGGTCGGCGCCGAGCGTCGAGAAGATACGGCTGGTGTTGGCGTTCTGCAGTGCGAAGCCGAACTGGATGCCGAAGAAGCCGAAGCTCATGTTCCAGAGCTGCCAGAACGACAGGCGCGGCTTGAGCACGCCGGTTTGCATATCCATGATGTCCCCAATCTGGCCCGGAACTTCCGGGCTCTCGTGTGAAGCAGGCCGGCCAATCACGGGCAACGGACAGCCTACTTTAATATGTAGCAAATGAATCTGTAGCAAAATAACATGGCGATTTCTGAGTGTCAATCGAAGAGCTGCCATAGTAGAATCGCCACAACAGAGTATGTAAATGCAGCATCTCTGTAGTCAAACAACAAAAGAATACCCACCAAGGAGACCATGCATGCGCCCTTTCCGCCACGCTTCACTTCCGTTCCTCCTGGCCGCTTTGCTGTGCGCGCCGGGCTTTGCCGCCGACAAGCCGGCGAGCTCGCCGAAGGCATCGACCGCCCTGCCCGGCGTCAGCCTGCTGGGTGAGCCCCTTCCGATGCCGGGCCTGGACCGCAAGCGCCAGGTGCGGCTGTACCTGCCGCCGAACTATGCCGCCTCCGGCAAGCGCTATCCGGTGCTCTACATGCACGACGGCCAGAACCTGTTCGACGCGGCCACCGCGTACGCCGGCGAATGGAAGGTGGACGAGACGCTCGACGCGCTGGCGAAGGAAGGCAGGCTGGAACTGATCGTGGTCGGCATCGACAATGGCCAGGACAAGCGCATGACCGAACTGAACGCCTGGAACAACGAGCGCTTCGGCCCGGGCGAGGGCAAGGAATACACCGAATTCATCGTCAAGACCCTCAAGCCGCTCATCGACGCCAGGTACCGCACCCTGCCGGGCCGCGAGCATACGGCGATCATGGGCAGCTCGATGGGCGGCCTGGCCTCGCACTACGCGCTGGCGCAGTACCCGGAAGTGTTCAGCAAGGCCGGCGTGTTCTCGCCGGCCTACTGGACCGCGCAGCCGGCATTCGGCTTCGTGGCGCACAAGCCGGTGCCGAAGGACGCGCGCGTCTTCCTGCTGATGGGCGAGAAGGAAGGCCCGCAGATGGTGGCGGATGTGAAACGCATGGCGCAGGTGGTGTACGAGACCGGGCATCCGGCGCAGAACACGGTGCTGAAGATCGTGCCGGGGGCCGGGCACAACGAGGCGTTCTGGGCGAGCGAGCTGCGCGAGGCGCTGCTGTGGATGTTTGCGCCTGCGGCAGAGGAAACGAAGGTCGCCGGCAACAGATAGCGTGACAACAAGGCTGGCTGAGCGGCCCATCAGCTTGCATGCGTTGCACCTGTTCGCACGTCATTCCCGCGCAGGCGGGAATCCAGTTTTACGTGCACCCGGCAACAGCTCGACTGCACCTGTACACACAAGAAATTGGGCTCCCGCCTCCGCGGGAGCGACGTGCCGGGGGTAGGTGGCTACGATTGCATCGAGCTTCTTCAGCTACCGAGCGCCGCTTACCCCTTGCGGTGCGGCTTCTTCGTCCCCTTCTCCGCCACGCGCCGGTCGGCGCCCGCTTTTGCGAAGCTCTTCTTCTTCGGCGCCGTGATCATCGGCTCTTCCTGGCCATCGCGGGTCATGTTCAGCTGCTGCCCCGCCACCGACACGGTTTTCAGGTGGTCGACCAGGTCCTGCGGCATGTCGTCCGGCAGGTCGATCGTGCTGTAGTCGTCGTAGATCTCGATGCGGCCCATGTACTTGGCCGGCATGTTGGCTTCGTTGGCGATGGCGCCGACGATGTTGCCCGGCTTGACGCCGTGCTGGTGGCCGACCTCGATGCGGAAGGTCGCCATGCCCGGCTCCGGCTCGCGCACCACGCGCTCCTTCTTGAAGGCCGGCTCGCGCGGCTCGCGCATTTCACGGGGTGCACGCGCAGGACGATCCTCCCAGCCGCCGGCATCCCGGCCCGATTCGCGTGGCGCGAAGTCCGGGCGCGGTTCGCGGTCCGGCTTTTCCAGCAGCAGCGGTACGTCGCCGCGGCCCAGCTTGGCCAGGGCCGCGGCGATGTCGACCGCCGGCACGTTCTGCTCACGCTCGTACTCCTCGATCAGCGAGCGGTACTGCTCCAGGCCGCCGCCAGCCAGCGTTTCGGTGATCTGGTCCTTGAACTTGGCGATGCGCACGTCGTTTACTGCCTTCACGGTCGGCAGCGACAGCGGCGACACCGGCTGGCGCGTGGCGCGCTCGATGGCCTTGAGCAGGCCGCGCTCACGCGGCGTGATGAACAGGATCGCCTCGCCACTGCGCCCCGCCCGGCCGGTGCGGCCGATGCGGTGGGTGTAGCTTTCCGGGTCCGACGGCACGTCGTAGTTGATCACGTGGCTGATGCGTTCCACGTCCAGCCCGCGCGCGGCCACGTCGGTCGCCACCAGGATGTCGATCTTGCCGTTCTTGAGCTGTTCGATGGTGCGCTCGCGCTGCTGCTGGGCCATGTCGCCGTTGATGGCGGTGGCGGCGAAACCGCGCGCCTGCAGCTTGCTCGCCAGTTCCTCGGTGCCGAGCTTGGTGCGGGCGAAGATGATCATGCCGTCGAACGGCTCCGCTTCCAGGATGCGGGTCAGCGCGTCGAGCTTCTGCATGCCGGCCACCAGCCAGTAGCGCTGGGTGATGTTTTCCGCGGTGCCGGTTTTCGCGGCGACCGTCACCTCGGCCGGGTCGCGCAGGTAGGTCTTGGCGATGCGCTTGATGGCCGGCGGCATGGTGGCCGAGAACAGCGTGGTCTGGCGCTCCGGCGGGGTCTGCTGCAGGATGTGCTCGACGTCGTCGATGAAGCCCATGCGCAGCATCTCGTCGGCTTCGTCCAGAACAAGGGTCTTGAGCATCGAGAGGTCGAGCGATCCCTTTTCGATGTGGTCGATCACGCGGCCGGGGGTGGCGACGACCACGTGCACGCCGCGGCGCAGCGCCGACAGCTGCGGGCCGTAGCTCTGGCCGCCGTAGATCGGCAGCACATGGAAACCCTTGATGTGGGCGGCGTAGCTCTGGAACGCCTCGGCCACCTGGATCGCCAGCTCGCGCGTCGGCGCCAGCACCAGCGCCTGCGGGGAAGCCTGCTTGATGTCGATGCGCGACAAGATAGGCAAGGCAAAAGCGGCGGTCTTGCCGGTGCCGGTCTGGGCCTGCCCGAGCACGTCACGGTTGGCCAGCAGCAGCGGAATGGTCGCGGCCTGGATCGGCGACGGCGTTTCGTAGCCGACCTCCTTCAGCGCTTTCAGTACGGGCGCGGAAATATTCAGGTCGGCAAACGTCGGGAGGGGGGTGTCAGACATGGGGGAATGCTCATAGGTAAGTACGAAAGCGCCAGTTTACACTGTCGCTCCGCAGGCCGGCGCAAACGGCGCGGTGCGCGCCGGCGGTAAAAAAACAAAAAGCCCTTGCAGGCATCGCTGCCTGCAAGGGTTCGTGCACGCCGCAAGTTGCGGCGAGCGGGAGATTACAGCTTGTAGTTCAGGCCGAACAGCATCTGGCGGCCGTACTTCGAGTAGCCGCGCGGACGGTCTTCGGTACCGGCGTAGCTGCGGAAGGCGGTGTCGGTCAGGTTGTTCACCTGGAACAGCACCGACAGGCCCTTGACCGACTTGAAGTCGTAACCCAGCTGCAGGTCGACGACCTTGTCGGCCTTCACGTAGGTCAGCTCGGTCGCACCGCCGATGCCGCCGATCTCGCCGACGAAGTCGCTGCGATAGCGCTGGCTGACGCGCGCCGAGAAGCCTTCGTTCTCGTAATAGGCGGTCACGTTGAATACGCGCTTCGACAGACCCGGCAGCGGGATGTTCATGCCGGCGAAGCGCTGGTCCAGGATCGTGATCTCGCTGTTGGTGAACGATGCGTTGGCAGTGACGCCGAAGCCGTTCAGCATCGGGTGGATCATGTCCAGTGGAGCCGACGCTGCCAGCTCGAGGCCCTCGATGCTGCCGCCTTCGCCGTTGCGCGGCTGGGTCATGGTGCCGATGTTCGTGGTGGCGCCAACCAGGCGGTACTCGGAGAAGTCACGCGGCGTCGTCACCGTGTAGATGTACGAAGTCAGGTCCTTGTAGAAGCCTGCCACCGACACATAGCCCTTGTTGCCAAAGTACTTTTCGTACGACAGGTCGACCTGCTTGGCGCGCCATGGATCGAGCTGGGCGTTGCCGCCGCTGCCCCATGGGGTACCGGTGCTCTGGGCGGTCAGGCCGACTTCCAGCGCGGCGTTGAGCTGGTTCAGCTTGGCGCGTGCCAGGGTCTTGCCGGCGCCGAAGCGGATGAACTGCTGCTCAGGCAGGCTCCAGGCCAGGTTCATGCTCGGCAGGTAGTCGGTATACTTCTTGCCGTCGGTCAGCGGCACCAGGTCGGCGAACGGCCAGGCGCGCAGCGTGTTGGCGGTCGAGCTCTGGTCGGTCTTGACGACCTGGATACCGATGTTACCGCGCAGTGGCATCGCCATCAGTTCGGTGTCGATGTTCAGCTTGGCGTAACCGGTCTTGACCTTCTCTTCGATGGTCCAGTTCTTGGTGGCGCCCCATGGCACCAGGATGGCCGGGGTGTACGGGCCGAAGTTCTGGCCCAGCACGCCCGGGATGTCCCAGCTCAGGGTGTTCGGCAGGCCGAACAGGTCCTGCGAACCGTTCACGACGTTCGCCGCGAAGCTGCCTTCGCCGATCTTCGAGAAACCGGTTTCCAAGTGCTGCTTTTCCTTTTCGCGCTTGGAGACGTTGAAGCCGAGCTCAAGGCTGCTGAACAGGTTGCTGTCGAACTTGCGCTCGATGCTGGCGCGGGCCGACGTCATCTCGTCGGTCATGTGCGGCGCGTTGACGTAGCCTTCGCCGAACTGGCCGCCGATGCGGATCTGCGACGGATCGTCGTAGACGCCGGTCAGGCCCAGGGTCGGGATCTGACCGCCCGCATACGAGAAGTCCAGGGTCTGGCGGGCGGCGCGGCCGGCGTTGATCTCGACCAGCTCTTCACGGTGATCGGCCTTCGAACGGCTGACGTCAACGATGCCGACCCAGTCGCCCGACGTAAAGCGGTTGTTCCAGCCGAAGGCAGTCAACTTGTCTTCGCGGGTCATGCGGTTGTTACGCACGACCGGATTGACGTTGTTGGCGATACCCTCGACCATCACGCCGTTGACAGTGCGGCGGTTGGTGAAGGTGACGTCGCCGTCGTCCTTCAGCGGGATTTCCATGCCGCGGCGGATCTCTTCCTGGTCGAAGCGCGAGTGGTACACGTCGAAGGTCGAGCTGAAGTTGCGGTTCGGGCGGAATTCGAGCACGCCCATCAGGCCGTCGCGCACCTGGTCGCCGGTAATGGCCAGGGCCTTGATGCCTTTCGGGACTTTCACGTTCGGGTTACCGCCGGAATCGACCCAGTCCCAGGTTTCGAACTGCTCGCCGACGTTCGGCTTGTCCTGGCGGGCGTAGCCGATGGCAACACCGATGGTGCGGTTTGCGAACTGGTCGATGTACGACGCGCTGACGCGGCTGCCGGTGTCGGGCGAGCCGGCACTGATCGAACCCTTCGAGTTCTTCTCGCCGCGCACGTTGACGCTGATGGTGCGCTCGCGCAGCGACAGCGGCTTGATGGTCTGCAGGTCGACCGTGCCCGACAGGCCCTGGCCGATGACACCAGCGTCCGAGGTCTTGTACACGGTGACGGCGTTGATCAGTTCCGACGGGTACTGATCGTATTCGACGGTGCGGTCCGAGCTGGTGGTGACCTGCTCGCGGCCGTTCAGCAGCGCGGTCGACAGGTCGCCCGAGGTGCCGCGGATGCTGATGGACTGGGCCTGGCCGTTGACACGCTGGGCCGACAGGCCCGGCAGACGGGCCAGCGATTCGGCGATCGACACATCCGGCAGCTTGCCGATGTCTTCAGCGGAAATGGCTTCGACAATGCCGGTCGACTCGCGCTTGACGGCGATAGCGTCTTCGATCGCGCGGCGGATACCGGTCACGGTCACGGTCGTGACAGGACCTTCGATGGTCGGCGTGGTGCTGGTACCCGTGCCCGAAGTCTGCGCATTGACGTTGCCGGCCATGGCGGCGACGAAGATGGCGCAGCCGGTAGCGACCGGGCTCAGCTGGAATGCAAGGCGAACCGGCTCAGCGGCGCGCTTGGTTGCGAAGATTTTCATTTGTCCCCTCAAAAAGACGAATAGTTTTTTCCCGAAACTACAGCGCGACAGGCAGCAGCACAGCAGCCTCAAGCAAACGGTTTTGAACGTTCTGTCAACGATTCTGTACTAAAACTAGATGCACTGTCAACGGGAGTTGCTTGACACTACGATAATGGCATGTTTTTCAGAAAATGGTCAGCGAAACACGGTTTTTGCGTTGTATTTGGGCTACAAAAATGCATATAGATAGTTGTAGTCGGACTACAAATGATCTTTTTCGGGGCATTTGTTAATGGACATGCACTCTTGCAGTGCATTTTTCGCCCTCACATGGCCTTCGGTATGCGTTAAATTCTCTAATGAAATTATATTTTCCATAAGAAATATGTACTTTGACTAGATTCGTGCGTTTGTGCGCAAAGTCGCTTCTATAGTATTCTTCGAGCAACACAACAAAGCACGGCAGTTCTTACGACACCGGGTAAGTCACAGCAACTGTAGTCTGACTACGACTCGCTATCCAGCGCGCATACCGGACGGTCGGGACGCCCCAATACCATGAGACACCTCCTCGCCAGCCTCCTGATCGGCACGGTTTCGCTTGCCGCCCACGCCCAATCCGCCGGCCAGTCGCCCGCCCGCCACCCTGCTCCCGCGCCCGCTTCCGCGATCGCCCACATGGAGCCGCCGTTCTGGTGGGCCGGCATGCGGCACAAGGGCCTGCAATTGATGGTTCACGGCGAGCGCATCGCCGAACTGGAGCCGGCCATCGCCTACCCCGGCGTGCGCATCGCCTCGGTCACCCGCGTGCCCAGCAAGAACTACCTGTTCATCGACCTGGTCATCGGCGACGACGCGAAGCCGGGCGCCTTCGACATCCGGTTCAAGGGAACGGGGCGCGAAACCAGTTACACCTACCGCCTGCTGGCGCGCGAGCCCGGCTCGGCCCAGCGCATCGGCTTCAACAGCAGCGATGCCATCTACCAGGTGATGCCGGACCGCTTCGCCAACGGCGACCCCTCCAACGACAGCACGCCCGACACGCTGGAAAAGGCCAACCGCGCCAACGGCTCCGGACGCCACGGCGGCGACATCCAGGGCATGATCGACAAGCTCGACTACATTGCCGGCATGGGCTTTACCCAGCTGTGGCCGACGCCGCTGGTCGAGAACGACATGCCGGCCTACTCGTACCACGGCTATGCGGCCACCGACCATTACCGCATCGACCCGCGCTACGGCAGCAACGAGGACTTCCGCCGCCTGTCGGTCGAGGCGAAGAAGCGCGGCATCGGCCTGATCCAGGACGTGGTGCTGTCGCATATCGGCAGCGCCCACTGGTGGATGAAAGACCTGCCGACGCCGGACTGGGTCAACTACGGCGGCAAGTTCGTGCCCACCCACCACCACCGCACGGCGGTGCAGGACCCGTATGCATCGAAGGAAGACGCCGACAACTTCCAGCGCGGCTGGTTCGTCGAGAGCATGCCCGACCTGAACCAGAGCAACCCGCTGGTGGCGAACTACCTCATCCAGAACAACATCTGGTGGATCGAGTACGCCGGGCTGTCGGGCCTGCGCATCGACACCTTCGGCTATTCGGACAGCGCCTTCCTGTCCGAGTACACGCGGCGCCTGATGGCGGAATACCCGAAGCTGAACATGGTCGGCGAAGAATGGAGCAAGCTGGTGCCGGTGGTGGCGCGCTGGCAGCGCGGCAAGGACAACTTCGACGGCTACCGCGCCTCCACCCCGAGCCTGATGGACTTCCCGGTGGCCGAAGCGATGCGCACTGCCCTGGCCGACAAGGGGAACGGCCATGCGGGCGGCAACGTGTTCACCGACGTGTACGAGACGCTGTCGCTCGACTACCTGTACCCGGAGCCGGGCAACCTGGTGCTGTTCCCGGGGAACCACGACATGTCGCGCATCTGGAGCGTGACCGGCGAAGACTTCGACAAGTACCGCATGGCCATGGTGTTCCTGATGACGATGCCGCGCATTCCCCAGTTCTACGTGGGCGACGAGATCCTGATGACCAGCGCCACGAAGGAGCGCAACGACGTCAGCTACCGCAGCGACTTCCCCGGCGGCTGGGCCGGCGACCGGGTCGATGCCTTCACGGGCAAGGGCTTGAGCAGCCAGCAGCGCGCCGCGCAGGAACTGGTGCGCAAGCTCGCCAACTGGCGCAAGGGCCAGCCGGTCATCCATCACGGCAAACTGATGCACTTCGGCCCGCGCGACAACACGTATGTGTACTTCCGCTATGACGATAAGGAGCGCGACAAGAAGACGGTCATGGTCGCCTTCAACAACAACGCGAAGGAGATGGTGCTCGACACCGGCCGCTTCCGCGAGATGCTGGGCGGCGTGGCCGGCGGCGTCGACGTCCTGAGCGGCAAGCGCTTCGAGCTGGCGAAGGAACTGCGGCTGCCGGCAAAGGCAAGCGTGATCCTTGAACTGGACCGCGCGCCATGAAGCGCCGCCTCGCCGCCACCGCCGCCCTGCTGGCCTGCCTCTCGGCAGCTGCGCAGGAAAGGGAACTGTACATCCGCGGCGGCTTCAACGGCTGGGGTACGGACAACCTTCTCGCCCCCAAGGGCAAGGGCATCTACGAAGCCGACATCCTGGTCAGCCCGGGCAACCACGCGTTCAAGGTCGGCAGCCGCGACTGGGGCGACGAATGGGTGGCGGACGCGAATCAAAGCGTGACGGTGGCGCCCGGCACCTCCTACCGGCTGGAGACCCAGCCGGGGCCGGAAGACTACCTGTTCGTGCGCCAGACCGGCACCTACCGCTTCACGGTGGACGCCTCCAATCCGGCGGCGCCGCTGCTGCGGGTGGCGCGCCTGGAAACGCCGCAGGCGGCCGCCGCCGCCGATCCGCATGCGGGCCGCCGTGCCACCGCTTCCCTGCAGTGGCCGACCTGGGACGGCAGGCAGGAAACGGCGCGCTTCTCGTCGCCCGATGTAGATTCCGAACTGCGCCGCTATACGCACTCCACGACCATGAACCTGCGCGACCCCGGTCCGCAGCACAGCGAATACGCCGAACAGAGCGGCCTGCCGCGCATCCGCACCGGCAACCTGGCCTTCGACGCGCTGTTCGCCCTGGCCGGCGCCGAGATGCGCCTCGATTCGGTCAGCCAGATCCGGGACGGCAACTACAACGGCGGCGCCGCAATCGCCTGCGAATGTTTCGCCACCGGCGAGAAGTGGCACTACGTCTGGACGCGCGACCTGTCGTACGCGGCCGACCTGGGCCTGGCCCTGCTCGACCCACAGCGGGTGCGCAATTCGCTCGATTTCAAGCTCTCCGGCTGGCGCAAGGGCCTGCCGATCGCGCCGCAAGTGGCCGGAAAGGGTGGCGCCGGCGAGGACGGCCTGCAGATCGTGCAGGACACCGGCAGCGGCGGCAGCTGGCCGGTCAGCACCGACCGCGTCACCTGGGCCTTCGCGGCCGAGGAAACCCTGCGCACCTTGGCCGCTTCCGAGCGCGCGCCGTTCGCGAAACGGGCGCTGCGGGCACTGTCGAACACCATCGAGAACGACCGCATCGCCGCCTTCGACCGGGAAACCGGCCTGTACATGGGCGAGCAGTCCTTCCTCGACTGGCGCGACCAGAGCTATGCAGCGTGGATCCCGAACGACCTGGCCTCGATGTCCAGCGCCAAGGCGCTGTCGACCAACGTCGGCCACTACCAGGCCTTGAACCTGGCCGCGCGCCTGGCGCGCGAGCACGGCGACCCCGCCCGCGCGCGCCGCTACGAGGCTTGGGCAGCAAGCCTCAAGCGCGCCATCAACGCGCAGCTGTGGCTGCCGGACGCCGGCATGTACAGCAGCCTGACGGCCGGCCACTTCGACGGCGCGCCGATGCACAAGTTCGACTGGCTGGGCCAGGCGCTGGCCATCATTACCGGCATCGCGGACGACGAACGGGCGCGCTCGATCCTGGCTCGCTACCCGCACGGCCCGATGGGTGCGCCGGTGATCTGGCCGCAGCAGCCGGACATGCCGGTGTACCACAACCGCGCGCTGTGGCCCTTCGTCACCGGCTACGGCCTGCGCGCCGCGGCGCAGGCGGGCAACGTGGCGGTGGCCGACGCCGCCTACGAGTCCCTGGTGCGCGGTGCGGCGCTGAACATGTCGAACATGGAGAACCTCGAGTGGCTCTCCGGCCAGCCGCTGCTGCTCGACGAACGCAATCCATCCTTGATCGGTCCGGTGATCAACTCGCGGCGCCAGTTGTGGTCCGTCGGAGCCTACCTGGGGATGGTGATCGAGAACGTGTTCGGGGTCTCGGTGACGGACGACGGTATCAGGCTGCAGCCTTTCGTGACCGCCAGGCTGCGGCGCGAGATGTTCGGCGCCGCCGACGACATCACCCTGCACGACCTGCGCCTGCACGGCAAGCGCATCGACGTGCGCCTGCGCCTGCCGGCGGCGAGCCGGGATGACGGCTACTACGCGGTCGAGCGCGTCCTCGTGGATGGCAAGCCCGCCGGGCGGACGATCCGCCTCGACCGGCTCGGCGCCCGCAACGACATCGAGATCGTGCTCGGCAAGCTGGTGCCGGGACAACAGGACATCCGCCGGGTGAACGACGATCCGTATGCCCCGCACGGCGCCACCTTCGGCCCGCGCGAGCCGGTCATCGCGGCGCTGCAGTACCGGGCCGGGGCGGCCACGCTGGCCATCGCGCCGGGCGGCGCCGGGCAGGACGTGGTCTACAGCGTGTACCGCGACGGCAAGCGCGTGGCCGACGGCCTGTCAGCCGGCGCCTGGACCGACCGCACGGCAAGCGCCACTGCCTGCTATGCCGTGGAAGCGCGTTTCGCCGCCACGGGCAACCGCAGCCACCACAGCATCCCGCGCTGCGTCGATGCCGGCATCGAGATTCCGGTAACCGACCCGCGCACGGTCTCGAACCTGGAACCGAGCCCGCCGAACGCACGCTTCGCGGCGCCGCACCTGGCGGCCTGGGGCCAGCCGGGCGACCGCTTCGCCGTGGAGCGCATCGACGTGGCCGCGCCCGGCACGTACCAGGTGCAGGTGCGCTACCACAACGCGGCGAACCAGGTGAACCTGGGGATCAGCGGCGGCGTCAAATGGCTGGCCGTGAAGGATGCCGCCGGCCGGACCGTGGCCGAGGGCGTGGTACAGCTGCCGCACGCCCCGCTGTCCAAGGCCGCTACCCCGTCGGTGTATTCGACGCCGCTGGCGGCACGGCTGAACGCTGGCCGCTACCGCATCGAGATGAGCGACTTCTACAACATGAGCTATCTCGAGAGCAACAGCACGTTCAGCGCGGCGGGCGGCCTGACGGGGCCATCGAACCGGTTCGACATCCATGGGGTACGGCTGCTGCGGGTGCGGTGACGGACGCGGCGGCCCTCAGGCTGCTTCGTCCTCGCTCGGGACCGGCCGTGCTTGCTTGCGCGACGGTCCCTGCACCATCAGCGCGAGCCGTCCTTCGAGCACGCGGAACTCGAGCGGCATCGCCATCTGCGTCACTTCGCCGTCGGCTGCCACCTTCATGCGCCTGCGGCCATAGACGGCCGGCGTGCGCACGGTCAGGCGCCTGAAGGCGAAGGCTTCGACGTCGTCCGCGCTGCCCAGCTTCCCGAACATGCCGCGCACCAGCAGGGTCAGCAGACCCAGCTTGCCCATCGGGCGTGGGGCGATCGCGACCAGTTGCCCCTCCTCCACCGCCTCGATCAGGCCATCGCGCATGCCGACCTGTTCCAGTTGCAGGCGATTGTTTCCTACAAACAGAGTTGTTGTGCGCAAACGCCGTTCCTTGCCCTCGAGTTCCAGCGTGATGCGCAGGTGGCGGTGCGGGCGCAGCGCGATCTTGAGCGCCGAGAAGAAGGCGACCACCCGGCTGCGGCCGTAATGGCGCTTGTCGTGCTCGCGTTCTTCGAGCAGCTTCGGATACAGGCCGACGCTGGCATTGACGAGGAAGATCTTGTTGTTGAGCAGTCCCACCTGCACCGGCCGTACGTGGGCGCGCAGCAAGGAATACACGGCTTCGGTCAGGTCTTCCGGAATGCCGTGGGTGCGGCCGAAATAGTTGAAGGTTCCTTGCGGCAGCACGCCGAAGGTGCAGCCGGCCAGCACGGCTTCGTGCGCCACCGTGTTGATGGTGCCGTCCCCGCCCGCCGCGACCAGGATGCCGTCCTCGGCCCTGGCGCGCGCCGCCATGTCGCGCGCGATCGTGGACAGGCGCGAGGGGTCGTCGATCAGTTCCAGGTGGCAGGCTCGGTTGGCGGCGGCCAGCACGCGCTCGATGGTCGAGCGGCGCAGGTCGGTTTCGGCATGGCCCGACCCTGCATTGAGGACAATGAAAAACGGCGCGTCGGGACGCGGCTCGGTGATCGGCATCGAAGGCTCGGTCGGTCAATGGGAGTGGACGATTTGCAACGCAATCCTACCACCGGCGGGCGCCGCGCCGCGTTACCGGTGCGCCACGCGTGCGCTACCCCTGTGCTACCTGAGCGGGAAGCAGGTCCATCCGGTACAGGTTCAGGGCCGGCTCGCCCGCCGCCAGTACCCTTGCCCCTTCGAAACGCATGCCGAGCTTGCGCAGCAGCGCGATCGAGGCGGTGTTGCCCGGCGTGGTGATGGCCGCCAGCCGCGGGATGCCGAGCGACCGCGCATGCGCCACCACCGCCTGCGCGGCCTCGAATGCGTAGCCCTGCCCGCGATGGCGCGACAGGAAGGCATAGCCGATATCGACGTCCTCGAGCGCGTCGCGCTTGA
This sequence comes from Massilia consociata, assembly GCF_042432755.1. Lineage (NCBI taxonomy): Bacteria > Pseudomonadati > Pseudomonadota > Betaproteobacteria > Burkholderiales > Oxalobacteraceae > Massilia > Massilia consociata. Next base: position 545,618 of record NZ_JBHLWP010000013.1, read on the forward strand.
TCAGGCCGCACAGCCCGAGCGGCACCCCGCCGTCGAGCAGCTCCACCATGTACATCGAGTGGCCGCGCGCGCGCTGCATCGCCACCGGGCCCTCTTCGATCGACTTCACGGCCGCCTCGATGGTGCGCACGCCACGGTCGCCGATGTGCTCGATGAAGGCGGGATCGTTGAGCAGCTCGAGGTAGACGGGGGCATCGCGCGTCTCGACCAGGCGCAGGCGCAGGCGCCCGGTACGCCCCAAGTCCGGCAGCGTTCCCGGTGGAGTCGCCGGCGCGGCCACGCTCATGCGTCGACCGTCGGCCAGTGATCCGGGTCCTGCAGCAACTGGTACATGACGTAGGCGTCCACGTAGCCCAGGCGCTTGTGCCGGTAGGCCTTGGGCAGGGTGCCGACGATCGAGAAACCGAGTTTTTTCCAGAGCCGGATGGCGGCGGTGTTGGTGCTCACCACGTGATTGAACTGCATCGCGAGAAAGCCCTGGCGGCGCGCCTCGCCGAGGCAGTGCTCGCCCAGCATGCGGCCCACGCCGGCCCCTTGCGCCGAAGGGCTGACCATGAACGAGGCGTTGGCTACGTGGTGGCCGCGCCCGACCTGGTTCGGCACCAGCCGGTACATGCCCAGCACGCGCGCGCCGCCGGCGGTCGCGACGAAGCTGCTCACGCCCGGCCCGAGCCAGTAGGCATGGCCGGCCTCGCGCGAGGTCGCCGTGGTGAACGGATAGGTTTCGCCGGCCACGACGTGGGCGCAGAAGATGCTCCACATCGACTCGAAATCTTGCTCGTCGGCGGGACGGATCTGGATATCTTTCACGGTAGTGGGACGCTTTTGCCGAAGCTGAAAGCGGACTATTCTAGCCCGAAATCGTTGCGGTTTTCACGTATTGTGCGCACCCTGCGGCGTGTGGCGGAAATCCGTGCTGGCGGGCCGGCCCGGCAGGTGCAGGGTCGCCTGGGCGGACGGCGCCTCGGCCACCACGGCGCCGCGGCGCACCACCAGCTTGCGCGGCGCGCGCAGGCGGATCGCCTCGACCGGCGACCCGGCGTCGAGCATCACCAGGTCGGCATGGCAGCCCGGGGCCAGGCCATACCCTTCCAGGCCGAGGATGCGCGCCGGGGTCTCGGTGACCGCCAGGAAGCACCGCTGCATCGCTTCCAGGCCCGTCATCTGCGCCACGTGCAGCCCCATGTGCGCCACTTCCAGCATGTCGCCCGAGCCCATGCCGTACCAGGGGTCGAGCACGCAGTCGTGGCCGAAGGCGACGTCCACGCCGGCCGCCATCAGTTCCGGCACGCGCGTCATGCCGCGCCGCTTCGGGTAGGTGTCGTGGCGCCCCTGCAGGGTGATGTTGATCAGCGGGTTGGCGATCGCCGCCACGCCGCTCTCGGCGATCAGGGGGATGAGCTTGCTCGCATAGTAATTGTCCATCGAGTGCATCGAGGTCAGGTGCGAACCGGCCACCCGCCCCTGCAGGCCGAGGCGCTGGGTCTCGTAGGCCAGGGTCTCGATGTGGCGCGACATCGGGTCGTCGCTCTCGTCGCAGTGCATGTCCACGCGCAGGCCCTGCTGCGCCGCGAACTCGCACAGCAGGCGCACCGATTCGGCGCCCTGCGCCATGGTGCGCTCGAAGTGCGGGATGCCGCCGACCACGTCCACGCCCATGGCGATCGCGCGCTTCAGGTTGTCGAAGGCAGTGGGGCTGCGCAGGATCCCATCCTGGGGGAAGGCGACCAGCTGCAGGTCCAGGTAAGGGGCCACCTGGCGGCGCACCTCGAGCAGCGCTTCCACCGCCAGCAGGCGGTCGTCGCAGATGTCGACGTGGGTGCGGATTGCCAGCAGGCCGCGCGCCACCGCCCAGTCGCAATAGCGCATGGCGCGCTCGACCAGGGCCTCCTGCGACAGCTGGGGCTTGAGTTCGCCCCACAGCCCGATGCCTTCCAACAAGGTGCCACTCTGGTTCACGCGCGGCAACCCATAGCTGAGCACCGCATCCATGTGGAAGTGGGCATCCACGAACGGCGGGGTCACCAGGTCGCCGCCGGCATCGATCTCGCGCGCGCCCTGGGCCGCCAGGCGCTGTTCCACGGCGACGATGCGGCCGCCGTCGATGCCGATGTCGATGCCGCGATTGCCATCTGGCAAGGTCGCGTTGCGAATCACGAGATCCATGCGTGCTCCTCCGTTGTGTTTCACTGATTGTAACGATTTTGCGGCAAGTGTCGCCCAACCGGGCACGGAAGTCATGCAATGCGCATCAGTAATGCTGCACTGCAATATTTATACTGGCGCACACGGGAATAAGTGCTTTGCAACATGCGCAATTCATGGCTACACTAGCTGATATTGCAGCGCGCCATAAATGACCGACAAGGAAATCTCATGACTTTCATTCCAGAGCAATTTTCCGCAGTACGCAAGGCCCAGGTTGCAGCCCAGTTTGATTTCTTCCACAACATCGCCAACCAGGCTTTCGACAACGCCAGCCGTGTCGTCGCCCTGAACCTGGCGACATCGCGCGATTCGGTCGAACGCTCGACCCGCGCCGCCCAGACCCTGATCGCCTCGCGCGACCCGCGCGACCTCCTGACGCTCGGCGGCCACGCCGAGGAACAGGTGCGCAGCCTGTTCGCCTACAGCCGCGAACTGCTCGGCATTGCCGGCGGGGTCCAGTCGTATGCCGTACGGTCTTCGGTGCCGGCCCTGGCACCGGCGCCGCAGCTCGCCGACGCGGCTGCGGAAACGGTCGCGCAGGCAGCCGAGCCGGTCGTGGCGGCGCAGGAGGCTGCGGTCGAGTCCGCCGTCATCGAATCGCGCGTCGTCGAAGTGGCGGTCGAGCCCGTTGTTGCTGCGGCGCCGGTGGCGGACGCACCGGCCGACGCGGCGGCAGCCGCGCCTGCCGAGGCAGCGGCCGAACCGGTCGTCGTCGCCGAGCCGGTCCCAGCGGCTGTGGCGGAACCTGCCGCGGCGGCAGCAGAAACCATCGCCGAGCCGGCGCCGGTGCCGGTCGCCGAACCGAAAGCCATCGCCAAGGCTGTCGGCAAAGGCACGGCCCGCGCCGCCGCCGTCCCGCACCCGGCCGCCGCGCCGGTGGAGCCAACCGAAGGCGAAGCGCTGGCAGCGAAAATCGACGTTGCTGCGCCTTCGTCGAAGCGCAGGAAGTAAACGCAGCACGGCGCTCCCTGCGCCTGATTGCCAAACGGACTACACTAGCGGGCTTCGGCCCGCTTGCTGTTTTTCGGGCACACAATCTCCAAGGAAACACTGCATGAGTCTCGCAAGGCTGATCGGCGGCTTCGTCCGCCGGCACTGGCCAGCCTATGTCTCGTCGGCCTTCATGCTGGCCGGCGTCGCCGTCTGCACGGTGCTCATTCCACGCAAGGTCGGCGCCCTGGTCGACGGCCTGGCGGCAAACCGGCTCGACCAGCACGACCTGCTGCTCGGGCTGGCCCAGCTGCTCGGCCTGGGCGTGGCCATTTACGTGCTGCGCGTGGGCTGGCGCATCCGCCTGTATTCCGCCGCCTACAACCTCGGTGTCGAGCTGCGCACGCGCCTGTATGCGCGCCTGGCGAGCCAGGGACCCGGCTTTTACCAACGCCAGCGCACCGGCGACCTGATGGCCCTGGCCACCAACGACATCGACGCCATCGAGATGGCCGCCGGCGAAGCGATGCTGGCCGGTTTCGACGGCACCCTCACCCTGGTCATGGTGCTCGGCATCATGACCCTCGGCGTCGACCCGCGCCTGGCCGCTGTCGCCCTGCTGCCCTTCCCGCTGATGGCCTTCGCGTTCTGGCGCATCTCGAGCCAGGTCCACCTTGCCGAAGCCGACGCCCTGAAACGGTTCTCGGCGCTCAACGACCACGTGCAGGAATCGCTGTCGGGCGTGCGCACCCTGCGCGCCCTGGGCCTGGAAGCACGCAGCGCCGGCCAGTTCAGCGAGCTGGCCGGCAACGCGGCCGCCGCCAGCCTGAATGCCCAGCGCTGGGAGGCGGCCTACGAACCGGCCGTCGGCCTGACCCTGACCGCGGCCACCGGCCTCACGCTCGGCCTGGGCGGCTACCTGGTCTGGAACAATGAACTGACCGTGGGCGACCTGACCAGCTTCTCGATGTACCTGGGCCAGCTGATCTGGCCGATGTTCGCAGCCGGCTGGGTGCTGTCGCTGATCGAGCGCGGTCGCGCCGGCCTGGCGCGGCTGCAGCCGCTGCTCGACGCCCCGCTCACGGTCGAGGACGAGGGCACGCTGGAAGAGATCGAGCGCGGCGCGCTCGTGGTCGACCGGGTCACCTTCTCGTACCACGAAGCCGAGCGGCCGGCGCTGGACCAGGTCTCGGTGACGGTGGAGCCGGGCCGGACCCTGGGCCTGGTCGGCCCTACCGGCGCCGGCAAGTCGACCTTGCTGCGCGTGCTGCTGCGCCAGGCCACGCCGCAGGCGGGCTCGGTCAGCTGGGCCGGCCATCCCCTGGCAGCGTACCGGCTGGCGACCCTGCGCGCGGCCATGAGCTGGGTGCCGCAGGAATCCTTCCTGTTCTCGGCCACCATCGCCGAGAACATCGCGCTGGCGCGTCCCGGCGCCTCGCGTGCCGAAGTCGAGGAAGCGGCCAGGATGGCATCGATCCACGACGACATCCTGCGCTTCCCGCAGGGCTACGACACGCCGGTGGGCGAGAAGGGCATCACCCTGTCGGGCGGCCAGCGCCAGCGCGTGGCCATCGCGCGCGCCCTGCTGGCCGACAGTGCGCTGCTGCTGCTCGACGACGCGCTGTCGGCGGTGGATACCGGCACCGAAACCCGCATCCTGGAACACCTGGACGCCTTGCGCGCAGCCCGGCCCGAGCGCGCCGCGATCATCGCCAGCCACCGCCTGTCGGCAGTCAGCAAGGCCGACCACATCGTGGTGCTGCGCGAGGGCCGCATCACGGAATCGGGCACCCACGATGAACTGCTCGCCCTGGACGGCTGGTATGCCAGCCAGTGGCGCTACCAACAACTGGAGGCCAGCATCGATGCAGACTGACCTGAAGCTCGAGCCCAAGGCCATGCGCGCCCAGGCGCGGCAGGCAGCAAGCCTGCTGCGCCGCGCCGCCGATCCGGAACGCCGCCACCTGTACCACGCCACGTTCTGGCTGGTCATCGCCGCGGCACTGGAAGTGCTTGGCCCCCTGCTGGGCAAGGCGCTGATCGACGACCACCTCCTGGCCCGCAACCTCGACTGGACCCGCATGTCATTGCTGCTGGGCGGCCTGGTGGTGACCGGCTGGGTATCCTCGTGGATCCGCTACCTGCAGCTGATCCGCCTGTCCGGGCTGGCAATGCGCTCGGTGCGGCGCCTGCGCGAGTGGGTCTACGGCCACGTGCTGCGCCTGCCGATGGCCTTCTTCGATCGCGCCATCACCGGCCAGCTGGTCAGCCGCGTGACCAACGACACCGAAGCCGTCAAGACGCTCTACATCCAGGTGTTGTTCGTGATGCTGGATTCCTCCATCGTTCTGGTGGGGACGTTGGCGGCAATGGCCTGGCTCGACTGGCGCCTGATGCTGGTGGTGCTGGCCCTGGTGCCGGCCGTGGTGGGCATCGTCTGGCTCTACCAGCGCCTGTCGGCGCCGGCGGTGACGCGCGCGCGCGCCCTGCGCAGCGACATCAACGGCCAAATAGCCGAATCAATCGGCGGCATGAGCGTCCTGCAAGCCAGCAACGCGCAGGGCCGCTTCGGCGAGCGCTTCCTCCACACCAACCGCGCGCACCGCACCGCGCGCCTGGCCGAACTGAAGGCCAACGCCTTCCTGCTGCGTCCGGCGCTGGACCTGCTCAACGTGGTGCTGCTCACCATCGTCATCTTTGGCTTCGGCCAGCGCCAGATGAACGCGGTCGAAGTGGGCGTGCTGTACGCCTTCATCAGCTATATCGCGCGCGTGGTCGAGCCGCTGATCCAGATCACCATGCAGTTCAGCGGCCTGCAGCAGGCGGTGGTCGCCACCGCGCGCGTGTCCACCTTGCTCGAAGAGGCCGGCGCGGCCGAACATGCCGAAGGCCGCATCGGCAACCAGGCCGCTTTCGATCCGCAGGCGCCGGCGGTGCGCGTGCGCAACGTGAACTTCGCCTACGTGCCGGGCCAGCGCGTGCTGCACGACGTGTCGCTCGACATCCCGCAAGGCGCCTTCTTCGGCATCGTCGGCCATACCGGCAGCGGCAAGTCGACCCTGCTCTCGCTGCTGCTGCGGTATTACACCGCCGACGAGGGCAAGATCGAGATCGGCGGCCTGCCGCTGGCCTCGATCGGCAACGAGCGCTTCCGCAACGAGGTCGGCCTGGTGCCGCAGGATCCCTTCATCCTGGCAGCGACCGCGCGCGAGAACATCGACATGGGACGCGGGCTTTCGTTCGCCCGGATCGAGGCGGCGGCACGCGCTGCCCACGCGCACGGTTTCATTTCAAGCCTGGAACAGGGCTACGAGACCCAGCTGGGCGAAGGCGGCTCGCGCCTGTCCTCCGGCCAGAAACAGCTGGTGGCGATCGCGCGCGCCCTGGCGGGCGAGCCGCGTATCCTGCTGCTGGACGAAGCGACCTCGCGCATCGACAGCGCCACCGAGCAGATCGTGCAGGAAGCGCTGGAAGAACTGCGTGGGAAAGTGACCATCATCGCGATCGCGCACCGCTTGTCGACCATTCGCGCGGCCGACCGCATCGTCGTGCTGAACCATGGCCGCATCACCGAGGCCGGCTCGCACGACGACCTGATGCGCATCGAGGGCGGCCTGTACCAGCGGCTCTACCTGCTGCAGCAGATCGCGTTGTAGCTCGCTACTCGCGTTCCTGGGCCGGCACCAGGCGCTGCGCATCGCGGCGCCGGATGTCGTCCACGACCTGCCTGGCGAGCCGGTCGAGCGCGGGGTAATGCACGCCCAGGCCCTGCTGCAAGGCGGCGGGGACGCTGTCCGCGCACCAGCCGAGCTGCATGCACAATTCCAGCGTGCTCACCGCTCCTGGCCCGCAATCGGCGCCCAGGCGGCAGGCGACGAGCGCAGCGCCGAAGGGGATGCCCCGTGCGGTGGAATCCTGTTCGTCCCGTACCGGCGCCCGCGCCTGGATGGCCGGCGCGACGAGCGAGGCGATCACGTCAGGATTTCCCTGCTCGAATGCCTCGCGCAGCATCTGCGCCCTGCCCTCGGGCCCGTCGGCGGCCAGGTAGCCGAACATGCTGCCCAGCAGCGGATCGGCCGCCAGGTCGAGATGCCGGGCCGCGTCCAGCTCGCGCTCCGCGTCGTCCAGCCCATCGGGAGTGAAATCGCAACGCCGTAGCAGCTCTTCAGCAGCTTCGCGGCGCGGAGATGGCAGTGCCTCGAGCGTCTTGTCCAGTACGCGCCGGCAGGTCTCGAGGACCCGCGTCGCGTAGAAATAGGCGCCTTCCCCCGGCTTGCGCATGGCCTCGTAGAAGAACATGCGCAGGTTCTGCGCGTGCACGTACTTCGCATGAATGTCGCGCCACAGGCCGGACGGATGCTGCGTCGGCGCCGGCGCCGGCGGCGCGGCCGCGGCGGCAGGCTGCTGCGGCAGGACAGGAGCGGATCGACCGACAGGCGTCGGCGCAGGAGCGCGAACGGCGAACGGTTCCGGTGACGGAATGGTCAGCGCGACGACGCCGGCAAGCACGGCGCCGAGCACCACGCCGATGGCAATGTCACGGATGTGCATGGGGATGGCAGCTCCTTCGGGGTTGCCGCCATGGTATCAGGAGGCGCCGCGCCGGCGTGTCAGGCACGGCTCCAGTTGAAGCAGGCGGCCGGCACGCCGGCCCCGCTCACCAGCAGCGCGCCGTGCCGGTAAAAGCCCCAGCGCCGTTCCTCCGGCACCGCAACCACCACCACGCCCATGGCACGGTCGCTCCACACCAGCCTGGCGTCGAGCGCGTCGAGCGCGGCGAACACCTCGCGCGGACCGGCGCCGGGTTGGAAGACCACGGTGGCGAAGCCGGTCTGCGCCGGCGGGACCAGGGCCCAGGCGCCGGCACCGGACGTGAGCAGGCCCAGAACCAGCATCGCCGCCGCACCATGCAGTTTCGGGCCACCGCCCATGCGGCCCATGCGCCAGCCGGCCACCAGCGGAACGATGCCGAACAACGCCAGCCAGAGCAAATCCCACAGCAGCGGATCGTCGCTGTCGATACGGATGCGGTGGATCTGCAGCAGCCAGTGCGACAGGAAGGTATCGAGCACGTGCCAGAAGCCGAAGCCGACCAGCACGGCGCCGACCAGGGGCCAGCCCCAGTTCCCCGTGCCCCGGCGGTGCAGCCACCACAGCCCTGCCAGGCCCGCAAGCGCGATCACGTACATCAACGCGTGAAACCAGCCGTCCCACAATACCTGCAGGCGCAGGTCGTCGACGCCGGGCACCAGGCTGAGCAGGTGGTGCCACTGGAGGATCTGGTGCAGCAGGATGCCGTCAAAAAAACCACCAAGCGCAAAACCGAGCACGGCGCCCCACCGGGCCCACGGTGTGTTCCACATCGCATTCACCTCGCGTCAGGACAAGACCGGACCAGTATAGCCCTGCTTTTTGGAGGCGAATGCACCATTCTCAAAGGAACGAATCAGATAAGAAACCGTTGCACCCGTCGCCGGTGTCGTGCCATCAGCGCTTGAGAACACTTCTCATCCATTACAAAATTGTGTCGTTTTTGTGACAATTGAAGAGAAATTGAATTTCCGGTTTGCAACAGGAATATAATGTTTCTAGATAACATCTATGTAATGACTGGCGCACCGAAACTCGTCCATGCCTTCCCGATTTCATCCTGCCTTCCCGCGTATCCGGCGCCTCGCGTTCGCCATGGCGCTGTGCCTTGCCGCTGCCGGCGCGGGCGCGGGCGAACAGGCGCCGCTTGCCAAGCGGTTGGCTGAGGTAAGGGAACTCAACAAATATGTCCCCGAGCGCGCCCTCCCCCTCCTGCAGCAGATGGAACGGGATGGCCGGGCGGCGCCGCTGGGGCAGCGCATCGAGTTCCTCAACCAGCTGTCGAACGCCTACGACGGCGTCGGCAAGCTCGACGAGGCCGCCGCGGTGGCAGACGAGCTCGTCGCATTGGGACGCCAGCACGACAACAACGTGGCGCTCGCCAAGGGCCTGCTGCGCAAGGCGTATCTCGCCTCCCGCCGTTCCCAGCTGGGCGAATCGCACCGCCTCGCCTGGGAGGCGGAACAGCTGGCCTACACGACGGACGACATCGACCTGAAGGTGCGTGCGACCATTGCTGCGGGCGACTCCTGGGCCGAAGAAGGCAATTTCCCGAAAGCGCTCGAGCGCCTGCAGGCAGCCGCCACGCTGGCACGCCAGCACCGCGACCCGACCCAGATCGTCATGTCGCTCAACGCCCTGATCGAGCTGTACACGATCATGCGCGAGTACGAAAAAGGGTTCGAAGCACTTGCCGAAGCGGTCAAGGCTGCGGAAAAAACGAATTCCCCGGGCCGCATAGCCACGCTCAAGCATGCCGAATACGGCCTGGCGGTCGAAACCGGCCAGTACCAGCGCGGCCTGAAGGCACTGCTCGACAGCCTGGCGATCGAGCGCAGCCTCGGCGCCGATTCGATGGGCGCGTACTCGCTGGCGAACCTGTCGGACTGCTACCTGAAGATGCGCGACTACCGCAATGCCGCGCTGTATGCCGAGCAAGCCATCGACGCGGCACGCAAGCTGAACAACGCCGGCCTGGAAGCGACCGCGCGCCTGAACCTGGGCCAGGCCTACCTGGCTACCGGGCGGCTGGCCGAGGGCAAGCGCCATATCGAAGCCGGCATGACAGCCTACGAAAAACTGGGCGACCAGCCGGAATTGCAGGCAGTCCTGGTCGAATACGGCCAGGCGCTCGAGCGCGCCGGCGACCTGCCGGGCGCGCTGCGCGCCTACCACCGCGAGCGCAAGATCTCGGACGAGTTGTTCGAGAAGCGGCGCCAGCGGGCGGTGCTCGACCTGCAGGAAAAATACGACACCGAGAAGAAGCAGCGCCAGATCGAATTGCTGCGCAGCGAAAACGAAGTAAACCGCCTGCAGCAGCGCATCTGGTGGCTGCTGGCCGCCGTGTTCGCCCTGGCGTCGGTCGTGGTCGGCCTGCTGTACCGCAAGGTGCGGCATGCGAACGCCCAGTTGTACGCGAAGAACAAGGAACTCAAGCAGCAGAGCGTGCGCGACCCGCTCACGGGGCTGTACAACCGCCGCCACTTCCTCGAGTACATGCGCGCCATGCCGCAGCCGCAGGAGCGCGCCGCGGCGCACGAACAATGCGGCGCATTGTTCCTGCTGGACGTGGACCACTTCAAGCACATCAACGACACCCATGGCCACGCAGCCGGCGACGCGGTGCTGATGGCGATGGCGGCCAGCCTGCGCGACATCCTGCGCGAGACCGACATGATCGTGCGCTGGGGCGGCGAGGAATTCATCGCCTTCCTGCCGACGATCCCGCGCAGCGGCCTGGACGAAGTGGCGCAGCGCATCCTGAGCGGCATTTCGGCGACCACGATCCAGCATGGCGGACAGACCCTGTCGGTGAACGTGTCGATCGGGTTCGCCCCCTTCCCGCTCAGCTGCGGCGGCGTGGTGCTGCCATGGGAACGTGCGGTCAACGTGGTGGACATGGCGCTGTACCTGGCCAAGGCCCATGGCCGCAACCGTGCCTACGGGGTCCAGGGCTTCGGCGATCCGTCCCAGATCTGCCTCGACGAGATCGAGCAGAACCTGGAGCAGGCATGGCGTGCCGGCAAGGTGAACCTGTCGGTCGTGCACGGCTGGGAAGACCAGCGCGCCAGCGCGTAGGTCCGGCCCGGCTGGACCACCCGTCGTCAGCGCGACGGCGAGCGAACGCCATGGGGCCGGGCTGCCGGCCTCATTCCGCTGCTCGTTGCATCTTCTCGCCGGCTTTTTCCACCTTCTTGCCAACCTCCTCGGTCGCCTTGTCCAGGCCACGGCTGGCTTCCTGCGCGGCGTTCCTGACCTTCTCGCGCGCCTCGGCCGCGGCACGGTCGGCCTTGGCCAGTTCATCCTCGACCTGGCGCGAGACCTTCGCGCCGGCGTCGTCCAGCGCCTTGCCGGCCCGTTGCGCCGGGCCCATCGCTTCCTCGTCGTTGCTGCAGCCTGCCAGCACGGCAAGCGCCAGCAGCGAGCCCAACATGCGTGTCTTCACGTCTGCCTCCTGCTATCTGCTTGCCGGACAGCATACACCTGCCGCGAAAAATGCGGCTGACCGTTGGGCGTCCGCCTCCCCTACTCGTTACGGGTCGGGTCGGCCAGCGGATGGTGGCGCTCGTCGTTGATGTCCTGCCTGAGCTTGCGCGTCGCGTCGTCCTCGCCCCAGCGCTTGGTGAAAGTCGCCAGCCGGGCGAGCGCCTTGTCGTAGGAGCGCGCCCGCCGCAGTTTCCTGACGTCGGCGGCGGTGTCCTCCCAGGCCCTGGCACGCTGCTCGGCGCGCGTGCAGTCGGCGGCGGCCTTGTTCAGCGACGTCTGCACCTGGCGCAGCTGCTCGGGGGTGGCGCGCGTGCCGCGCAGCGCGATCAGTTCGTCCTGCGCTTCCCTTGCCTTGCATTCGACGGCCAGCGCGACGGCGCGGTCCATGCGGCGCTCGATGCGCGAGCCCGAAGGGCGCACCGTCATCCAGATGATCCACAATGCACCCAGTGCCAGGATCCACCAGCGCAGGCGGATCGGGGCGCGCTGCGGCGGCCGGGCTGGCGTGGCCGGGCCGCGGCCGGGGCCGACGCCGGGTGGCGGTGGAATACCGCGTCCCGGGCCGGCCCGGCTGGCGCCGGCCGGCGGAGGGGCAGGCGACGCAGGCGAAGGCGGCGGCGGGGGCGGCACCGGCGCGCTGCTCCGCGGGGCGGCCGCGGAGGGGCTTGCCGTGCCTGGCGCCGCTGCGGTGGCGGATGCGGCTGCGGTGGATGCGCCCGTAGATATCGATCCCGGGCCGGGCGCGGGGGCCTGCGCTTGCGGTGTAAGCTGCGCCTGTGGCGCGGCCTGCGCCGGCTCCGGCGCTGCCGGCCCCACGTGCGGCGGCGCCACGGGCGGCTTCGCCAACATCGGCGGCGGCACGCCCGCGGGCTGCCCCGCCTGCTGGGCCGTGCCGCACCAGGGACAGTAATTCACCCGCCTCGGCATCAGGCGCCCGCACTGGGCGCCGATGCAGCGGTAAACGGCCTCGTCTTGCACCATGCCGTCCTTCATTCGGGATCCGGAATGCCGTCGCCGCCCGCGTCATCGGGGTCGGGAATGGCGTCGCCCAGCACTGCCGCCAGTTCCGGCAGCGCCCCCACCGTGCTCCACTTGTCCAGCTTCGGGTTCCAGGCCATGTTCCAGGCGCGCGTCGTGGCATCGATCTCGCCGCGCGCCGCCTGCTGGGCGATCTCTTCGATCGTGTACGGTCCGCGCTGGGCACCCTGCAGGAACAGCTTGTAGCGCGGCTGCATCACGGGCACGGGCGCGGCCGGGGGCGCCATGCCGACCCCGGCGCCCGCATCGGCCACGGTTGCGCCTGCCGGCCGGCGCCCCAGCACCATCGCCGCGTGCTCGTCGCTGGCCAGGTATTCGGGCAGGATCACGCGCTTGTCCACGGGGCGCTCGACTTCCCAGTTGTAGGCGTCGCTGGCCGAATCCGGCACCGTTTCGGTCCATTGCGCAATGCTGCTCAATGCCGTTTCGATCTGGCTTGGGGACAGCGCCGGGTCGAGCGCGGCGGCGCGGCGGATCCAGGCGTCGTACAGCCGCCGCGCCGTGATGTTCGGCAGCGATGGCGACGGCAATTGGGCGCCGGTCTCGTCGACTTCGAGGCGCGGCTCGTAGACGCGCAGCTGGTAATACCGCATCAACGCCGCCAGCAGCGCGAGCTGGTGCGGCCCGACATTGGCCAGCCGGTGGCGCACCGAGGCGATCACCTGGTCGCGGTAGTACGGCGGCAGGCCGTTGGAACGGATCGCGTACTCGTTGCCGATCTGGAGCCACTCGCCCGATCCCGGCTCGACCTCGAACAGGTACTGGCCGCGCGGCTGGAAGCTAGCCTCGCGGTCGCCCAGGTCGGGCTTGCGGCGGATGACGCCGAGGGCAATCGCCTGCAGGAACCATTCGTAGTCGTCGGCCAGGCGGTTCAGCTCGTCCATCGAGGGCGACAGCGGGTGGCGGAAGCGCGTGGCGTCGAAATGCAGGTGGGTCGGGATCTTCGGATTCTCGATCTGGTACGAGGCGCGCCAGGTGGGCAGGCCGCGCAGCACCGTCATCGGGTAGCCGGACAGCTCCACGTAGCACACCGCCCGGCCGGCGATGCCGGTGTTGACGATCGAGATCAGGTCGCCATGGAAGTAACCGGTGGGCACCGCCGCGCGCAGCTCCGCTTCCATCTTGCGCCAGGCGCCGACGTCCCCCACGCCGATGAAGCACTTGAACTGGTCGGCCGCCGGCGTGAACTCGGCCGAGAAGCGCGCATTCACCCACGGCATGGCACTGCGGATCCATTCGGCGAACACGCGCTGGCGTTCCTGCGGACTCATGCTCGAGAGGCGCTCGAGCAGCGGATCGACGGGTTCGGGCTGCTCCAGCTCCTGGGACGAGAGCTGCAATTGCGCGCGCCGGAACAGCTTGAGCAGCAGGTCGGCGCGCAGGCGCTCGTCGCCCAACTGCGGGAACAGCCGTGCCGAACCGCCGAATTCCAGCAGCACCTCCTCGCCCCAGGCGCTGACGTCACCCGTCAGGCGCACCGGCGGCGGCAGCACGTCGCTGGCGATCTTGATGTAGGTGGCGTGCTCCTGGCGCGCATCGGCGCGCAGCTGGCTGATGCGCTGGTCGGCCGCATGCAGCATCGCCTGCACCTGGCGCCGTCCCTCCTGGAATTCGCCGGCGATCCCGCTCCACTGGGCATTGCCCTGCTCGTCGGTGGATTGCGGATCGCCCAGCCAGGCCGACATGTTGCGCATCACCTCGATCGACTGTCCCGCCGCCACCGCCAGCAGGTGGAAGCGCAGGTAGTCGGCGATGTCGCGCTTGAGGTGGTTCATCACTTCGCGGCCCTGCGCTTCCTTGCCGAACATGCGGCTGGCGGCCTGCGACAGGTTGTTCAGCGATTCCTCGACCTGGCGGGTGCGCAGCGCGTCCCGGATGTCGCGGTAGCGGCGGCCGTTGCGTTCGGCGTTGGCCAGGTCGCGCTGCAACAGGCGCGCCTTGACCTGCTCCAGCAGCGACAGCACGAATTCCAGCCCGCCCTGCTTGCGGTCGTCCAGCAGCGCGTACAGGCGATCGCGCGCACGCGTCTTCAGGCGCGTCGTCAGCTCGCCGGTGTGGCGTTTGATGCGGTCTTCGCTAGTCTCGGCGGTGGCGCCGGCCTCGCGGATGGCGTCGCGTTCCAGGTGCGGCAGCAGCTCGGCCACCTTCTCTCGCCACAGCTTGATGTCGTAGGCCGCCATGATGCGGTCCATCTCGAGCTGCACCTTGCTCTCGACGCGCTCGAGCAGCGAGCGCCCGTCCCTGTCGAGCAGCAGCGTATTGGTGAGCGCGTATTCCGGGAAGGGCGTGACGTCCACCGTGCCCTTGCGGAAATCCGGAAAGGCGTCGAAGGGGCGCTCGGCCATCTCCATCTGCTCGCGCATGAAGGTATCGCGTTCCTGGTCGCCGGCGCGGCGTGCCGCCGTTCCATCCGTGGAGACCAGTCCGAAGAAGGCCTTGACCATCAGCCCGGCCAGCTCGTAGGCGCGGATGTCGTCGCGCAGGCTTTGCTGGGTATCGAGCACCGCCTGCCCGAAGGCCGAATACGCCTTGGAGTAGGACAGGCGCATGTCGCCGAAGCGCTGCTCGGGCACGCGCGGGTTGTACGGCCCCAGCTTGTGCTGCTGCTGGTTGACCGCCACCGAACGCTTGCGGTTGGCAAAATCGGCCGAGGCGAAATCCTCGAACAGCGTGTCGGCCACCATCTGGTATACGTCCTTCACGTCCAACGTGGCCTTGTTGGCGAGGTTGGCGGTGTCGACGAAGTACACGTCGTCGAACGGGGCGCCGCTGCCCGTGATGCTGTCCGGGTCCATCCAGTGCACCCGGGCGTTCATGTCGCGCATCGCCGTTTCCAGTTCCATCAGGGTGGCGTAGGCGTTGGCTTCGGTGCGTTCCTTGTTGGCCTTGGCGAACCCGCCCGGCATGAACATCACCAGGTCGACCTGGCTGTCCGAGACTTCCTGGCGCGCGATGGCCTTCGACAGCCAGCCGAGGTCGAGCGCGCTGCCGGCGCCGGTGCCGCCCGCGCATGAGGCGATGACGACGATGCGGAACTTGGACGTATCGACCTGCAGGCCCAGGCGCTGGTAGTTCTCCTTGCGCTCGATGCCGGCGTTGCTGCCCAGGCTGTTCAGCGCGCCCTTGATGCGCCCGCGCAGCTTGGGGTACTTGTCGAACAGGTAGAGCCGCGCCAGCGCACGGATCTGTCCCGCCCCTTTCGACGGGTCGATGCCGAGCGAACGCAGCTTCTTGGGACGCAGCGGCATCCAGTTCTCGATCAGCGGGAAGCGCGCCAGGCTGTCGTCGGACTCGTGATACTGCGGCAGGTCGAGCGGCTCGACCAGACGCTCCTCGTCGGCCAGCTTCACCAATTCGTACCAGGGATCGGTGCGCTGCGACTTGCCTTCGTCGATGACGGCATTGTTGTCGAGGTCGAAGTGCAGGAAGCGCGCCACCGGGAAGTCGCCGATCGATTCCACGCGCGTGGGGTTGTTCCGGTTCCAGACCGCCGACAGGATGCGGCGGCGGATACGCATCATCACTTCCATGCCGGTGCCGCCGGCGCCGATGAACAGCGTCGGGCGCAGGTCGACCTTGAGTTCCGCTTTGGCGTTCAATGCCGCGGGGTTGGGGAAATCAGCCATGTCGTTCTCTTTTCTCGATGCTTAGCGGCGGCCGATGAACAGCGCCGCGACCAGGGCGATCAGGCCCACCGCCACCAGCGGGCCGGTGACGGCGAAGGTCAGGAATTTGCTGGCATTGATGATCGCCAGTACCGCGGCCGCCGACAGGAAGCCCAGGCCGACGAACAGCAGCCAGCCGGCGCTGCCCGCCGACGAGGGCGCCACCCGGCGCACCACCAGGTGGTGCACGAAGGCGTTGCGGACAAAAAAGTACACCACCAGCAGGATCACGAACACCACCGCACCGATGGCCAGGTCGCGCGTCGAGGTATCGGTGGCCGCTACCGGTGCCGTCGCCGTCCCCGGCACCACCTCGACCGGGCGGCCGGCCGTTTCCGGCGTGGTCTGCGGCAGCGAATCCTGGGGCGAAGCCGATTCTTCCGGCAGTTTGAAGCCGGGATCGGCGGGCGATGGAGCGGACGGTGACTGGGTGCCTTGCATGGTTTTCCTTTCCTTGTTCTTGTTAGGTAGTGTTCCGGACAGCAGATTCAACGGCCGAGCCGCACCTGCGCGCCTTCACGCAGGTCGATCAACTGGTGGCCGAACAGGGTCGTCTTGAGCTGCGCCACCTGGGCGCCGGTCCTGTCGTAGATCGGTTGCGTGGTGCCGGGCCGCGCGCGCATCGTGCGCAGTTCGTCCTCGACGGTCACGTGGGCGACACGCGGGCGGCCGTAGGCATACGCGGCAGCCCCCAGCGCGGCCAGCAGCGCCGACACGATGCCGCCCAGCGCCAGCAGCGGCCCCATGCCGTAATGCACCCGCACCTCGAGCGGCAGCACGGCGTTCGATGCCTGGACCGTCGCTGGCGGCGTGAAGATGTCCGGCAGCGGATCGCCCGGGAACAGCGCGGCCATGCGCTGGCGGAAGGCCTGCGACAGCTCCAGGCGCTGGTTCGCCAGGTGCAGTTCGATCCGTCCCGGCAGCACATAGGCGGAACCGGCGGAACCGAGCGCCGCCATCGACCACTTGTCCGGTACCTGGGCCACCGGCAGCCGCATGGTCGAGCCGAGCGGCACCGGCTTGCCGGGTGCGAGGTTGCTCACGCGGCTGCTTGCCAGCTCGATCTTGCGGTCCTCGCCGGCAAGCACCGAGCGCGCGCTGAGCGAGGCCGAGGTGATCGTGTACGGGTACATCGCGTTCTCGAGCTGCCAGCGGATGCTGGCCCGCGGCGTGAGCGCATCGGGGGCGACATCGGCGCGCAGGCCGCCGCCCGGCCCTTGCGAGAACTCGACGCCCGGCGCATCCTCGACCTGGGCCGGCACCAGGCGCACGGTGTCGCGGTCGAGCGGTTTCAGGCGCGCCGGCTGTTCGGTGATGACCTGGCCGATGCGCCCGGACGCCAGCAGGCCGTCGAGCGCGCGGCTGCCTTCCTTGCCCACCGCGAAGGCGTACACCATCAGTCCGTTGGCGCTGTAGTGCCTGCCCTGCACCGGCATGCGCAGCGGGAAGGCCACCACCTTGTCGATGGCCGCGCCGCGGTGGATCAGTTCATAGAACTCGCGGTTGCGCGCGGCCGTGGCCTGGTCGTTGTTCGGGCTGTTGCGGTTGTTCGTCACGAGCCAGACGATGCCCGGCTTGCCGCCCAGGGCCGTCTTGACGGCGGCCTGCACCGCTTCGCCCAGGTCGGTGTCGGCCAGCGCCGTGCTGTTCGGCTTGCGCGCCGTGTCGAGCTGCGCCAGCGCGCCGTCGACGCGGCTGCGCACGGCGCCCTCCTTGTCCGCCTTCATCGACAGCAGCGCCTTCGGCGAAGGCGCCCCGGGCAGGGACTGGTTGAAGGCGGCCAGCACCAGCGCGTCGCCCGGTTGCACGACGGCGCCGGCGAGCGCCCCCACCAGCGGCTTGAAGGGCGATCGGGGATCGCTGTAGAACGGCTCCATCCAGCCCGAGTTCTGCACCAGGAAGACGTGCGGGGTCGCGCCCACCCCGGCCGTGCAGGCCAGCAGCAGCCAGAACGCGGCAGCCAGTTGTCGGAACACGGCCCCCATCACGACAGCTCTTCCAGGCGCCAGCCACGCATCTGGTTCCAGTCGGGGTGGTGCAGCCACAGGCAGCCCGCATACACGAGGGGCACGCATTCGAGCGGCCGCGACAGGCGCACCACCTCGTCGAGGATCACGTTGCGGCGCCCGATCCACTCCACGGTGGTGCGGGCCAGAACGCGTCCATTCGCACGGGCGTGCAGCGCCTCCTCCGCGCGGCCGGTGTACTTGTGGAAGCGCAGCACCAACCCGCTCGGCTGGCTGCGGTTGTTGTTGAAGGCGCGCAGCAGCGGCAGCACCAGGGTTTCGTCCTGGTTCAGGTCTTCCACGTGCTCGCCGGACCAGGGCTCGTCCAGCACCGGGTGGCCGCGCCGGAACAGGAAGTTGGCAAAGCCCAGGCGCGCGCCGTCGATCGGGGCGCCTTGCGGCCGTTCGCTGCCGATCTCGAGGAAGGAATACCCCTGGCCGTCATGGCCGATGTGCCACAGGCGGCCGTCGCGGCTCTGGGTCGGGCCGCCGAATTCCAGGCGCGGCTGCCAGCCCGGCGGCCACGGCGTGAAGCGCGGCGCCTCGCCCGGGCGCCAGGCGAGCTGTCCCTGCTCATGCAGCCAGAACAGGCGGCCGTCATAGCCGATCGGGCGCGACCAGCCCGCATCCGGCACGTCCGGGCAGGCATATTCCTCGACTTCGGCGAAATCCGCCCGCGCGCTCCACAGGCGCACGCCCGCCCCTTCCGGACGGACGAGGCAGGCGATATGCCGGCGCATGGCGCCCGGCGCCGCCACGACAGGCGCATCCAGCACCGGCTCGGTGCGGTAGGTTTCGCTGACCGGGTTGATCCACAGCCGCAGCAGGCCGCCGGCGGCAGGCACGATGGCCACCTCGCCGCGGCGCGGTTCCAGCACCGGCAGCCAGGCATAGCTCGACGCGGTGAAGGTCAGGCTGGCGGCACCTTCGTCCGGCGTCATCACGTGCCACAGTCCGGCCAGCGGGTCCCAGTACTGCAGCACGCCGCGGGTGTGCGCCAGCGCCAGCAGGCGCTGCTCGGGAAAGCCATAGTGGGAAGCCGCGAAAACGCAGGTGGAATTCGGCGGCACCGGCATGGTCACATCGCAGCGGCCGACGTGGGGCGCCGCAGGACGTTCTTCGAGACTATCACCCAGCGGCAATGAGGTGACCGGCAAGCCATGCGGCACATGGCGCGGCAGCATGGCGTCGCCCTCCGGTCCCCACCAGCCGGGCTGGCGGGATGGCGAACCGCTCAGGCGCAGCAAGGGGCGGCCGCAGTTGGGACAGAACGCAAAGCCTTCGGGGTAAATGGGCGCGCACTCGCAGGCGGTGGGCAGCGAGGCGCCGAGCAGGCGCGCGACATCGGGCAGGCGGCCGTGCGCCTGGCCCTGCCAGTCGATGCGGCCCAACCCTTCGGTTGCCAGCAGCTGGAACTGCCCGCTACGCTCGTCTTCCTGCCAGACACTGGCAGGCGTTTCCCATCGGTATGCCAATTCGCCCTCGCCCTGTAGTGCCATCATTTGATTTATCGAAACACAGCCTGTCGAGGCTGTTGTTGTTGCTCAAATAATAGCGCCGCGACCTGCCGCGCGGCGCGCCGTTCACGGGGTAGCACGCGCTGACACCGCACAGCTCAACAGGTGAGCCGATAACGGACTGAAGTGGGGAACTTTTGGCGGGCATCCGTATAATGACGCTGGATTTCCTCCTTTCCCTTTGCCATGCATACCCCTGTTTCCCCCGCCCTCCCGCAAGCCGAGGACCTGCCTGCCCGCGCCATCGACGAAGCAAGCACGCACCTGCGCGACGTGCTCACGCACGCCATCGAACACCGCCCGCACCATGCCGCGCTGGTGGTATATGACGAGCGCACGCCCCTGGCGCGCGCACTGGCCGAGGGCTACCGCCGCAACCTGCCCGGCGCGACCTTCATCGACTTCGACGCGGCCACGCCGGACGCCGTGCTGGCAGCCTTTCGCGCCATGATGCCGAAGGACCTGGTGGTACTGGTGCAGTCCACCAACTTCCGCCTCGATGGCTTCCGTGTGCGGGTCGAGCTGTTCAAGCTCGGGTTGAAGGTGGTCGAGCACGTGCACCTGTCGCGCATGCCGGGACCGCAGTCGGAGCACTATATCGAGGCGCTGGCCTACGACCCGGCCTACTTCCGCGGCACCGGGCGCGCATTGAAGTCGCGCATCGACGCGGCGCCGCACGCGCGGGTGGTGGGCGGCGGCGAAACGCTGCACTTCGCGTCGCCCTTCGAGCCGGCCAAGCTGAACGTGGGCGACTACAGCGAGATGCACAACGTGGGCGGCCAGTTCCCGATCGGCGAGGTGTTCACCGAGGCGCGCGACCTGGAAGCGGTGCACGGCCGGGTGCAGGTGCACGTCTTCGGCGACACCAACTACCGCTCCAACCACCCGGAGGTGCCGGTCACGCTCATCATCGAGCGCGGGCGCGTGGTGGGCACCGAGAACGCCACCCCGGCCTTCCAGCAGGTGCTGGACAACATCACCGCGGACGAAGGCGAAGTCTGGGTGCGCGAACTGGGCTTCGGCCTGAACCGCGCCTTCACCCGCGAGCGCCGGGTGGACGACATCGGCACCTACGAGCGCATGTGCGGCATCCACCTGTCGCTCGGCGCCAAGCACGGCGTGTACCCGAAACCCGGCTTCAAGCGCAAGGATGCGCGCTACCATATCGACGTGTTCGCGGTGACGGACGCGGTGTACCTGGGCGATGAACGCGTGTACGAGGACGGGCGCTGGACAGTCGGCCAGTTCTCCATGGGCGAGCGCTCCCACTTATCCTGAAGCTACCCGGTCTGACCGGGTGCCGGTAAAGCTACTCGCTGGCGTCAACTGGAACCACGATCGCCAGCCGCAGGCCTCAGGCTGGCGACGCGACAGGCTGAGGATGCCATCGGTGTTTTGCACACCTTTATAATCTTATCGAAGGGAAATCTACATCATGAGCTACGACCTGATGGTATTTTCGCCGGAGGCTGCCCCAAGCGACAGAAACGCATTCCTGGATTGGTACGATGCCCAGACCGATGACGAGGAGACGCATGCCGGCGACGATCCAGGCATCACCGCACCGGCGCTGGCGCAGCTTTACAAGGACATCATTGCAAGCTTCCCGGCAATGAACGGACCCTTTGCATCAGACGAGTTACCGGATGATGAATCGTCACTTGCGGACTACAGCATCGGCCCGCATCACATTTATATTACGTTCTCGTGGGACAAGGCCGAACAAGCCTATTCGGCGTTGCATCGGCTGGCAGCAAAACACAAGGTAGGCTTTTTCGACGTCAGTTCCGATACCGGCGCGGTTTGGCTGCCTGCGAACGACGGAGGTCTCACGATCGCACACGAGGAACCGCTTTAACCGGGTGCCACTGCCATTACCATTTGGAAGCGCGAGCAGGCAGCCAGCGCAAGCTGCAATGGCCTTCGTGCCTGCCTGCCCCCGCCTTCAAGAGCCTGGACGAGATCGCCGCACTGCGCCGCCGCGCAGAAGTACCAGGACGGGCAATGATCGGCAAATACGGTAGAAAAGGATTTGTAACCGCAGTTGACGCCCGATGAGTCAACAGTGCTACCATGACGCTCCGTTAACTGTACCGGTGGGGCAATGATGGCAGACGACCTTTCTCCCCGGGTCGATGAAATCCAGGCAATCGGCGCGGTGCCGAAGATCCTCGAAACCGTTGCCGCGCTGACCGGCCTCGGCTTTGTCTGCATCGCCCACGTGACCGAATCGTCCTGGACCGCCTGCGCGGTGCTCGACCGGCTCGAATTCGGCCTCAAGCCGGGGGGCGCCCTGGACGTGACCACCACCCTGTGCGAGGAAGTGCGCGACAGCGGCGAAGCCATCGTCATCGACAGCGTCCGCGACAGCACGCGCTACTGCGACCACCACACACCGCGCATCTACGGCTTCCAGAGCTACTTCTCGATCCCGATCTTCCGCCCGGACGGTGAGTATTTCGGCACACTGTGCGGTCTCGACCCCGCGCCAAAGCGCCTGAGCGATGCCACCACCGTATCGACGCTCACCCTGTTCGCCGAGCTGATCGCGAAGCAGCTGGACGTGGAACGCTCGCTGTACCAGACGCGCGCCGCCCTGCTCGACGAACGCGAGACGGCCGAACTGCGCGAACAGTTCATCGCGGTCCTCGGACACGACCTGCGCACGCCGCTGGGCGCGATCCGGTCGGGCGCCGAGCTCCTCCTGCTGAAGCACCAGGACGCGGCCACACGCGACATCGCGCGCCGCATCCGCCGCAGCACGACGCGCATGGCGGCCCTGGTGGACGACGTGGTCGATTTCACGCGCGGACGCATGGGCGGCGGCATTGCACTC
This sequence comes from Massilia consociata, assembly GCF_042432755.1. Lineage (NCBI taxonomy): Bacteria > Pseudomonadati > Pseudomonadota > Betaproteobacteria > Burkholderiales > Oxalobacteraceae > Massilia > Massilia consociata. Next base: position 567,894 of record NZ_JBHLWP010000013.1, read on the forward strand.
GGCCTGCGGCTCGAGCCCGAGGCCGACCTGTTCCTGCGCCAGGTAGTCGACGAGCTGCGCGACGTCCATCCCGAACGGGCGGTCGACACCAGGATCGCGCCGGGAATGGCGCTGCGCTGCGATCCCGACCGCCTGTCGCAACTGCTCTCCAACCTGCTCAAGAACGCGCTGGTGCACGGCGCCGCCGATGCCCCGGTCCGGGTGGATGCCTTCGTGGACGGGGGCATCTTCACGCTCAGTGTCGCCAACGGCGGCCGCGACCTGCCCGCCGAGGTGCTGGCCCAGCTGTTCAAGCCCTACTGGCGCGCCGCATCGCGCCACGGCAGCGAAGGACTCGGGCTCGGCCTGTACATCGTCGACCAGATCGCACGCGGCCACCGGGGCCGGGTCGTCGCCACCTCCGGCGGCGGGGTTACCGCCTTCACGTTCACGATGCCGGCTGCCTGAGTGTGGTCGAGAATGACCAAGGGCGGCGTGCCTGAGGCTACAATGGCCTTTTTGCCCGCCCTGCCCGCCATGCTTACCCCTGAACAGCGCGCACAGTACCAGCGCGACGGCTTCATCGTCATCCCCGGCTTCAAGAGCCTGGAAGAAATCGCCGCACTGCGCTGCCGCGCCGAGGAAATCGTCGACGCCTTCGACCCCAACGAATCACGCGCCGTCTTCACGACGAAGGACCAGGAACGCGCCAGCGACGCCTGGTTCCTCGGTTCGGACAACACGGTGCGCTGCTTCTTCGAAGAAGAAGCCTTCGGTCCAGACGGCCGGCTGCGCCAGGCCAAGGCACTGTCGATCAACAAGATCGGCCACGCCATGCACGACCTCGACCCGGTGTTCGAGCGCTTCACGCGCGATCCGAAACTGGCCGCCGTGGCGCGCGACCTTGGGCTGGAACAGCCGCAGGTCTGGCAGTCGATGTACATCTTCAAGCAGCCCGGCATCGGCGGCGAGGTGCGCTGGCACCAGGACGCCACCTTCTTCGACAGCGATCCGATATCGGTCACGACCTTCTGGTTCGCGCTGGAAGACGCGACCGTGGACAACGGCTGCCTGTGGGCCGAGCCGGGCGGGCACCGCGGCCCGCTGCGCGAACGTTTTATTCGCGAGGGCGAGCGCATCACGATGGAAAAGCTCGACGCCACGCCCTGGCCGGACGACAGCACTGCGGTCCCGCTGGAAGCCAAGGCCGGCACCCTGGTCTGCTTCCACGGCCTGCTGCCTCACTACAGCGCCCCCAACCGCTCGCCGGTGTCGCGCCACGCGTTCACGCTGCACGCCACCGATGCCCGCACGGCCTATTCGCCGCGCAACTGGATCCAGCGCGATGCCGGCTTTCCGGTACGCGGCTTCGATTGAGCACGGCCGCAGACAAGGCGCGAAGTCAGGCCTTCCATGGTTTGATATACTCATTCCGGTATCTTTTAACGCACTTTTAGTGCTATCGTTAGCAGATAAACGTGCGTGAAAGCCGGGAGCATGGACTGTCACATCGAGATTTTTCACGAAGGCGAATGGCTGGAAGCCGCGCAAGCCAGCTTTTCGGACGTGGTGCGCAACGGCTTCCGCGCGAACAACTGCGTGTTCGAGTACGACCTGGACTACGCGTTCGGCGGCACGCCGTTGCCGGTCTCATTGGCCTTGCCGGTGGACGCGAATCGCCACGTCCTGCAGGCCTGGCCCGCCTTCCTGTACGACTTGGTCCCGCAAGGCAACGGACGCAGGTTCCTGCTCGACCGCCTCCAACTGCCCGACGCGCAGGCGTCCGACCTGCCGCTGCTGTGCGCCGGCGCGTTCAACCCCATCGGGCGGCTGCGCATCCGGGAGGCGGTGCACTATTTCGAGCAGCATGTCGAACGCCATGGCCTGGCTGCCGGCGGTTTTGCTTTCGACGAGTTGCTGGCACGTGCGCCCGATTTTCATGAGGCGATGATGGTGCACGGCATGCTGGCGACGGGCGGAACCGGCATCCAGGGCGTTGCGCCGAAATACCTGCTGACCGAGGCGCAGGACGGAAAATGGTATCCGGATGCGGCGCTGGCTGACGGCCTGGCCCGGCGCCACTACATCGTCAAGCGCCCCCGCGCTTCCTCCGAAGCCGACCGCAAGGTGCTGCGCAATGAAGCGCGCTACATGGAAGTGGCGTGCCGCTTCGGCATCCGCAGTTTCGATCTGCCGTTCCTGCGCGAGGACATGCTGTTCATCCCACGCTTCGACCGGCGGGCGCAGGATGGCCGCGTGCAGCGCTTCCACCAGGAGAGTGCCGCTTCGCTTGCCGGCCTGGCCGGTTTCGGCATCCAGGCCAACCAGTTCCAGCTGCTGGCGGCGATCCGGCGCCTGGTGGATGATCCCGTCGAAGAGACCATCGAGTTCATCCGGCGCGATGTGCTCAACCTGGCGATGCGCAATCCGGACAACCATGCTCGCAACACGGCCGTGCATACCGTCGATGGGGTCACCCGCATCACGCCCCTGTTCGACTTTGCGCCGATGTACCTGGACCCGGAAGGCATCACGCGCGCCGCGCGCTGGTACCACCCCGAATCGGGCAAGGAGCTGCAACGCTGGGAAGACGTCTTGCCACAGCTCGATTTGCCTCTGCAGGAGCGCCGGCAGCTCGTCGAGGCGCTCGTCGGCTTCGGTGAGCAGTTGACTACGTTGGCCGAATGCATGCGCGAGGCCGGCGTCGACGCGGACATCGTCGATTTCGTCACGCCCAGCATCGAAGCGCAGCGTACCCAACTTCTGGCATTGAGGTAGTCATGAGCAAACGAAGACCGATGGACAAGGCGCAGGCCCGCGAACGGCGCAACCGGCTGCTGGCGTCGGCCGCTGCGGCGGAGCTGTCGCTCACCGAAGGCGTACGCGAGATGCGCGCGATTGCCGGCATGACCCAGGAAGAATTCGCGCGCCACCGTGAGGTGAGCGCGCGGGTCATCAAGGCGATCGAGCTTGGCCAGGGGAACCCGACAGTAGCAACACTGAACCGCATCGGCGAATTCTTTGGCTTGCAGGTCGGTTTCGTACCCATCAATCGCACCGCGCCGGTTGCTGGCGGGCCACACTCCATCACGGCGTCGGTAAACTTGCCTGCGACGCATTCTCCAGTAGACATCAAGGCCACTATAGGCCGCAGTGAAATCCTGCGGCAACTCCAAGAAATGGCGACACCTGACGCTATCCAAGAGATAGCCCGGAAGATCTTTATGGAAGGGATTTCTGAAGCAGTTCGCGAGACATTGGACAGAACGATCGAGGCCTACTCCAGAACCGACCCGTTGCTGGAAAGGCAATCTGAGGATCCTGGCGTCGCAGCTGCGCCAGCTCGCAAGAGAAAGCGAACACCCGCCCGCTGAAATACTCGAGGGCTGATACGTGTGCCTCATGTATCAGCTTTTTTACAATTCCCCCGAACAATTGTTATTAGGTAAAGCTAGAATTCTTTTTCCTATTCCAATTACAAAATCCAGGGGAAATATGATCCGTCTGCCCATCGGGCTGGCAGCGCTGTGCCTCAGCGCCTCCGCTTTTGCAGCCGCACCTTTCGACGACAAATTCCGGCAGCTCGACGAACTGCTGCCGACGCCGGGCGCGGTCCGCACCGCGTCGGGCGCACCGGGCCACGCCTATTGGCAGCAGCGCGCCGACTACACGATGCGCGCCACGCTCGACGAGAACAAGCGCGCCCTCACCGGCTCGGGCACGATCACGTATTACAACAATTCCCCCGACACGCTGAAGTACCTCTGGCTGCAACTCGACCAGAACATCTACAAGCCGAATTCGGATGCGCGCACCTCGGCCACGCTGCCATCGCGCGAGGCATGGCAGGCACGCTCGCCGGAACAGGGCGTGAAGTTCGACGCCATCCGCACCCTGCTGGAAGCGCGTACCTTCGAAGGCGGCTTCAACGTGCGCGATGTGCGCGACAGCGGCGGCCGTCCGCTCAGCTACGTCATCAACCGCACCATGATGCGCATCGACCTGCCGCAACCGCTGAAACCGGGCGCACGGGTGTCGTTCAGCCTCGATTGGCATTACAACATCAACGAGCAGAAGGTGCTCGGCGGCCGTTCGGGCTACGAGAAGTTCGAGGACAACAACGACCTGTTCGAGATCGCCCAGTGGTTCCCGCGCATGGCGGCCTACTATGACGTCTACGGCTGGCAGCACAAGCAGTTCCTGGGCTCGGGCGAATTTACGCTGGAGTTCGGCGACTACGACGTGCGCATCACCGTCCCGTCGGACCACATCGTCGCCTCCACCGGCGAGCTGCAGAACCCGGGCGAAGTCCTGAGCGCCACCCAGCGCGAGCGCCTGCGCCAGGCGCGCACGGCGAAGAAGCCGGTCATCATCGTCACCCAGGCCGAAGCGGAGGCCGCCGAGAAGCAACGCGCCACCGCCACCAAGACCTGGCACTTCAAGGCGAAAAACGTGCGCGACTTCGCGTTCGCCTCCAGCCGCAAGTTCATTTGGGACGCACAGGGCATCAAGTCGGGCAACGTCGACGTGATGGCCATGTCCTACTACCCGAAGGAAGGCAACCCGCTGTGGGAGCGCTACTCGACCCAGGCCATCGTCCACACCATCGAGCAGTACAACAAGTACTCGTTCGACTACCCGTACCCGACTTCGATCTCGGTGAATGGTCCGGTGGGCGGCATGGAATACCCGATGATCACCTTCAACGGCCCTCGTCCGGTCAAGGACAAGAAGACCGGCGAACTCACCTACTCCAAGCGCACCAAGTACGGCCTGATCGGCGTGATCATCCATGAAGTGGGCCACAACTACTTCCCGATGATCGTCAACTCGGACGAGCGCCAGTGGACCTGGATGGACGAAGGCCTGAACTCCTTCCTGCAGGCGCTCGCCCAGGAAGCCTGGGAAGAGAACTGGCCGGAGATGCGCGGCGAACCGCGCACGATCACCGACTACATGAAGAGTCGTAACCAGGTGCCGATCATGACGAACTCGGAGTCGATCCTCCAGTTCGGCAACAACGCCTACGCCAAACCGGCCACGGCCCTGAACATCCTGCGCGAGACCATCCTCGGCCGCGAACTGTTCGACTTCGCCTTCAAGGAATACGCCGAGCGCTGGAAATTCAAGCGCCCGACCCCGGCCGACTTCTTCCGCACCATGGAAGACGCTTCCGGCACGGACCTGGACTGGTTCTGGCGCGGCTGGTTCTACACCACCGACGCCGTGGACATCAGCGTCGACGGCGTGACCGAATACACGATCAGCACCAAGGACCCGGAAATCGAAAAGGCCTGGGCTCGCGCCCGCAAGCAGGCCGAGCCGATCTCGATCACCGACCAGCGCAACAAGGGGATGCCGCGCCGCGTCGACGCCCACCCCGAACTGAAGGACTTCTACAACGAGAACGACGACTTCACGGTCACCAACAAGGACCGCAACCAGTTCGCCGAGACCATGGAAGGCCTGGAAGACTGGGAAAAGGCGCTGCTGAAAGAAGGCAAGCACCTGTACCTGGTGGACTTCTCGAACAAGGGCGGTCTGGTCATGCCCTTGATCGTCGAGATCGAGCTCAAGAGCGGCAAGAAATACATCGAGCGCATCCCGGCCGAGGTATGGCGCTATTCGCCGACGAAAGTCACGAAACTGTTCATCACGGACGAGCCGATCGTCGGCCTGGTCCAGGACCCGTTCTGGGAAACCGCCGACATCGACGTGAGCAACAACGCGTGGCCGGCCAGGGCGACGCCTTCGCGCCTGGAGCTGTTCAAGACCAACCGCGATCCGGCCAACCTGATGCGCGACTTTAATACCAGGCTCAAGCAACCGGCCGCGCAGCAGCCGGCGCAAGCCGACAAGGCGCAATGATGATGCCGCACCGTCGCATGTTCAACATCAAGGCGGTGCTCGCCGCCGCGCTCCTGTGCCTGAGCGCGGCGGCCGGAGCGCACCGCTTCCACGCCGGGATCACCGAGGTCGCCTTCAACCCGCGCACCAACAGCACGGAGATCATCCACACCTACATGGCGCACGACATCGAAGCGCTCCTGATGAACGCCTACCAGCGCCAGTTCGACCTGAGCGATCCGGAAGACCAGGAAGTGCTGCGCAAGTACATCGACCGGCACTTCTGGCTCAAGGGCAGCGACAATGCGCGCCTGCCGGTGCGCTGGATCGGCATGACGATCGACGCCCAGAGCGTGGTCATCTACCAGGAACTCGAGAACGCGCCGCTGTCGAAGACCGCCACCATCCGCCAGGGCGTGCTGGTCGACTTCCTGCCGGACCAGGTCAACACCGTCAACCTCAACGACGCGGGCACGATCCGCTCGCTCACCTTTACCGCCGCCGCGCTGGAACAGCCGGCGCACCCGGTTACTCCACACTCCGCCCCATGACGCTTCGCCCCGCCCTTCGCCCGATTCCTTTTGCCCTCGCCGCACTGTTCTTCCACGCCTCGAGCACGGCCGACGACTTCGTCCTGCAGCGCGTCCTCGTCGAGGGCTCGCGCACCAGCCAGATCGGCATGACCGACTCCGCCAGTTCGGGCAGCGTCGGCGCCAGGGAGCTGGAAAACCGCACCGTATACCGCCCCGGCGAGCTGCTGGAAGCCACGCCCGGCCTGATCGCCAGCCAGCACAGTGGCGAAGGCAAGGCCAACCAGTTCTACCTGCGCGGCTTCAACCTCGACCACGGCACCGACCTCGCCACCTGGGTCGACGGCATGCCGGTCAACCAGCGCAGCCACGCGCACGGCCAGGGCTGGACCGACCTGAACTTCCTGATCCCGGAACTGGTCACCCGCCTCGACTACCGCAAGGGCCCCTACTCGGTCACGGACGGCGACTTTTCCTCGGCCGGCAAGGCTTCGCTCACCTACGCCAACCGGCTGCTGGCGCCGATGGCCTCGCTCACGCTGGGCCAGGACCGCTACGCGCGCACGGTGCTGGCCGGCTCCCCCGAAGCGGCGGGCGGCAACCTGCTGTACGCGCTGGAGCTGATGAAGAACGACGGCCCGTGGACGCGGCCGGACGGCTACCGCAAGGTCAATGCCGTGCTGCGCTACAGCCGCGGCTATTCAAACAACGGCTGGCATGTCACCGCGATGCACTACCGCGGGCACTGGAACGCCAGCGACCAGATCCCGCTACGCGCCGTGACAGGCGGCCAGCTGGGGCGATTCGACACCATCGACCCGAGCGACGGCGGCGAGGCCGAGCGCAGCAGCATCTCGGGCAGCTGGCGCCGCACGACCCAGGAGTCGGCCACGGGCCTGTCCGCCTATGTGATCCGCAACCGGGGCGACCTGTATTCGAACTTCACCTATTTCCTGAATGACCCGGCCAACGGCGACCAGTTCAGCCAGCCGGACCGCCGGGTGACGACGGGCCTGGACGGCAGCCATACCTGGCACGCGTGGAAGAGCGCGGACGGCGCGATGGCCTCGGACATGACGGTCGGCTTCCAGCTCCAGAACGACAACATCTTCAACGGCCTGCATGACACCCGGGCGCGCCGCCGCCTGGCCACCACGCGCGAGGACCACATCGTCGAAACCAGCGGCGCCGTGTATCTCGAACATGCCACCAAGTGGAGCGAGGCGCTGCGCACCGTGGTCGGCGTGCGCGCCAACCGCTACGCTTTCCGCGTCGACAGCGACCGTCCGGAGAACACCGGCCGCGCCCACGACACCCTGGCGACGCCCGCGCTGAGCATCGCCTACGGCCCCTGGCAGCACACCGAGCTGTATGCGAACTATGGCCACGGTTTCCACAGCAACGACGCGCGCGGTACCGTGGCCAGCGTGGATCCGAAGACGCTCGAGCCGGTCGACCGTACGCCGGGCCTGGTGCGCTCGCGCGGCATGGAACTGGGCCTGCGCACGGTGGCGATCCCGCAGATGGAAACCACGGTGTCGGTGTACCGCCTGGACTTCGATTCCGAACTCACCTACATCGGCGACGCGGGCAATACCGAGGCGGGCGACCCGAGCCGCCGCTACGGCGTCGAGCTGTCGAACAGCTATCGGGCCAACCGCTGGCTGTCGGTGAACTTCGACGCGGCCTATGCGCATGCCCGTTCGCGCGGCGGCAATCCTGCGGGCGATCGCATTCCCGGCGCCGTCGAAGGCGTCGCCCAGCTCGGCCTGACGGTGGACCGTGCCGGCCCATGGTCGGGCGCCCTGCGCCTGCGCTACTTCGGCCCGCGTCCGCTCATCGAGGACAACAGCGTGCGCTCGCAGCCCAGCGTCACGCTCAACGGCCGCGCAGCCTATCGGATCGGCAAGGACATGCGGCTGGAGCTGGAAGGCTTCAACCTGACCAACCGGCGCGACTCGGCGATCGACTACTACTATGCGTCGCGCCTCGCCAGCGAAGCGGACGCCGTCGAGGACATCCACTTCCACCCGATCGAGCCGCGTTCGTTCCGCCTCACCCTCGTCAAGACCTGGTAGGAATTGGCCACGGTCAGGCCGGTTACGTGGAAAAATGCTACGCTAACCGGATGACTACCCGTGAACTTCCCTACACCGATCCGTCGCAGCTGGCGGACACCATGCGCAGCGAGGGCTACGCCCTCCTGCGTCCCCAAGACGTGGCCCGCCTCGCGGGCTGCTCCCTGGACGAGCTGCAGTCGCTCGTGCCGAGCTGGGACCGGCTCGAACTCGACAACTACCTGAAGGACGGCGGCCGCTACCGGCGCCGCCGCCATTCCTGCTTCATTCACGAAAGCGACGACGGCGGCCACGCGCTGGTGCAGACGCCGCACCGCGCGCACTGGCAGCCGGTCGAGTACAACGCCCTGCACGGCGGCATGCACCGCCTGTTCGAGCCGATCGAACCCGGCACCGTCGCCAACCCGGCCTGGGGCCGCCTGCTGCGCTCCCTCGGCGAAGTCTGCTCGAGGGTCCGCGGGCGCCAGACCTGGTTCGTCGAGGCGCACCAGTTCCGCATCGATACCGCTGACGGCATTGGTCGCCCGACGCCTGAAGGCGCGCACCGCGACGGCGTCGATTTCGTCGCCGTGATCCTCATCGGGCGTACCGGCATCAAGGGCGGGGAAACGCGGGTCTTCGAAGCCGAGGGCCCGGCGGGCAAGCGCTTCACGATGCTGGAACCCTGGACCCTGCTGCTGCTCGACGATGCCGCCGTCATCCACGAATCGACTCCGATCCAGCCGCTGGACGCGCACGGGCACCGCGATACCCTGGTGCTGACCTGGCGCGCCGGGTCGTTCCAGGGCGCCGACGTGCCGGCCTGAGCCTGCAGAACGAGTACCGGCGAGTGCAAAAAAAAGCGCCCGCGAACCTTGCGGCTGGCGGGCGATAATCCAATTTCGGAGAAACTGGAGGAGACAGTTCCAATATATCGCAACTTTTTGTGCGCCGCAATACCGTAGAACTACTGTCTCCAATTCGGCACGGGAGCGTTTCCAGAACCGGGCATATCCAAGATGGTTTGCTGCGCCGCAACAGAAACATCAATAGCGCAGGAACGCGTCGTCCATCAGCATGCCCACCAGGCGCTCCGCGTCGGCCGGCCGGCTGCGCGCCGCAGCCATTGCGGCGGCCGCGGGCGTCGGCGCGTCGGTCAGTACCGGCCCCGGCTGGGCAACCATTCCCCCCATGTCGCCCTCGACGCCTACCCGCATGGGAGGCGCGGACGAGGCCTGGCGGTGCGGGCGCGGCGGGGCAAGCGCCAGCGGCAAGCGTCCGTTGCCGAGCCTGGCGACGAAATCCGCACGGGCCGCCGCCGTCATCGGCCCGCCAAGGCCGTACACCGGCGTGCCTGCCCGTTCCAGCACGTCCACGAGCGGCGCCGCATTCTCCACGTGCAGGCCCGACATCCGCACCGCCGACACGACGAAACGGAACGCGTCTTTTTCCCTGCTGCCCGCGTCGAGCGGCGCCAGGAAGTCCGGGCTGCCGAGCAACGCCCGCAGGACCGTGCGCTGGTCGCCGCCCGAGCGCTCCCATGTGCGCGCCAGCGAACGCTCCAGCGCCGCGGTCGGCCGCGACACGAAATACCGGGCCAGCGCGCGGCGCGCCTCGCGTTCGCCGCCGACCGGCCGCCCGTGCATGGCCGGATGCCGCATCACCGCCGCGCGCAGCGCGCTGTAGCGGCCGAACAGCTGCGGGCGCAGGGCCTGGCGTTCGATGGCGGCGATGACGGCCGGGGCCATGCCTTCCCCTGCCGTGATGCCGAAATGGCCCAGCCAGAAGCCAAGCAGCACTTCCTCGAGCTGGCGCGGACTGGCGATGGCGCGCAGCAGGCGCTCTTCACGCGCCAGCGCGTCGGCGCCGGCGCCGCTTTCGCCAGCCTGCATCTCCTCCAGCTCGCGCAGCCGTGCACCTAGCCATGGAGGCAATACGGGTTTGCCGTCCAGTTGGGCGAGCCGGCTGTCGACATAGGCGCGTGGCCCCATGGCCTGCACGCGCGCCACATCCCCCGGTGCGGGACCGTAACCCAGCCGGTTCAGCAGGTGCAGCGCCTGGCGCGCGTCCGCCGCCTCCTCGGCCCGCGCATGCAGGGGCATGGACAGGACAAGCAGCGCCAGTGCGGCACGGAAGAAGAGCATGAGCGGTCGCATGAGCACTTTATATACCTGCGCAGGCAAGCCGCGCAGCCGGCTTGGTAAATGTTTGTAAGCGCCCCTGGGAACACGACGGGAGCGGCCCCTTATATAGCCGGCTTGCATAGCCGGCTTGCGCACCGGATCTGCGCTGGATCTGCACCGATCCTGCCGCAACGATGCGCTGCGATGATGTACCAATCGTGCACCACGAAGTGCGCGCACAGAATTGCAACTGCGCTACACTTCACAGCTTAACCCGAAGCTTATCGAAGAATATGCCTACCCTCCGCCGTCTTCCCCCCGTCACCCTGCTTGCCGCCGCCGCGGTGCTCTGTATCGCCGTCGCGGCCGCCGTCTCCGGCCGTGCTACCGCCAAGGATGAGAAACCTGCCGCGCCGACACCGGCGCTGACGGTGACCACCGGCCAGCCATCCACCACCAGCCTGCCGATCGCCCTGACCGCCAACGGCAGCGTCGCCGCCTGGCAGGAAGCCGTGATCGGCAGCGAATCGAACGGCCTGCGCCTGAGCGAGGTGCGCGTCAACGTGGGCGACGTCGTCAAGAAGGGGGAAACCCTTGCCGTGTTCGCCAGCGAGACCGTGCGCGCCGACGTCGAGCAGGCACGCGCCGCGCTGCAGGAAGCGCAGGCGAATGCCAGCGCCGCCAAGGCGGACGCCAACCGCGCCCGCGCCCTGCGCAGTTCCGGCGCCCTGAGCGAGCAGCAGGTCACCCAGCTGCTCACCGCCGAGCGCACCGCCAACGCGCGCGTCAGCGCCGCCAAGGCGACCCTGGCCCAGCAGCAGCTGCGCCTGGGCCATGCCACCGTGGTGGCGCCGGACAGCGGCATCATCTCGGCGCGCAGCGCCACCGTCGGCGCCGTGGTCGGCCCCGGCACCGAGCTGTTCCGCATGATCCGCCAGGGCCGCCTGGAATGGCGCGCCGAGGTCACCTCCGCCGACCTGGGGCGCATCAAGCCCGGCATGCGCGCCGCGGTGCGCGCCGCCAGCGGCAGCGAGATCAGCGGCAAGGTGCGTACCGTCGCGCCGACGGTCGACCCGCAGACCCGGATCGCGCTGGTCTATGTGGACCTGCCGCCGTCGCTGTCGGCCAATGCCCCGCTCAAGGCCGGCATGTTCGCCAGCGGCCGCTTCGAGCTGGGCACATCGAACGCCCTGACCGTGCCGCAGCAGGCCATCGCCGTGCGCGACGGCTTCAGCTACGTGTTCCGCCTCAACCGCGACAACCGTGTCAGCCAGATGAAGGTGAGCACCGGCCGCCGCCTGGGCGACCGGGTCGAGATCGTGGACGGACTGGCCGCCGGCACGCCGATCGTGGTCAGCGGCGCGGGCTTCCTGAACGATGGGGACCTGGTCCGCAACGTGCCTGCGCCGGCGGCACCGGCGCCAGCGGCGGCGGCCCAGCGCCAGGCCGCGCGCTGAACGGAGCACGTTCATGAACTTTTCCGCTTTATCGATCCGCAACCCGATCCCGGCGATCATGCTGTTCGTCCTGCTGACCTTCGCAGGGCTGCTCGCCTTCAATGCCAACAAGGTCCAGGACTTCCCCGACATCGAGCTGCCCTTCGTGACCGTCTCGGCCACGCTGGAAGGCGCGGCGCCGGCCCAGCTCGAGACGGAAGTCGCACGCAAGATCGAGGATTCGGTCGCGACCCTGCAAGGGGTCAAGAACATCTACACCAATGTGCTCGACGGCGTGGCCACCATCACCGTCGAGTTCATCCTCGAGAAGGACCTGGGCGAAGCGGTCAATGACGTGCGCGACGCCGTGGCGCGGGTACGCGCCGACCTGCCTCCCGAGCTGCGCGATCCGAGCGTGACCAAGGCCGCCACCGCCGGGCGCGTGGTGGCGACCTTCATCGCCAGCCCCGCGCCGGGCGCGGGCAGCGCCATGGACGACCAGGAACTGAGCTGGTTCGTCGACAACGACGTGGCCAAGCGCCTGCTGGCCGTGCCGGGAGTGGGTGCGGTCAAGCGCGTCGGCGGCGTCAGCCGCGAAGTCCGGATCGAACTCGACGACGCCCGCATGGCGGCCTTGCGGGTGTCGGCGCTGGACGTGTCGCGCCAGTTGCGCAACGTGCAGCGCGAAGCATCCGGCGGACGCGGCGACGTGGGAGGCGCCGAGCAGTCGGTGCGCACCATCGCCACCGCGGGATCGGCACAGGAACTGGCGCAGATGGACATCCCGCTGCCGGACGGGCGCCACGTGAAGCTCGAGCAGGTGGCCACCGTGAGCGATACCGTGGCCGAACCGCGCGCGATCGCCGAGTACGACGGGCGCAAGGTCGTCGGCTTCGAGGTGTTCCGCACCCGCGGCGCGGGTGAAGTGGATGTCGCCCAAGGCGCGCGTGCCGCCGTCGAAGAGCTGCAGAAGGCGCACCCGAACGTGGTGCTGCGCCCGGTGGTCGACAACTCGGCCCCGGTGCAGGAAAACTTCGACGCCTCGATGAAGATGCTGTACGAAGGCGCCGTGCTGGCGGTGCTGGTGGTGTGGTGGTTCCTGCGCGACTGGCGCGCCACGCTGGTCGCCGCCGCCGCGCTGCCCTTGTCGGTGATTCCCGCTTTCCTGGGCATGTACCTGTTCGGCTACACGCTGAACATGGTCACGCTGCTGTCGCTGGCCCTGGTGATCGGGGTACTGGTGGACGACGCCATCGTCGAGATCGAGAACATCTCGCGCCACCTGCGCATGGGCAAATCCCCGATGGAGGCAGCGCTCGAAGCCGCCGACGAAATCGGGATGGCGGTGATCGCCACCACGTTCGCGCTGGTCGCGGTGTTCCTGCCGACCGCCTTCATGGGCGGCATCGCCGGCAAGTTCTTCAAGCAGTTCGGCTGGACCGCGGTGCTGGCCATCCTGGCTTCGCTGGTGGTCGCGCGCCTCCTGACGCCGATGATGGCGGCCTACCTGCTCAAGCCCGCCAAGCACCATGGCGAGGAAAAGGACGGGCCACTGATGCGCCGCTACATGGCCGCGATGAAATGGTGCCTGCGCCACCGCGGCCTGACGGCGATCGCCTCGGGACTGTTCTTTGTGGGGTCGCTGTTGCTGGTGCCGCTGCTGCCGACCGGCTTCGTGCCGCCGGGCGACCGCTCGCAGACCCAGGTCACGGTCGAGCTGCCGCCGGGCTCCACGCTGGCCGAAACGCACACGATCGCCGAGCAGGCGCGGGTGGCGGCGATGAGCGTGCCGGAAGTGCGGCACGTGTTCAGCTCGATCGGTGGCGGCTCCAGCGGCGACGCCTTCGCCCCGGGCGCCGCGGCCGAGGCGCGCCGCGCGGTGCTGACCGTGACCACCATCGAGCGCAGCGAGCGCGACGCCGGCATATCCGATATCGAGCGCAGGCTGCGCGGGAAGATGGCGCAGATTCCGGGGGCGCGCTTCAACGTCGGCGCCAACGATACCGGCACCAAGATGCAGCTGGTGCTGCGCAGCGAAGACCCGCAAGCCCTGGTGGCGACGGCGCGCCAGGCCGAGCGCGAGCTGCGCACGCTGCAGAATATCGGCAACGTCAGTTCCAGCGCCTCGCTGGTGCGCCCCGAAATCATCGTACGCCCGGACTTCGCGCGTGCCGCCGACCTGGGCGTGACCGCCGCCGCGATCGGCGAAACGGTGCGTGTGGCGACGGCCGGCGACTACGACATCGCGCTGGCCAAGATGAACCTGGCCGAGCGCCAGGTGCCGATCCGCGTCAAGCTGCCGGATGCCGTGCGCGCCGACCTCGACGCCATCGGGCGCTTGAGCGTACCGGGCGCACGCGGCCCGGTGCTGCTGGCGAACGTCGCGACCATCACGATGGAGAGCGGCCCGGCCCAGATCGACCGCCTCAACCGCAGCCGCCAGGTGACGCTGGATGTCGAGCTGCAGGGCCGTTCGCTGGGCGAGGTGAACAACGAAGCGCGCGCCCTGCCGGTGTTCAAGAACCTGCCGCCCTCGGTGCAGATCGCGGAACTGGGCGACGCGCAAGAGATGCAGACCCTGTTCGCCAGCTTCGGCGTCGCCATGACCATCGGCGTGCTGTGCATCTATGGCGTGCTGGTGCTGCTGTTCAACGACTTCATGCAGCCGGTGACGATCCTGGCCGCGCTGCCGCTGTCGATCGGCGGCGCCTTCGTGGCCCTGCTGCTCACCCATAATGCGCTGTCGATGCCGACCATGATCGGCCTGATCATGCTGATGGGGATCGTGACGAAGAACTCGATCCTGCTGGTGGACTATGCGATCCTGGCGCGCCAGGCCGGCATGAACCGCTTCGACGCCCTGGTCGACGCCTGCCACAAGCGTTCGCGCCCGATCGTGATGACGACCATCGCCATGGGCGCCGGCATGCTGCCGCTGGCGCTGGGCCTGTCGGGCGACCCGGCCTTCCGCTCGCCGATGGCGATCGCCGTCATTGGCGGGCTGATCACCTCCACGCTGCTCAGCCTGCTGGTGGTGCCGGCCGTGTTCACCTATGTGGACGACTTCGAGCACTTCATGAAGCGCCAGATGGGCCGCCTGCGCCGCAAGCAGGCGCAGGCGGCGGTGAAGGAGCCGGCGCCGGATCCGGTGAAGTAAGTCTGTAGGGTGGTCGGCCATGCCGACCGCGCGTCCAGCTGCTGCCTGAACGGAAGAGCAGCCGAGCGGAGCAAAGTCCGTTTGAACGCGCGGCCGGCGAAGCCGGCCACCGTACGAAAGTCGTAAAAAAACCCGGCCAGGCCAAAGCCTGCCGGGTTTTTTATTGATGGCGAAAGCCGATCAGTCGCGATAGTCGCGGTAGTAGCGATACTCACGACGCTCGGTGTCGTTGCTGCTCATCAGCTTGGCCAGCAGGAAGCCGACGCCGGCGGCGACCAGCAGAGCGGTGCCCGGGTTGGTCTTGACGTACTCGGTGCTCTTGGTCGAGTAGGTTTCGTAGGTCTCGCCCAGCTGGCCCTTGCGCTGGCCCAGGCTTTCCGAGGCGCCGCTCAGCATGCCGGTCAGGCGGTCGACGCCTGCGTGTGCGGTGCTGACCAGGCGGTCGACCAGCGGCTGCGCACCTTGCGCGACCTGGTCGATCTTCTGGTGCAGCTTGTCCGGGGACACGTTCTGCATGGCAGCCTTGATGCCGCCCTGCGATTGCGAGTCGCCGCCGCCGGACGACATGTCGGATTGCGCGCTGGCGCCGCCCATGCTGCCGCTGCTGCTCACGGTGGTGCCCGAGCTGCTGCCGGTGGTGCTGCCGGAGCTGCTGCCGCTCGAACCCAGTGCGCTGTTGCCGCCGCTGGTGCCGTTCATGCTGCCGCTGCTGCCCGCTGCGCTCGAGCCCATCGAACCGCTGCTGCCGGCTGCGCTGGAGCCGCTCGAGCCGCTCGAGCCGCTCTGCTGGCTGCCGCCCAGGCCGCTGCTGCCCAGGTTGCCCGAGCTCTGGGTGCTGCTCTGCTGGCTGCCGGCGTTGCTGGTGCCGCCGATGGCGCCGCTGCTGCTGCCGGTAGCCGGCTTGGCAGTGCTCGGCGAGGCGTTGGCGCTGCCGAGGCTGCCCGACGAGCTGCTCTGGCTGCTGCCCGAAACACCGCTGCCCTGGTTCAGCCCGGACGACTGGCTTTTACCGATGCTCGAACCTGCGCCTGCGTCGCTGCCTTTTCCCTCGGTAGATTTCTGATTATCCATAATGTATCCCTCGTAAAAATGTAGACCAACGCGAAGTAGACCGATACTCGACTATCACCACATTCTTCCTCGATTCCGCCTGAAACAGAATGAAGGGACGAGAATGGCCTGCGCTATATCAAGGCAGCACTTTGTTTCTTGCCTTAGGTCACGCCTTCATCGTCGTGAACTAAAGCCAGCGCAAAAGTTCCACCGTTAGCGCTGACGCAATCGTCGTCGCTGCTGGGGCGGTCGCCTGTGGCGGTCCGAATCGCGCGCAGTATCGGAAACTGCGTCGCGATACAAAAAATACAATGGTTCAGTGGTCCGGACCGTGCGTTGACTAACAGAGTCATGTCATCCACCGAACATAGTCGCCTGTGGAATTCGCTTGCCTTCGTGTGGATCTGCGATAGAATGCAAATGATAATCATTATCATTTAATGCGGCAGGCCGGACTGGTGCGTGCCTGTTTCACCTGTCAGCGAGCAGAAAGGATGCCCGAATGTGCGACAAACATGCTGCCTTCCCGGAAAACGTCGAACCTCAGTGCTCGCGCAGGCGGCGGGTCTGGGAGCTTTCCCAGAACAGCCATTGCCCGCTGGTCGGCGTGGCCCTGCCCCTGCAGGCGCTGCGCCGGCTGGTGGAGCGGGTGACGGGAGGCCGGCTGCTGCATGACGACTATGACATCCATGTCGGCGCGGTCAGCGAGTGCGCGCTGCGCAACCCGCTGTCGGAAGCCATCCAGAAAGAACTGGAGCGGCGTTATGCCGCCGAGGTTTCCCGCTTCCGTGCGGCGAAATCCGAGGAAGCGGTGGCACGGCTGTGGGCGGCGGCCGTCGCGGCCGGCAATGTGCCGGGCGCCTTCTGGGCCGGCCTGACGCATCCGCGCTGCACGCCCGGCCTGGAGCAACGGATGTGCCGCGACATCCACATGGTGCAGCACCAGGCCGGCGCCTGCGTGCGGGCCGACATGGAGAAGTACAAGGCTGCGATGGCCGAGAACGGCCGGCTCGCGCGCGAACTGTCCCGTCTCCAGGTACGTTGCCAAGCGTTGCAGGAGGAAAAGGCCGCGCAGGCCGAGCGCCACGAACGGCAGTCGATGGCGGCGCGCGCGGCAACGATTGCCAAGGACACCGACATCCACAACCTGCGCTGCGAGCTGGCGCAGCTGCAGGCAAGCGTGCCGGAGCTGGAGGCGCGCACGCGCCTGGCCAACCGGGTGGCGCAGCTGGAATCGCGCGAGCAGGCCCTGCGCGCGCAACTGGCAGCGCTGAAGGAAGAGCGCGATGCCGCCCTCGCGGCAGGCGCGGCAGGCGCGGCAGGCGTGGCACAAGCGGCGGCGGGAGGCGCGATGCCGGCGCGTCCGGCAACGCCGCCCGAGCCGGCCGAGGCGCCGGTCCGGCTGTTCAACCGGAGCGTGCTGTGCGTGGGTGGACGCAGCGGCAGCGTGCCCGTCTACCGCAACGCGATCGAGCGTGCCGGCGCGCAGTTCGCGCACCACGACGGCGGGCTGGAGGACAGCGCCGGCCAGCTCGACGCCAGCCTGGCGGCGGCCGACCTGGTCATCTGCCAGACCGGCTGCATCAGCCACCATGCCTACTGGCGCGTCAAGGACCATTGCAAGCGCACCGGCAAGCGCTGCATCTTCATCGACAACCCGAGCGTGTCGAGCCTGGTGCGCGGGCTGCAGGACGCGGCGGCGCCGGCCTAGCCGGGCCAAGAACCGAAAAGCGCCAAAAGCAAAAGCCCGTGTCCTTGGGGGGACACGGGCTTTCAGGATCTGGTGCCGCTGACCGGAATCGAACTGGTGACCTTCGCATTACGAATGCGCTGCTCTACCGACTGAGCTACAGCGGCTCTACGTGGGCGAACCCGACGAAGAGCCGTATTCTAGCAAACAACTTCGCCAACTTGCTAGTCCGGCTCGGCAATTTCGCAATGAATGCCAAAAAATCACTCACTCCGCATGATAGCGGGTGACCAGCTCGACTTCCGACTTCGAACCGAGGAACACCGGCACGCGCTGGTGCAGCTTGGCCGGCTGGATGTCCATGATGCGCCCGACGCCATCGGTGGCGGCGCCGCCGGCCTGCTCGACGATCATCGCCATCGGGTTGGCTTCGTACATCAGGCGCAGCTTGCCGGGTTGGGACGGGTCGCGCATGTCGGCCGGGTACATGAAGATGCCGCCGCGGTTCAGGATGCGGTGCACGTCGGCCACCATCGAGGCGATCCAGCGCATATTGAAGTCCTTGCCGCGCGGGCCGGTGCTGCCGAGCAGCATCTCGTCCACGTAGCGCTGCACCGGCGCGTGCCAGTGGCGCTTGTTCGACATGTTGATCGCGAATTCCTTGGTCGTTTCCGGAATCTGCATGTCGCTCTGGGTCAGCACCCAGGAACCCATTTCGCGGTCCAGGGTGAAGCACTGGACACCGTTGCCGGTGGTGAGCACCAGCATCGTCTGCGGGCCATAGACGGCGTAGCCGGCCGCCACCTGCTGGACACCCGGCTGCAGGAAGTCCTGCTCGGTCGGTTCCGCCATGCCTTCCGGCGCCTTGAGCACCGAGAAGATGGTGCCGATCGAAACGTTGACGTCGATGTTCGACGAGCCGTCGAGCGGGTCGAACAGCAGCAGGAACTCGCCTTTCGGGTAGCGGCTCGGGATCTGGCGGATGGTTTCCATTTCTTCCGAGGCCATGGCGGCCAGGTGGCCGCCCCACTCGTTTGCCTCGAGCAGGATCTCGTTCGAGATCACGTCGAGCTTCTTCTGCACTTCGCCCTGGATATTCTCGGTATCGGCGCTGCCGAGCACTTCACCGAGCGCACCCTTGCTGACCGAATAGCTGATGCGCTTGCACGCACGGGCCACGACCTCGATCAGGAGGCGCAGTTCGGCGTTGATGTTCTGGTGGAGGCGCTGTTCCTCGACCAGGTACTGCGTAAGGCTGACGCGTTTCATGAACTTCCTTTGGTTTGGTTTGGATTCTTTTAATTGGCGAGTGCTTTCGTGACGACCTCGCGCACATCGTTCGACAGGCGCTGCTGCCCGGCCACCTGCTGCAGCGCCGTTTTCATGTGCTGCTGCAGTTCCGGGGTATAACGGCGCCAGCGGTCCATGGCACGGGCCAGGCGCGCGGCGACCTGCGGGTTGAGCCCGTCGAGCAGGGTCACGTGCTCGGCCCAGAACAGGTAGCCGCTGCCGTTCGGCGCGTGGAATTCGACCGGGTTGTTCATGCAGTAGTTGGCGATCAGGCTGCGTGCACGGTTCGGGTTGCGCAGGTTGAAGGCCGGGTGGCGCATCAGTTCGCGCACCTTGGCGATGTCGGTGGTCGGGGCGGTGGCCTGGATGGCGAACCACTTGTCCACCACCAGCGCCTCGTCCTGGAATTCGTCGTAGAAGCGCGCCAGCTCGCTGTCTGCTTCCGGGGCGCGCGCATGGATCAGCGCGCCCAGCGCCGCCACGCGGTCGGTCATGTTGTCGGCCTCGCGGCACTGGCGCACGGCGAGCAGGATGGTTTCCTCGTCCGGCGCCGCGTTCAGGTAGGCCAGCGCCAGGTTCTTCAGGGCGCGCTTGCCGGCGGAGACCGCGTCCGGGCTGTACGGGCCGGGCGTCAGGTTGGCGGCGTACTGCGCCAGCAGCTCGCTGCGCAGGCGGGCCCCGATATTGGCGCGCATGAACTGGCGCGCCATGTGCACGGCCAGCGGATCGACGACGTCGAGCTGCTCGGCGATCATGGTTTCCGATGGCAGCAGCAGCGCCTGCTCGCGGAAGGCCGGGTCGAGCGTCTCGTCGACCAGCACCCTGCGCATCGCCTCGATGAAGGTGTCGTCCAGGCTCAGGCGGTTCGAGGCCGGCGCCTCGCCGGTGAGCTTGAGCAGGCGGCCCATGGCCAGGCGCTGCCCCGCTTCCCAGCGGTTGACCGGGTCGCTGTCGTGGTTAAACAGGTGCAGCAGGTCGCTGTCGCAGTAACCGTGCTGCAGGATCACGGGCGCCGAGAAGTCGCGCAGCACGGACGGCACCGGCTGTTCCTTCACGTTGCCGAACACGAAGGTCTGCTGGGCATCAAGCAGTTCGAGCACGGCGGTGGTGCCCATCTCCTTGCCGTCCACGGTGAGCGGCATGTCGCGGCCCTCGCGGTCGAGCAGGCCGACCGCGACCGGAATGTGGAACGGACGCTTCTCCGGCTGGCCCGGCGTCGGCGGGCAGGACTGGAACAGCGTCAGGGTATAGGTCTGTTGCGCTTCGTCGTAGCGCGTCTCGAAACGCAGCACCGGGGTGCCGGCCTGGTCGTACCAGCGCTCGAACTGGGTCAGGTCGCGGCCGTTGGCGTCGGCCATCGCGTTGCGGAAATCGTCGCAGGTGACGGCCTGGCCGTCATGGCGCTGGAAGTACAGGTCCATGCCCTTGCGGAAGCCTTCACGGCCCAGCAGGGTCTGGTACATCCGCACCACCTCGGCGCCCTTCTCGTACACGGTGACGGTATAAAAATTGTTGATCTCGACGAAGGAGTCCGGGCGCACCGGGTGCGCCATTGGGCCGGCGTCTTCCGGGAACTGGGCCTGGCGCAGGGTGCGCACCTGGTCGATGCGGGTGACGGCGCGCCCTTGCTCGGTGCCGATCATGTCGGCAGTAAACTCCTGGTCGCGGAACACCGTCAGGCCTTCCTTGAGCGACAGCTGGAACCAATCGCGGCAGGTGACGCGGTTGCCGGTCCAGTTGTGGAAGTATTCGTGCGCCACCACCGCCTCGATGCCCTGGAAGTCGATGTCGGTAGCCACGCGCGGGTTGGCCAGCACGAACTTGGTGTTGAAGATGTTCAGGCCCTTGTTTTCCATCGCGCCCATGTTGAAGTCGCTGGTAGCGACGATCATGAAGCGGTCGAGGTCGAGTTCCAGGCCATAGCGCTCCTCGTCCCAGCGGATGCTGTGCTTGAGCGACTGCATCGCATAGTCGGTCTTGTCGAGGTTGCCCTCCTCGACCCACACCTGCAGCAGCGCGTCGCGGCCATCAAGCAGGCGGAAAGTCTCTTCTTGGCACACGAGACGGGCGGCGACCAGCGCGAACAGGTAGGAGGGCTTCTTGAACGGATCTTCCCACTTGGCGTAGTGGCGGCCGTCGCCGAGATCGCCCTCCTCGATCAGGTTGCCGTTGGACAGCAGCACCGGATAACGCTCCTTATCGGCACGCAACATCACCGTGTACTTCGCCATCACGTCCGGACGATCCGGGAAATAAGTGATACGGCGGAAACCTTCGGCTTCGCACTGGGTGAAGAAGTTGCCATTCGACGTGTACAGGCCGCTGAGGGTCGTGTTCTGCTCGGGGATGCAGACGGTTTCGATCTCGAGCGTCGCTTCTTCCGGCGCATTCGGGATGCTCAAGACGTTGTTGCCGATGATGTATTCGCCGCTCTGCAGTTCACGGCCGTTCATGCGCAGCGCCACCAGTTCGATGTCCTCGCCATGGAGCTCGATCGTGCGCTGGTGGGCACAGTCCTGGTTGCGGCGCACCGTCATGCGGTTCGCCACCACGGTGCGGGCGGGGTCGAGGTCGAAGCCGAGTTCCACGGTATCGACCAGGTAGCTCGGCGGCATGTAGTCACTCCGGTAAATCGTCTGGGGCGTATCGGTGCGCATAGGGAAATCCGCAAAGGATGGGTTGAGAGGCGTAGCTTGGTGCAAACTGAACGAGTACCAACTGAAGTGCTTATTTTACCAACAAGATTTTTTGGCGCCCGATCCGTTTCACATGTATCAGAATGTGCGCGTGGTAACCGCGTGTAAATTAATCTGCGAAAATGCTGAACAAGAACTAATCTAGACGATCGGAAAAGTCCGTATTGACGAGGGAGACTGACATGAAACGCCTGATGATCGCCGCCGGAGCGGCGTTCACCCTGCTGCTGACCGGCTGCGCCACCACGATCCGCAGCGACGTGACGACCTTCCACCAGTGGCCGGCGCAGATGGAGGACAAGAGCTACGTATTCGAAACGCCGAAACCGGAAGACGATACGCTGGAATGGCGCGCCTACCAGGACATGGTGCGCGGCCAGCTGGCGCGCCTGGGCTTTCGCGACGCCAATGGCGCCACGCCGGCGCTGACGGTGTCGATGCGCTTCACCACCACCGAGGTGCCGGTGCGCGTGGTGGAGCCGCTGATGTCGCCGTTCGCATCGCCGTTCTACCACCCGATGTACCACCCGCGGTATCACCCGCGCTTCGCCTACCGCGGCCACCGCGGCTTCCACCGCCCTTACTGGGGTGGCTGGTACAGCCCGTTCTATGATCCGTTCTGGAGCCCGGCCTACCAGGTCTCGGTCGAGCACCGGTACCGCCGCGAGCTGCAAGTCGGAATCAAGTCGGCAACCGACGGCAAGCGCCTGTTCGACGTGACGGTGCACAACACCAGCCGCCAGATGTCGACCCCGGCGGTGATGCCGGCGCTGGTGCAAAGTGCGTTCGAGGGCTTCCCGGGGCCGTCCGGCGTGGCGCGCCGGGTGGAGCTGAAGCAGAACAACGGCTGATTCGCCAGCCGCTCATGAGAACGGGGCCAGTTCAAAACGGCCCCGTTTTTTTATGCCCAGCAGCGGCATTCAGGTGAAATAAGCCTCGGAGCCGAAGGTGATCGCCACCACCATCAGGAGCGCGAACAGCAGCACGAGCAGCAGGCGGCCGAATTTCGGTGCGCCGTCGCGGCCGGACGGCGTGCCGCCGTCGCCGTTGCCGCCTTCGTCATGGGTGTCCCTCATGGCAGCAGCACCGTCGAGCCGGTCGTGCGGCGCCCTTCGAGCGCACGGTGCGCCTCGGCGGCCTCGGCCAGCGGGAAGGTCTGCTTGACCTCGACCGTGATCTTGCCGCTTTCGACCATGCCGAACAGGTCGAGCGCCATCGCCTCCAGGTCCTCGCGCCTGGCCGCGTACGCACCCAGCGTCGGCCGCGTCAGGAACAGCGAGCCGCGCGAGGCCAGCTCGGACAGCGCCACCGGCGGCACCGCGCCCGACGCGTTACCGAAGCTGACCATCAGCCCCAGCGGCTGCAGGCAGTCGAGCGAGCGGGTGAAGGTGTCCTTGCCGACCGAGTCGTACACCACCGGCACCTTGGCGCCATCGGTGATCTCCAGCACGCGCTGCACCACGTCCTCGCGGTTGTAGTTGATGACGTGGGCGGCGCCGTGCACCTTCGCCAGTGCGGCCTTCTCATCCGAGCCCACGGTACCGATCAGGTTCACGCCCAGCGCGCGCGCCCACTGGCAGGCGATCAGGCCGACGCCGCCGGCCGCGGCATGGAACAGGATGGTCTGCCCCGGCTGCAGCTTGTACGTACGGTTGAACAGGTACTGCACCGTCAGGCCCTGCAGCATCATGGCGGCCGCAGTCTCGAACGGGATCGCATCGGGCAGGCGCACCAGGCCCTGCGCCGGCATCACGCGCGCCTGGCTGTATGCGCCGTTCGGGCCGCCCGCATAGACCACGCGGTCGCCGGGCGCCACATGGGCGACGCCCTCGCCCACCGCCTCGACCACGCCGGCCGCCTCCTGGCCCAGCCCGCCGGGCAGGGCTTGCGGATACAGGCCGGTGCGGAAGTAGACGTCGATGAAGTTCAGGCCGACGGCGTGGTGGCGCACGCGCGCCTCGCCCGGCCCCGGTTCGCCAACCTCGACGTCCACGTATTGCATGACTTCCGGGCCGCCGTTGGCGGCGATGCGGATGGCTTTTGCCAACATAGGGGGGGTCACATGCGGCTCCTTCACGATTGGCTGCGTGCGGCCATCAGCTGCGACAGCACCAGGCGCGCGGTCGAGACGTTGGTGGCGCAGGCGACGTCGTGCACGTCGCAGGCACGCACCAGCGCGTTGATGTCGGGCTCGTGGGGTTGCGGCGTCATCGGGTCGCGCAGGAAGATCACGCAGTCGATCCCGCCGTCGACCAGCTGGGCGCCGATCTGCAGGTCGCCGCCCACCGGCCCCGATTGCTTGCGCTCCACCTCCAGGCCCAGCTCGTTGGCCAGGCGCCCGCCGGTGGTGCCGGTGGCCGACAGCGTGCAGCCTTTGAGGAAGTCGAGGTACTCGCCGGCGAGGCTGATCATGTCGTCTTTCTTCTTGTCGTGCGCGATGAGCGCAATCCTGGGTCTTGGCGGAGATGGTGTGGTCGATGGCGTCATGTTTTTAGCGAGAGAAGGTAGATCCCCACAAGCACGAGCCCGGTGCCGGCCAGCTGCACCGCCGTCACCGGTTCGCCGAGGAGCAGCGCACCGAGGAACAGCGTCGACACCGGACCGATCATCCCGGCCTGCGAGGCGGTCGCGGCGCCGATGCGCTGGACCGCGGCCATGGTCATAAACACGGGGAAGATCGTACAGAATACCGCATTCGCGAGGGACAGCCAGTAAACCGGCGCCGGCTGCACCAGCAGGCTTGCCGGGCGCAGCAGGAAGAACTGCGCGATGCAGGCCACGCTCGAGACGCACATGGCGTAGGCCACCAGCCGCAGCGAGCCGATGCGGCGCACCATCTCGCCCGAACCGAGCAGGTAGAACGCATAGGCCAGGGCCGAGCCGAGCACGAACAGCGAACCGAGGATGGCGCTGCCCGAGCCGCCTGCGAGGTCGTGCACGAACACCAGCACGATACCGCAGTAGGCCAGGCCCAGCGCCCCCCATTCCACCGGCTTCACGCGGCGCTTGAATACCGCCACGTTGATGAGCAGGACGAAAGTCGGCGTCAGGAACAGGATCAGCCGCTCGAGCCCGACCGAGATGTGCTGCAGGCCGAGGAAGTCGAGGTAGCTCGACAGGTAGTAGCCGAGCAGGCCCAGCCCCACGATGCGCCAGCGGTCGCGGGTCGACAGCGGCGGCTGGGTCCGCATCTTCCACACGGCCACGGCCGCAAACACCGGAAACGAGAACAGCATTCTGAACGCGATCAAAGTCACCGCGTCGATGTGGTAGCGGTACAGCAGTTTGGCGACAACAGCCTTCGTAGAGAACAAGACGGCGCCGGCGACGGCGATCGACAGGCCGGTAACGAGGGCCGCGCGTGGTAAAGGCGCAGCAGGATTGGCGGGGGCGCTTTGGTTCATCCGCCGATTGTACGAGCGAACGGCCGGGTTCGCTGGAGGCGACTGCAGAGGCTGCGAGAACGGCGCGGCGGCAATGTTGTCGAACAACGCACATCAACCAACCGAGGAGAGAACGCATGACGAACCGGACCAACGAGGGCGGCCTGCCGCGCCTGGCAGGGAACCACCCATCCCAGACGCGCACGCAGATCCGGGCGCAGTCGCGCCCACGCGTACGCCTGCGCGGAGGTTCGCAATGAGCCTGTATGGTGTCGATGAACGCCTCGGCCGGCCGGTCACGCTGGGGCTGGCCTGGCTGGCGCTGCTGGTATGCGCCTGCGGGGCATGGTTTGCCTTCCAGGGCGCCAATGCGCCCGCCCCGCTGCCGGCGCGCGACATGGCCGGCGTGCTGCCGGCCTCGCCGTTTGCGCCGCTGCGCGCCGGACAGCTGGTGCTGGTGTTCGCGATGTGGACGGGCCTGTGCGTGGCCCTGATGCTGCCGGCCTCCGCCGGCGCGGCCTTCATCTACCTGCGCGTCGCACGGCACCGTGCCGGCATGCGCTGGCCGCGCGCCGCCGCCGCCATGTTCACGCTCGGCTGCCTGCTGTCCTGGACCGGTTTTGCCGCGCTGGTTACGCTCATCCACTGGACGCTGCACGACGCCGGCATGCTCGACCCCTCCCTGGCGATCCGCCATCCGGCCGGGGCCGGGCTGGCACTGGTCGCCGCCGGCGTCTACCAGTGGACTCCGGCCAAGCATGCCTGCCTGCAGTACTGCCGGGCCCCACTGGCCGGGGTGCTGGCCGACTGGAGCCCCGGGCTCGCCGGCGCCCTGTGGCAGGGTGCGGAGCACGGTCGAAGCTGCCTCGGCTGCTGTTGGCTGCTGCTGCTGCTCCCCCTTGCCGGCGGCCCCGGCAATCCAGCGGTGGTCGCCGCGGTGGGCATGCTGCTGCTGGCCGAGTTGCGCCTGGAAGAAGGGCCACTGGCGGCCTGTGTGACGGGCCTGGTGATGGTGGCGTGGGGGACCCGACTGTTGTTTCCCTGACGTGTCGTTAACTTTCCTGGGCAATTTTGCAAGGGGGGCCTATGTTAAAATGTCGGCCACTCTTGCATACAGGAAGCTTAAAAAAAACCGTCGCGAGCGCCGGTAGCGCAACGCGCAGCAGGTTTTTCGAGCTTCCCATACCGTCTAAGGAATTCTCGACATGGCTGGACACAGCAAATGGGCCAACATCAAGCATAAGAAGGCCGCCACCGACGCCAAGCGCGGCAAGATCTGGACGCGCCTGATCAAGGAGATCACCGTGGCTGCACGCATGGGCGGAAGCGACATCGCTTCCAACCCGCGCCTGCGCCTGGCGGTCGAGAAGGCGGCCGACGCCAATATGCCGAAGGACAACGTCACCCGCGCGATCCAGCGCGGCGCCGGCGAACTCGAAGGGGCGAACTACGAAGAAATTCGCTACGAAGGCTACGGCATCGGCGGCGCGGCGATCATCGTCGACTGCCTCACCGACAACCGCGTGCGTACCGTGGCCGAAGTGCGCCACGCCTTCAACAAGTACGGCGGCAACATGGGCACCGAGGGCTCGGTGGCCTTCATGTTCAAGCACGTCGGCCAGTTCCAGTTCGCGCCGGGCGTGGATGAAGACAAGCTGATGGAAGCCGCGCTGGAAGCCGGCGCCGACGACGTGGTAGCCGATGAAGAAGGCGGCTTCGAAGTGCTGTGCGACCCCTATGCCTACGCGGGCGTGAAGGAAGCGCTGGAAAAGGCCGGTTTCAAGGCCGAGGTCTCGGAAGTCATCATGAAGCCGGACAACGAGACCGTGCTGGCCGGCGAAGACGCCCTCAAGATGCAGAAGATCCTCGATGCGCTGGAAAACCTGGACGACGTCCAGGACGTCTATACCAACGCTGTCATCGAAGAGTAAGACGGCAGCTGTAAGCTGCCGGTCAAGCTGAAAACCGGCTGGAACGCCAGTCGGATCCCCCGTAGCAACCAAGTAGGAACGCGCCCGTATGAAAATCCTCGTAGTCGGCTCTGGCGGCCGTGAACACGCCCTGTCCTGGAAACTGGCGCAATCCGAGCGCGTCCAGACCATCTTCGTCGCGCCGGGTAACGGCGGCACCGCGGTCGATTCGCGCCTGGTGAACGTCGAGATCACCGATCCCGCCGCGCTGGCCGACTTCGTGGTGGCCGAAGGCGTCGCCCTGACCCTGGTCGGTCCGGAAGCGCCGCTGGCCGCCGGCATCGTCAACCTGTTCCGCGCCCGCGGCCTCAAGATCTTCGGTCCGACGCGCGAGGCGGCGCAACTGGAAAGCTCGAAGGACTTCGCCAAGGCCTTCATGCAGCGTCACGGCATCCCGACCGCGAAGTACCAGAGCTTTTCAGACGCCGCCCAGGCCCACGCCTACATCGATGCGAACGGCGCGCCGATCGTCATCAAGGCCGACGGCCTGGCCGCCGGCAAGGGCGTGGTGGTGGCGATGACACTTGCTGAAGCTCATTCTGCCGTCGACCACATGCTGTCCGATAACGCCTTCGGCGACGCCGGCGCACGCATCGTGATCGAGGAATTCCTGGCCGGCGAAGAAGCGAGCTTCATCGTCATGTGCGACGGCAAGAACGTGCTGGCGCTGGCCACCAGCCAGGACCACAAGCGCCTGAAGGACAACGACGAAGGCCCGAACACCGGCGGCATGGGCGCCTACTCCCCTGCCCCGATCGTGACCCCGTCGATGCACGCGCGCGTGATGCGCGAAATCATCAACCCGACCATCCAGGGCATGGCGAAGGACGGCATCGTCTTCACCGGCTTCCTGTACGCCGGCCTGATGATCGACGCCGAGGGCAACCCGCGCACGCTCGAATTCAACTGCCGCATGGGTGACCCGGAAACGCAGCCGATCATGGCACGCCTGAAGAGCGATTTCGCCACGGTGCTGGACCACGCCTGCAACGGCACGCTCGATGCGGTCGAACTGGAATGGGACCGCCGCACCGCCGTGGGCGTCGTGATGGCTGCCGCCGGCTATCCGGACAGCCCGCGCAAGGGCGACATCATCGACGGCATCCCGCCTGAAACGCCGGAATGCGTGACTTTCCACGCCGGCACCATGCAGGTGGGCGGCGCCCTGCAGACCAGCGGCGGCCGCGTGCTGTGCGTCGTGGGCCTGGGCGACAGCGTGAAGATGGCGCAGAAACGGGCGTACGAGACGGTCGAGAAGATTCACTTCAACGGCGCGCAGTATCGCCGGGATATCGGGTGGCGCGGGCTGAAGTAAGGCTGTAGGTCTGCACGCTAATTGGGTTCCCGCCTTCGCGCGAAGGCGGGAACCCAAATTCGTTGCGCAACACCAATCACTCCTTCACCGTTATCCGTAGCACACCCAGCACCGGTGTACAATCTGCCCATTTTTCCACCCTACCCCACCCGCATGCCCACCCCCAACCCATCCGCCGTCAAAGCCTGGCTGCTCGACCTCCAGTCCCGCATCGTGCTGGCCCTCGAGGACATCGACGGCAAGCCCTTCCTGCGCGACACCTGGGAGCGTCCGGAAGGCGGCGGCGGGATCTCGCGCCTGATCGAGGAAGGCAATGTCTTCGAGCGCGGCGGCGTAAACTTCTCGCACGTGATGGGCGCCAGCCTGCCGCCCTCGGCCATGGCCGCGCGTCCGGAACTGGCTGGCCGGGCATGGGAAGCGATGGGCGTGTCGCTGGTGCTGCACCCGCGCAACCCCTACGCGCCGACCGTGCACATGAATGTGCGCTTCTTCGAAGCGACGGCCGAAGGAAAGGACCCGGTCTGGTGGTTCGGCGGCGGCATGGACCTGACGCCCTACTACGGCAACCAGGAAGATGCCCGCCACTTCCACCAGGTCTGCCACGATGCGCTGGCGCCCTATGGCGAGGACCTGCACCCGCGCTTCAAGAAGTGGTGCGACGACTACTTCTACCTGAAGCACCGCAAGGAAGCGCGCGGCGTGGGGGGCATCTTCTTCGACGACTTCAACGAAGCGGGGTTCGACCAGTCCTACGCCATGGTGAAAAGCGTCGGCGACCGCTTCCTGGACGCCTACCTGCCGATCGTGAAGGCGCGCAAGGACCAGCCCTTCGGCGAGCGCGAACGCGAGTTCCAGGCCTACCGCCGCGGACGCTATGTCGAGTTCAACCTGGTGTGGGACCGCGGCACCCTGTTCGGCCTGCAGTCGGGCGGGCGTACCGAGGCGATCCTGATGTCGATGCCGCCGATCGTAAAATGGCGCTACGACTGGCATCCGGAGCCGGGCAGCCCGGAGGCTGCGCTGTACACCGACTTCCTGCCCCATCGGGACTGGCTCGCGTCGTGACCCGCTGCGTCGCCCTGCTGGGCGGAAGTTTTGACCCCGTGCACCACGGCCACGTGGCACTGGCCGCGCTGTTCGCCGCCCTGCTCCGGCCCGACCAGCTGCGTATCCTGCCCGCCAGGCCGTGGCAGAAGAGCGGCCTGGAGGCGAGCGATGCCGACCGCATTGCCATGCTCGAGCTGGCCTTCTCCGGCCAGCCCTTCGCCAGGACGACGCAGGTCGTGATCGATACCCAGGAAATCGAGCGCGGCACCCCGACCTATACGGTCGACACCCTGCGCGGCCTGCGAAAGGAACTGGGCGAAGCAAGTTCGATTGTCTTCCTGATGGGAGCCGACCAGCTGCAGAAGCTCGACACCTGGCGCGACTGGCAGGAGCTGTTCGGGCTGTGCAACCTGGGCGTTGCGGCACGGCCCGGTTATGCCCTGGACCAGGACAGGCTGCCGCAGGCGGTGGCCTCGGCACTCGCGGGCCGGCTGGCGACGCCCGACGAGGTATGCGCTGCGCCGCATGGCAAGGTATGCCTGGCGCATACACTGGCGGTCGATATTTCCGCCACCCAAGTCCGGAACACCCTGCATCAGCGCCCACACGCGGGCGCCGCAGCGGAGCCGGACACGAACACTGAGCTTGGCGCGCTCCTTGCGCGCCAAGTGCTAGACTATATTCAACAACATAACTTATACAAAAGCTAATGGATATCAAGAAACTGCAAACGCTCGTCGTCGACGCCCTCGAGGACGTCAAGGGCCAGGACATCGTCCTGTTCGACACGACGCACCTGACCAGCCTGTTCGACCGCATCGCGGTCGCCTCGGGCACCTCGAACCGCCAGACCAAGGCGCTGGCCGCCTCGGTGCGCGACAAGGTCAAGGAAGCAGGCGGCGACGTGGTCGGCCTCGAAGGCGAAGACACGGGCGAATGGGTGCTGGTGGACCTGGGCGACATGATCGTCCACATCATGCAGCCGGCCATCCGCCAGTACTACCGCCTGGAAGAAATCTGGGGCGAAAAGCCGGTGAAGCTGGGCGCCGCCAAGCGCAAGTCGACGCCGGAAGCCGCCGAAGCAGCCGAATCGAAGACGAAGTCGAAGCACCTGGCTGCGAACCAGGACCAGCCGGAAGCCAAGCCGGTCAACGAGCGCAAGCCGGCCGCAAGGAAAGCGGCCGCCAAGACCGCCACCACCGCCGCCAAGAAGCCGGCCGCCAAGAAGGCCCCGGTCGGCAAGACCGTGAAGGTTGCGCCGAGCAAGACCGAGATCGCCGCCGTCGAGGCCACCAAGGCCAAGCCGCCGAAGCGCGCGACGAAGGCAGCCGCCGCCCCTGCGGACGCCGAACCGGTGAAAAAAGTGATCCGCCGCGTCAAGAAGGCCGCCGAGTAAGCGTTCCCCGGGCTTTCCATGCAACTGATCATTGCCGCAGTCGGGCACAAGATGCCGGCCTGGATCGAGGCCGGCTTCGGCGAGTACACGAAGCGCATGCCGCCCGAGCTGCGCATCGTGCTCAAGGAAATCAAGCCGGTCGAGCGCTCCGGCAGCAAGACCGCCGCCACCGCGATGGCGCTCGAGCGCGAGCGCATCGAAGCCGTGCTGCCGAAAGGCGTGCGGATCATCGCGCTGGACGAGCGCGGCAAGGATCTCACCAGCGTCGGCCTGTCGCAGATGCTGGAGAACTGGCAGCAGGACGGGCGCGACACGGCCTTCCTGATCGGCGGCGCAGACGGGCTCGACCCGCAACTGAAGGCCCGTGCCGAAGGCATGATCCGCATTTCCAGCATGACGCTGCCACACGGTATCGTGCGGGTCATGCTGGCGGAACAGCTGTACCGTGCCTGGTCGATCACCCAGAACCACCCGTACCACCGCGTCTGACCCACTGCCCCGCCCATGAAACCCACCGACAAGAAAATCTACCTCGCCTCGAAGAGCCCGCGCAGGCGCGAACTGCTGCGCCAGGTCGGGGTGGAATTCGAACTGCTGATGCTGCGCAGCGACCCGGCTCGCGGCGCCGACGTCAGCGAAGACGTGCTGCCGGGCGAAGACCCGCACACCTACGTGGCGCGCGTCGCCAAGGAAAAAGGCGCGTTTGCCTGGAACATCCTGCAGATGCGGCGCCAGCCGCTGCGTCCGGTCCTGACGGCCGACACCACCGTCACGATCGACGGCGAGATCCTCGGCAAGCCGGCCGACAACAAGGAAGCCGTCGCCATGCTCGAGCGCCTGTCCGGCCGCACGCACCAGGTGCTGACCTCGGTCGCCGTGCACGCCGACCGTATCGCCGAACAGGTCACCCAGGTGTCGAACGTGCGCTTCGCCAAGCTCACCCCGGCCCAGATCACGGCCTATTGCGCCACGCCCGAACCCTACGACAAGGCGGGCGGCTACGGCATCCAGGGCCTGGCGGCGCTGTTCGTCGAGCACATCGAGGGCAGCCATTCGGGCATCATGGGGCTGCCGCTGTTCGAGACGGCCAACCTGCTGCGCAAGGCCGGCTACAACATCTGATTACATTACACATGCATTGCGGCGACGCCACGTTCGGTTGAACGCGTGGGCGGCGTGAACGTACGCGCTGCCCATGCCGCCGGGTGGAGCCGCCCACCCTACGGAAAACCGGCTTCGGGCCGTCCCGGGAACCACCCGTGCGTGTATGATGTCGCTCTGAACAATACTGCACGGCCGGCCATGAACGAAGACATCCTCATCAACATCACCCCGCAGGAAACGCGCGTGGCGCTGGTCCTGCAGGGCGCGGTACAGGAGCTGCACATCGAGCGCACCCTGACGCGCGGGTTGGCGGGGAATATCTATCTCGGCAAGGTCGTGCGCGTCCTGCCGGGCATGCAGTCGGCCTTCATCGACATCGGCCTGGAGCGCGCGGCCTTCCTGCACGTGGCCGACATCTGGGAAGCGCGCAACCATGAGGGGCCCAACGGCGCATTGGCCGCGCCCACGCCCATCGAAAAGCTGCTGTTCGACGGCCAGGTGCTGACCGTGCAGGTCATCAAGGACCCGATCGGCACCAAGGGCGCGCGCCTGTCGACCCAGATCTCGATCGCCGGCCGCATGCTGGTCTACCTGCCGCAGGACCACCACATCGGCATCTCGCAGAAGATCGAGAAGGAAGCCGAGCGCGAGCAGCTGCGTACCCGTCTAACGAACCTGCTGCCCAAGGAAGAAAGGGGGGGCTACATCGTGCGCACCCAGGCCGAGGAGGCGCTCGATGCCGACCTCGCCGCCGACGTCGACTACCTGCGCAAGACCTGGGCCGCCATCGTCCAGGGCGCGCGCACCCGGCCGCCCACCTCCCTGCTCTACCAGGACCTGAACCTGGCCCAGCGCGTGCTGCGCGACTTCGTGCACGACGAGACCGCCACCATCCAGGTGGACTCGCGCGAGAACTACAACATGCTGGTCGATTTCGCGCAGGTGTACACCCCGAGCGTGCTGGCGCGCCTGACCCACTACACCGGCGAGCGCCCGCTGTTCGACCTGTACGGCGTCGAGGAAGAGATCCTGCGCGCGCTGGGCCGCCGCGTGGACCTGAAGAGCGGCGGCTACCTGATCGTCGACCAGACCGAGGCGATGACCACCATCGACGTCAACACCGGCGGCTACGTCGGCGGGCGCAACTTCGCCGACACGATCTTCAAGACCAACCTGGAAGCGGCCCACGCCATCGCGCGCCAGCTGCGCCTGCGCAACCTGGGCGGCATCATCATCCTCGACTTCATCGACATGGAGAACAACGAGCACCGCAACGCCGTGCTCGCGGAACTCAAGAAGACCCTGGCGCGCGACCGCACCAAGGTGTCGGTGAGCGGCTTCTCGGCCCTGGGCCTGGTCGAGATGACGCGCAAGCGCACGCGCGAGTCGCTGGCCCACATCCTGTGCGAGCCCTGCCCGGCCTGCGGCGGCAAGGGGCAGGTCAAGACCTCGCGCACGATCTGCTACGAGATCCTGCGCGAACTGCTGCGCGAAGCCAAGCAGTTCAACCCGCGTGAATTCCGCATCGTTGCCTCGCAGGAAGTCATCGACCTGTTCCTGGAAGAGGAATCGCAGCACCTGGCCATGCTGGGCGACTTCATCGGCAAGCGGATCTCGCTGCAGGTGGAGAAGGGTTACCACCAGGAGCAGTACGACGTGATCCTGATGTGATCCTGATGTGAACGTGGTGCAGCACATGGCTGCATACCGCCGATCGTCCGCGCAACGCGGGGCAATGGGACGCCCTTCATCCGGTAACTGTGGTATCTCTTCTGTTGTCGAATGATGAGCAATGTTCCGCAGCATAGCCGGAACACCGGCGCGGTTCTACACGGGGGGATGCATGCACAGCTATCAAGTGTCGGTCGATGCCTACAAGACCGCGTGGTTCCTCGGCACCGCCATCGCGTTCCTGCTTGCCGCCAGCATGGCCGGCCAGGTGTTCCGCCATGAGGTCGGCCCCCATCCGCTCGATGGCCTCGTGCCCTTGTTCGATGTCGACAGCGAGCGCAACATCCCGACCTTCTTCACGGTCATCCTCGCCTTGTACAGTGCGCTGCTGCTGGCCGTGATCGCAGCCGGAAGCAAGGACCGGCGCGAGCGCTTCCACTGGAGGCTGCTGTGCGCCGGCTTCGTGTTCATCGCCTATGACGAAGCCTTCCAGGTGCACGAGCGCCTGATCGCCCCCATGCGCGAACTACTGGGCAACAAGGACCTCGGCTACCTGTATTTCGGCTGGGTCGTGCCCGGCATTGCCGGTGTCTGCATCGTGGCGCTGTTCTTCCTGGGGTTCCTGCGGCGGCTGCCGGCCGCCACGCGCCGCCGGATGCTGGCTGCTGGCGGCCTGTACGTGGCGGGGTGCCTGGGCATGGAGCTCATCGACGGCAAGTACCTGGAGGCGCATGGCTACACGCTGTTCTACAGCTTCCTGACGACCATCGAGGAAGGCCTGGAAATGACCGGCCTGGCCGCGCTCGTGTACGCGCTGCTGGGGCATATCGCTTCCAATAGCGGGAAGGTCGAGTTCCATGTAAGCGCCGGCATGCGGATGCAGGCCATGCCTGTGGCGCAAGTCGAATAACACCGGCGGCTGCGCCACCGGAAGCGGCACGATGTCATCCTGATGTCACACGAGCCCGGTTTTCAGGCGGTCCGATGTATAGTGGCTCCAACGGACGATGACAGGCAAGGAGCATCGATGAACACAGAACGCACAGCGAAGGTCGTGGCATCCGGCGTGGCGCACCTGCGTGCCCATTCCCCAAGCGAAGCGCCCGCCGCGGTCAAGGCCGAGAAGGTAAGGCTCAAGCGCAAGATGCGCATGGAAGAGGCCCTGCAATGCATGGGCCTGAACTGCATGGCCCAGATCGAGGCGAATGTTCCCGGCGTGCTGGCGCAACATACCGAAAGCCTGCACCAGATGCGGGTGGGACTGCGGCGCCTGCGCGCCCTGCTCGGCATGTTCGACGACAGCGCGCCCCTCCCCGCAGAACTGCGGGAAGGCCTCGACTGGTTGTCGGGCGAACTGGGCGAGACGCGCGACTGGGACGTGCTGGCCGACACCACGCTGGCCGGCATGCAGGGCATTAACACGGAGCCGCTGCGCGCCGCGGCGGCGGAACGCGCGCGCAACCTGCACCGGGACATGTTGCCCGCAATGCACTCACCGCGCTTCACGGAGCTGATGCAGCAACTGGACGGCTGGCTGCATGGCTGCGGGTGGCGTCCGGACGGCCCGTTGCCGAAGGACCACCTCTTGGCGCAGCGCGCCGGCGACGGCATGGTGCCGCTGCTGCGCAAGGCACAACGCCGCCTGCGCAAGCGCATCGCTGCGCTCGACGAGAACGATGCCCCCGCACGTCACCGGGTCCGCATCGCGGCCAAGAAGGCACGGTATGCGGCCGAGTTCTTCGCCGACCTGCTTCCCGCCAAGAAGCAACAGCGCTACGTCAAACGCCTGTCGGCGCTGCAAGACAGGCTGGGGCACCTGAACGACCTGGCGGTAGCAGGCAAGCTGCTGCCGGTGCTGGAGAACAGCGGCCATGCCCACGACGCAGCGTTCGCACGCGGCTGGGTGGCCGGGGCCTCCAGTGCGCAAAGCCACGGGCTGCGGGACGCCCTCGACAGCATCGCCCGACTGAAACCGGTCCGCCGCTGACGCCGTTGATGCTCCTGCACGACACCTGGCACGATGCGTGGCGCATGCTGGGCGCCGCAGCGTCCGACGGCCTTTACACGCAACTCCTGGCGGCCTGGCGCGAACCGCAGCGCCATTACCACACCCTGCAGCACCTGGAGGAATGCCTCGCACTGGCACAGGGCCTGCAGGACCTCTATGCGACACCCGCGATGCGCAGCCGCTTCGAGGCTGCCGCGCGCGCCAACCTGGCCCACGCCCTCGGCCCGGCGTAACGTATCGCGCCGTCAACCGTGCCCGGCGGGCCGGCGCGTGAACCAATGGCCCGGCGTGGACTCCAAGCGAAACCGGGAACGCAGGTCGGCGTCAAGCGCTTTTTCCTTGACTTGCCGGCCCAATAGCTCTAGCGTCTGACGAGCCAGCTGTCTACGTCAACATCAACGCGGCGCCCCAGCCGCTCCCTGACATGCGTACACAACCATCGCGCCGCCACGCGGACGCGCACAGCCAGTTCCCTGAGGCGCAGGACGATACCGTCGCCGCTACGGTGCTGCGCCTGACCCAGGAGCAGATGCTGGTAAACCAGGCGCTGGTGGAAAAAATTCTGGACTGCAAGCGTGCCGAAGATGCATTGCGCGCCAGCCAGCAGACGCTGCACGAGCTGCTTGCGCACCAGCTGGCCAACCGCGAAGCTGAACGCAAGCGCATCTCGTGCGAGCTCCACGATTCGCTCGCCCAGAACCTGCTGGCCTTGCGCATCGACATCGTTTTGCTCCACCAGGAGACTGCCAAGCATCACCACCGCCTGCACGACCGGGCCAGCGCCGCACTCGACAACGTGGACATCACGCTGCGCACCGTCAAGCACCTG
Organism: Massilia consociata; assembly: GCF_042432755.1. NCBI lineage: Bacteria > Pseudomonadati > Pseudomonadota > Betaproteobacteria > Burkholderiales > Oxalobacteraceae > Massilia > Massilia consociata. Next base: position 604,475 of record NZ_JBHLWP010000013.1, read on the forward strand.
CTGGGCGAGCTGCGCCCTGCGGCCCTGGAGCTTGGCCTGCTGGCCACCCTCGAGACGGAAGTGCGCAAGTTCACCCGCGCCAGCGGTATTGCCTGCGAACTCCATGCCGCCCCCGGCATCGACAGCCTCGCCCTCGACGAGGAAACGTTGTTGACGGTGTACCGGGTGCTGCAGGAATGCCTCAACAACGTATTCCGCCATTCGCTGGCAAGCCGGGTCAGCGTGCACCTCGCCGCCGGGGACGGCCGGCTCGTCACGACGATCGCCGACAACGGCATCGGTTTCGATCCGTCCCTGCCGCGCAACCCGGGCAGCTATGGGCTGTTGGGGCTGGAGGAACGCGTGGCCGCGCACGGTGGTGAACTCAGCGTAGGCAGTGCGCGCGGGCAAGGCACCCGTGTCGTGCTGGCGATCCCCTCGAACAGTCCGCGCAAGATCTTCCACGGCTCCCCCGATCAGCTAGAATAATGTCCTGAACACATCCTTTTCACCCGGCCGGGACGCAGGCTTCCTCGTCAGCGGGCCAAGCAGCAATGCCTGAATGCCATGCCAATACAGACCGAGCTGCTTGAAACGATCATGGCACGCCTGACAACCGACGGCAGCGCGGGCAGCACCGAAGATGCCGTCCGCGTCTGGCGGCTGGTGTTCGACCGCTTTATCCCCCTGATCGGCCCGCTGAGCACCGACCTGGTGTTCGCGCGTACGCTGTCCCTTCACCAGAATGCGTTTCCCTGGCTGCCGCAGGTTGCCGTGTCGCCCGCGGCGGAGCGGGCGTTCGCGCTGTTCGTGCGCAGCCTGGACGGCCGGGCGCCGGACGAGCTGGTGGCGGCCAACCGCGCACTGCTGGCGGCCTATACGGCGGAGATGGCCTACCTGATCGGCGACACGCTCGCCAACCACTTCCTGCGGTCGGTCTTCCTGCCGGACGGCGCACAAAAAGAATAGATAGGAGAATGCAGTCATGACCGACAAACTTGACCTGCGCCGCCTCGCCACGGGCGTCCCCGGACTCGATACCATCCTCGGCGGAGGCTTGCCCGAGCTGTCGTTCAACATCATCGGTGGCGCCCCCGGCAGCGGCAAGACGACGTTTGCCCAGCAGATCATGTTCGGACTGGCAGCGCCGGACCGCAAGGCCTTGTTCTTCACGGCGATGGGCGAGCCGCCGGTCAAGATGCTGCGCTACCAGCAGCAGTTCAGTTTCTTCGACTTCGACAAGATCGGCAGCAGCATCGAATTCATCAGCCTCGCGCCCCAGGTCGAGGAAGGCAACTACGACGCCGTGCTGGCGCAAATCCTGGAGCAGGTGCGCCTCCACAAGCCGGCGCTGGTGTTCATCGATTCCTTCCGCTCCTTCGTCGAAGGCGCGCGCGGCGAGCAGACCGAGATCGCGGAACTGCAGACCTTCGTGCAGAAACTGGTGGCCCACATGACCACCTGGCGGGCGACCAGCTTCCTGATCGGCGAATACACGAACAACGAAGCCGACCGCAACCCGATCTTCACGGTGGCCGACGGCATCATCTGGCTCAGCCAGTACGTGCAGCGCAACACCATGTCGCGCAAAATCCAGGTGGTCAAGATCCGCGGCCAGAAGCAGCGGCCCGGCCTGCACCCCTTCCGCATCGACCGCGACGGCATCGAGGTGTTCGCGCGCATCCTGCCGGGAGCCGCGCCGCTCGGCGCCAGGCCGCCGGTGCCGCTGCCCCCGCCGCGCCTGTCCACCGGCGTACCGACACTCGACGACATGCTGGACGGCGGCATCCCGGCCGGCTACACGGTGCTGATCGTCGGCCCGACCGGCTCGGGCAAGACCATGCTGGCGACCGAATTCCTGGCCGCCGGCGCGGCGAATGGCGAAACCGGCGTGATCGCCCTGTTCGAGCGTAGCCCGGCCCAGATGATGAACGAGAAGCTCGACCGCCTGGTGAGCACGGGCCGGGTGTCGATGCTGAGCGTGCGCGCGCTCGACCTGTCCACCGACGAGATGCTGCACGAGCTGATCGGGCGCATCGACAGCACCGGCGCCACCCGCGTGGTGCTCGACTCGCTGTCGGGTTTCGAGATGGCGCTGGCGCCCGAGTACCGCGAGGATTTCCGCGATTCGCTCTACCGCCTGACCGCCGTGCTCGCCACGAAGGGCGTGACCATCGTAATGACGAGCGAAATGGAAGACCGCTTCCACGAATTGCGCTTCAGCCCCTACGGCAGCGGCGTGCTGGTCGATGCCGTCATCGTGCAGCGCTATGTCGAGTTGCAGTGCGAGCTGCGCACCCTGATCGGCGTGGTCAAGGTGCGCGGCAGCAAGCACAGCCGTCAACTGCGCGATTTCGCCATCACCGACACCGGCATCGAGATCGGCGACACGGCGGCGCCCTATGACGGTGTCCTGCTCGGCAATGCCCAGTTGCGCGGCGGCTGAACGGTTCCTCCCGCACTGCATCATGCAGAAAGTGGTATCGCTTGCCCCGAAAAAGTGATTGGTTGCATACCGGGCATCTCTTTACCATGGCGGTTCGAATGATGGACCCGAGAAGGAATCCGATGCCGCTTGCCGCCAATACCTGCTTCCCTGCTTTCCGCCGCTGCCTGCCGGCGGCGCTGTGCGCCCTCCTGGCGGCGACAGCCGCCCATGCGGCGGCCACGCCGCAGTTCGCCAACCCGCTGGTGCTGCAGCGCGCCGACCCGCACGTGACCCTGCAGCCCGACGGCTACTACTATTACACCGCCACCGTTCCCGAATACGACCGGATCGAACTGCGCCGCACCCGCGACCTCAATGCGCTCGGCAAGGCCGAAACGAAGGTGGTGTGGCGCAAGCGTGCGTCCGGCGAGATGGCCACGCACATCTGGGCACCGGAACTGCACCGGATCGACGGCAAGTGGTATGTCTACTTCACGGCCGGCCGCTCCGACGCGCCCTTCGACATCCGCCTCTACGTGCTCGAGAACGCGTCGGCGAATCCGCTCGAGGGCCAGTGGCTGGAACGGGGCCAGCTGAAAACCGGCTGGGAGTCGTTCGCCCTGGACGCGACCACCTTCGCGCTGGACGGGCAGCGCTACCTGCTGTGGACCCAGCGCCCTCCGACCGCCACCAGGCACATGACGGCGGTGTACATCGCCAAAATGGATACGCCGCTGTCGATCACCGGGCCGGCAACCCTGCTGACCACGCCCGAGCTTCCATGGGAGAAGGTCAAGCAGGACGTGAACGAGGCACCGGCCGTCCTGGTGAAAAACGGCCGCGTCTTCATGACCTACTCGGCCAGCGCCACCGACGCCAATTACGCGCTCGGCATGCTGGTGGCAAAGGCCGGCGCCAACCTGCTCGACGCGGCCTCGTGGACCAAATCCCCGACGCCGGTCTTCGTGAGCGATCCGGCAAGCGGCCAGTACGGCCCCGGCCACAATTCCTTCACGACCACGCCCGACGGCAAGACCGACATCATGGTCTACCACGCACGCCAGTACCGGGACATCGCCGGCGATCCGCTGCGCGACCCCAACCGCCATACGCGCGCGCAGGCCATTACATGGAAGCCGGACGGCACGCCGGACTTCGGCAGCCCGGTGGCGGATGCTGCCGGCAAGCAGTGAAGCGGGCAAGCTCCTGGCGCCCACAAGTCCCTTCGCGTTCAGCATTCGTTCGAGCAGATGGGGCGGCTGTTCATATTCGGTTTGAACGCGTGGGCGGCAGCCCGCGGCGCGGGCTGACCGCATCGGTTGGTGGAGCCACCCGCCCGACGGTCCTCTACGACTGACGGGCGTGCGGTACGGCGCCGCCTTTCGCGCGCGGCGCCGCGCGGCCAGGGTGTAGCATGGTTCCATGAACCCACCCGCCCCCATCAGCATCGACATCTGGAGCGACTATGTCTGCCCGTTCTGTTACCTCGAGCTGCCGCCAATCCGGCGCCTGCAGGAACAGTACGCCGGGCAGGTGAACGTGACCTGGCGCGCCTTCGAGCTGCGCCCGGACCCGAAGCCGACACTCGACCCGGACGGCGAATACCTCCACACGACCTGGAACCGCTCGGTGTACCCGATGGCGGCCGAGCGCGGCATGCGCTTGAAGCTGCCGCCGGTGCAGCCGCGCAGTCGCCAGGCATTCGAAGCCGTCGCGTACGCGCGCGAGCAAGGCCGCTTCGACGCCATGCACGAAGCCCTGTTCCGCGCCTTTTTCGAGGACGGCCGCGACATCGGCGACCCCGCCATCCTCGCCGATATCGGGTTCGAGAATGGCCTCGACCGGCAAGGCCTGGCCGACGCCCTGGCGAGCGGGCGCTACACGGCCGCGGTGCGCGAGGACCAGCAACTGGCCCACTCGCTCGGCGTCGCCGGGGTGCCGATCATGGTCTTGCGCCCGACAGGCGCCGGGTGGGAGCAAGCGTTCGGGGTGCGCGGCGCCGTCCCCTACGCGACCATGGAAGCCGCGCTCAGGCAAGCCCTGGACAGCCAGGCCCGCTGAGGCCACCGGGCCCTGCCATATCCTTACTTCGCTGCCGTCGGGAAGAACAACTGCTCGCCTTCCGGCTTGAAGGCGGCGATGCGCGCCTGCCCTTCGCTCGACGTCATCCACTCGATCAGCTGCTTCGCGCCCTGGTAGTTCACGCCCTTGTGCTTCGCCGGGTTGACCGCGATGATGCCGTAGGGGTTGAACATGCGCTTGTCGCCTTCCACCAGCACGGCCAGGCCGGTCTTGGCCTTGTAGGCGCCGTAGGTGGCGCGGTCGGTCAGGGTATAGGCGCGCATTTCGGAGGCCATGTTGAGCACTTCGCCCATGCCCAGGCCCGCCGAGACGTAGCCGGCGCCCGCCGGCTTCGTCCCCGCCTGCTGCCAGTAGCCCTTCTCCATCACGTCGGTGCCGGAGTTGTCGCCGCGCGAGATGAACCGGGTGCCGCTGGCGGCGATCTTCTGGAACGCGGCGATCACGTCCTTGCCGCCCTTGATGCGGGCCGGGTCGTTCGCCGGGCCGACCACGATGAAGTCGTTGTACATCACGTCGCGGCGATCCACGCCCCAGCCTTCAAGCACGAACTTGTCTTCCAGCGTGCGCGCGTGCACCAGCGTCACGTCGACGTCGCCGTTCTTGCCCAGTTCCAGCGCCTTGCCGGTGCCCACCGAGATCACGTGCACCTCGGCGCCGGTCCTGGCTTCGAATGCCGGCAGCAAGGCCTTCAGCAGGCCCGAATTCTCGGTGCTGGTGGTGGTGGACAGGCGGATGACGTTCCTGGCCTGCGCCTGCGCCAGCGGCGCGAGCAGGCTGCACGATGCGGCGGCGCAGATCAGCAGGGCGGTGAAGGGTCGGCGTTGCATGCGGATCTCCTTGTTGTCAACGATACTCGAGGCGCCCATCGCGCAGCTTCAGGCGGTGAATGCCGGGAAGCCCGATCAGGTCACGGTCGTGGCAGGCCATCACCACGCTGCCGCCCCGGTCGAGCAGGGTGGGAATCAGGGCCATCACCTGTTCGCGGGCGGGGCCGTCGAGGTTGGCGGTCGGCTCGTCCAGCAACAGCAGGCGCGGCTGCAATACCCGGGCCCGCGCCAGCGCCACGCGCTGCTTCTCGCCTCCCGACAGACGCGCAGGGTCGGTGTCGCGCAAATGCGCCACCCCGGCCCAGGCCATTGCTTCCTCGACCACCGGCGCCACGCTGCGGCTGCTGTCCCCGCGCGCCAGCAGGCCGTAGGCAATGTTATGGAAGACGCTGGTCGAGAACATGATCGGATGCTGATGCACGAAGACGATAGCACGGCGCAGCGCTTTCGGATACGGGTGCAGGGGCAGGCGCTGCCCATCGAATTCGACCGTGCAGCTGTCGCAGCGTTCCAGCCCGGCGAGCGTGCGCAGCAGCGTGGATTTCCCCGCCCCGTTCACGCCGGTCAGCACGTAGGCGGTGGCGGCCTCGATGGACAGCTGCCCAATGTCGAACAGCGTGCGCTCGCCATGGCGCTTGCGCAGGCCGTGCACGCCCAGAAGGACGCTCACCACCTTCCTCCGGCCGTATGGGCCTCGCCCTGCAGCAGCACCAGCGCGCCGTTCATCAGGAGCGCCAGCGTCACCAGCACGATGCCCAGGGCGATGCCCTGCGCGAATTCGCCCTTGCTGGTTTCGAGTGCGATCGCTGTGGTGATGGTGCGCGTGTGGCCTTCGATGTTCCCGCCCACCATCAGGGCGCAGCCCACTTCCGAGATCACCCGCCCGAAGCCGCTGATGACGGCGGCCATGACGCCGTAGCGCGCCTCGTGCAGCACGGTCAGCATCACGCGCCAGCGCGAGGCGCCCAGGGCGACGGCGGTTTCGGCATAGCGTGGATCGGCCGCCTGCACGGCGGCCAGCGTGAAGGCCAGCAGCACCGGCAGGCCGATGATCATCTGGCCCAGGATCACGCCCTGCTGGGTGAACAGCCACTCCAGGCCGCCCATCGGCCCGCGCCGCGACAGCAGCAGATACAGGAGCAGGCCGATGAGGACGGTGGGCAGCGACAGCGCCGCCTGCGCCAGCCAGACGGCGAGCCTGCGCCCCGGGAAGCGGTGCATGGCGATGACATAGCCGAGCAGGATCGCCGGCGGCGCGGCCAGCAGCAGGCCGAGCACGCTGGTCTTGACCGACACCCAGACGATGCGCCACAAGGCTTCGTCGCCCGAGAACAGCAGCGCAAACGCGTGCGCGATGGCGTCGAGCAGGGACATTCAGGCCGGCCGTGGGGCGTGGGCGTGATACGGCGCGTTCAGGGGTTCGAGCAGGTCGGGCTCCAGCACCAGGCGCTCGTGCCCGGCCAGCAGCAGGAAATGCTTGCCGCTGCAGCGCGCCAGCAGCGACATGCCGACCTTCTCGGCCACCATGTGGCCCATCTGGGTGGTGCCGGAACGCGACAGCAGGAAAGGAATACCCATCTGCGCGCCCTTGATGACCATTTCGGAAGTCAGGCGCCCGGTGGTGTAGAACACCTTGTCCTCGCCCGCCAGGCCGTCGAGCCACATCAGGCCGGCGATGGCGTCCACCGCGTTGTGGCGGCCGACGTCCTCGACGAAATACAGCAGCTCGCCCGCGTGCGAGAACAGCGCGCAGCCATGCACCGAGCCGGCCTGCTTGTAGATCGACTGCTGGGTGCGGATGGTGTCGACGATGCGGTACACGACGGATTGCGCCAGGCGCGCATCCTTCGGCAACGCGATCTGGTCCACCTCGTCCATCAGGCCGCCGAACACCGAGCCCTGCCCGCAGCCGGTGGTGACGACCTTCTTCGCGGTGCGCTCCTCGACATCGAGGATGCCGTTGCGGGTGACGACCGCCACCGCATCGACCGCCCAGTCCACCTGGATCGAGACGATGTCCTCGATGGCGCGCACCAGGCGCTGGTTGCGCAGGTAGCCGAGGGTAAGCGCTTCGGGCGCGCCGCCAAGGGTCATCAGGGTGACGATCTCGCGCTTGTCCACGTAGACCGTGAGCGGGCGTTCGGCGGGAATCGCGATGGTCGAGCGGCGGCCGCGTTCGTCGAGCGCGCACACCTCGTGCGTGAGGCGCGCGCGCGCGTCGGAAAGTTCAGGCCGGTAGCGTGGTGGTTCTGGGCGGTTCATGTTGCCAATTGTGCCATGCCGGCCAGGATTTGGCCGCCACCATAGCTGCCTTGCGGCGCGACCTCCCCGCCCGGGGTCACCCGGATGGCACAATATTTGAACTCCGGGATCTTGCCAAAGGGATCGAGCGCCGCATTGGTAAGGCGGTTGATCGCCGCCTCGTAGTAGCAGAACGGGACGAAAATCGCCCCGACCGGCGAGCTGTCGTCGGCGCGCGCATACAGGACCACTTCGCCGCGGCGCGAGGCGATCGTGATCGCCTGGCCGGGAGTGATACCCATCCGCTCCAGGTCGAGCGGGTGCACCAGCGCCACCGGGTCGGGTTCGATCGCGTCCAGCACCGTCGCGCGCCGCGTCATGCTGCCCGTGTGCCAATGCTCGAGCTGGCGGCCCGTGATCAAAACCATCGGGTAGTCGCCGTCGGGCCGCTCGTCGGCAGGGATGATATCGGCCGGCACGAAACGCGCCTTGCCGCCTTCGCGCGGGAAGGTTTCGGTAAACACCACCGGCTGGCCGATGTCCCCCTCGTTCATGCAGGGGTAAACCACGGCGCCGTTGCGCTCCAGGCGCTCCCAGGTGATGCCGCCGATGCTGGCCATGGTGCGGCGCATCTCGTCGAACACCTCGGACACATGGCCATAACTCCACGGCAGGCCGAGGCGGTTGGCCATCTGCTGGATGATCCACAGGTCCTGCCTGGCCTCGCCCGGCGGATCGATCGCCTGGCGGCCCAGTTGCACCAGGCGGTCGGTATTGGTGAAGGTGCCGGTCTTTTCCGGGAAGGCGGATGCGGGCAGGATCACATCGGCAAGATACGCCGTCTCGGTCAGGAAGATGTCCTGTACCACCAGGTGCTCCAGCGCGGCCAATGCGGCGCGCGCATGGTTCGCATCGGGGTCGGACATGGCCGGGTTCTCGCCCATGATGTACATGCCGCGGATCTGGCCGGCGTCGATCGCATCCATGATCTCGACCACGGTCAAGCCCGGCTTCGGGTCGAGCGTGGCGCCCCAAGCGGCCTCGAAACGCGCACGTGCGGCCGGATTGTCGACACGTTGGTAATCCGGCAGCATCATCGGAATGAGGCCGGCATCGGACGCGCCCTGCACATTGTTCTGGCCGCGCAGCGGATGCAAGCCGGTACCGGGACGCCCGATCTGGCCGGTCATCAGGCTCAGGGCGATCAGGCAGCGCGCATTGTCGGTGCCGTGCACGTGCTGCGACACTCCCATGCCCCACAGGATCATCGAGCCCCGCGAAGTGGCATACAGGCGGGCCACGTAACGGATGGTCTCGGCGTCGATGCCGCAGATCGGCGCCATGGCCTCGGGACTGTACTCCGCGACGTTCCTTTCCAGCTCGTCATAGCCAATGGTGCGGCTGGCGATGAAGCCGTCGTCCACCAGCTTTTCCGTCACGATCACGTGCATCATGGCATTGAGCAGGGCCACGTCGGTATCGGGCTTGAACTGCAGGTAGCGGTGCGCGTGGCGGGCCAACTCGGAGCGGCGCGGGTCCAGCACGACCAGCTTGGCTCCCGACCTGACCGCATTCTTGATCCAGGTCGCTGCCACCGGATGATTGACGGTCGGGTTGGCGCCGATCACGACGATGACCTCGGCACGCGTCACGTCCATCACCGGGTTCGACACCGCGCCTGAGCCAATTCCTTCCAGCAGCGCCGACACCGAGGAGGCATGGCACAAGCGGGTACAGTGGTCGACGTTGTTGGTGCCGAAGCCCGTCCGGACCAGTTTCTGGAACAGGTAAGCCTCCTCGTTGCTACCCTTGGCCGAGCCGAAGCCGGCCAGCGCCACGCCGCCGTGCAGGTCGCGGATGCCGGCCAGCTTGCCGCCGGCCAGCGCCAGCGCCTCTTCCCAGCTCGCTTCGCGGAACACGTCCAGCACGCGGTCCGGGTCCATCGTGAAGTCGCCGGTCTTGGGCACGCCTTCGCGGCGGATCAGCGGTTTCGTCAGGCGGTGCGGATGATGCGCATAGTCGAAGCCGTAGCGGCCCTTGACGCACAGGCGGCCAAGGTTGGCCGGGCCGTTGCGCCCCTCGACATACAGGATGCGGTTGTCCTTGACGTTATAGGTCAGCTGGCAACCGACGCCGCAGTACGGGCAGACCGAATCGACCTGCTTGTCGGGAACGCTCAATGCAACCTCGCGCGCCGGCATCAGGGCGCCGGTCGGGCAGGCCTGCACGCACTCGCCGCAGGCCACGCAGGTGGAGGCGCCCATCGGGTCGTCCTGGTCGAACACGATCTTTGCGCTTTCCCCACGGAAGGCCAGGCCGATCACGTCGTTGACCTGTTCGTCGCGGCAGGCACGCACGCAGCGCGTGCACTGGATGCAGGCGTCGAGGTTGACGGTGATCGCGGCGTGGGTATCGTCGCGCTGCGGCTGCCGGCGGGTTCGAGCGAAGCGCGGCTTGCCGACACCGAGCCTGTCCGCCCAGATATCGACTTCGTTCCTGCGCGTATACTCGGCCTCCGGCATGTCTGCCAGCAGGAGTTCGAGCACCATCTTCTGGGCCGCGACGGCGCGCGGGCTGTGGGTGCTCACCTTCATGCCGGGCGACGGGTTGCGGCAGCACGAGGGCGCAAGCACGCGCTCGCCGTCGATCTCGACCATGCAGGAACGGCAGTTGCCCACCGCGTCCATGCCTTCCTTGTAGCACAGGCGGGGAATGTCGATGCCCTCGCGCTGGGCGACCTCGATCAGGGTTTCGTGCGGCAGCGCGTCGACCGTGCGGCCATTGAGTTCGAATGAGACGGCAGGGATGGGGGCATTCATGGTTTCACCACGCAGTTTTGCAATTCGTGCGGGAAGTATTTGATGACGCAGTCGAAGGGATTCGGTGCAGCCTGGCCGAGGCCGCAGATCGAAGCGTCGCGCATGACCTGCGACAATTCGCCCAGCAGGACCGTGTCCCACACCGGCTGGCGTACCAGGTCGAGCGCCTTGGCGGTGCCGTTGCGGCATGGTGTGCACTGCCCGCAGGACTCGTCCTTGAAGAAGGCCAGCGTGTTGCGCGCGGCGGCGACCGCGCTGTCCTGGTTGGACAACACGACGACCGCGGCCGAACCGATGAAGCAGCCGTAGGGCTGCAGCGTATCGAAGTCGAGCGGAATGTTGCCCATGCTGGCCGGCAGGATGCCGCCCGAGGCGCCACCCGGCAGGTAGGCGTAGAAGCTGTGTCCCTCTTGCATGCCACCGCAGTACTCCTCGATCAGCTCGTCGATCGTGATGCCGGCCGGGGCCAGCTTCACGCCGGGCTCGCGCACGCGGCCCGACACCGAGAACGAACGCAGGCCGCGCCGGCCATTGCGGCCATGGCCGGCAAACCAGTCGGCGCCGCGCTCGAGAATCTCGCGCACCCAGTGCAGCGACTCGAAGTTGTGCTCCAGTGTCGGGCGCCCGAACAGGCCCACCTGGGCCACGTAGGGAGGGCGCAGGCGCGGCATGCCGCGCTTGCCTTCGATCGATTCGATCATCGCCGATTCTTCGCCGCAGATGTAGGCGCCGGCGCCTCGCCGCAGGTAAATCGGCGGCATGTCCGCCACTGGCGGATCCGCGCGCAGCTTGTCCAGCTCGGCTTCCAGCATGGCGCGGCAGCCATGGTATTCATCGCGCAGGTAGATGTAGATGGCCTCGATGCCAACGGCCCAGGCTGCGATCAGGGCGCCCTCCAGGAAACGGTGCGGGTCGCGCTCGAGGTAGACGCGGTCCTTGAAGGTGCCCGGTTCGCCTTCGTCGATGTTGACGGCCATGAGTCGGGGACCCGCCTCGGCACGCACGATGCGCCACTTGCGGCCCAGCGGGAATCCCGCGCCGCCGAGGCCGCGCAGGCCCGACCCTTCCAGCGTACCGATGACCTGCTCGACCTCATGCCGGCCGGCCACGCAAGCCTGCAGCAGCGCGTAGCCACCGCCCTCGCGGTAAGCCGCATAGTCGGCGTAGCCGGTCAGTACCTCGCGTGTTTCCCCGGCAGCGACCTTGGCCAGGACTTTCCCGAGCGTGGCATGCGCCACTGCCCGCTGGCCGACCACCGCCACCGGCGCTGCCTCGCAGCGGCCGACGCACGGTGCTTCGAGCACCCTCACCTCACGGCCCAGCAGCCCGGGAAGCCTGTCCAGCAGCTCGCGCGCCCCCGCCATGTCGCACGACAGGCCGGCGCAAACGCGCACCGTCAGCGTGGCCGGAGCAACGTCGCCTTCCTTCACGATGTCGAAATGGTGATAGAAGGAGGCAACCTCGTAAACCTCGGCCTGCGCCAGCCGCATTTCCTGCGCGAGCGCGGCCAGGTGGCTGCTTGCCAGGCAACCGAAGCGGTCCTGGATCTTGTGCAAGTGTTCGATCAACAGATCGCGCTGGCGCGACTGCGCGCCCAGCAGGGCCTGCACCTCGTCGAGCGCCTGTGAATCGACGCGACGCCCCTTGGGCGCTTCGCGCTTGCGCTGGCGGGTTGCGCCGGCGACGGCGATCGGGATGATGGGGTGGTTCATGGTTCGTCCCAGTTGTTCAGTGTTGCGTTGGTTCGATATCGTGTTGTCCCGGTACCTGCCGGATGCGCGCTTGCCCATGCATACGGGACGCGCACCCGGGACAATCATTGCGGCGTTACTTGAACAGCACCGACGCCTTCTGCAGCGTGATCCACACGCCCAGCAGGAGCGGCAGGCCGACCGCCGCCCAGGCGAATGCCGCCACCGCCGGGCTGGCGGCGGCTCCTGCACCGCCGCGGCCGGCAACGCGGGTACCGGTCATGGCCGAGATGTCCCGTTCCTGCGCCAGCTTCTTCTCGGCGGCCAGCTCGGTATCGGTCATGAAGTGCTTGTCGGCCACCGGGCGGATCATTGCGTTCAGCACGATGCCCAGCACCACCAGACCCGCCAGCACGTACATCGTCACGTCGTAGGCCTGCGCCTTGGGCACGCCGTTGGCGATCTGGTATTCGCGGATGTAATTGATCAAGATCGGGCCGAGCACACCCGCCGCGGCCCACGCCGTCAGCAGGCGACCGTGGATCGCCCCCACCATCTGGGTACCGAACAGGTCGGCCAGGTAGGCCGGCACGGTGGCGAAGCCGCCGCCGTACATCGACAGGATAATGCAAATGAAGGCGACGAACAGGGCCAACTGTCCCGCATGCGCCATCGACGGGATCGATGCGTACAAGATGAAACCGAGGATCAGGAAGACGAAGTAGGTTGCCTTGCGGCCGATGTAGTCGGAGCACGATGCCCAGGCGAAACGGCCTCCGATGTTGAACAGCGACAACAGGCCGGTGAAGCCGGCGGCAATCGCCGCGATCTGGCCCTTCTGTGTTGCGTCGAGCTCGTTGAAGCCGAGGTCGACGCCGATCAGGCGCCCTCCAAATACTTCCTGCAGCAACGGTGAGGCCATGCCCAAGATGCCGATACCGGCCGAAACGTTCAGGAACAGCACTCCCCAGATCAGCCAGAACTGCGGGATGCCCCAGACGCGGCTGGCGTGGACATGACGCGACGTGATCATGGTATTGGCCGACGCGTTTGGCGGGGTCCAGCCTTCAGGCTTCCAGCCCGTGGCAGGCACGCGGTAAGTCATGGCGCCGGCGACCATGAAAACGAAGTAGATCGCGGCCAGCGCCAGGAAGGTTTCCCACACGCCGACCGAAGTCGGGGTGGCGAAATACTTCATCAGCTGGTCGGCCAGCGGCGCGCCGATCATCGCGCCTCCACCGAAGCCCATGATCGCCATGCCGGTTGCCATGCCGCGACGGTCGGGGAACCATTTGATGAGGGTCGAGACAGGCGAAATGTAGCCCAGGCCGAGGCCGATGCCGCCAATGACGCCCGAGCCGAGCCACATCAGCCAGATCTGGTGCGTGTAGATGCCGAGCGCCGAGATCACCAGGCCGCCACACCAGCACAGCGCCGACACCAGCCCGGCCTTGCGCGGGCCCGCATGCTCGAGCCAGCCGCCGAACAACCAGGCCGCCAGGCCGAGGAAGACGAAGAACAGCGTGTACATCCATCCCAGCATCGAAATCTTCCAGTCGCAGGTCGTGGCGAACACCTGTGCCATGAAGCCCATTTCTGCCGGACAGGCGAGCGACTCACTGATGCCGATGGCCTTCGACAGCGGCAGCCAGAACACCGAAAAGCCATAGGCCATGCCAATGCACAGGTGAATCGCCAGCGCCGCAGGCGGCACCAGCCAGCGGTTGAAGCGCGGCCCCGCGATGGTGTGCTCCTTATCCAGAAAACCGAGTCCAGCCATGTTGTCTCCCCTTTTTTATAAGTATCGAATATGCTTTTAAAAGCATATTTCGGCGGTGATTTTTATTGTTTTAACGAGCGTACCATGATGTTTTTTTGCAATAAATAGGCTATTTTCAGCATATGTTGAACGTTCATATCCGTCCGCATTGGGAAATCAGCGTGAAAGGCGAGCCGCCGCTCGACATGGCCAACCTGCTCGGCCTGCTGTTGTCCATCCAGGACACAGGCTCGATCGCGCAAGCGGCCAGGTCGGTCAAGCTCTCCTACCGCTACGCGTGGGGGCTGCTGCGTGCGGCCGAGAAGCTGTTCGGCCAGCAGCTACTCCAGACCGGGCGCGGACGCGGCACGCTGCTCGCGCCGCTGGCGCAAAAGCTGGTCTGGGCCGATCGCCGCATCGCAGCCCGGCTGTCGCCAACCCTGCAAAGCCTGGCCTCCGAACTGGAGGTGGAACTGGCGCACATCACGGCCGGCACGCTGCGCGCGCTGCGCCTGGATGCCAGCCATGGCTTCGCGGTGGCGGCACTGATGGACTGCATCGACCGCGACACCCTGCCGGTCGATTCGCGCTACCGCACCAGCACCGATGCAGTGACGGCCCTGGCGCGGCGCGAATGCGACCTGGCCGGTTTCCATATTCCGATCGGGCGCTTCGAAGCGCCAACCGCGGCCTGGTATCTTCGCTGGCTCGACCCGGACCAGCATTGCCTGGTGCGCGTCGCCGGACGCGAACAGGGATTGATCACGGCGCGCGGCAATCCGCTCGGCCTGCAGGGCTTGTCCGACCTGGCGCGGCCCGGCGTGCGCTTCGTGAACCGCCAGGCCGGTTCCGGCACCCGCATGCTGCTCGAGATGATGCTGGCAGCCGACGGCCCGTCCCCTGACATGATCGATGGCTTCAACAGCGCCGAGTTCACCCACTCGGCGGTGGCCGCGTACATCGCCAGCGGCATGGCCGACGCCGGCGTCGGCATGCGTGCCGCGGCGGCCCAGTTCAAGCTCGACTTCATTCCCCTGCTACGCGAGCATTACTACTTTGCGCTGCGCCGCGACGCCGTCGACGAACCGGCCATGCGCCAGTTGCTCGGCATGATGCGCCAGCCGTCCTACCAGCGCCTGGTGGCCGCCCTGCCCGGTTACGATGCCAGCGGCACGGGCGAACTGGTGTCGATTGCCGAGGCATTCGGGTTGTCGGCTTGCCGTCATCCCCGGGAACGGTTATAAAGCAGCCTCGATGATCGATCCCTTTTCCCTTCCCACGCGCATCAGCGCTATCGTCAGCGACCGCGCCGCGAGCACGCCGCACGCGCCCGCGCTCGCCGAAGCCGGGCGTACGTGGTCGTATGCGGCGCTGCAGCAGGAAGTCGAGTCCTGCGCGGAACGGCTGCGCGGGCTCGGCGTGCGCCCCGGCGACCGGGTGATGCTGGTGAGCGAGAACTGCGTGGCCCAGGTCGCCCTGCTGTTCGCCATCGCCAGCCTCGACGCCTGGAGCATCAACGTCAACGCGCGCCTGAGCGCGCATGAGATCGCGGCGGTGCGGGCGCACTGCACGCCGCGCCGGGTGCTGTACACGACCGGCGCTTCGCCCGATGCGCTGGCGCATGCCGCCCGCGACGGCGCCGCCGCGGTCGACACGGCCGGCGCGGCCGGCGGCCTGATGGCCGGCCCGCTGGACGCGGCCTGCGTGCCGGAACCGGTGCAGGCCGGCGGCGACCAGGTCGCCGCGCTGGTCTACACCACCGGCACCACCGGCCGGCCCAAGGGCGTGATGCTGACCCATGCCAACCTGCTGTTTGTCGCCGCCACCTCGAGCGCGCTGCGCGGCCTGCGGCCTTCCGACCATGCGAGCGGCGTGCTGCCGGTCTCGCACGTGTATGGCCTGGCATCGGTCATGCTCGGCACCCTGTACGCGGGGGCCTGCCTGCACCTGGCGCCGCGTTTTTCGGCCGACGCCCTGCTGGCGCAGATCCGCGGCGGCGTCCTGAGCATCGTGCAGGGCGTGCCCGCCATGTACGCGAAACTGGTGGCGCTGGCCGGGCCGCGGAACGCACCGATTCCCTCGCGCCTGCGTTTCTGCTACGCGGGCGGTTCGCCGCTCGACCCGGCGCTCAAGCGCGACGTCGAAGCCCTGCTCGGCCTGCCGCTGCACAACGGTTACGGCTTGACCGAGAGCGCGCCCACGGTCAGCCAGACCCGGCTCGACGCGCCACGCGCCGATACCTCGGTCGGCCTGCCGATTCCCGGTGTCGCCGTGCGCATCGTGGACGCCGCGGGAACGGATGTCGCGCCGGGCGACGCCGGCGAGCTATGGGTGCGCGGTCCGAACGTGATGGCGGGTTACTACCGCGACCCGCAGCAGACCGCGCAGGCGCTGCGTGGCGGCTGGCTGGCCACCGGCGACGTGGCGCGCCGGGATGCCGACGGCGCCCTGTTCGTGCTGGGGCGGATCAAGGAGTTGATCATTCGCGGGGGGTTCAAGGTCTACCCGCTCGAGGTCGAGGCGGCGCTCAACGCCCACCCGCGCGTGCTGCAGTCGGCCGTCGTCGGCATGCCCCTGCCGGCGGGCGACGAGGAAGTGGTCGCCTTTGTCGAGGCGGCCGGGCCGCTCGGCGACGATGCGCTGCGCGACTGGCTGCGGCCGCGCCTGGCGCCCTACAAGCGGCCGGCGCGCATCGTCTTCCTCGATGCGCTGCCGGCCGCGCCCAACGGCAAGATCCTGAAAAGCCGCCTGCGCCAGCGCTTGCCGGCCTAGGAATCCGACCGTGACGCCGCCGCGCTTGCCAGCGCGTGCGAGGCCACCGGCACGGTCAGGGCAAGCACCGCCATCAGCAGGGCGATCCGGATCCACCATTCGCCGGAAGGCTGCAGGACGGCCAGTCCGGCCAGCATGACGCCCAGGGCCAGCGTCGCCGCCTTGGTCGCCGCGTGCTGCCGCGACAACGCATCCGGAAACCGGAACAGGCCGAGCGCCGCCACCGCCAGCAGCGCGGCGCCCAGGATCATGAGCCCCCATCCGAGAATGCTCATGGCGTGTCCCTTTCCGACGCCGTGGCCCGCAGCGACGAGGCCCAGCACACGGTGGCCACGAACGCGATCAGTGCGAAGCCGAGCGCCACGTCCAGGAATGCCGTATGGCCGGTGCGCGCGGCGGCCACCACGCAGCCGGCAAGGCCGCAGGCGCTGAGCACGTCCACCGCCACCAGCCGGTTGGCGGTCCCGGGCAGGCGCCGGAACGCTTCCAGCACCAGCAGCAGCGCCATCCCGAGAAACACTTCAGCCAGGATTGTCATGGTCTTCCTTCCTTTACAAACAGCGCCCGCACGGCGCTTTCGAACAGCGAGCGGATTTCGCCCAGCGTCGCCTCGCTGGCGCCGGCATCGAGCAGGTGCAGGCGTATGCGTCCGGCCGCGGCGTCGACCTCGACCGCCGTGGACCCGGGGGTCAGGCTGATCAGGCAGGCCAGCGCCGTCGTCGCGGCCGGCCCCATGGGCTCGAAGGTGTACTCGGCGAATCCGGGGGCGAAGCGCCGTTGTGGGCGCACGATGCGCCACGAGATGTGCCAGCCCGAGCGCACGATCGCAACGAGCAGGCGCCACAGGATGAGAAAGGCGGCGGCGACGCGCTTCATGGCGCGCCTCCCGCGGCCGGCGCCGCGATCGCCCCGGCGGCCGCGTACAGGAAATCGATCAGCGGCCCGGGCAGCAGGCCCATCGCCAGCGCCAGCAGCGACAGCGTGCCGCAGGCCAGCCATGCGCCGCGTGGATGCGCGGGCGGGGCTGCGACCGGCGACGCGGCCGAAGGCGCGCCGGCCGGCGCCGCCGGGTGCGGTTTCCAGAACGCCTCGATCCAGATCTTGGCCATCGACAGCAGCGTCAGGCTGCTCGTGAACAGGGCCACCGCCATCCACAGGTGGCGTTCCTGGTCGAAACCTTCGCGCAGGATCAGCAGCTTGGCCCAGAACCCGGACAGCGGCGGAATCCCGACCAGCGCCGCCGCGCTCAGCGCGAACAGGGCGGCCAGCGCCCGGTCGCTGCGCGCCAGCCCGCCGATCCGGCGCAGGTCGTGGTGGCCGCCGCTGCGGGCAACCATGCCGCCGATCAGGTACAGGTTGGCCTTGACCAAGATGTGGTGGATGCTGAAGAACAGGGCCGCCGCGATTCCGGCCACGCCGCCCAGCGCCGCCGCCAGCAGGATGTATCCCATCTGGCTCACGCTATGGAAGGACAGGATGCGGCGCAGGTCGTAGTGGTACACCGCGCCCATCACCCCGGCGAGCATGGTGGCCGCCGCGATCCAGCCCAGCCCCTGGGCATACGCATGCGCCCCGGAAGGGAAGACTTCATTGAGCAGCCGCAGCACCACATAGGCCCCGACCTTCGTGGTCAGCGCGGTGAACAGCGCCAGCACCGGCGGCGGCAAGGCCGGATAGGCGGCCGGCAGCCAGAACAGGAAGGGAAAGGCGCCCATCTTGATGAGCAGGCCGACGAGCAGCAGCGCGCCGAAGAACAGGGCCAGCGGATCGTCGCCGTGATCGGACAGCGCGGCGCCCAGCGCCCCGTAGTCGAGCTGGCCGGTCACGCCGTACAGCCCGCCTACCGCGGCCAGCAGCAGGACCGTGCCGAACAGGTTCAGGACGAGGTACTTCAGTCCCGCCTCCAGATGCGCCGGCCTGCGTCCGGCGACGATCAGGCCGAGCGCGGTGATCAGCATCACTTCGAACCACACGTACAGGTTGAACAGGTCGGCGGTGGCATACGCGCCGCCGGCCCCGGCCAGCAGGCCGTGCACCAGCGGCGGGCCGGACGGCGCGGCCAGCACGCCGCCCCGCGCCGGATACGCCAGGGCGGCCAGGGCCAGCACCGAATTGACGGTCAGCATCAGGGCGGCGGCGCGGTCGATACGAAAGCCGATGGCGAACGGCGCCGCCCAGCCGCCGAAGCGCACCGCCGTCTCGCTGCCGCCGATGGCGCCGTGCAGCAGCCAGGCGCAGCACAGGAACAGCGCCAGCGCACCGCCCATGCTGGCGGCGCGCTGGCGGCGCGGCCGCCGGGCCAGCGCCACCGTCAGCGCCGCCGTCAGCAGCGGCACCAGCACCGGTGCGACGGCCAGTGCGCCGTTCATGGCAACTCTCCGGGGTCGCCGTCAGGGCGCGGCGGCGGCTCGGCATGCTCCAGCGCATCGGCATCGGCGCGCTTGTCGAACGCGGCCAGCGCCAGCGCCAGCGCGATGCCGAAGCAGGCGAAGGCAAACCCGATCACGATCGCCGTCAGCACCAGGGCTTGCGGCACCGGGTTGGCCACCGCGGCCAGCGGCGCCGTCGCCCCTTCCGGGATCAGCGGCGGCGGCGCCCCGGTCAGGCGCCCCGCCGCGAACACGAACAGGTTGACCGCCGAGCCGAGCAAGGCCAGCCCCACCGCGATCGACACCAAGTCGCGCGAGGTTGCCAGGTACAGGCCGGCTCCCGCCACCACCGCCACAGCCGCCGCAATCATCCATTCGATCATCGTACCGTCTCCAGCAAGCGCAGGCAGAACCCGCCCAGGGCGCCCCAGACGCACAAGGCCACTCCCACGTCGAACAGCAGCACGGTGGAGAGCTTGAGCGCCATGCCGCCCAGCGCGAGTTCGCCCCACCAATGGGTGAGGAAGGCCTGGCCGAGCGCCAGTGCCGGCAGGCCGCTGGCCGCGGCCAGCGCCAGGCCCAGCGCGCTCAGGCCCAGCGGCCCGAGCGGCAGGCGGGCACGCGCGGCCCCGGTGCCGAACACCAGCGCCCGCGCCGCGGTGGCCGCCACCGCCACCAGCGCGGCCACGAAGCCGCCTCCGGGCGAATTGTGGCCGCGCAGGAGCAGCCACAGGGCTGCCGCCAGCAGGATCCAGTAGAGAAGTGAAACGACCGTTTCCAGCACGATCGAGCGGTTCGGGTTCATGGGCCTTGTCTCCGGATGCGTGCGCGGCGCGCCAGCGGCCACGCCGCCAGGGCGGCCAGCATGACGACGGCGATCTCGCCGAACGTGTCGAGGGCGCGGAAGTCGACGAGGATGACGTTGACCACGTTGCGCCCATGGGCTTCCGGCACGCTCTGCGCGAGGAAGTAGCGTGTCATGGCGTCGTCGAACGGTTGGGCGGCCAGCGCCAGCAGCGCGGCGCCGAGCAGCAGGCCGAAGGCCACGGCGACGCCGGCGCGCCAGGCCCGGGTCCGCCGCGAGCCGGCCGGGTGGGTGTCCGGCCCCTGGCGGTAGCGGCGCAGGGCGACCGCGGCCACGACCACGAACACGGTCTCCACGGCGAGCTGGGTCAGCGCCAGGTCGGGCGCGCCGCGGAACAGGAAGACCAGCGCGCTGCCGGTGCCGACCACGCCGGTGCCGAGCAAACGCAGGAGCGTGTCGCGGGCGCGCGCCGCCAGCACGGCGCCGAGGATGGCGGCGACGCAGCCGACCACCACGCCGGCGCCGTCCAGCCCGGCCGCCTGCGGCGGTGCAAACGTCAACCCGAGCGCCCAGGGCGCCGCGAACAGCACCGTGGCGGTGGCCGTCATGCCCAGGTAGCGGCTCAGGCGCCCGGCCTGCATGCCGCGGGTCAGGATGCCGGCCACGTGCTTCAGGTAGCGCAGCACCATGGCGTAGGTCGCGGCCGGACCATCGAGGAAGCGCAGCCGGCCGAAGAAGCGGCCCAGCCGGCTCCAGCCGACGTAAACAGCCAGGCCGATCGCCCACGCGACGGCGAAGCCCTCGAGTTGCATCGGCCCTTCCGTCTCCAGGCTCGCGTCGGCGCGCCGAAGCGACGGCGCGATCACCCGGGCCGCATCCGCCACCAGCGGTTCGGCCAGCATGGGAAACAGCCCGAACGCGATCCCGAGGCCGGCCAGCGCCAGCGGCGGCGCGGTGAGCCGCCATCCGTCCTCGTGCGGCGCATGGCCGGCGTCCTGGCTTGGCGTGCCGAAGAAGATGCGCACCGCCGCCACGCTGGCGACGGCCACGCCGACCGTGCTCACCAGCAGGCTGACCCCTTCGACCACCCAGATCACCTCGGTCACCGCCTTGGCGGCTTTCATGCTGTCCTTGGCGACGAAGCCGAGGGTGGCCGGCAGGCCGGCCATCGATACGCCCGCCAGCAAGGCCGCCAGCGCGGTCAGCGGCATGCCGCGGCGCAGTCCGCCCAGCCGGTCGATCATGCGCGTTCCGGTGGCATGGTCGACGTTGCCGGCGACGAAGAACAAGGGCGCCTTGTACAGGGCATGCGCCAGCAGGAAGGCCGTGAACGCCAGCGCTCCCAGCTCGTGGGGCAAGCCGATCAGCACGGTCAGGGTGCCCAGCGCGGACACCGTGGACCAAGCCAGGATGCGTTTCAGGTCGCGTTCGCGCGGCGCCTGCAGGACACCCCACAGGGCGGTGATCGTGCCGACCGCCAGCAGCGTGCCGCCCCACCAGGCGACCGGCTCCATGGCGGCGTCGAAGCGCGCCATGACGTACACACCGAGATTGACCATGGTGGCGGAGTGCAGGTAGGCCGAGACCGGGGTCGGCGCGGCCATCGCCCCGGGCAGCCAGAAGTGGAAGGGGAACTGGGCGGACTTGGTCATGGCGCCGATCAGGCACAGCGCCACGCCCGCCTGGAAGCGCAGGTCGTCGCGCACGGCGGGCTCGATGAGCGGCAAGTCGCTCAGCCGCAGCCCCGGCGCGGCCAGCAGGATCAGGACGATGCCGGCCAGCAGGGCGAGCCCGCCCGCGCCGGTGACCAGCAGCGCCTGGCGCGCGCTGTCGCGGCTTTCCTGCTTGTCGTGCTCGAAGCCGACCAGCAGGAACGACAGCACGCTCGTCGCCTCCCAGAACAGCAACAGCAGCAGCAGGTCGTCGGCCAGGATCGCCCCGGCCATGGCGAGCATGAAAGTGACCAGGAGCGCCATCAGGGTGCCGGTGCGGGGATGGCCGTGCAGGTAGCCGGGCGCATAGGCGAAGACGGCCACGCCGACGCCGAAGACGAGCACCAGGAACAGGCGCGCCAGGCCGTCGGAGGCAAAGCCGAGGCGGATGTCGAGCGGCGCCACCCACGACACGGCCCAGGTGGCCGCTTCGTCGGGCAGGCTGACCGCCGCCATCAGCAGGGCGAGCGGAAGCAACCAGGCCAGGCGGATCCATGCCGCCTGCCGCGCCATGGGCTGCGCTGCCTGCGTCATGCCGCGCCTCCGCCTGCCGGCAAGGCCGCGCTCATGTGCCGCGGCGCCGGCGCCACTCGCGCCAGGCGACGGTCGCCAGCGTCAGGCCGACCAGGGGCAGTACCGCCGCCAGCATGACGGTGCTGTACGGCCGCAGCGCATCGTGCTCCTGGGCGGCCAGCAGCACGTACCCCATATAGGCCGCATACAGCCCCAGGAACAGCGCCCCTTCCCAGCGCCCGATCCGGTTCCCGGTGAAGAAGATGGGCAGGCAGGCGATGGCCACCGCGATCATGACGGGCAGGTCGAACGCGAGCATGGCGGGAGCGACCGCCGTCCCCGCCGGGTTCACGGCGGAAGCCAGTCCCAGCACGGCAAGGATATTGAAGACATTGCTTCCGACAACATTGCCCACCGCGATATCGCGCTGGCCGCGCAGCGCCGCCACGACGGATGTGGCCACCTCCGGCAAGGAGGTGCCCGCCGCGACGATGGTCAGGCCGATGACCAGCTCGCTGACGCCGAGGTACTGCGCGAATGTCACCGCCGCGTCCACCAGCCAGGTCGCGCCCAGCACGAGCAGGCCGATGCCGGCGGCAATGAGCAGCAGCTGCACCGGCAGGCGGGACTCCCAGCCGGCCGCCGCGGACAACCCGTCGGGCAGGCCGGCATCGCCGCCCCCGTTCTGGCGCCGCGACTGGCGGATCAGGAAGAAGGTGTACGCCAGCAGCAGGCCCAGCATCAGTACCCCGTCGGCCCGGCCGATGCGGCCATCGGCCGCCAGCGCGAACAGCAGCAGCGAGACGCCGATCATGACCGGGACTTCCTGCCGCACAACCTGCCGCGCCACCAGCAGCGGCACGATCACGGCGGAGGCGCCGAGGATGAACAGGACATTGAAGATATTGCTGCCGACGACGTTGCCCAGCGCCAGGTCGGTGCGCCCCGAACCGGCCGATTGCAGGCTGACGGCCAGTTCCGGCGAACCGGTGCCGAAGGCGACCACGGTCAGCCCCACCACGAGCGGAGTGATGCCGAACGACAGCGCGAGCCGGGAAGCGCCGCGCACCAGGGCCTCGGCGCCGACGACCAGCAAGGCAAGTCCGAGCAAGAACATGAGCACTGCCATCGTTGCGTCTCCTTCGCATGCCGGGCGAGCCGGGCCGCTGCCCCCAATGCAGGCATGGCCCGCCCCTTGACGAGTCAACGAGGGTGCCGCGGCGATCAGCTTGTGAACGGGTCATGAGACCTGGGGACATATCTCTCCTGTGTAACCGGTACGTACGACACGACGATACGCCGCGCGGGCGGCGTGGCAGCCACCGCATCCTGCTAGCGGCGGCGCTTCTTCCAGTTGTAATCGGGACCGGTCACATCGACCCCGGGATGGCCGACCAGGTCCGGATGTTCGGACGACATGGTGATGAAGCGCACCCCCTCGCCTTCGCGCTGGCGCTTGCGCAGCGCTTCCATGTATTGCATCGCCTCCACCATCTCGGTGGTCTCGAACAACCGCTCGTGCGGCGTGCACCTGTCCTGCTCGACAATCGTCCAATACACCATGTACATCGCATCCTCCTGTCCTGCCCCATTGTCGCCGGATCGTTCGCCGGACGGCGCACACCTCGGCAGGCGGTCCACGCACACAAAAATTTCCTCGATAACAGCAATTAGCCCATGATGAGCAGAAGATGCCTACAAAAAGTAGGACTTGTCCGAAAAAGCCTTTTTATGTGGGCTACTTCACACAACCCGTCGCAGGCGCCAATTAGGCTGGAGCCTGTCTTCACAAAACGCGGGTCAAAAGATGAACACACAGATGAAAACCAAGCCGACGAACGCCACCGAACTCGAACTCTGGGGCGGGCTTGAGTGCACGGTCAACCGTGTCCGCGACAACTACTTCAGCCAGATGGACCGCAACGGCCATGCCGAACGCCTGCAGGACATCGACCGCTTCGCCTCGCTGGGCATCAAGGCGGTCCGCTATCCGGTGCTGTGGGAACGCACCGCACCCGACGGCATCGACACCGCCGACTGGTCCTGGTCCGACGAACGCCTGCCGGCGCTGCAGGAACTGGGCGTGACGCCGATCGTCGGCCTGCTGCACCATGGCAGCGGCCCGCGCGACACCAGCCTGGTCGATCCCGCCTTCCCCGAAAAGCTCGCCGAGTACGCCGGCGCGGTGGCACGTCGCTACCCATGGGCCGAGTACTACACCCCGGTCAACGAACCGTTGACCACGGCGCGCTTCTCCGGCCTGGCAGGCGTCTGGTACCCGCACGGCACCGACGAATCCACCTTCGTGCGCGCCCTCATCAACGAATGCCGCGCCACGGTGCTGTCGATGCGCGCGATCCGCGAGGTCAATCCCGATGCCAAGCTGGTCGCCACCGACGACCTCTCCAAGACCTACGGCACGCCGGAGATGCAGGAACTGGTCACGTTCTTCAACGAACGCCGCTGGCTGGGCTGGGACCTGATGTGCGGGAAGGTGGACCAGAACCACGCCCTGTGGTCCTACCTGCTCGAATCGAACGCGACGGAAGAAGAGCTGCTCTGGTTCCGCGACAACCCCTGCCCGCCGGACGTCATCGGCGTCAACTACTACGCGACCAGCGAGCGCTGGCTCGACCACCGTCCGGAACGCTATCCGGAGAACCGCTGCCATACCTACCGCGGCATCCACCACGCCGACATCGAGACGCCGCGCGTGCTGGCCACGCCGACGCCGGGCATCGCGCCGCTGCTGATGGAAACCTGGGAGCGCTACGGCCTGCCGATCGCCATCACCGAAGCGCACATCGACGCCAACCGCGAAGACCAGATGCGCTGGCTGGTGGAGATCTGGAATGCCGCCCGCAGCGCCCGCCAGCAAGGCGCCGACGTGCGCGCCGTGACGGTCTGGGCCCTGCTCGGTTCGTACGACTGGAACTGCCTTGTCACCGAATGCCGCGGCTACTACGAACCCGGTCCGTTCGACGTGCGCGGCGGCGAGCCGCGCCCGACGGCGGTGGCCACGCTGATGCGCGAACTGTCGAGCAACCGCCCGCTGACCAACCCCGTGCTGCAGGGCGAAGGCTGGTGGCGCCGGCCGGGACGCTTCCTGTGCAAGCCGGTCGCGACCCGTACCGCGGTGGCGGACATCGCCATCCGCAGCCAGTTCAAGTCGAGCGTGGTGCAGCCGATCCTGATCACCGGCGCCACCGGCACCCTCGGTTCGGCCTACGCCCGCATCTGCGAGAAGCGCAACCTGGCGTACCACGTCCTGAGCCGCCAGGAGATGGACATCACCGACCCGCAGTCGGTGGAAGCGGCCATCCAGCGCTACAAGCCGTGGGCGATCATCAACGCGGGCGGCTACGTGCGCGTCGACGAAGCCGAAGGCGATCTTGAACGCTGCATGCGCGAGAACACGCTGGGGCCGACGATCCTGGCACTGGCCTGCATCCGCCACCAGCTGCGCTTCATGACCTTCTCGACCGACCTGGTGTTCGACGGCACCAAGGGCACGCCATACGTCGAGTCCGATGCCGTCAACCCGCTGGGCGTGTACGGACGCAGCAAGGTGGAAGCCGAACAGCGCGTGCTCGACGCCGACCCGCAGGCACTGGTGATCCGCACCAGCGCGTTCTTCGGACCGTGGGACAGCCACAACTTCGTCACGCTGGCGCTCAATGCGCTGGAAGCCGGCCTGCCGTTCCAGGCCGCGGGCGACATGACCGTTTCGCCGACCTACGTGCCGGACCTGGTGAACGTGTCGCTCGACCTGCTGATCGACCGCGAAAAAGGCATCTGGCACCTGACCAACGCCGAAGCCGTGACCTGGGGCGAGCTGGCCCAGCGTGCCTGCGCCGCGGCCGGGGTGGATGCGTCGAAGCTGGAAATCGTCTCGAGCGAGAGCTGCGGGCATGTGGCACGCCGGCCGGAGTACAGCGCGCTGTCGAGCGAACGCGCGCTGATGCTGCCGTCACTGGACGATGCACTGCGCCGGTATGTGGAAGCGGTGCAGGAGCGTGCGCACGGCGTGGAAACCGAGCTGCAGCCGGGGGAAGCGGCCCATTACGCGAGCTGAGGTTTAAAAGCTTAAAAGCAACTTGGGGCGAACAATGCCAATGGCATTGTTCCCACCTTCGCGGGAAGTCATTGCCGCCGGTGGCGGCAATGACGGTCTTGAAGGTGCTGGCTACGGTCGATTTTGCGGCCTGCACCCTATGAACGTCGTTCCCGCGTAGGCGGGAACCCAATTTTTCAGCGCAGCCGCAGCTTACGACTGATCCGCCGCCACGAACTGCAGGCGGTACAAATTCGCATACATCCCGTTCGCATCGAGCAGCTCCGCATGCGTGCCCTGCTCGACGATCCGCCCGTGCTCCATCACCACGATCCGGTCCGCCCGCTCGATGGTCGACAGGCGGTGCGCGATCACGATGGTGGTGCGGCCCGCCATGAGTGTGTCCAGCGCCGCCTGCACCGCGCGCTCGGATTCGTTGTCGAGCGCCGAGGTGGCCTCGTCCAGGATCAGGATCGGCGCGTCCTTGTAGATCGCGCGCGCGATCGCCACGCGCTGGCGCTGGCCGCCGGACAGGCGCATGCCGTTCTCGCCGATGCGCGTCTCCACGCCGTCTTCCAGCCTGGCCACCACGTCCGTCAGGTGCGCCGCCTTCACGGCCGCGGCCAGGCGTTCGTAGTCGATCTTCTCCACGCCATAGGCGATGTTGGCGGCCAGCGTGTCGTCGAACAGCACCACGTTCTGGCTCACCATCGCCAGTTGCGCGCGCAAACTGGCCAGCTTGACGTCCGGGTAGGGCACCCCGTCGAGCAGCAGGCGCCCCTCCTGCGGATCGTAGAACCGGGTGACCAGGTTCACGAAGGTCGACTTGCCGCCGCCGGACACGCCCACCAGCGCCACCGTCTGGCCCGGCTGCACGTCCAGGCTCACGTCGTCGAGCGCCAGGTTGGCCGCGTTCGGATAGCGGAACCGGACATTTTCCAGCCGCAGGTGGCCCCGGGCGCGCCCCAGCTCGCGCGTGCCGGTGTCCAGCTCGGCCGGCGAATCGATCATGCCGAACACCGTCTCGGCCGCCGTCATCCCGCGCTGCATCGGGCCGTTCACCTCGGCCAGCGACTTGAGCGGCGTGAGCAGCATCAGCATCATGGTCACGAACTGGACGAACTCGCCCTGGGTCATGTTGGCCTGGATCGCCAGCACCACCACCAGCGACAGCGCCATCGAGGTCGCAATTTGCGTCACCGGCGTGGTGGCGGCGAACGCCACCGTCATGCGCTGCGAAAAACCGCGCAGGGCTTCGCTGCGCGCATGAAAGCGCGCGCGCTCGTAGCGCTCGCCCGAGAACACCCGGATCACCTGGTGGCCGCGCGTGGCTTCTTCCACCACCTGGGTCAGCTCGGCGGTGACGCGCTGGTTCTCGCGGTTCAGGCGGCGCAGGCGGCCGGTGGTGGTGCGCACGATCACGGCGGTCAGCGGGATCACGACGATCGCCACCAGGGTCAGCTGCCAGTTCAGGTACAGCAGGGTGCCGAGCAGGCCGATCACCACC
Source organism: Massilia consociata (assembly GCF_042432755.1). Classification (NCBI taxonomy): domain Bacteria; kingdom Pseudomonadati; phylum Pseudomonadota; class Betaproteobacteria; order Burkholderiales; family Oxalobacteraceae; genus Massilia; species Massilia consociata. Next base: position 632,033 of record NZ_JBHLWP010000013.1, read on the forward strand.
AGGGTATCGCGCACGCAGGCCACGAACACCGACTGCAGCATGTCCACCACCTGGCGCACCTCGGCCACGACGGTGTTGATGATCTTGCCGGTCGACTCCTCGTGGAAGCGCCCCACCGGAAGCCTGAGGACGCGGTCGAACACCATCGCGCGCAGGTCGTTCAGCACGCGGCTGGTGACCCAGTTGTTGAAGTAGGCGGTCGAGAAGGTGCCGATGCCGCGCAGGATGAAGATCGACACCAGCACGCCGGGAATCCACCACAGGCTGAACGGCACCTTTTCCTCGAAACCGAGGTCGATCAAGAGCTGCAGCGCCTTGCCCAGCAGCGGCTGGGTGGCGGCGGTGAGCGCCATCGACAGCAGTGCCAGCCAGGCACGGCCCTGGTAGGGCTTGACGATCGCCAGCAGGCGTTTGACGATGACCTTATTTTCCACGCTTGTTTTCCATAGATTGATTGTCCGCATCGGCTTGCGCCGTCAGGCAGAAGCCCATGAGCAAGAACACCATGAGCGCATAGAACATGCTGCCTTTCAAGGACCAGAAGATCACTTCGGTCAGGCCGAAGCTGAAGTAACTGAGCACCACGAGCATGCCGGCCAGCGCCGGCGCAAACTGCGGCATGAGCTGCCGCATCGGCGCCCCGGCATGCGCGCCGGCGTGCGCACCGCGGCCGAGCGAGCGGGCGAAAAAGGCGAACGGCGCCGCCAGGATGCCGATCCATGCCAGCAGGCCGAAGACGCCGCCGGTGGCCAATGCCTGCAGCGCGTCGTTGTGCAGGTGCTCGAAGGGCAGCACGACGTCCTGGATCCTGCCTTCCGCGGCCAACCGGCGCAGGCCGGCGCGCACCGTTTCCGGATCGAGCCCGAACAGCGGGCGCTCCGCGATCAGCTGGGCGGCGCCCGTCCATAGCTCGAGGCGTACGCCCACGTTGGTGAATGCGCTGCCGCCGTCGAGCCAGGTCTGCACGTCGCGCACGCCCTCGCCCACCCGTTGCTGCACGCCGAACGCGGGAATGAAGAAGGTCGAGGCGAACAGCGCGAAGCTGCCGACCAGCAGCAGGCGCACGCGCCGGCTGCGCAGCAGGCGCGCGTAGGTGAGGAACAGGATCGCGGCCAGCACCAGCGCGATCCAGCCGCCGCGCGTGCCGCTCATGACCGTGGCCGCCAGCCCCGCCACGGCGCCGAACGCGGGCAGCAGGGCCTTGCGGGTGCTGTGGCGGTAGTCGATGGCCGCGGCCAGCGCCACCAGGCCCAGGCACAGCGCGATGTCGCCGAAGGTGATGGCGTTGAGCCAGCCGCCGGGACGGGGGTCGCCGAGCACGATGCGCTGGTAGCCCACGAAGGGCAGCGCGCACACGGCGCCCGCGACCACGCCCCACCACAAGACGGCGCGCGGCGGGCGCGCCAGCACCACCAGTGCGGCCGCGCTCAGGCCAAGCAGCATGCGCGAGGGGTTGTCGAGGTAGTCCAGGCGCGTCTCGGGGCGTGCCCATACGCACACGGCGGCGAACAGGAAATTGAAGGCGAAGGCCGCGACCACCCAGCGGATCTCGCGCCAGTGCGGCGCCAGCGCGCCCCACGCCTTGCGCGGCACGCAGAGCGCGGCCAGCACGAAGATGACGCTGCTGAAACCGATACCGGACGGGGTAATGAGGCTGAGGAAAGGGAACAGGAAAACCAGGAAGCCGATCCAACGCTGCATCGGCACCCCGATTTTCGTCTGATTATTGTTCATTCATGTTCTTGTGGGATATTCTTGCCAACCTTGAGCGCGCTCTTTCGGCCGCCGAGCGACCACCGGGCAGATACCTGTGCCTTACCCGAGTCTTACCCGAGTCTTACCTGAGCGGATACCCATGCAGCAAAACCAGACCATCTCTGTCGTGATTACCACGTACAACCGCCCGGACGCCCTGGAGGCGGTCGTGGAAGCCTGTTTCATGCAGGACGACAAGAATTTTGAAATCATTATCGCTGATGACGGCTCGACTGCCAACACGCGGGACAGCATCGCCCGCCTGCGCGCCCGCTCGCCGGTGCCCTTGAAACACGTGTGGCAGCCGGACGAGGGCTTCCGCGCCGCGATGGCCCGCAACCGCGGCACGCTGGCGGCAGCCGGCGACTATATCATTTTCCTGGACGGCGACTGCGTGCCGCAGCGCGACTTCGTCTCGCGCCACCGCGCGCTGGCACGGCCGGGTTTCCTGGTATCCGGCAGCCGCATCCTGCTCAGCCCTGCCCTGACGCAGAAGGCGCTGCTTGAAAGGATCGACCTGCCGGCCATGGGATTGCTGGACAAGCTGCGCTACCGCCTGCGCGGCGACATCAACAAGGTGCTGCAGCTGCTGCTGCGTCTTCCGGACGCCGGACGCGAACGGAAAAAGTTCAGCTGGCGCCGCATCAAGAGCTGCAACCTGGCGGTGTGGCGCAGCGACCTGGAGAAGGTCAACGGCTTCGACGAGAGTTTCGTCGGCTGGGGGCACGAGGATTCCGACCTGGTGGTGCGCCTGTTCCATGCGGGCGTGCTGCGCAAGGACGGGGCCTTCGCCACCGAAGTGCTGCACCTGTGGCACCGCGAGGCCAGGCGGGATGAAGAATCGAGCAACCGCAAAGTGGTGCTGGAACGCGCCGCCAACAAGACCACGCAGGCGACGCGCGGGCTGCGCGAGCACCAGGGTGAGGCACCCTTCGTGATGCCCGCGCCCTGACGGCTGACGGCTGCGGCAGGCAACCCCAGGACGCCGTCAGGCCCGCGCGCTGTCGAGCCCCGGCGCAGCAGCCACGATGCCTGGACGGGCGCGCATCTCGAGCAGGGTGATCGCATAGGCCGCGACGACGACGGCGGCCGATGCGGTGACGGCATGCGCCGGGAAGGCAAACCAAACGGCCAGCAGGCCGATGGTGCGCAGGACGGCGTGGCGGTAGCCGAGCGGGTGCGCGATGATCCACGAATAGACCATCCAGTGCAGCCCGAGTCCGATGCCCAGGCTGAGCGGGACGAACCGCGGCGCATGCATCAGGAGCGGGATATGCACCGCCCACAGCAGGTTGACCATCACGACACACACGAACATCAGCTTCGCCAGGGGGTTGGTGTTCTCGATCAGCTGCTCGCCGCGCAGCCGTGCAATGCCCATCGCCAGCGGAAAGATCGCGCCCGTCGCGAACACCAGCGCGAATGTCGCGGCCCTGGGCGGCAGGATCATCCCGAGCACGCCGACGACGCACCAGACGAGCAGGCCGGCAGCCGGCAAGGACAGGGAGCGCCTGGCGCGTTTGTCGAAATCCTCCCGGAGCTGGGCGAGCGTTTGCATGGCGTGATGTCCCCTGATTATGTTTGTAATGTAAATACAAATGTAGCACGGCAATTGGCCTAGATAAAGCAAAACCGCGTGCCGCCTCCGGGGCATGCCATGCAAGCTGCATTGACCCTCCCGCACCCGCGTGCGAGCATCGATCTTTGTGCCAACCGACAGGAAAGGACGCCAGGGTGCGCCACGTATATGCATTTCTCGCATTTCTCGCTGCGGCAGTCGTCTCGGGTGCAGCTGCCGCGCAGGCTTACCGGCCGGATTTCGACCCCAGCAAACTGAAAGGCCCGGCCGCCGGACCGGCCAACGAGGTGCTGGTGCTCGGCACCTCCCACTTGTCCCAACTGCCGGAGAGCTTCGACCCCGCCAACCTGCGTCCCCTCGTGGACCGCCTGGCGGGGTGGCGTCCGGACGGCATCGCCATCGAGGAGCTCTCCGGTACGCAATGCGATTTCATGCGCCGCTACCCGGGACGCTACAAGGACTCGATCCCGATCTATTGCCCGGACACCGCGCCTGCGCAGGCGGCAACCGGGCTGGATGTGGCCGCAGCGACCGCGCAGGCCGAGGCGCTGCTGGCGGCCTGGCCAGCCAATCCATCCGCCGGCCAGCGCCGCCGCCTGGCTGCCCTGTTCCTCGCCGGCGGCGAGCAGGCCTCGGCGCTGGTGCAATGGCTGCAGCTGCCGCAGGCTGAGCGGCGCGCCAGCGACGGCCTGGATGCCACGCTGGTCGAACGGCTGGAGACGCTGAAGGACAAACGCGACGAAAGCATCCTGATCGCCGCGCGCCTGGCGGCCCGGCTCGGCCACGAGCGGGTGTACCCGATGGACGACCACACCGCCGACCGCCCGACGGTGGACAGGAAAGCCGCCGGCGAAGCGATGTCGAAAGCCTGGGACAACCCGGCCCTCAAGCGTCGCATGGAGGCGATCAAGGCACGGGAGGCGAAGATCGGTACTGCAGAAGGCGTACTGGCCCTGTACCGTGCCGACAATGCGCCCGGCGCCACGCAACTGGCCTTCGACAGCGACTTCGGTGCGGCACTCGAGGAGTCCTCATCCCAACGCTTCGGTCGCCGCTACATCGGCTACTGGGAAACGCGCAACCTGCGCATGGCGGGCAACATCCGCGACGTGCTGGCGGCGCGGCCGGGGATGCGCATGCTGGTGATCGTGGGGGCCTCGCACAAGGGCTACCTGGAGGCCTACCTGCACCAGATGCATGATGTGCGGGTGGTGGATGCGGCACCCTTGTTGCGGTGAGGGTGCAAGCACGCGTTCGTGCGCGCGCCAGACTTGGGTTCCCGCCTTCGCGGGAACGACGGGCTGAATGATGTAGTTTGAACACCGCTAGCGCTGTTTATCCAGATAACCCCACGACCGTCATTCCCGCGAAGGCGGGAATCCAATTTGAGAACCGCTAGCGCTGTTTATCCAGACAACCCTGAGACCGTCATTCCCGCGAAGGCGGGAATCCAATCGCGCATGCAAGCCTTTAGCGCAAATTAATACTCCACCGCCACATCCTTCGCCCCCAGCGCCAGCTCCAGCTGCTGCTTGAGCGTATCCGACGGCGCCACGCGCCAGTCGTCGCCCAGCTGCAAGATAGCCTCGACGCCCTGCGGCCGGATGCGCAGGCTGACCGGCAGGCCGTCCTGCTGGCGGTAGGGCTGCAGGATCTCGGCCAGCTTGGCCGGACTGATGTCGCAGGACACATCCATCTCCAGCTTGAAGCCGTACTGGATGCGCGCCGCGGCGATGTCGTACACCTTCTCGGCCGTGATGCGCAGGCCGCCGTTGAAGCGGTCTTCCGACACCTTGCCGACCACCAGCAGGAATTCGTCTTCCTTGAAGATGTTCTTGTTCGCTTCCAGCAGCTCGCTGTAGACCGTCACCTCGACCACGCCGGTCTTGTCGTCGAGCGAGACGATCAGGATCTTGCCGCGCTGGGTCATCTGGGTGCGCACGCCGGTGATCACGCCGCACAGCATGCGCGGGTCGCGCGACGGCTCCAGGTCCTTCAGCTTGGTCTTGGCGAAGCGCCGCACCTCGGCCGCGTACGAATCGAACATGTGGCCCGACAGGTAGTAGCCGAGCGCGATCTTCTCTTCGGACAGCTTCTGGCGATCGGTCCACGGGGTCGCCTTGACGTACTCCGGCGGGGCCACCAGGTCGGAGTCAATGCCGCCGAACAGGCTGACCTGGTTGGCGGCGGCCGCAGCCTGGCCGGCCGCTTCCATCGCAAAGCCGACCGAAGCCAGCAGCACGGAGCGGTCAACCCCGAATGCGTCCATCGCGCCCGCCCGGATGAGGGATTCGATGGTGCGGCGGTTGATCTGCTTGCGGTCCACGCGCATGCAGAAGTCGAACAGGTCCTTGAACTTGCCGCCGCTGGTCCGTGCGGCGATGATCGCCTCGATCGCGCCCTGCCCCGCCCCCTTCACGCCGCCCAGGCCGTAGCGGATGTTCGAGACCTGCTTGCCCGTCACCGAGCGCGGCTGGCCTTCCGGCGTGAAGCGGAACTGCGATTCGTTCACGTCCGGCGGCAGGATGGTCAGCTTGCAGACATCCTTCGCATCCTCGACCAGGATCTTGATCTTTTCCGTGTCTTCCATGGCCAGCGACATGTTGGCTGCCATGAACGCGGCGGTGTGGTGCACCTTGAGGTAGGCCGTGTGGTAGGACAACAGCGCGTACGCGGCCGCGTGCGACTTGTTGAAGCCGTAGCCCGCGAACTTCTCCATCAGGTCGAAGATCTCGTCGGCCTTTTCCGTCGACAGGCCGTCCTTGGCCGCGCCGGCGCGGAAGATCTCGCGGTGCTCGGCCATCTCTTCGGCCTTCTTCTTGCCCATCGCGCGGCGCAGCATGTCCGCGCCGCCCAGCGAGTAGCCGCCGACGATCTGCGCCATCTGCATCACCTGCTCCTGGTAGACCATGATGCCGTAGGTCTCGGACAGGATCGACTCCGTGCGCGGGTCCGGATAGTCGAACTTCTCGCCGTGCTTGCGTTTGCAGAAGTCGGGGATCAGGTCCATCGGGCCCGGACGGTACAGCGCCACCAGCGCAATGATGTCCTCGAAGCGGTCGGGACGCGCGTCCTTCAGCATCCCCTGCATGCCGCGCGATTCAAGCTGGAAGATCGCGACGGTCTTGGCGTCGGACAGCAGCTTGTACGACGGCCGGTCGTTCAGCGGCAGGGTTTCCAGGTTGAAGTCGGCATCCTGCGGGTCGAGCGCGCGGATGTAGTTCACGGCGCGGTCGAGGATGGTGAGCGTGGTCAGGCCCAGGAAGTCGAACTTCACCAGGCCGACGGCTTCGACGTCGTCCTTGTCGTACTGCGAGACGACGCCGGCGTCGCCGCCCTGGGTGTACAGCGGGCAGAAATCGGTGAGCTTGCCCGGCGCGATCAGCACGCCGCCGGCGTGCATGCCGATGCCGCGGGTGATGCCCTCTACCTGCTGGGCCAGGTCGAGCAGCTGCTTGACCTCTTCCTCGTTGTCGAGCCGTTCCTTGAGCAGCGGTTCCTCTTCGATCGCCTCGGCGATCGAGACCTGCTTGCCCGGCTTGAACGGAATCAGCTTGGAGATGCCGTCGCAGAAGTTGTAGCCGAAGTCGAGCACGCGGCCAACGTCGCGGATCGCGCCTTTCGCGGCCATGGTGCCGAAGGTGGCGATCTGCGATACTGCATCACGTCCATACAAATCTTTTACGTGCTGGATCACGAGTTCGCGCTTCTCCTGGCAGAAGTCGATGTCGAAGTCGGGCATCGAGACGCGTTCCGGGTTCAGGAAGCGCTCGAACAGCAGGTTGTACTTCAGCGGGTCGAGGTCGGTGATCTTCAGCGCGTACGCGACCAGCGAGCCAGCGCCCGAGCCGCGGCCCGGACCGATCGGCACGCCGTTGTTCTTGCCCCACTGGATGAACTCCGCCACGATCAGGAAGTAGCCCGGGAACTTCATCTTGATGATGGTTTCGTTCTCGAACTGCAGGCGCGCCTCGTAGCGCGGACGCTCCTTCTCGCGCACTTCCGGGTCGGGGTAGAGCTGCACCAGGCGCTCTTCCAGGCCTTTTTTCGTCTCAAGGACCAGGAAGTCGTCGATGCTCAATCCATCCGGCGTCGGGAAGTCCGGCAGCTGGGGCTTGCCCAGCGTGAGGGTGACGTTGCAGCGCTTGGCGATCTCCACCGAATTGGCGAGCGCGCCCGGCAGGTCGTGGAACAGCGCCGCCATTTCTTCCTGCGTCTTGAAGCACATCTCTTCGTTGAAGCGGCGCACGCGCTTGGCGTTGGCCAGCATCTCGCCTTCGGCGATGCAGACGCGCGCTTCGTGGGCGATGTACTCGTCCTTGTTCAGGAACTGCACCGGGTGCGTGGCCACCACCGGCAACCCGAGGCGCGACGCCAGCGCCACCGAATGGCGCACCTGCTGCTCCTGGTTCGGCTGGCCGGCGCGCTGGATCTCGATGTAGAAGTGGCCCGGGAAGATCCGGGCCCAGCGCTCGGCGGCGCGTTCGGCGCGTTCGATATCGCCGTTGTCGATCGCCTGGCCGATGTCGCCGAAGCAGGCGCCCGACAGGACGATCAGGGCGTCGGCCTGCGGCGTGTCGGGCTCCAGCGTCGAGACCGACGTGGCCAGCGCTTCCAGCCACTCGACGCGGATCTCGGCGCGGCCCTTGTATTGATTCGTCAGCCAGGCCTTGGACAGCAGATCGCACAGCTGCAGGTAGCCGGTGCGGTTCTTCGCCAGGATCAGCAGGCGAAACGGCTTGTCGCGGTTGTCGTCGTTGGTGATCCAGGCGTCGACGCCGACGATCGGCTTGATCCCCTTCCCGCGCGCCGCCTTGTAGAAGCGCACCAGGCAGAACATGTTGGCCAGGTCGGTCACGGCCAGGGCCGGCTGCCTGTCCTTGGCGGCGGCCCCCACGATGTCGTCGATGCGCACGAGGCCGTCGACGATCGAGTATTCGGAGTGGACGCGGAGGTGGGTGAAGATCGGGGAAGTCATCGTGCCATTTTACCTTGCCGACCTACCGGGATGAAGTTGCATGCCAGGTTTTGCGTTGCACTGAGGCACTAGACAAAGAAAAAAGCCTGGCGTATAGCCAGGCTTGTGCGCTCAGGGAACGGCTCAGCTGCGCTTGCGGCGGCTGAAGGCGATCAGCCCTGCCAGCGCCAGGCCCATCAGCGACAGGCTGCCCGGTTCCGGAATCTGGGCGACGTTCAGGTTGTCCACACGCACGGTGGTGCCGGCGGGGAGATTCACGGTGCGGAAACCGATGGTGCTGATGCTCGTCAACTTCTCGGCGTCTTTTGCGCTGGAGGTGGCGCGCGCATCCCAGCCGGTGAGCGATTGCATCTCGTCCGCGGTCGGGTTCAGCCAGGCATCGAAGCGGTTGTAGGTGCTGCTGCCGCCATCCTTGTAGAGGTGCCCGAAGAGGTGATAGCTGGTGCCGGCGACAACATCGCTAACAGGCAGGAAGACGCCATCGGTGCCGCCCATGCGGACGAACAGGTCATTGGTGCAGGCAACGGTGTTCTTGCCGATCTTTTCCGTGCCCGTGCCGCAGTTCGCCTTCAAACCGATGTTCGGGCCGTCCCAGTCGCCGAACCAGAGGCCCATGAAGCTGTTGTTGACCAGCGAACCGCTGTACTCGAACCTGAAATCGATCAGGAGACTGTCTTCCTGGGCATTGGCGAAGGTGCGGAAGGCAGCTTTGTCGCTATTGCCGGCGAACTCGAGCATCGAGCCCGTGGTGGAACCGGCAGGCGTGGCGATACGTACGGTATTTTGCGGATTTTTCGTGACATCGGTCTGCCAGCCGGATTGCCAGCCTTGCCCGCTGGTAGAAGCGGTGATGCTGGCGCTGTTCGCGCCCGGGGCAAAGGTATCACTTGCGACCAAGACACCTGCCGATGCACTTTGAACGCCGCAGAACAGAGCAACTGCAACAAAAGACGAATGTGAAATTTTCACTTGAATTCCTTAAAGAAAGAGTCAATGTCTTTAATACAAGCAATATTGATGCCAGCGAGTATTTTCTCTTTCATTTCAAGCATTTAATTTATTATTCGCTCAACTTTTTATTCCATGTGTAAAAATTTCCGACAGGATAGTTGCGTACACAAGCCCCGTATCTCATGTTTTACAGGCGCAACCCGGCTTTACGCGTTTATTCACTGTAAGAAAATCCGACACCATCAGTGACTGGTCGCGTGAGCGGCAGCCCTGTTCGCGCCATAGTTGCGTCGCATGCGCAGGAACGGCTCTTCGACGATGTGGTAGCACAGCGTGGAAAGCGCCCAGGTCAACCCATACGTCACCACGAGCATGATGGCAACGTCCAGCCACGGCACGCCGGTCGGACTCACGATACCGACGCGCTGGGACAGGATGTGCAGCAGGGCCATGTGCAACAGGTAGAACGAGAAGCTGATTTTCCCGCCCTGGCCCAGCGCCCGCTCGACCATGCCGGGCAGGCGCGGCTTGAACGACACCCAGGCCAGGATCACGGCAGCCCAGCCGGCGCTTTCGACGAAGGACCAGTAGATCCAGAACGAGGATTTGGGCGTCATCATGAACGGGGCGACGCGATGCATCCAGGCCGTGTTCCACATCACCAGGGCGATGCTGGCCAGCAGCAGCAGTGGCGCGTAGCGCGCCAGCTGCGGGCGCCAGCGGACGTACAGCATCGCTGCCGCCATGCCGATCAGGAACTGGTCGAAGCGGCCGACCCAGGTACTGAAATACATCAGCGTGCTGTTGGCGTTCACCAGGTACGCGGCCACCTTGAAGAAGGCCATCAGCACCAGCCAGCCGCCCAGGTAGGCGATGCCGCGCTCCAGCGTGAAGCGGGCAAGGAAGGGGAAGACCAGGTAGAACATGAATTCCAGCGAGATCGTCCAGGCCGCCCCGGTGACCGGGCTGACCGAGGTGGGCGCCAGGCCGAGGTTGGAAGCGAACAGGTACAGGATATCCTGGGGTGCGAACTTGTCGCGGTTGATCGAGGTGGCGAGCAGGAAGATCACCAGGTAGAGCGGCACGATGCGCAGGATGCGGTTGCGCAGGAAATCGCGGTACTGGATTTCCCGCTGCGCCTGCTGCTGGTGCAGCGCGATCTGCATGAACAGGAAGCCCGACAGCGTGAAGAACAGGCCGACGCCGGTATGCCCTTCCGTGATCACCGCCCACCACGGTCCGCTCAGCCCGGCGCCGCCGGCCCCGCGGTACTCGAGGTGGAAGTGAAACAGGAAGACGATGGTCGCGGCAAGCCAGCGCAACTGATCGATGCGCGGGTTGTACTGGATGTTCAGTGAATGCATGTCTGGGCCGGCCTGCGCAGCATGGCCTGTTGTACGGAGTCCCGTATTGTAATAGTAATTGCCGACCGTTATCGCTGCGGACAGGCCCATCTGCCTTTATAATGTCGGCCTGTCTTTACCAGCCTTGCCGCCATGTCTTCCGCAGCCAACTCCGTACCAAGCTTCGTCAATATCGCCGCCTACAAGTTCGTCACCCTCGACAACCTGGAAGAACTGCGCCCGCAGCACCAAGCGCTGTGCAACGACCTGCGCCTGAAGGGAACCGTCCTGCTGACGCCGGAAGGCATCAACATGTTCCTGTCCGGTACGCGCGAGCACATCGACCAGTACCTGGCCTGGGTACGCAGCGACGCGCGCCTGGCCGACCTCGAGTGGAAAGAAAGCCTCTCCACCGAGCAATCGCACAAGCGCATGCTGGTGAAGATCAAGAAGGAAATCATCACGATGCGCATGCCGCTCATCAAGCCCGAGCTCGGCCGTGCCCCATCGGTGGATCCGAAGACGCTCAAGCGCTGGCTCGACCAAGGACATGACGACGAGGGCGTGCCGGTGGTGATGATGGAAACGCGCAATGCATTCGAGGTGGATGTCGGCACCTTCGACAACACGCTCGACTACCGCATCGAGAAGTTCACCGAGTTTCCGGAAGTGGCGGCCCAGCACAAGGACGAGTTGGCCGGCAAGACGGTCGTGACCTTCTGCACCGGCGGCATCCGCTGCGAAAAGGCGGCGATCCACATGAAGAACATCGGCTACGACCGCGTGTTCCAGCTCGACGGCGGCATCCTGAAATATTTCGAGGAAGTCGGCGGCGACCATTACAGCGGCGACTGCTTCGTGTTCGACTACCGCACCGCGCTCAACCCGAAACTCGAGCCGACCGAAACCGCGCAGTGTTTTGCCTGCCGCGCCGTGGTCACGCCGCGCCAGCAATTGTCGCCGGATTACGTGGTTGGCGTATCGTGCCCGCACTGCGCGCCGGCCGCATCCTCGCGCTCGGAGAACGCAGGGGCCGGCGGCGACGCAGCAAGCACGGCACACCCAGTCTGAAATTTTCTTTCAACGCGGCAATGCGTTTGAAATAATATTTCAGCATGCGCGGACGCCAGGTCCGCGCGTGTTCTTAGATATACAGACCGTCGATCTCGAAACCGCTCGAAGCACTACCCACGATCTTGGCGATCACGCTATCGACCACGCCCGGGTCGTTCGCGGTCGCGCCCGTCTGCAGGTCCTTGATGGTGGCGATCCATTCCATCGCAATCTTGTTCGCCGCCGCGCCCGAGTAGGCTGCCTTTTCGTTCGGCTGGTCGAGGCGCGCGGTGAAGACGGCGGCGGCCGAGACTTTGCCGTTGAACGCCACGCGGTCGTTGCCCTGGGCACCGTTGGCGATCTCGGTCACCATGTTGTCGATGGTGACCTGGTTGTTGTTGAGCAGGTTGGTCCAGTAATCGATACCGGCGGCATCGCCTGGACGGCTGAACAGGTTGTCATAGACCTCTGCGACCTTGGCACGGTTGTCGAAGCCCGCATAGGTATCGCGGTACTCCTTCGACGTCGAGAATGCGCGCGAGGCTTCCTGAAGCGCGTTCGGATTGCTGTTGACTGCCTTGACCCAGTATTCGAGACCCGCAGCGTCAGCCGGGCGGCTGAAATAAGCAATATACAGTTTCTGCACTGCGAGGGTGTTTGCGTCTGCCATGTCGACCTCCATTAAGATTGGTAAATCGATATTAGCGCAACAAAAAAAATCGCGGCGCATTTTACTGAAGAGTGCGCTAGATAATTGCTTTTAGGAGATATTTCCTAGAAGATAGCAGAAGTTAGAGAAAGTGAAGAGAAGCAAGCATTCACATAGGAATGCTTGCTTGGGTTTAACAACCTAGTTAACGAAAATAGGCTGCAATTTCGCGCACCGCATCGGCCTGCAAGGTACCGGAGGCGGCACGCAGGCGCATCAGTCCCACGAGGTAGGAATAGCGTGCCTGGGCCAGGTCGCGCTGGCTGGCGAACAGTTGCTGCTGGGCGTTGAGCAGGTCGAGATTGATGCGCACGCCGCCTTTGATTGATTGCTCAGTTGCAATCATAAGTTGCTTGCCGGACTCGACCGCCTTGACCAATGCCTCGATTTTCCGCCCGCTGCTTGTCACAAGGCTGTGGGCTTTTCGCAACTCGACCAGGATCTCATTGGTACGCGCATCCAATTCGGCCTGGCTACGACCATAGATCGCCGCCGCTTGGCGCGTGCTGGCGTTGATTGCTCCGCCCTGATAGATCGGAATATTGACCTGGACGCCGAGTTGGCGGTTCGTATTGCGCTGGTTCAGGTTGGTCAGCGATTCGCTGTCGCTCTTGCTGTAAGCCGCGACGAAGTCCACGCGTGGATAATGCCCGGCCCTGGCACGGCTGATATCCAGGCGCGCGTTTTCCACGGCCAGGCGGCTGGCCGCCAGCATGTTGTTGCGCTCGAGTGCGAGCTTGCGCCAGTCCTCGAAGGAAACTGGATCGAGTGCAAGCGGACGGAAATCATCCGCCAATCGGTCCAGCTCGCCCGGATCCATCCCGATCACGCCTTCCAGCGTATTACGGGCAGCCACCAGGTTGTCCTGCGATTCGATCAGTGCCGCCTCGGCCACGTCGAGCCGGGCCTGGGTTTCGAGCATATCGGTCCTGGTACCCTCTCCCCGCTGGAACAGCCGCTGGTTGAGCTTCTGGTTTTCCAGGTGGGCGTCGCGCTGGACGCGCGCCAGCGCCAGCTGGTCCTGCGCGAACAGCACGTCGAGATAGGCGCTGACCACGCGCACCGACACCTCGTCGATGCCGGCCTCATAGCTCTCCTCGGCCTGTGCAGTCTGCACCTTGCCCTGGCGGTAGCGCGCAATGGCGTCCATGCTGAACAACGGCTGGCGCAACTGGACCACGGACGAGCGGCTGGTATAGCGCGGGTGCTGGGTGCTCATCTGCCCGAACAGGTTCGGGGCCGTCTGGTCGGCAATGTTCTTGCCATAGGAGTAGCTGCCCGATACCTGCGGCAGCAGGCCGGCGCGGCCGAGGATACGGTTTTCCTTGCCGGACTCGTTTTCATAGAAACGCATGCGGAAGGTGGGGTCATTCCTGATGGCCGCCTCATACGCCTGCTGCAGCGACACCGCGCCCGCGCCCCCGGTGGCGAGCGCCAGCAACATGCCCAGCACGCCTGCCCGCATTGCCTTGATCTTGCGGTCCTTGCTCATTGCGCGCATGTCAGTCCTCGCTCATCGAGGATTGAGCACGGTCGATGAGCGGCTTGAGCAGGTAGTTCATCATCGTGCGCTCGCCGGTCTTGACGAACAGTTCCACCGGCATGCCCGGGCGGATATCCATCTTGTGCTCGGCAATCATCTTCGCCCCCGCCGGGGTCACCTTCACGTGTACGACGTAGTACGGCATGCCGGTGCGCTCGTCGACGTTGCGGTCGGCCGCCACGTTGGTGACTTCGCCTTCGATATGGGGCGTCTTGTTGACGTTAAATGCCGAGAACATCAGCTCGACCTTCAGGCCCGGATGGACCTTGTCCACCAGGTTGGTCGGCAGGTGGCCTTCGACCACCAGCGGATCGTCGGTCGGCACGATGTCCATCATCTTGAAGCCGGGCTGCACCACGCCGCCATTGGTAAACACCGCCAGGCCCACCACCGTGCCGTCGGCTGGCGCCTTGACTTCGACGTTCGACAGCTCGAAGCGCAGCGCCTGCAGGCGCGCGCCCTGGCTTTGCGCCTCGCGCTGCACTTCGGACAGCTGGGTACGCACTTCCTTCTGGTAGTCCTGCGTGCGCTGCGCTTTGCGCAAGGTGAGCTCGGTCACCTGGCGCTGGGCGCGTCCGATATTGCCGATGTCTTCCGAGATCGCGCCGCCCAGCTGGGCGTAGGTCCGCTCCAGGTCGAGCAGGCGGTTGCGCGCCACATAGCCTTCCTTGGCCAGGTCGCGCATGCCACCCAGTTGTTCTTTCAGGAAGCCGACCTGCTCCTTCTTGCTGTTGCGCGACTCTTCGAGGCCGCGAATCTGCAGCTTCAGGCCGGCGATATTCTCGTCCAGGACAGCCAGTTCGTTCTGCAGAGAAGACTGGCGCGACGCGAACAACGAGTTTTGCAGGCTGATCAGGTCGGCCACGCGCGGCTCGTTGCGGCGCTGCTCCAGCTCCGCCGGGAACACGATCTTCTTGAGCCCGTCGCGCTCGGCTGCCAGGCGCGCTTCGGTTGACAGCGCCGACAGGTACTGGCTTTCGGTGGCCTCGACGCTGGCCTGGGCCATCACGGCATTCATGCGCACCAGTACCTGGCCAGCCTTGACCACATCGCCGTTGCGCACCAGGATTTCCTGGACAGTGCCTCCGGATTGGTGCTGCACCGCCTGGCGGTTCGATTCCTTGGCCACGGTGCCGCTCAGGGGCACGCCCTTGTCGAGCGGCGCCAGCAAGGCCCACAGCAGGAAGCCGCCCACGCCGAGCAGGACGATGATCCAGCCGAGGCGGCTGTAGGCACGCGCGTCGGTATTCACTTCCAATGGCGTGGCGTCATGGGAAATGACCTCCGTCGTTTCGTTCTTTAACAACTTCATTATTTGCTCTCTCCGCTAGTAACCTGCGCCTGCCCCTCGGGGGCCGCCGCAGCCTGCTGTGCCCGGGCCGCAGCTGCCTGAGCCTGTGCAGCCTGAGCTGCCTGAAGCGCCTTGTTGTTTGCTTCCTGCAGTGCCGCCAGCACTTGCGCGGTTGGGCCGAACATGTGTACCGCGCCATCGCGCATCAGAAGCAACTTGGTTGTGACGCCGATGATGCTGGTACGGTGAGTGATCAGGATGATCGTCTTGCCGCGCTGGCGCAGATCGTTCACGGCCGCGACCAGGGCCTGCTCGCCGGCGTCGTCGAGGTTCGAATTCGGCTCATCGAGCACGATGAGCGAAGGATCGCCGTACATCGCACGCGCCAGGCCGATCCGCTGTTTCTGCCCACCAGACAAGCCGGCACCGCCGTCACCGAGTTGGGTGTCATAGCCTTCCGGGAAGTGCAAGATCATGTCGTGCACCCCGGCACGCTTTGCTGCCTGGACCACTTTCTCGGCATCTACTTCACCAAAACGGGCGATGTTTTCGCTGACCGTGCCGCCAAACAGTTCGATGTCCTGCGGCAAATAACCCAAGTGCGGACCCAGCTCTGCCTTGTTCCAACTGTAGATATCGGCACCGTCGAGTCGCACTTTGCCCATCATGGCTGGCCATACACCGACCAGCAGGCGCGCCAAGGTCGATTTGCCCGAGCCACTTGGGCCAAGCACACCTAGCACGTCGCCCGGCACGATACCGAAGGTCACATTCTTGACAATCGGGTTGCGCATGCCAGGTGGTGCGGCGGTGACGCCCTCCAGGGTCAAGGTACCCTGGGGCGCTGGTAGGGCCATGCCCGCTGGGCGGGTCGGATTGGCTTCGAGCAGCTTGGTCAGGCGATCGTATGCGCTACGCGTGCTGGACCAGCTCTTCCAGACACCGATCACTTGTTGCACCGGCGCCAGAGTACGGCCAACCAGGATCGAGGCGGCGATCATCATGCCTGGCGTAATCTTGTTTTCAAGCACAAGCAAGGCGCCTAGACCCAGGACCAACGACTGAAGCGCAGTCTGGACGAACTTCGTGGCCGCACCGATGGTGCCGGCCTTCTGGCTGGCGTCGGCTTGCAGGTTCAGGAACTTGCCGTGCATCTTGAACCAACGACCAATCAGGTTGGGCAGCATACCCATTGACTCGATCACCTCGGCGTTGCGTAAATTGTTGGTTGCCAGCGTGCTGGCCGAGATCGCCATCGTGTTCGCTTCCGACAAGGGCTGCTTGGTTACACGCTCATTCACGTATGCAAGTACGATCAGAACCAGGGTGCCGCACAAGGCAAACAGGCCAAGTGCTGGGTTGAACATGAAGATCACGATCAGGTAGATCGGGAACCATGGAGCATCGAAGAACGCGAATAGTGCATTACCAGTCAAGAACTGACGCAGGTTCGTCAAATCATTCAGGGCTTGGCCGGCATTCCCACCAGCCTGTTTCAGGTTCTGTTCGAACGATGCCGTGTACACACGCTTGTTGAGCACCATGTCGAAACGTGCTCCAACGCGCACCAATACGAAGGAACGGATGATTTCCAGTCCGCCCATGAACAGGTAAGCCCCGAGCATCAGCACCGTTAACATCAGCAGCGTGATCTCATTACGGCTCGCCAGTACCCGGTCATAAACCTGGAGCATGTACAAGGAGGGAACCAGCATCATCAAGTTGATGATGGCGCTGAACACACCAATGGTCCAGAACGTACGCTTGAATGCGAGAAGCGCACGACCGATTTCAGTTTTTTCGTCTAAGAATTTCGTCATGTGTAGGGTGCTGACTGCTGGTGACCCGCTGTAGCTGCGGGTAGGAAATTGATCCGACGTATATTATGAACGAAAACTCTTCATATTTGTGACGCACATCACATATTGTTGCGATTAAAGTAACTTTTATGTCGCATATGGGAATCATCCAAAGAAAAACCCCACCCTCTTACGAAGGTGGGGTTTTGTTCTTCAGCAATCAGCCCGTTGATCGGGCTTCGTGCTCAGTCCATCGTTAGGCAGCCGGGGCGCCCGAAGTGATGATGCCGTTGTTCAGCTGGATCGTGGTTGCATCGATACCGACCAGGGTGATGGTCACGACTTCCGGAGTTGCGGCGCTCGAACCGAAGACCGACTTTTCCAGTTTGATCACGGTGTCGGTGCCGACTTGCGACACGAACGCTTCCAGGACCGCATTGTTGCCGGTGGTCAGAGCGCCACGGTTCAGCGTGTAGTCCGAACCGATGAACAGCGAGTCATTGCCCTGCAGGCCGAACAGGCTGATGGTCGAGTCGACCTTGCCAGCCATGAAGATGTCCGAGTTCGACGAACCGATTTCCGACACGGCATCCACGTTCTGGATGGTGTAGTTACGCGAGGTGAACACTTCAGTTGCAGCGGCAACGGTGGCGTCCAGTGCAGCGCCTTGGGTGACCAGGGCTTCAGCGCTCTTCAGCTTGGCCAGGGCTTCGTTGAAGTTCTTGATGTTCTCGTTCGCGGTCGTGACTGCCTTGTTAGCATCGGCCAGTGCCGCTGCCAGTGGATTCTCACCAGCGGTCGGCTGGTCGTAGAACGCATTCACAGCAGCCAGGAAGTCCTCGTACACGTTGTTGTTGGCAGTAGCATCCTTGGCCTTGAAGATAGCCAGTTGCTCGGCGATCTGTGCTTCGGTCGGCAGCGCGCCATCAGCAACTTCCACTTCGACGAACATGGCCTTCAGGGCGCCCAGTTCGGCAACTTCGGCAGCGGTGGTGTCCAGGTAGTCCACGGTGTTCTGGGTCACGGTCACCAGGTTGCTTGCCTTGGTCACGTTCAGGTCAGCAGCTTCCTTGGCGATCGAAGCGTTCAGCAGAGCGGTGATGCCCGGATTGGTCGTCTCGGTCACGCCGGTAGCCAGAACCAGCTGGCCGCTAGTGTTGGTGGTGATCAGACCAGTCACGGTGCCGTTACCATCACCGCCGTCAGCCGCAACGTTCATGGTCACCGAGGTGCCGTTGGTGGCGTTGTAAGCAGCCAGCTTCGACGCCAGGTCGACAGCGGCGGTCTTTTGGGTTGCCAGGGCAGCGGTTTCAGCGGTCTTGGCAGCGGTTGCGTTGGCGATAGCCGACTGCAGGCCTGCGACCTGGGCGATTTTGCCGGTTGCCGTGACGACAGCAGCTTGCGCTTCGACCAGGGCCTCGGCGTTAGCAGCTTGCTGGTCGGAGATCAGGGCAGCCTTGACCGAAGCCGAACCGCTTGCATAGATGGCCTCAACAGCGTCGCCAGCAGCAGGCGTACCCAGCAGGGTCTGCACTTTGGTGCTTGCGGTGGTGACTGCTTCAGCCAGCTTGGCATCGGTGGTGTTGGTGTTGGCCTTGCCATCGCCATCGGCGGTGACCAGGAAGTCAGCCTTGGCCTTGTTGGCAGCTGCCAGGTTAGCCAGGGCGCCAGCGACGGTGAATGGGGTGCCTGCGGCAACGACCTTGCCGACGGTGGTTGCCAGGGCGACCGGAGCAACTGCTGCTTCCAGCGATGCGTCGGTGGTGACGCTGGTGATGAATGCCTTGGCTTGTGCGTTGGCAGCGGCGCCGCTGTAGCCCTTCTGCTCGGCGGCGGTGTCCAGGGCTGCGGTGAAGGCGGTAGCGGCCGACACCTTGTTTTCGTAGGCTTCCGCGTCGGTGGTCTGCGCGCCCTTGGCGATTTCAGCAACGACTTTATCGATGGTGGTCAGCTTCTTGTCCAGCAGGTCTGCCCAGTATGCCTTGCCTTCGGCTTCAGCTGCACGGCCAAACAGGTTCAGGTAGATCTTGTTGACGACGTCGGCGTTCGACATGCCAGCGTATTCGGTCTTGTATTCGGCTTCAGCAGCGAAAGCGGCCGACACCAGAGCGGTCGAGCCCTTCTGGTTTGCAACAACGTTGGTCCAGTATTCCAGGCCAGCGTAGTCAGCCGGACGGTTGAAGTAAGCGACGTACAGTTGCTGAACAGCTGCGATGTGCGCGGTGACGATTGCCATTTATTGCTCCAAAAAAAGAAAGATCGATCGATCAAATGTTGAATCAAAATTGCGGAGTGCTCTTGCACGCCTGTAAGCTCAACGGACTGCATGATGACAGAAGGCGAGCTCGGCCTTATGTGACGGCCATCACAAAGCCGACAAAGTTATTCTAAAAATCGACAGAATTCATACAATCCCTCGCGCTCTTTACGCATTACGAATAAAAATCATAGGTATTTACAAAGATCTGGCAGATATATGCATTTACTACTCCTTATAAGATTAGAAAGTGCCACTGCCCACCTTTGTGAATTCTTGCCCAACTTCTGAATCCAAAAGAAATAAAAAAACCCGGACTAGCCGGGTTTGCTGGGATGCGTAAGCAGCTCAACGCCAAGTGGCAGCGCCGTTCACGGTCCGCGTTTCATCGAGCCGCCCCTCAAAAATGGTCGCGGCACTGCCGCCGCGCTCATTGCTCAGCAGTCCCTGAACATTGAGAATGCCGAAGCGGCCTTCCGCATCGTTGCTATACAGGCGCCCATCCCCCATTACCGTGCCATTGGCGGTGACACGCACAACATCGCTGCCCGTTGCCACGTCCATTCCAGTACTGAAGGTCCGCAAGCCAAAGTCAACATTTAGAGAACCATTCGACAATGTCGCCGGCGCTACAACCGTACTCCCGAACCCGTATTCTGTCGTGACATACGCTTCATTGCCGCGCAAGGAAAATCCGATCGATCCGTTATTTGGCGCAACATATTCCGTCCCAGGGGAACGGAACAGCGCGAAATACCCGGACAGTGCCAGCAATTCATTTTTCTTGCGCTCCTCCGACAAGCTGATGGCCGCGTGACGACCCGCCGCCGCCTGCCAGCGCCCCCACTCCGCAGTGCTTTCAGGCAGAGTGGATGGTTTTTCCGTTGAAGGCGGTGTGCTAACCGGCGGAACTGGACCCGGATTCGGCGCCGGCGCCGGCTTGCCCGCCAGCCTTTCGATCGCCGTATTCAGCCCGGCGCTCTTCATGGCTTCCACGCCGACACTGACTGGTGCGGTGGCGCTGGCGCCACCCGTCTTGGCCAGCGGCTCGTCGCCACGCGGCGGCGACACCTGGTCCGGCGACAGCGGGCTGCTCGGCAGCACCTGGGGGGCCGCCTGGCCGCGCCGCACCTGCAGCAGCTGGCCGCGCTGGGCCGCGCTCAGTTCGCGGCTGGCCTCGCCTTCGCACGGGCCCGCGCCATCCGGACGGCAGGCGCCGGCAAAGCCGCTGACCACCACGCCGCCGGAAATCACGGCCACGCGCGAGGTCTCGTCGTCGGTGAACACGGTGAAATCGGTGCCGCGCACGCCGATCGCCGCTACCGGCGTGTTGAAACGGAAGTTCTGGCGCGCCAGCTTGACCGCCTCGCCCGACTTGCTGCGCGCCACGCCGCTCAGCAGTTCGAGCTTGATGCGGGTATTGGCAGGATTCTTCTGGTCGATGTGATAGGTGACGATGCGCGCCCTGGTGTTCGGGCGCAGGATGAACAATCCGTTGTCCACGGTTTTCACGTAGATGAAGCCGTCGCTGCCGGTGCTCAGCATCTGGCCTTCCGCCACGGACGCACCTTCACGCGCGACGGCTTCGCCTGCCTTGGCATTGCCGGCAACGAAGATGATCTTGCCTGCATCGGCCGCATGGACAGCCTGTGCCGCGCAGGCGAGCACTGCAGTTAATAAGATTGTTCGCAAGATGGCCCCCTTTCCCTTCTACTGTACCGTGCACGCCACGAACAGTTCTGTGACAAGCATCACATTCTATCGGAAAGGACGAGTCCGGTTCATAATCATCTCGCCTAGTGTCTTTCAATGAAAACAATGCGCGCCAGCAACTGTACGTTAGCGCCAGCAACTGTACGTTATACTCCTGCTATTCTTTAACTGAAAGTACCTCCGTACACTGCCGAGCGTGGCTGAACCGAGATCACAAGCCCGACCCCGCGGACGCTGGGTCATTGCTGCGCTGGCCCTTCTTGTGACCTTATGGTCACAGTATGGATACCTGGTGCGACAGTCGTTCCTGCACGAGGGCCAGGCAAGCGCTGTCCACGCCCATGCGGACCTGTTGTTTCTGCCCAACGAGCGCCTGCGCGATACCTTCCTCCGCCTGCAGGCCGGGGATACGCCGGAGCCGCGCATCCTGGTGGTGGACATCGACGAAGCCTCCTTGACCGAACTGGGTCCATGGCCCTGGCCGCGCGAGCGCCTGGCCCACCTGGCCGAGATCCTGCTCACCACGTACGCGGCGCGCGGCGTTGCCCTCGACATCGTGCTGCCGTCCGCCAGCGGCAGCCCCGGCGACACGCGCCTGGCGCTGCTGGCCCAGCACGGCCCCGTGGTGCCGGCGCAGGCATTCGACTTCGACATCGCGGGGAAACGTCCGCAGCCGCTGCGCGATGGACAGCTCGGCGGAGCCACGCAGGCCTACCGCAGCGGCGTGCCCGCCAGCGGCTATGTCGGCAACTATCCGGCGCTGGCCCGGGCGCCCCACATCGGCGCGATCGGTTTCATCCCCGATCCCGACGGCGCCCTGCGCCGGGTGCCCCTGGTCACCGAATTCGAAGGCCGCCACTACCCGGCCCTGGCGCTTGCCCTGGTCAACTGCTGTGCGGGCAAGGGTCCGCTGGCGCTCGACGGCATTGCCGACGGCAACGGGCTGATGCGCGTACCCTATCCCCGCGACTGGTCGGCCTATACGGTGGTGAGCGCGGCCGACATCCTGGCCCAGCGCATCGTGCCGTCCAGCGCCGACGGGCGCCTGGCGGTGGTCGGATCATCCTCGCTCGGCATGGCCGACCGGGTCACCACGCCGCTGGCCGCCAGCCGCCCGGGCCTGGGCGTGCAGGCGACGGTGCTGTCGGCCCTGCTCGACCGGCACGAGGGCAAGGCGCCCGCGCCCTGGCCCGGGCGCCTGCTTGCCTGCCTGTTCGCGCTCGCCTCGGTGCTTGGGTGTACGCTGCTGTTCCCGCGCCTGTCGGCCGCTGCCGGCGTTGCCCTGCTTGCCGCCAGCTCGGCCCTGTGGCTGGCGCTGGCCTATGTCGCCAGCACGCGCGATCCGGATTTCGCCCCGGTCGGCCCGCTGGCGACCAACCTGTTCATGCTGGCCGTCGCCGTGCCCTACCAGTGGCAGCAGGCGCAGCAGCGCTCGCGCCACCTGCTGCAGACGCTGCGCCAGTACGTGGCCCCGGCCGTGGTCGAGGAGCTGCTGCGTAGCAAGGAACCGGATCCGCTGCGGCCGCGCCAGCGCGACGTGACGACCCTGGTGGCCGACATGGAGGGCTATACCGGCCAGGTCGAGGCGCTGCCGGTGGCCGAGGCGGCGCAGCTGACGCGCGATTTCCTGGATTGCCTGACCGGCCCGGTGATCGAACGCCAGGGAACGCTCGACAAATATACCGGCGACGGCATGATGGCCTTCTGGGGAGCGCCGCTGCCGCTGGAGCAGCATGCCGACCTGGCCCTGGACGCCGCGCGCGACATCACCCGCCGTGTCGCCGCCCTGAGCCGGCGGCGCGAGCAGGCCGGCCACAAGCCGCTGCGTGTGCGCATCGGTATCGAAAGCGGCCTGGCCATGGCCGGCGACTTTGGCACGTCGTTCCGCAGCATTTATACTGCGGTCGGAGATAGCGTCAACACGGCGGCCCGGCTCGAACAGGTTGCCCGCGATTTCCCCGACAACGTCATCATCGGCCCCGGCGCCGTCGAACGTGCGCGGCGCCACCGCTTCGTCACCCTGGGCGAGCGCCTGCTGCGCGGAAAAGAAAAACCAACGCCTTTATATACCCTGGACACCATCGACACCAGCATGCACCATCCGGGCGCGCCCGCCGCTGCCCGCGCTCCGGCCGCGCCCGCCGCTTCGGAGCGGCAGACATGAGCATCCGCATCCTTGCCCTGCTGCTGGCCTGTGCGCCGGCCTGGGCGCTTGCCCAGGCCGCCGGCCCCGATTCGATCCCGCCGCCCGCGCCGGCGGCGGGTAGCGATGCCAAGCAGGATACGCTCTACCAGGAAGCCCTGCATTCGCTGTCCGAAGGCCGCAAGACCGACGCCTCGAACACGTTGAAACGGCTGATCGAACATGCACCGCAGCATGCAGGCGCCCTGATCGACCTGGCGCTGATCCAGTGCGGACTCGGCAATGCCGACGAGGCCGAACGTCTGTTCGCCACCGTCGAGACCCGCTTCGCGCCGTCGCGCGCGATCCTCGAACTGATCGGCGAGGCGCGCGACACCGGCTGCAAGCCCCTGCCGCCGGCAAGTATGCTCAATCTCAACATCGGCCGCGGCCATGACGACAACGTCAACCAGGGCGCCAGCAACTCGACCTTCATCGTTACCGGTCCGGACGGCGACATCGTACTGCCGCTGCTGGAAGACTTCCTGCCCCGGCGTGACAGCTACACCACGCTGGGCGGCGACTACATGCGCGGCCTCGGCAGCAACGGCAGCCTGGGATTCCTGCAGTTCCAGGCCCGCCGCTACGACCGCATGCGTGCCTACGACACCGGGGCATTGTATGGCGGCATCGAATCGCCCTGGCGCATCAAGGCCTGGACCGTGCGCACCACCGGCTCGTTCGGCGCCACCACCATGGGCGGCCGCCTCTACCAAAAGCAGGCCCAACTGCAGGCACGGGTGACGCCGCCGCTGCCTCTGCCCGTCCGTACCCAGTTGCACCTGACCGGCAGCGCCACCCATACCGAATACGAAAGCTTGAGCAACTTCGATTCGGACATCTTCGAGGCGCGCGCGCAGTTGTCGCACCAGACTGGCACGCTGGGCGCCAGCGCCACGCTCGGCCTGCTGAGCGACCGCGCGCGCGGCGACCGGCCCGGCGGCAACCGCCATGGCAACTACCTGACGCTATCGCTGCGCAAACCGCTGGGCTGGGACACCAATGGCGAGCTCGCCTGGACTCGCCAGCGCTGGGACAGCGCCGCCCCTTACTCGCCCGGGCTCCTGATCGACCAGGTACGCGCCCAGCGCACCCAGGTACTGCGCGCCGCGCTGTCTTATCAACCTGCCAAGAACCATACCGTCATCCTCGAGGGACGGATGGTGCGCAACCGGGAGAACATCAGCATCTTCCAATACAACAATCGCCAGCTCCAACTCAGCTGGCAGTGGCACTATCCTTGAGTCCGGCTGTACAATCTTGCCGTTCAATTAGGAGAAGGTCTGCCGGTGGTATCTGATGGTTTGCTGTTTGCCTGCGCGGCAACGGCACTGGGAGTGGGTTGCCTGGTGCCCAACCGCTGGCTGCCCCCTCTCCCGAACGACAAGTTCCTGCATTTCGCCGGCTTTGCCGTCCTGACGCTGCTCGCCCTGCGCGTCGCCCAGGGGCGGGTTGAGACCGCATGGTGGCTGGCCGGCCTGCTGGTGGGCGGCTGGCTGGTGGAATGCCTGCAATCCCTGGTGCCCGACCGGCGCTTCTGCTGGCGCGACCTGGCTGCCAACGCTGCAGGCATTGCCGCGGTCGCCCTTCCTGCCTATGCAATAGGGCATTTTTGACGAATCGTGAACGGATCGATGAGCTCTACCGCCAAACTGACGCAACACCGCGACCCGCCCGAGCAAGCTGCTGTCCCGGAGGTGCAAGAACGCCAGCTCCAGGTTCACCTGCGCAAGATCCCCTTGCTGTCCGAACTGACCGACGAAGAGCTCATCAAGGTCAAGGGCGAGTTGCGCTTCCGTCATTATCCGAAGCGCTCGGTGGTCCTGCACAAGGGCGGCAGCGGCGACGGCCTGCTGTTCCTGCTGTCGGGCCACCTGCAGGTGGTCGACATCACCGAGGACGGCCGCTCGGTCGGCCTGCGCATGCTGTCGGCCGGCGACTTCTTCGGCGAGATCGCCCTCATCAACGATTCGACGCGCTCCGCTTCCGTGGTGGCGACCACCGAGGTGCTGGTCGCCTTCCTGCCGGCGGCGGTCGCGCTGCACCTGTTCTCGCACTCGCCCTCGGTGGCGCGCAAGATGCTGGGCCACCTGGCCCAGAAGATCCAGCGCGATTCCGAATTCCGTGCGCTGCTCAGCATTAACAACACGACGCGCCGCATCTATACCTATATCGCCCTGATGCAGCAGACCCCAGGGCCGGACGGCAGCCGCGTGGTGGAAAACCTGCCGACCCACCAGGACATCGCCAACATGATCAACACCAGCCGCGAAACCGTGACCCGGGCGCTGCTGACGCTGGGGCAGCAGGGAATCGTGCAGAAGGACGCGCACCGCTTGATCATTCTCGATCCGGAAGCGCTGCAGCGGCTGGCGCAGGGGACCTGATTGCCGGTCCCCGACTTGAGCGCACTCGTACGGCCGGGTCTTGTACGCTCCTTGCCGCGCCTCACAAACTTTGACAATTTATAGTTGATTCCAGACAAGATGTTACATCTGTAACAACGGAGTGCGGTAGTTGGATGAAGTATAATTTCGGGTTCATCCGGCTCAGCCATTCCATATGTTGACAACCCTGACGTACCTGACCGGTGCGCTCCCAGTACGGGCCGCGCCATGATCTCGCCAATGATGCTGCGGGGCCTGTGGGCCTACCGCGGTTTCGTGCTGGGCAGCGTCAAGCGCGAATTCCAGTCGAAATACGTGAACGCCATGCTGGGCGCCGTCTGGTCGGTGCTCAGCCCGCTCGCGATGATTCTCGTGTACACCGTGATCTTTTCCGAGATCATGCGCGCCAAGCTGCCCGGGAACGATTCGGGCGTCGCTTACTCGATCTACCTGTGCGCCGGCATCCTGACATGGGGCCTGTTCGCCGAGATCGTCGCGCGGGGCCAGAACATGTTCCTGGAGCAGGCCAACCTGATCAAGAAGATCAGCTTCCCGCGCATTTGCCTGCCGATCATCGTCGTGTGCAATGCCCTGGTCAACTTCGGCATCATCTTCGGCCTGTTCGTCGTTTTCCTTGTCGTGAGCGGCAACTTCCCGGGCGCCGTGTTCTTCGCCATTCTCCCGGTGCTGCTGCTGCAGGTCCTGCTGGCCATCGGCTTGGGGATGGTGACCGGCATCCTCAACGTCTTCTTCCGCGACGTCGGCCAGTTCGTGACGATCGCCATGCAGTTCTGGTTCTGGCTCACGCCCATCGTCTACCCGGCCAGCATCCTGCCCGAAGCGGCGCGCCCGATCCTGGTCTACAACCCGATGGCACCCGTGGTCCAGGCCCACCAGGCGATCCTGGTCGAGGGCCGCCTGCCCGACTGGCCTTCCCTGATCCCGGCGGCGCTGATCGCGCTGCTGCTGTGCATCCTCGGCATGCGCCTGTTCCGCAAGCGCGCCGGCGAAATGGTGGACGAACTCTGATGGGCAGCATCGTCGTCTCCGGCCTGGGCAAGGCCTATAAACAGTACCCGACGCGCTGGTCGCGCCTGGGCGAGTGGCTGCTGCCGCAGCGCGGTCCGCGCCACAAGCTCAAGTGGGTGCTCACCGATATCAACTTCCAGGTTTCGCCCGGCGAGGCCGTCGGCCTGATCGGCATCAACGGAGCGGGCAAGAGCACCCTGCTCAAGCTGATCACCGGCACCACGGTGCCGACCACCGGCTCGGTCTGGATGGAGGGCCGCGTCGCCGCCCTGCTCGAACTGGGCATGGGTTTTCACCCGGACTTCACCGGCCGCCAGAACGTCTATATGGCCGGCCAGCTGCTGGGCATGACGGTGGACGAGATCACGACCCTGATGCCGCAGATCGAGGCCTTCGCCGACATCGGCGACTACATGGACCAGCCGGTACGCGTGTACTCGAGCGGCATGCAGATGCGCGTGGCGTTCTCGGTGGCCACGGCGCGCCGCCCGGACATCCTGATCGTGGACGAGGCGCTGTCGGTCGGCGACGCCTACTTCCAGCATAAAAGTTTCGATCGCATCCGCCAGTTCCGCCAGGAGGGCACCACCCTGCTGCTGGTCTCGCACGACAAGCAGGCGATCCAGTCGGTGTGCGACCGCGCCATCCTGCTCGATGCCGGGCGCCTGGCCAGGGAAGGCAAGCCGGAAGAGATCATGGATTATTACAATGCCCTGATCGCCGAACGCGAAAACGAAACCGTTCGCCTGAACGAAACGAAGGACGGCAAGGTGCAGACCGTTTCCGGCACCGGCGAAGCGACGGTGGCCGACATCGCCCTGCTCGACGAATCCGGCGAACGGGTCGAGGTGGTGGACGTGGGCGCGGCCGTGACGCTGGAAGTGCGGGTGCGCACGAAAGCGCCGATCCCGCGCATGGTGCTCGGCTACATGATCAAGGACCGCCTTGGCCAGCCGATGTACGGCACCAACACCCACCTGAAAGAACTGCCGCTGGAAGACGTCGCCGCCGGCGAAGAGGTCGTGTACCGCTTCGCCTTCCCGATGAACCTCGGCCCCGGCACGTATTCGGTCGCCACCGCGATCGTCAGCACCGAGACCCACCTGGTGAACAACTACGAATGGCGCGACCTGGCGCTGGTATTCACCGTGATGAACATGCGCCGCCCGCACTTCGAGGGCTCGGCCTGGCTCGACCCCGCCGTCGACATCCAACGCATGACTGTATCCCCATGAGCTTCATCTCCTACGCCCAGAATTCCGAGGACGTGCTGCTGTGGCGCGCGCTCGGCCACATCCCGAACGGCTTCTACATCGACGTCGGCGCCAACGACCCGGTCGAGCACTCGGTCACCAAGGCCTTCTACGACGCCGGCTGGACCGGCATCAGCATCGAGCCGCTGCCCGCCTTCCACCAGGCCTTCCTGGAGCAGCGCCCGCGCGACGTCAACCTGGCGATCGCCGCCGGCGCCGTCGACGGCGAACTGACCCTGTACGACGTGCCGGCCGTGCGCGGCTGGGCCTCGCCCGAGCAGTCGGTGGCCGAGCTGCATCGCGCCGAAGGGCACGAAGTCGCCGAGCTGACCGTCCCGGTGCGCACCCTGGCCTCGGTGTGCGAGGAGCACGTCCACGGCGAGATCCACTTCCTGAAGATCGACGTCGAAGGCTTCGAGGGCGAAGTGCTGCGCGGGATGGACTTCGCGCGCTGGCGCCCCTGGGTGCTGGTGATCGAGGCGACGCTGCCGAACAGCCGCGCCACCAACCACGGGGCGTGGGAACACCTGGTGCTCGGCCAGGGCTACCGCTATGCCTGGTTCGACGGCCTGAACCGCTACTATGTGGCCGAGGAGCACGCCGAGCTGCTGGCGCAGCTCGACATCCAGCCGAACGTGTTCGACGATTTCATCCCGCACCACCTGGACAAGGCCTGGCTGCAGATCGACAGCCTGCGCGCCGACTCGGCCCTGGCATGGGCACGGGCCGCCGAGCTGGAACAGGCGGCGCGCAAGGCCGACGCGCTCGAGGAACAATGCAGGCAGTTGCGCCAGCAGCTGCGCGACAGCGAACTGCAAGCGCAGCAACTGGAAGTGCAGACCCAGACCCTGACGGCCCAGCTGCACGACACCGCCGCCTGGGGCAAGGACCTGGAGCAGCGGCTGCTGGCCATGCTGGCCAGCACCTCGTGGCGCATCACCGCCCCGCTGCGCTTCGTCGCGCGGCGCGGTCCGGACAGCATGGCCGGGATTGCACGGCGCAAGGCCAAGGGCGCCGCGCGCCGCGGCCTGCGCTGGCTGACCTCGCGCGAGGCGCTGCGCCGCGCGGTGCTGCCGGTGGTGATGCGCTCGCCCAGGCTGCAGGCCCTGGTGGCCAGCACCCTGAGCGCCGCCAAGCAGGCCGTCGCCGAGGGTGCCGCAGCTGGCCCGGCCGTACCCCATTCCCTGCGTGAACTGCCGCAATCGGCGCGCGACGCCCTGGAGCAGCTGCGCCGCGCCTACGAACCGGACAAGGAATGAACATGCGCCTGATTATCGACTTCCACGCCCCGCAGGCCGCCCCGGCACAGGACACGGCCATGCTGCGCACCCTGGCCCTGGCCCTGCTGCGCGACCAGCGCCGGCAGGTGCAGGTGCACGTAGCCGTCAGCGGCCGCTACCCGACCGACATCGACGTGCTGCGCCAAGCCTGCGACGACGTGCTGCCGGCCGGGCAGTTCCACGTCTATGCCCAGCCCGCAGGCAGCGATGCCTGGAGCCGCCACAGCGCTGCCGCGCTGCGCAAGGATTTCCTTGCCTCGCTGGCGCCGGACCTCATCCTGACCATGTGGCAGGCCGGCGCCGACGCGGCGGGGCTGCCGCCTTCCATTCCCCATGCACTGGGCGTCGCCGACAGCGCCGCCGCACTGGCCGCACGGCCGCCGCAGCAGGCCCTCCTGCGCCAGGCCGCCCTGGTGCTGGCGCCGGACGCCGACGCTGCCCACCGGCTCGGTGCGGCGCTGTCGCCGGTGCCGGCATGTGACATCTGCGCCGATGACCTGCCTGCCCTCTGGCGCGCGCTGGAAGCGGCGGCGGCAACGGCGTCCGCCGCATCGCGCGCCCCATCGTCCGCCGGTGCCGCATCGAAGCCGAGCCTGGCGCTGGTATCGCCGCTGCCGCCGGAACACTCGGGCATCGCCGACTACAGCGCCGAACTGCTGCTCGAACTGGAGCGCCATTACGCGGTCGAGCTGGTACTCACCCCGGGCGCTGTGCCCGATGCGTCCCTGGCGCGCTTTCCGCAGCGCGACGTCGCCTACTTCGCGCGCCATGGCGCCGCCTACGACCGGGTGCTCTACCACTTCGGCAATTCCAACGTGCACAAGCACATGTTCGCGCTGCTGCGGCGCCATCCCGGCACCGTCGTGCTGCACGACTTCTTCCTCAGCGGCGTGCTGGACAACATGGAACGCGACGGCGACGTGCCCGAGGCCTTCCTGCAGGCGCTGTACGCGTCGCACGGCTACACCGGCCTGCGCGCGCACCGCGAAGAGGGCCGCAACCCGGCCATCTGGCAGTTCCCGTGCAACAAGGAAGTGCTGGACCGTGCCGCCGGCGTCATCGTCCACAGCGATTTTTCGCGCCGCCTTGCCGAGCAGTGGTACGGGCCGGGCGCCGCCGACGGCTGGCGCACCATCCCGCTGCTGCGCGGCCAGGTGGCGCCCGACGCCGACCTGGCGGCGGCGCGCCGGGCCGCGCGTGCGCGCCTGGCGCTGGGAGAGGACGACTACATCGTCAGCAGCTTCGGCATGCTGGGCGCAACCAAGCTCAACCACCGCCTGCTGGACGCCTTCCTGGCCTCGCCGCTGGCAGGCGACCCGCGCTGCCGGCTGGTGTTCGTCGGCGCCAACGACGCTGGCCCCTACGGCATCGACCTGCTGCGCCGCATCGCCGACAGCGGCATCGGCGACCGCATCCGCATCACCGGCTTCGTCAGCGCCGGCGCCTACCAGGACTGGCTGGCCGCCAGCGACTGCGCGGTGCAGCTGCGCACCCAGACCCGCGGCGAAACCTCGGCCTCGGTGCTCGACTGCCTGATGCACGGCCTGCCGGCCGTCGTCAACGCCCACGGCGCCAACGCCGACCTGCCGCCCGACGTGCTGTGCATGCTGCCCGATGCGTTCGACGAGGCCGCATTGACCGACGCACTGGCCAGCCTGCATGCCGACCCGGCCCGGCGCGCCGCGCTGTCCCGGGCGGGCCGCGAGCACATCACGCGCCACCATGCGCCGGCTGCGGTCGGCGCATTGTACGTCCAGGCCATCGAAGCCTTTGCCCGCACCAGCGGCCCCGCCCTGCGGCGCCGCTTGCTCGCCGACCTGAGCGCGCCCGGCACGCCGCGCCCACCGGGCGAGGCGGCGCTGATCGAGACCGCTTCCATGATGGCCGCCAATGCGCTGCCGAGCGCGCCGCGCCAGCTGCTGGTCGACATCTCGGCGCTGGTCCAGGCCGACCACAAGACCGGCATCCAGCGCGTGGTGCGCAGCATCGTGCTGGCGCTGGTCAAGGCGCCGCCGCCCGGCTACCGGATCGAGCCGGTGTACAGCGAAGGCGGCAACCGCTGCTACCGCTACGCGCGCCGCTTCACTTGCGGCATGCTCGACACACCACCCTTGGCGCTCGAGGATGCGCCGATCGAGGCGCGCGCCGGCGACCTGTTCCTGGGCCTCGACTTGGCCACCAACATGACCACCCAGAACCAGCCGCAGCTGCTGGCCCTGCGCCGCAAGGGCGTCGCGGTCTGGTTCACGGTGTACGACCTGCTGCCCCTGCTGCGGCCGGACTGCTTCCCGTTCGGCGCCCAGAAATACTATGGCGACTTCATCGACACCATCTCGCTGGTGGCGGACGGCGTCGTGACGATCTCGCGCGCGGTGGCCGACGAGCTGGCCGAGTGGCTGGCAGGGCGCCCGAACCGGCGCATGACGCCGCTCAAACTGGCCCACTTCCACCTGGGCGCCGACATCGACGCGAGCGCCCCGAGCCGCGGCCTGCCCGACAACGCCGAGCAGGCGCTGGCGGCGTTGCGCCAGGCGCCGACCCTCCTGATGGTGGGTACCCTGGAACCGCGAAAAGGCCAGGCCCAGGCGCTGGCCGCCTGCGAACTGCTGTGGGCCAAGGGTGTGGCGCTCAACCTCGTCATCGTCGGCAAGAACGGCTGGCTGGTGGACGCGCTGGCCGAGCGCCTGAAGTCCCATCCGCAGCGCGACAGGCAGCTGTTCTGGTTCAACGGCGTGTCCGACGAAATGCTGCTGAAGCTATACGAACACAGTTCCGCGCTGCTGGCCGCTTCCGAGGGCGAGGGCTTCGGGCTGCCCCTGATCGAGGCGGCCCAGAAGGGCCTGCCCGTCATCGCGCGCGGCATCCCGGTGTTCCGCGAAGTGGCCGGCGAACATGCCTTCTACTTCGACGGCAAGGCGCCGGAAGACCTGGCGGCGGCCATCGAGGCATGGCTGGCGCTGCACGCGGCCGGCACGGCGCCGCCCTCCAGCGGCATGCCGTGGCTGACCTGGGAGCAAAGCGCGCGCCAGCTGATGGAGGCCACGCTGTACGGCCGCCACCACGCCAGCGTGGCCGCCGACCGGATCGCGCCGCAGTTGCTGGTGGACGTCTCGGCCATGGTGCGCGAAGACCTCAAGACCGGCATCCAGCGCGTGGTGCGGGCCCAGTTGCTCGAGCTGCTGCGCACCCAGGGCAAGGATTACCAGGTGCTGCCGGTCTACCTCAGCGACGAAGGCGGCCACTGGCACTACCGTTATGCGCGGCGCTACCTGCATGACCTGGTCGGCACGGTCGGCGACGGCGTGCAGGACGAAGAAGTCACGGTCACTTTTGGCGACGTGTTCTACAGCCCCGACGTGTTCCCGCGCGCGGTGGCCGAAGCGGCGCGCCAGGGCCTGTACGCGCGCTGGCGCGAGCGTGGGGTGCGCATCCACTTCCTGGTGCACGACATCCTGCCGGTGCTGCGTCCCGAGTTCTTCCCGCCCGGCGCCGAACCGGAATTCGCCGACTGGCTGCGCAGCATCGGGCGCGAAGCCGATGTCCTCGTCTGCATCAGCGCCGCCGTGGCCGACGAGACCCGCGCCTGGCTGGGGCGCCAGGACCTGGAACGGCTTCCCCGATTCGCTGTCCTGCACCACGGCGCCGACATCAGCGCCTCGCAGCCCAGCACCGGCCTGCCGCCCGACGCCGACGCGGTACTGGCTGGCATCGCGGCCGCGCCCAGCTTCCTGGTGGTCGGCACCATCGAGCCGCGCAAGGGGCACGCGCAGGCGCTCGACGCCTTCGAGCAGTTGTGGGCCGAAGGCCACCAGGTACGGCTGGTGATCGTCGGCAGCGAAGGCTGGAAGGGCTTGCCCGATAATGCGCGCCGTACCATTCCGGCGCTGGTGGCGCGCCTGCGCAGGCACCCCGAACTGGGCCGCCGCCTGATCTGGCTGCAAGGCATCAGCGACGAATACCTGGACCGGGTCTACGCGGCCGGCGCCTGCCTGCTGTTCGCCAGCGAAGGCGAGGGCTTCGGCCTGCCGTTGATCGAGGCGGCGCGCCACGGCGTGCCGCTGCTGGCGCGCGACCTGCCGGTGTTCCGCGAAGTCGCGGGAGCGCATGCCCATTACTTCAGCGGCGCCAAGGGCGCGGCGCTGGCCGCCGCCATCCAGGACTGGCTGCGGCTGCACGACGCCGGCCAGGCACCTGCCTCCACCGGCATCGCCGCGCGCAGCTGGTCGGACAACGCCACGGAGCTGGTGGCCATGCTGTTCCCGCCAGGCGCCGGCCAAACCGGTAACGGAGAGCGGCCATGCTAGACAATGCGAATGCGAATGCGAATGCCAATGCTGCCGCCCATGCCGGTCCCGCCGGCGCAGGCAGCCCCGGCGGCGGACTGCGTCCGCTCGTCGTCGACCTCGACGGCACCCTGATCCACTCCGACCTGCTGTGGGAGTCGATCGTCCTGTTCCTCAAGAAGAACATCCTGCGCGCCTGGCTGCTGCCTTTCTGGCTGCTGCTCGGCAAGGCCGGCTTCAAGGAACGCCTCGCACAGGAAGTCGAGCTCGACCCCGCCGCCCTGCCCTACGACAAGACAGTACTGGCCCTGGTCGAGGCCGAGCGCGCGCGCGGACGCAGCATCGTGCTGGCCACCGGCGCGCAGCGCCGCTTCGCCGAGCAGATTGCCGCTCACCTGGGCCTGTTCGACCTGGTGCTGGCGACAGGCGACGGCATCAACCTCACCTCGCACAACAAGGCGCGCCGCCTGGCCGAGCTGTATGGCGCACGCGGCTACGACTATGTCGGCAATTCGCGCGCCGACCTGCCGGTCTGGCTGGACTGCGCCCATCCGGTGTCGGTCACCGCCAAGCCCTTCCGCCTGCGCGACGGCCGCAGCACGGTGCACTCGGGCAGCGTGCGCGGCGGCCTGGCGCGGGCGCTGTTCAAGGCGCTGCGCCCGCGCCAGTGGCTCAAGAACCTGCTGGTGTTCGTGCCGATGCTGGCCGGCCACGATCTCGACCTGCCGACCTTCACCGCGTCGCTGCTGGCCTTCCTCGCGTTCTCGCTGTGCGCATCGAGCGCCTACCTGCTCAACGACGCGCTCGACGCCCAGGACGACCGCGTCCATCCGACCAAGCACAAGCGCCCGATCGCCTCGGGCGCGCTGCCCCTGCCGGTGGCGCTGCTCGCCAGTCCGCTGCTGGCCTTCGGCGCGATCGCGCTGTGCGCGGCCTTCAACCCGCTGCTGCTGCTGGCGGTCGCCGTATACTTCGTCAGCACCGTCGCCTATTCGGTGTACCTGAAGCGCCTGCTGATGGTCGACATCGTCGCACTGGCCATCCTGTACAGCCTGCGGATCCTGGGCGGCAGCGCCGCCACCGGCATCGCGCCCTCGTTCTGGCTGCTCGCCTTTTCCTTCTTCATCTTCCTGAGCCTGGCGCTGCTGAAGCGCCACAGCGAACTGTTCAACCTGCACCGCCAGGGCAAGGAAAAGACGCGCGGACGCGGCTACATGACCGGCGACAAGGCGCCGATCGGCATCATGGGCATCAACAGCGCCTTCATCTCGGTGCTGATCTTCATGCTCTACTTTAATTCGGACAACGTGCTCGACCTCTACCGTACGCCGGAATGGCTGGCCGGCATCCTGCCGCTGCTGGTGTTCTGGCTCGGCCGCCTGTGGGTGCTGTCGTTCCGCGGCCAGGTCAACGAAGACCCCGTGCTGTATGTCAGCAAGGACAAGGTCAGCCTGGTGGTGGTGGCGTGCTGCGTTGCGCTGGCCACCCTTGCCTCCTACTGAACCGATCATGCCCATTACCCATCCTTCCTCGAGTTGGCGCTTCCCGGTCCTGCTGGCGCTGGTGCTGGCAGCCCTGGTGGCGCTGTTCAAGCCGATGTACAACGGCGACGTCGTCGAGTACACGGTCAACACCGTGGGGATCGCCGACCACGGCACGCCCGACATCCGCCTCGAAGACATCGCTCGTGTGCGCGCACTGCTGCCAGGGATGTTGACCGAACCCTTCGACCTGCTCGAACAGGGCATGCGCAACAACGACGAGAAGCTGTATGCCGCGTTCGTCCGCGGACGCGACGGCGATGTCTTCGCGGTGCATTTCTTCGGCTACTCCCTGCTGGCGGCGGCGCCGTTCAAGCTGTTCGAGGCGCTCGGCATCCCGCCGTTCAAGGCGTTCCAGGTGGTGAACGCCGCAGCCGTGTTCGTCCTCGGCCTGGCGCTGCGTCGCTTCTTCCGCTCCGAGGCCCGGGCCTGGATCGGGCTGGCGCTGTTCATGCTGTGCGGCGGCGCGCTCTACCTGCGCTGGACCAGTCCGGAATGCGTGAGCGCTGCCGCGCTGCTGGGCGGCCTGCTGTTCTTCACGAGCGGCGCACCGGTGGCCGGCAGCCTGCTGGCCGGGCTTGCCACGCAGCAGAACCCGACCATCCTGTTCTTCTTCGGCTTCGCCCCCTTGTTCAAGCTGTGGCTCGACTACGACCGGCAACAGGATCTGCTGGCCAACCTGCGCGCCCTGCTTGCGCCGCGCACCGTGCTCGGCCTGGCGGCCGGCATGGCGCTGTTCGCGCTGCCGCCGCTGTTCAACCTGTGGCAGTTCGGCGTACCGAACATCATCGCCAAGCTGTTTTCCGACCCAACCCTGATCAGCACCACGCGCCTGGTCTCGTTCTACTTCGACCTGAACCAGGGCATGGTCATCGGGATCCCGGGCCTGCTGCTGGTGCTGCTGCTGTCCTTGTGGTGGTGCCGGGGGCAGCGCGGGCACCTCGGCGTACTGGCGATTGCCGTCCTGTTCACGCTGGCGCTGGCGGTGCCGGCGATGGCCGTCCTGAACTGGAATTCGGGGGCGGCCGGGGTGATGCGCTATGCGTTCTGGGCCTCCATGCCCTTGCTGTTCGCGCTGTTCGTACTGCTGCGCCGCCTGGCGCAGTGGCCGCGCGCGCTGGTGGGCGGCATGCTGGCGCTGCAGGCGTCGGCCATGGCGCATGCGGCCAGCTACGGTTATGTGGAGTTCAGCCCGGCCGCCCGGCTGCTGCTGGCGCGCGCGCCCCAGCTGTATCACCCGGAGCCGGAAATCTTCGCCGAACGCGCCGGCCGTCACGACGACTACATCCGGCCGGACCAGGTCTACACCCTGCGCGGCGCCGACGGCGTGCCCATGAAAACCCTGGTCAACGCCGCCAATGCGCATCTCGACGAGCAACTGTGCGGCCGCGGCGGCGCCCTCGCGCCCGACCTGCCGTCCGTTGCGACCACCCGCGGCTGGCGCTACATCGACGGCCCGCTGCGCTGCGTGGCCGGCAACTACGTCCAGCGCAGCTTCGGCTTCGAGGACCTGCAAGCCGGCAGCGCCATTGTCCTGTCCGAGGGCTGGAACCGGCTGGAGGCGAACGGCCCCGGATGGAACGGCGTATGGTCGAACGGCGCGCGTTCGCGCCTGCGGGTGCGCGTGGACGGCGCGCCGGTGCAGTCGCTGCTCGTGACCGGCCACTACCTGGATCCGAACCGGCGTACCCGGATCGTCGTCAACGGCGCCGACCTCGGCTGGCATGCCCTCGACGGCACCGGGCCGCTGCCGCTGCCGCCGGGCGCACGCGCCGCTGCCCTCGACATCGAACTCGAACACGAAACGCCGCGCTCCCCCGGCGCGAGCGATCCGCGCCCCCTCGCTTTCTTCCTGCGCGAAGTCAGCGTGCGCCAGCTTCCCGCCACGCCATGAACGCCCCCCACTCCCCTACAGCACACGCCGTGAACGCCGACGTCCTTTCCCCGTCCACGCCCGCCGCCGACCTGGTTGCCGTCGTGATCCCGAGCTACAAGGTCACGCGCCATATCCTGGGTGTGATCGCCGCCATCGGGCCCGAGGTCGGACGCATCTACGTCGTCGACGACCGATGCCCGGACGGCAGCGGCGCCTTCGTACGCGAACACTGCCGCGACCCGCGCGTGGTCGTGCTCGAGCATGCCGAGAACCAGGGCGTCGGCGGCGCCGTGATGACCGGCTACCGCGCCGCGATTGCCGACGGTGCGAAAGTGATGGTCAAGCTCGACGGCGACGGCCAGATGGACGGCAGCCTGATCCCGGCTTTCGTTGCGCCGATCCTGGCCGGCGAAGCCGACTACACCAAGGGCAACCGCTTCTTCAACCTCGAGCGCATCAGCTCGATGCCGCCGCTGCGCCTGTTCGGCAATGCGGTGCTGTCCCTGATGACCAAGCTGTCGTCGGGCTACTGGGACCTGTTCGACCCCACCAACGGCTATACCGCGATCCATGCCGATGCCGCCCGTTTCCTGCCGTTCGACAAGATCAGCAAACGCTACTTCTTCGAATCCGACATGCTGTTCCGCCTGAACATCCTGGGCGCGGTGGTGACCGACGTGCCGATGGACGCCGTGTACGGCGACGAGGTGAGCAACCTGAAGATCTCGAAGGTCGTCACCGAATTCTTCGCCAAGCATGTGCGCAACTTCGGCAAGCGCCTGTTCTACAACTACTACCTGCGCAACATGTCGCTGGCCTCGCTGGAACTGCCGCTGGGCGTGCTGCTGACGCTGTTCGGCACCGTTTACGGGCTGAGCCACTGGATCGCATCGGCGCACAGCGACGTCGCCACCCCGGCCGGCACGGTGATGCTGGCGGCGCTGCCGGTCATCATGGGCGTGCAACTGATCCTGGCCTTCCTGGCCTACGACATCGCCTCGGTGCCGCGCCACCCGCTGCACAAGCGGACCCGGTTCAAGCGCAAGGAGGACTGACGGCATGGGCAAGACCCCTCCCGATTGGCGTCAATTCGCCGTCTATGTGAGCGGGGGAGTCATCTGCGCGCTGGCCGACATCGGCGTGATGCAGCTGATGCTGGTAACAGGTTTTCATTCGGCCTGGGCGTCCAGCGCGGGCTTCGTCGTCGGGCTCCTGATCAGCTTCGCTTTCCACAGCCGCGTCACCTTCAACGCTGCGGCCAGTCCGGCGGCCTTCACACGCTACCTGTGCCTGGTCGGTCTCAACTACGCGCTGACACTCGGTTGCGTGACGCTGGCCGAGCTTGGCTTCGACAACCCGCTGGCCGGGAAGATCCTGTCGCTGCCCCTGGTGGCGGCAAACGGTTACCTGTTCGGCAAATACTGGATCTTCAAGTGATGCGCTGCGCCGCATCCTCTTCGACGACATGACCCCGACTTCCCTTTCCACATCATTGCGCGCGGACCGTTCGCGCATCTGGGGCCTGGTCCTCGCCGCCGGCATGGCACTGATCGGCTGGTATCTCATCCAGCGTACGCTCGGGCTCTACCCGGGAGTCTTCGTCGACGAGTGGTATTACAGCAAGATGGCGCGCCTGGAACCGCTGTCCGAAGCCGTGCTGCCGTCCTACCTGTACCTGCTGGTGTTCAGCGCCACCAACGCCTGCGGGCCCGACTTCCTCGATTGCGTCCGGATCGGCAACGCCCTGTTCCACGTCGGCGCCGCCCCCTTCCTGTACCTGGTTGCGCGGCGCGTGGCGCCGGCGCCGCTGGCCTGCGCCGTCACCCTGCTGTCGCTGCTGGCGCCGCTGAACCTGTACACCACGTATTTCATGCCGGAGACGATGTATTTCTTCGGTTTCGCCGTCCTGGCCTGGGTTGCGCTGGCCGGCCTGGCCTGGCCGCCCTACCGGCACGCACTCGCGGCGGGCATTGTGCTTGGACTGATGAGCCTGGTGAAAGTCCATGCGGTCTTCCTGCTGCCCGCGCTATGCCTGTTCCTCGTCTACGCCAGCTGGTGGCGCGCGGCCGGGACCGCCGGCCCCGCCGGCGCCCCCTGGCTTGCCCCTGGCCTGGGCGCCGCGCTGCTTGCCGCAGCAAGCGCCGCGGCAGTGAAAGTGGTGCTCGGCTACCTGCTGGCCGGGGAAGCCGGCGTCACGCTGTTCGGCGCCTTCTACCAGGGCGGCGCCGACTCGGCCTCCCGCCACACCTTGCTGTCGCGACTGCTGCCGGTGTGGATCAGCGCGCGTGGCCATGCCATGGCGCTGAGCGTGATGCTGGCCTTCCCGCTGGCCGCGCTGCTGGCCGCCCTGCCGCGGCGCGCGACCCACCGTGAAGCCAATCCGCTTGGCCCCCTGTGCGTGTTCACGGGACTGGCCTTCGGCTCGGCGCTCGGCCTGGCCGTGCTGTACACCGCCTCGATCGCCTCGGACGGGCCGAACGAAGGCCTGCGCCTGCACTCGCGCTACTATACCTTTGCCATTCCGCTGCTCCTGATCGTCGGCGCTGCGGCAACCCGCACGCTGCCCGGACGGCGCGCCGTATTGCAGGCCGTCATTGTCCTGGCGCTGGGCGCACTGCTGGCGGCCGCCTGGTTCTGGCTGCCTGAATATGACGTGCGCCTTACCGACAGCCCGGAGTTCACGGCGCTGGTGTACCACCCTATTCCGGTTGCGACCCTGTTCGCCGTGCACGCGCTGCTGCTGGTGCTGTGGCTGCGCCACCGCCGTGCGGCCGCATGGGGCTTCCTTGTCCTTGTACTGCCGCTGGCGCTACTCATTGCGGACGGGCAGGTGCGCGCTTATCTGGCACAGCTGGCGGTGGCCAGTCCGGCCGACCGCGCAGGGCTGGCCGCGCGCGACCTGATCCCGCCAGCCGATCGCAGCGCAACCATGATCGTCGCCAACGGGGCCGACCTGTTCCGCACCCAGTTCTACCTGGACCACAAGGAGATGATCCTGCTCGACCTGCCGGACGGCGCAGCGGTCGAGTCCTACCGCCTGCCCTCGCAGGCGCGCTGGCTGGTGGCCGTCGGCGGCCACGCGCTGCCGCAGGGCCTGGTCCCGGCAATCGCGAACGAAGCCTTCGCGATCGTGAAGCTGCCGCGCCAGGCGCGCACGGTCGTCGGCGAGTTTGCCTTCAATACCGCGCCGGCGCCGGGCAGGCTGATCGAGCATGCCGAAGGCCTCTCGAATGTGGAAAGCTGGGGACGCTGGTCCGAAGGCAGTCGCGTCGTACTGCATTTCTCCCGGCCACTGCCGCAGCGCCTGGTGGTCGTACTGCGTGCAGGTGCGTTCGGCGCCAATACGGGCCTGCCCTTCGTGTTGCGCGCGGGCACGGCCGAAACGCGTTTCCGCCTGGGCTGGGAACCCCGCGAAGTCGTGCTCCAGCTGGATACCGACGGTCGCCAGCAGACGCTGGTCATCGACGTGCCGGAGCCGCAGCGGCCAAGCGATCTCGAAAATTCCGTGGACACCCGCCTGCTCGGCATTTCGCTGGAGGGGCTCCGCATCGAAACCCCAGTCGAGTAATAGACGGTGGAAAATTTGACCTGCCACAAACGCGTTCCGTACTGTGTGAAATCGCGAACGGAGTGCTCACGGTACGGCGGGTAGAGTGAGCCCATGCCCGGTCCGCTTCCACGCGGCGGGCAGGTCACGGCCCACCGCCGTGCTTCTCAGGGATTCGCTCGATGGCAACGGGATCGGACAAGAACGAACACGCTAACATGCCGCAGGATGTCCAGGGCGGCGGGCAGAGCACGGGTGTGCAGGCGCAAGGGGAAGTCGAGGGCAATGCCTATTCCCCGCTCGGCAATCCCGGCGTCAAGCACTGGCAGGCCGGCTACATCGGCCGATCCGGCATCGAGGACCGCGGCAATATCTTCTTCGCCGCCGTCGAGATGACGCGCATGCCGATGGTCGTCACCGACCCCAACCAGGAAGACAATCCCATCGTCTTTGCCAACGGCGCCTTCTTCGACCTGACCGGCTACGAGGACAAGGACGTCATCGGCCACAACTGCCGTTTACTGCAGGGCCCCGACACCGACCGCGCCACCGTGGCCGAGGTCCGCAACGCGCTGCGCGAACAGCGCGCGGTGGCGGTGGACATCCTGAACTACAAGGCCGACGGCGAACCGTTCTGGAATGCCCTGTTCATCGGGCCCATCTTCGACCAGGACGGCACGCTGCTGTATTTCTTTGCCTCGCAGATGGACATCACCGAGCGCCGCAGCCTGCAGGATTCGAACCTGCAGGCCCAGAAGATGGAGGCGATCGGCCAGCTGTCGGCGGGCATGGCCCACGATTTCAACAACCTGCTGCAGGTCATCAACGGCAACCTCGAGCTGGCCCTCCTGACCAGCAAGGGCAGCCCGGCAGCAGCCGAGCCGATCCGCCGCGCCCAGCGGGCAACGATGCAAGCAGGCAAGCTTACCCAGCAGCTGCTGAGCTTTGCACGCAAGCAGCGGCTCGAGCAGAAGAACGTCAGCCTCAATGCCCTGGTGGTCGAGTTCTCCGACATGCTGGTGCGCACCCTGGGCGAGAAAGTCGAGCTGCGGCTGGACCTGAAGCCCGGCCTGCCCGCATGCACGCTCGACCCGACCTACCTCGAGATGGCCCTGCTGAACGTGGTAATCAATGCGCGCGACGCGATGCCGCAAGGGGGCGTGGTCACGGTCGGCACCGCTGTCGTCAGCTCGGCGCGGCGCAGCGCCAACAAGCTGCCGCCGGGAGACTATGTCGCCGTCTGCGTGCAGGACGAAGGCGAAGGCATGCCGCCGGACGTGATCCGGCGCGCCACCGAGCCCTTCTTCACGACCAAGGGGCTGGGCACCGGGCTCGGGCTGGCGATGGTGCACGGCTTCGTGCAGCAATCACATGGCCGGCTCGAGATCGACAGCGAAGTGGGACGCGGCACCAGGGTACGCATGATCTTCCCGGTGTCCAAGCAGGCCCGCCACGAGGACGCCGGGGTCGAGACGGCCACGCCGCCGGAGGGCCGCAAGTGCCGCATCATGGTGGTGGAAGACAACGACGACGTGCGCGAACTGGCCGAGGCCATGCTGTCGGCGGCCGACTACGACGTGGTGTCGGCGCCGAGCGGAGAACACGCTCTCGCGCTGCTGGAAACGCAGCCGGTGGACCTGCTGTTCACCGACGTGATCATGCCTGGCGGGATGAACGGCCTGCAGCTGATCGAGCAGGTGCACGCCAAGCGGCCCGACATGCCGGTGCTCGTGACCACCGGCTACATGGACGAGCTGCCGGCGCGCGGCTCGCGCGGCCAGGCGCTGGACGTGCTGGCCAAGCCCTACCACCACCAGGTCCTGCTGGACCGGGTGCATGCGGCGCTGCGTACGAAACGCGCGGCGTGACCGGTTTCGCAGGCTGGGCGAGTCTCCCGACTCGCGCAGTGGTCGTCAGTGGATGAAGCGCCGCTCGGGCCGATCCGGCGTCGTTTGAACGCGCGGGCGGCAAAGGCGCCCGCCCCACGAAAAGCTGTCAGGCGTTCGAGCGCGGGCCGCCGCCGAGCAGGAAGGCGAGCTTCTGCTTGGCCGGCTTGGCCGCCGCCGGCGCCGGCGCCACGGTTTCCTTGCGGGCGGCACTCGACGGCTCGTAGGGCTTGAGGAACCACGGGTCGACCTTCTCGCGGCGCGGCGCCGGGCTGTAGCCGGCGCTGCGCGCAGGGCGCTCGCCGCGTTCGCCCGAGCGGCCCGGCGCGCCGGTCTCGTCGCGGCGGCCGCGGCGTTCGCCGTCGCGGCCGCCTTCGCGCCCACCTTCACGATAGCCTTCGCGCGGACGTGCCGAAGGCGCCACGAAACCGGCCAGCTCGCCGCGCGGGATGGTCTGCTTGATCAGCTTTTCGATGTCGACCAGCAGGCGCTCGTCCTTGTCCGAGTACACCGACAGCGCGTCGCCCGAGGCGCCGGCGCGGCCGGTGCGGCCGATGCGGTGCACGTAGTCTTCGGCGTTGTATGGCAGGTCGAAGTTGATCACGCACGGCAGGTCCGAGATGTCGAGGCCGCGCGCGGCCACGTCGGTCGCCACCAGCACCTCGACCGAGCCCTGCTTGAAGGCCTCGAGGGCGGCCATGCGCTCCTGCTGGGTCTTGTCGCCGTGGATCGCCGAGGCCTTGATGCCCTTCTGCTCGAGGTGGCGCGACAGGCGCGAAGCGCCGATCTTGGTGTTCGAGAACACGATCACCTGCTTCAGCTTGCGCTCGCGGATGATGTGTTCGACCACGTCGCGCTTGAGCTCCTCGTCGACCTTGTAGACGATTTGCGTGACCTTGTCGGCGGTGGCGTTGCTGCGCGCCACTTCGATCAGCACCGGGCTGTTCAGGAAACTGTTGGCCAGCTTCTTGATCTCCGGCGAGAAGGTGGCCGAGAACATCAGGTTCTGGCGCTGCTTCGGCAGCAGGTTGATGATGCGTTGCAGGTCGGGCAGGAAGCCCATGTCGAGCATGCGGTCGGCTTCGTCCATGACCAGCATCTGCACCTGGCCCAGGCTGATGTTCTTCTGCTCGATGTGGTCGAGCAGGCGGCCCGGCGTGGCGATGACGATCTCGACGCCGCCCTTCAGGACGGTGGTCTGGCCCTTCATGTCCATGCCGCCGAACACGACGGTGGAACGCAGCGGCGTGTGCTTGGCGTAGGCCTTGACGTTGTCGGCCACCTGCACCGCCAGTTCGCGGGTCGGGGTCAGCACCAGGGCGCGCACCGGGTGGCGTGCCGGCGACATGCTGCTGTTGGCGTGGGCCATCAGGAGCTGGATGATCGGCAGCGAGAAGCCGGCGGTCTTGCCGGTGCCGGTCTGGGCGGCGCCCATGACGTCGCGGCCCTGCAGCACGAGCGGGATCGCCTTGGCCTGGATCGGGGTCGGGTGCTCGTAACCCTGGTCGGTCAGCGCGCGCAGGATTTCCGGCGCCAGGCCGAGGTCGGTGAAGCGCACGGTCGGCGCTTCGTCAGCGGCAATTTTTTCGACGGGTGCAGCATCGACCGGTGCAGCCTCGGCGTTCACAATCGCGTTCGCGCTCGCGACCGGTTCGGCGCTGGCTGGAGTGTTCTGGGTATCAGACATATTCTTGTTGGACAGTAAAGTACCTGGAAAAACCTGCCGTGCGTCGCACTGGCAACCGTTTTTCGGAGTACCCGGTATTTCGTTCAGCTCTACGGCGGCGCCTGCGGGCACGGGCCGGCCTGCGCGGGAAACTTCCAGATGGGACGGCGGGCCGGACACCGGACCGCATTTGCCGCGGAGGCACCGACGTTGCGGCACGCGGACGTAGAGGCACTTTAGCGGGCTACACGATACCTGAAATCCACCCCCCTGTATATAACGTCCTGTTTCGGGGGCAGTTGTTCATGGCAATGGCGAAATCGCGAGCGCGTGCATGTGGCCCGCACATCAGGGTTTCCAGCCGCGCTGCTGGGCGGCGCGCTCGGCGGTCGGGTCGAGGGTGGCGCCGACGATGCGCGCGTCGATCGCCGCCTGCACCGCGGGCGGCAGCACGCT
This sequence comes from Massilia consociata, assembly GCF_042432755.1. Classification (NCBI taxonomy): domain Bacteria; kingdom Pseudomonadati; phylum Pseudomonadota; class Betaproteobacteria; order Burkholderiales; family Oxalobacteraceae; genus Massilia; species Massilia consociata. The sequence continues at coordinate 676,390 of NZ_JBHLWP010000013.1, forward strand.
GCCGTCGAGCCAGGCGGCGCCGGGGCGGGCCTGGGCCAGCACCGGGATCGTCCAGCGTCCGCCGGCGCGACAGGCCAGGCCGGCGGTGGTATCGACCACGAAGCTGCGGCAATAGCTGCCGTCCTTCGAGACGAAGGTGACGCCGATACGCACGCCGGTTTCGGAGGGACCGGGGCTGGCCAGTTGGCCGCCCAGTGCTTCCACCAGCTTGCCGCGCGCCACCAGCGCGCCGTCGCTGGCCATGAGCGTGACGACACCGGCATCGGGCCGCATCTGCTGCCAGCCGAGGGCGCCGCCTACCGCCCCCGCCACCAGCGCGGCCGCGACCGCCAGCCAGTGGCGCCGGGTCCAGCCGGGATCCTGCCGGGGCGGCTGCGGCGGCGGAAACGCGCGGCCGGGACGGATGGCGTCGAGGTGGACCACCTTGGCGCCTGGCGTAGGCGCGTGGCGCTGGCTGTGGCTGGCGCCGTCGTGGCCGTTGGCCGAGACGCTGAACATCCGGGAGCGGCCCAGGCCGGCATGCTCCCGGCGGTGCTGCGCGATGCGGGCGGCCAGCACCGGATCGGCGTTCATGGCCCGCTCCACCGCCGCGCGCGCCGGCTCGGCCAGCTCACCGTTGATGTACGCGATCAAGAGGTCGTCCGAGAATTTCATGGCCGCGACAGGTAAAAGGCTACGAAAATGCGCTACGAAGTGATCAAGCCGTGTTCGTCCAGGACATCGTGCAGCAGTTCGAGGCGGATCACGGGGTTGTCGAGCATGAGCATATTGTGTTTCTGCCGGTTTGGCAGCGGCAACAGTTCGCACCAGCGGTTCGCGACCCAGCCGCAGTCGTCGAGGCGGAACGGCGGCTGCACCGGCCAGCGGTGCTGGGGCACGTCGTGCAGCGAGGCCAGCACGCGGTCGAGCGCGTCGGCCGCCCCTTGCAGTTCGGACGGCACGCGCACCGTATGGTCGTCCTCGACCAGTTCGGCCTCGGCCATCCACAGCCCGTTCAGGCGCTGTTCAGCGGTCAGCACCGTGAAGCGCGAACCGCCGCGGCACATCACCTGCAGCAGGCCGGGCGTGGTGGTGGTGGTTTCGGTGACCGAGGCGATCGTGCCCGCTGCCACGAAACGCTCGGGCTCGCCGTCCGGCTGGCGCACCTCATGCCCCTGCGTGAGCAGCACCACCCCGAACGGCGTGTCGTCCGTCAGGCAGCGGCTGATCATGTCGAGGTAGCGAACCTCGAACACTTGCAGCGGCAGTACCCCGTCCGGAAACAGTACCGTGCTAAGCGGGAACAAGGGCATGGAAATCGTCGACATGATCCCATGATGACAGAATCGCAGCGGGGACGGGAGCACGATTGCGCGCGCGGGGCCGGGCCGCGCAGGCCGGCGTTCACTCCTCCGGACCGCGCAGCGGCAGCGTCCGCAACGCATGGCCGGCATTGGCGAGCCGCCAGCGCAGGCGCCCGATGCCCGGGTCCGGCGCCGCCACCACGCGCACGCGCAGCACCCCGCCCGCGAGCGCCGGGCAGGGAATGGCCTGCTCGCCGGCTTCTTCCACCGGCAGGCGGAACTCGGCGCCGGGCGCCAGTTGCACCGGGCCGAACACGAGCGGCGCGCCGGTGCGGTTGCGCACCAGCAGCACATCCTGCACGCCCAGCGTCAGGCGCACGGTGGACGGGCCCGCGGCGCCGGGCCCGATCTCCACCGGTACTTCGTGGCTGGCGCCACGCAGCGGGGCCAGCGCCCCCCATAGCAGGGCCAGGAGCAGCGCGCCCGCCAGCGCCGCCAGCGGCCAGTGCCGGCGCAGGGCCGGAGGCAGTGTCATGCAGCACAGGGCGCCGAAGCATGCGCCCAGAATGAATTCACGTGAGAATGTTGCATTGAGTCAATTTTAGGAGATAATGCTGTTGCCAAACGCGCAAAGTCGTGCGCCCCAGCACAACAAGGATGCGTATCCTACTGGTTTTCCGCGCGATTCCGATCAACCTGCCCCACGGCCCCCGCCGCGCGTACAAGAATATGCAGCAGTCCCCGCCATCCGCTTCAAGCAGCCGTATCCCCCTGCCTGGTTCCGGGCAGTTGCCGCTGCTGCTGGCGATGCTGGTGCTGCTGGTGACGCTGGTGGCGACGTATACGGCCTGGTCGAGCGCCCGCCGCACCGCCCAGGCGCAGCTGCAGGAAACTTTTGACTATCGCACGCGCGACATGGTGTACAGCATCAGCCGGCGCATGGCGGTGTACGAGCAGGTGCTGCGCGGCGCCCGCGGCTACCTGCGCGGCACGGTCGAGATCGACCGGCGCGACTGGGAGGAATACTACCGCGTGCTGCGGCTGGACCAGTCCTTCCCGGGCCTGGAGGCACTCGGCATCGCCTCCATCATCCCGCCCGGCCGGCTGGCGGCACACGAAGCGGCGGTCCGGCGCGAAGGCTTCCCCGACTATGCGGTGCAGTGGACGGGGCCCGGTCCGGCCACCAGCGCCATCACCCACATCGAGCCCTTCGGCGGGCGCAACCTGCGCGCCTTCGGTTTCGACATGTTCAGCGAACCGGTGCGCCGCGCCGCCATGGAACGCGCCCGCGATACCGGACAGGCGGCGCTGAGCGGCAAGGTGGTGCTGGTGCAGGAAGGCGCGGCGGCCCAGCAGCCCGGCGTCCTGATGTACCTGCCCGTATATCGCGCCGGCCAGTTGACCGGCACCGTCGACCAGCGCCGCGCGGCCATCGTCGGCTGGGTCTATGCGCCGTTCCGGATGAGCGATTTGATGCAGGGCCTGGGCGGCGCCCATTCGACCGATCTCGACATCGAAATCCACGATGGCGAAGCGCAAGGCGACGCCACCCTGCTCTACCGCTCGGGAGACGCTTCGGCTGCCGGCCGCGCCCGGCCCGCCCGCCTCACGGCCAGCTCCCAGATCCTGCCGGGCGGGCGCACCTGGACGGTAACGATGCGCTCCAGCCCGGCGCTGGAAGCCAGCCTCGACACCACGCGCCCGCTGCTGGTCGCGGTCACCGGCGTCAGCCTGAGCATCCTGCTCAGCTTCGTGGTCTGGCTGCTGGCCAGCGAGCGGCGCCGCGCGCTGCAGCTGGCGCAGGCGATGACACTGGAGCTGCGCCAGTCGCACGACCAGGTCGCCTCCGAGCGTCAGCGCATCGGGGTCATCCTCGAGAACGCCCCCGATGCCTTCCTCGCACTCGACAGGCAGGGCCGGATCACGGACTGGAATGCCCAGGCGACCCGGCTGTTCGGCTGGAGCGCGCACGAAGCCATCGGACGCGACGCGGCACAATTGCTGCCGGAACAGCGGCGCGCGCACTTTTGCACCGGCTTTGCCGCATTCGCCGCCGGCGGCCGCTGCGCGATGCTGGGCGCGCCGACCGAGCTCGAGGTACTGGACCGCCACGGCCGCGCCATCCCGGTCGAGCTGACCGTGGCAGGACTGCCGATCGGCGACGGGTTCGGCGCCACCGCTTTCGTGCGAGACATCACCCAGCGCAAGGAAGCGGAAGCGCGCGAGCAGCGTCGCCAGCAGCGGCTCGACGAAGCGCGCCAGGCATTGCTGCGCTCGCAGAAGCTGGAAGCGGTGGGCAAGCTGACCGGCGGCGTGGCGCATGATTTCAACAACATCCTGCATATCATCAGCGCCAACGTGCAGCTGATGCTGCGCGCCGATAATACCGACAACCCGAAGCGCAAGCGCCTGCTCAGCATCCTCGACGCGGTCGAGCGCGGCAGCAAGCTGGCCGGCCAGTTGCTGGCCTTCGCACGGCGCCAGCCGCTGCATCCCACCGTGGTCAACGTCGCCGAGCTGCTGGAACGCATGGACAGCCTGGTGCTGCGCGCCGCCGGCGACAGCATCACGGTCGAGCGCACCGCCCCGCCCGACCTGTGGCCGACCCTGGTGGATCCGAACCAGCTCGAGAACGTGCTGCTGAACCTCGTCATCAATGCGCGCGACGCGATCGGCAAGGGGACGGACGGCAATGGGCGCATCACGCTGGCGCTGGGCAACGCGACGGTCGGCGAAGGCGAAGGTGGAGAGGGAGGCGACCTGGCGCCGGGCGATTACGTCACGGTCGCCGTCACCGACACCGGACACGGCATGCCGCCGGACGTGGCCGAGCGCGCCTTCGAACCTTTCTTCACCACCAAGCCCGAAGGCAAGGGCACCGGCCTCGGCCTGTCGATGGCGCACGGCTTCGCGCGCCAGAGCGGCGGCGACATCCGCCTGGAGAGCGAGCCCGGCACAGGCACCACGGTGACGATCTATTTACCCCGCCATCTGGCAACGGCGCAGGTGACTGCAGGCCACGGGGCGGCCACGCCACACTCGTAATCGCAGCTCGTCCGAGCGACTCCTGTATAAATCGTGCGCGCAAGGCTGCGTGCTACATTGGGTAGCCCGAATTCTCTTCAGGAGCCCAGAGTGTCTGTTTCCCACAAGCAGTCCCTCCCCATTCCGGTCGAACACGGCGTGCCGCACACGAAGGCATTCGACAGCACCCTCAAGCTGCTGTCCGAGGGTTACCCCTTCTTCCAGCGCCGCTGCAACGAGCTCGGGTCCGACGTGTTCACCACCCGCCTGATGGGGCGGCGCGCGATCTGCGTGAGCGGCCCGGAAGCCGCGCGCATGTTCTGGCAGCCGGGGCGCTTCACGCGGCGCGGGGCGATTCCGCCGACCACCCTGATGCTGCTGCAGGACTTCGGCAGCGCCCAGACCCTCGACGGCGAAGACCACCGGCACCGCAAGGCGATGATGATGTCGCTGCAGACGCCGGCCGACCGCGCGCGCATGGTCACGATCGCTACCGAGGAATGGCGCGCCCGTTTCGCGCGCTGGCCCGGGCAGAAACGCGTCGTGCTGTTCGACGAGGCCGAGAGCGTGCTGTGCGCGGCGGCCTGGCGCTGGGCCGGCATCCCGGCCGCCGACATCGACCACCCGCGCCTGACCCGGGAGTTTTCGGCCATGATCGATGGCGCCGGCAATGCAATCCGGCGCACGCTGCAGGGCCTGGTGCTGCGCAGCCGCACCGAACACTGGGCCAAGAACCTGATCCAGGCGGTGCGCGGCGGCCGCACCGCACCGCCGCCGGAAAGCCCGCTGGCCGTGATCGCCCGCCACCGCGACCGCGACGAGCAGCCGCTGCCGGTCGACATCGCCGCGAATGAACTGATCAACGTCCTGCGCCCGGTGGTGGCGGTGGCGCGCTTCATCATTTTCGGCGCGCAGGCAATGCACGAGTTCCCGGAATGGCGTCCGCGCATCGCCACAGGCGACGACGCCACGCTGACCATGTTCGCGCAGGAAGTGCGGCGCTACTACCCGTTCTTCCCGGCGGTCGGGGGACGGGTGCTCAACGCCTTCGACTGGCGCGGCCTGCACTTCGACGAAGGCACCTGGGTGCTGTTCGACATGTACGGCACCAACCACGATCCGGCGATCTGGCCCGAGCCGCAGCGCTTCAAGCCCGAGCGCTTCGCCCGCTGGCAGAGCGACGCCTTCGACCTGGTGCCGCAGGGCGCAGGCGACTACCTCACCGGACACCGCTGCCCGGGCGAGGCGATGACGGTCGACCTGGTGAAATCGGCCCTGCACCTGCTGGCCTCGGAAGTGGTGTACCAGGTGCCGCGCCAGGACCTGACGATCAGCCTGTCGCGCATGCCGACCATGCCGGCGAGCCGCTTTCTCATCGACGTGGCGGCGCCGGTGCGCTGAACGGCATCGGCCGCCGCGCTACCTGCCGAGGTTCGAGAAGGGCTCTGTGCGCAGCTCTGGCCTCACGGAACGTTCATTCGTGTACTGTGGCGGCAAGCGAAGCAGCCGTTCCTTGCCGTCCGCGCTGGCTTTCAGCTCCCATTGGCAAATGCTGCGCGCCAGGCAAGCCATGAGCATGGCGTCGTTGATCTCCCGGGTCCCCAGTACCGACACCTGGGTTACCTTGCCTGCAGGAGAAACGCGCGCGCCATACAGGATGCCGGCGGCGCTCGGCATCCCTCCCTCCCGTTCGATAAACTTGTGGAAGCATCTGCCGTTCGCGCGATTGTCCTGGTTCAGCAGGCGTACGACCTGCGCAGCGGTATGGGGGTCGGCATCGAAAGGCTGCACTTTCCCGGACACGAAATCCCCCGTTGGATCCTTGGGAACGTAGCAGGTTGCGGGCTCATCCGCAAAGGCGGTGCTGGCCCATAGGGCGGCTGCAGCAAGGGCAAAGGTATAACGCATGTTATCTTGTCGGCAATCGGCAAAAGAAACCCATGCTATCAATATTTGTTTGCTTATGGGACTTTTGGGGTTCGATCATGCACTGCACATACATGACCGGATGCCCCCTCGCCAAGATGAAATTTTATTTCATGGACAGCATCGAATTGAAATATTATTTCATCACATCGATGCTGCAAGACCATATGGACGCGTGCTAGAGTGGCAGCATGAAACTGTTCTACAACGTGGCAGGTGCCTGCGCGGTGGTGCTGGGAGTACTCGGCATTTTCCTGCCGCTGCTGCCGACCACGCCTTTCCTGCTACTGGCCTCGTGGTGCTTCGCGCGCGGCTCGGAACGCCTGCACCGCTGGCTGCTGTCGCACCGTGTGTTCGGCGAGTACCTGCGTAATTTCGAAGCGGGCCACGGCATTCCACTGAAGGCGAAGATCGTCGCCACCGTGCTGTTGTGGACATCGCTCCTGGCGGCGATGTTCCGCTTCGACGGGCTTGCGGTGCCGGCCGTGCTGGCATTGACCGGGGCCTGCGTCAGCATCTACCTGTGGCGCTTCCTGCCCACGCTGCGGCTCGAACGGCGCGCCAACAAGGCTTGAGGCGCCGTCCGATGGCCAACGCGTGGCCAACGTGGCCAGGGCCGGGCCGATCAGCAGGTGCCAGCCGGCCTGTAGCGCCCCCTGTGGTCGGCCGGATAGCTCAGCAGGATCTGGTCGGTGCGCGGGCCGGGCATCCAGCTCATCTGGACTTCCCCGTCGCGTGAGGCAAACCGGTGGGGACCGACTTCTGCCAGCGCGACACGGCTCCATTTGCCGAAATCGGCGTACACGCGCTGGTCGAGGTGGATGAGCTCGAGGCGCCGGCCGTTCGACAGTGCATAGCTGCCCTCGACTTCGTTGGCGAGCTGGACGCCTGTGGCAATGAAGCCGTCGCCGCCCGCACTGCCGCGCTGGGCGGACACCGTGACCTTGCCCGTGCCGCACTGGGCGGCGGATGCCAGCGGGGCGGCGAGCAGGAACGCCGCCGCAGCAGGTAGACAGGACAGTAGACAAGACTTGCGCATGATTTCTCCTCATGAATTGATCAGAGGCAGCCGCACCACGGCGGCCGTCCTGCCAATCAGACAACGCAGGCCCGCTGGAGTGCGGGCACTGCGCCGGGTCATAAGGAGGTATTGAGCGCGATCAAAGAGGAGTAAGAACGCCTGAAAACCCGTGAGGGGCGGCGCGATGCCATGCCGCCATGGTGTGGTCAGGCGCGCCGTGTCAGCCGGCGAACAGGGTTTCCGCCACGCCCGTCACCCCGGGACGCAGCATCACCACCGCGCCGGCGTCGCCGCCGGTGCCGGGATCGATCGAGGTCACCAGCAGCACGTCGAGCGCCGGGCCGCCGAAGGCGCACATCGAGGGCTTGGCCATCGGCAGCGCGAACTCGCGGTCCAGCCTGCCTTGCGGCGTGAAGCGCTGCAGCAGGCCGCCGTCGTTGGCGCAGGTCCAGTAGCAGCCCTCGGCATCGACCGCGGCGCCGTCCGGCCTGCCCTTCTGGGCGCTCAGGTCGAGGAACACGCGCTGGTTCGACGGCAGGCCGGTCTCGACGTCGTAGTCGAAGGCCCACACGGTGCGTTTGAGCGGATGCGAATCGGACAGGTACATGGTGCGCCCGTCGGGCGACCAGGCCAGCCCGTTCTGCGTCAGCAGGCCGCTCACGACCGGGCCGTGCAATCCGCCTTCCCGGCTGTAGCGGTACAGGCCGCCGACCGCGCGCGCGGCGCCCATGTCCATGAACATGGTGCCGCTCCAGAACCGTCCCTGGCGGTCGCAGCGCCCGTCGTTGAAGCGCATGCCCTCGCCCAGTTCGGCCGCCGGCGGCGCGGCCAGGCGGGTTGCCCCGACATGGCCGTCGTCGCCCAGGGCGAGGTGGAAGATACCGGTTTCCATGCCCGCCACCAGCCCGCCGTCGCGGGCAGGGGCGATACAGGCCACCATTTCCGGCGCTTCCCACACCTGCAGCGCGCGGCTGGCATGGTCCAGGCGCCAGATGCGGCGCGCCGGAATGTCCACCCAGTACCACGCTTCCTGCCCGGCATGCCACACCGGGCATTCGCCGGTGGCGCAGTGCACGCCTTCGATACGCTCGACTTGCATGCCTGTCATCCCAGGTCGGTGATCTCGCGGTGTGCCGGCACCAGGGCCTTCATCACCAGCCAGGCGACCAGGTAGGCCAGCGCGCAGATCGAGAACATGATCAGGTAGCCGGTCTCGAGCTTGCCCAGCGCGCCGTAGTAGTCGAACAGCCAGCCGCCCAGCTTGGTGAGCAGCACGCCGCCCAGGCCGCCGGCCATGCCGCCGATGCCGACCACCGAGCCGACGCTGTGTTTCGGGAACATGTCGGAAACGGTGGTGAACAGGTTGGCCGACCAGGCCTGGTGCGCCGAGGCGCCGATGCCGATCAGGATCACCGGGATCCAGAAGCCCAGGTAGCCGAGCGGCTGCGCCAGCAGCACCACCAGCGGGAACAGGGCGATGGTGAGCATGGCGCGCATGCGGCCATGGTAGACGCTGTGACCACGGTCGATGAACCAGGTCGGGAGCCAGCCGCCGCCGATACTGCCCACCATCGTCATGCTGTACAGGACCGCCAGCGGCACGACCATCTCCGGCCCCGTGAGGCCGTACTGCGCCGACATGTACTTCGGCAGCCAGAACAGGAAGAACCACCACACGCCGTCGGTCATGAATTTGCCGAAGGCGAAGGCCCAGGTCTGGCGGTAGCCGAGCAGCTTGAACCACGAAGCCTTCGGCTTGGCCGCTGCCGCGGCCGGGTCCGCGTCCGCAGGCGCGCTGTCGCTGTTGATGTAGGCCAGTTCGCCTGCGCTGAGGCGTTTCTGGCGGTCCGGCGTGTCGTACAGCCAGATCCAGATGCCCATCCACACGAAGCCGATGGCGCCAACCGCGATGAAGGCCATCTGCCAGCCATAGTACTCGGCGATCAGGGGCACCGTCAGCGGCGCCAGGATCGCGCCGACGTTGGCGCCGGAGTTGAAGATGCCGGTGGCGAAGGAGCGCTCGCGCTTGGGGAAGTATTCGGCGGTGGCCTTGATCGCGGCCGGGAAGTTGCCCGCCTCGCCGATCGCCAGCACCGCGCGGCCGACCATGAAGCCCACGATCGAGACCGGCACCGCAGCCAGGCCGAGGGTGGTGAACACGCTGTTGACGGCATTGCCGATACCGATCGCGTAGGCGTGCGCGATGGCGCCGATCGACCATACGACGATCGCCAGGACGAAGGCGCGCTTGGTGCCCATGCGGTCGATCACGCGGCCGGCAAACAGCATCGAGATGGCGTAGACGAACTGGAAGACCGCCGTGATGTTGGCGTAATCGGTGTTCGACCAGCCGAATTCTTTGGTAAGCAGCGGCGCCAGCAGGCTCAGGACCTGGCGGTCGAGGTAGTTGATGGTGGTGGCGAAGAACAGCAGGGCACAGATGGTCCAGCGATACTTGCCTACCGTCGAAGCGAGTTGCGGGGCTTGCCCTGCGCCTTGCTTGGCATTTGCACTCATGACTTGCTGATTCATGGGATCAGTTCTTTTCAAACGAAACAGCCGGCGTCTCCTCCGGCTGGTGCTTCAATCGGTCAAAAGGGGCGCAAAGTCGAACCTTGCGCCCCCTGATTACTAAGCGACCTTCAGGTCACCGTCCAGCACACGCGCAAGGCGCAGTGGATTGTCGTCCCGAAGTGCCTGCGGCAGCAAGCCCTGGGGCACGTTCTGGTAGCACACCGGCCGCAGGAAGCGGTCGATGGCCGTGGCGCCCACCGAGGTGGTGCGGCTGTCGCTGGTGGCTGGGAACGGGCCGCCGTGGACCATCGCATGCGACACTTCGACGCCGGTCGGGAATCCGTTGAACAGCACACGGCCCGCCTTGCGCTCCAGGACCGGCAGCAGCTTCGCAGCCAGTGCATGGTCGGCCGGCTTGACGTGCACGGTCGCGGTCAGCTGGCCATGCAGCTGTTCGGCCGCTTGCAGCATCTGCTCTTCGCTGTCGAAACGGACCACCAGCGCGGCCGGGCCGAAGATTTCGTCCTGCAGCTCCGGGTTGCCGATGAAGTCCTCAGCCTCGACCTCGTAAAGCGCAGCCTGCGCGGCGCAGCCGATGCCTTCGGTGCCGCCCTGGGCGACCAGGCGCAGGCCCTTGGCGGCGCCGAAGCGTGCGATACCGCTGTTGTAGGCTTCATGGATGCCGGCGGTCAGCATGGTGCCGGCGCCCTTGCCTGCCAGCGCCGTGGTAGCCGCCGCAGTGAAGGCATCCAGTGCCGCGCCCTTGACCGCGAACACCAGGCCAGGGTTGGTGCAGAACTGGCCGACGCCCAGGGTCAGCGAATCGACGAAGCCATTCGCCAGGGTAGCGCCGCCCTCTTCCAGCGCAGCCGGGAGCAGGAACACCGGGTTCACGCTGCTCATCTCGGCGTAGACCGGGATCGGTTCCGGACGCGAAGCCGCGGTGCGCATCAGCGCGGTGCCGCCGCCGCGCGAACCGGTGAAGCCGACCGCCTTGATGGCCGGGTGGCTGACCAGCTGCTGGCCGATGGTACGTCCGTCGCCGAAGACCATCGAGAACACGCCTTCCGGCATCCCGCACTCGATCGCGGCGCGCTGGACGGCGCGGCCGACCAGCTCCGAGGTGCCGAGGTGGGCGCCGTGTGCCTTGACGATGACCGGGCAGCCTGCTGCCAGGGCCGAGGCGGTGTCGCCGCCCGCGACCGAGAAGGCCAGCGGGAAGTTACTGGCGCCGAACACCACGACCGGGCCGAGGCCGATCTTGGCCAGGCGCAGGTCGGGACGCGGCGGGGTGCGTTCCGGCAGCGCGCTGTCGATGGTCGCGCCCAGGAAGTTCCCGTCGCGGACCACTTTCGCGAACAGGCGCAGCTGGTTCACGGTGCGCATGCGCTCGCCTTCCAGGCGGGCTTGCGGCAAGCCGGTTTCCTGCTGGGCGCGTTCGATCAGGGTCGCGCCGATAGCCAGCACCTGCTCGGCGATCGCCTCCAGGAAGCGGGCGCGCTGTTCCAGCGGCAGGGCGCGATACTTGTCGAAGGCCACGGCCGCGAGTTCGCAGGCGCGTTCCACGTCGGCGCCCGTCGCCTGGCCGAAGGCCGGCTCGAACTCGGCGCGAGTGGATGGGTTGTAGGCTTTCACCTCGCCCGCGCTGCCGCGGACGAGCTGGCTGCCGATGATCATGTCACCAGTGATCTGCATGGCTTATACCGGGTTCTTTTGTTTCTTGATCAGTTCCAGCAGCATTTCGTCTTCTGCCGGGGTCAGGTCGGTCAGCGGCGGACGCACCGGACCGGCGCTGTGGCCGACCAGGCGAGCGCCTGCCTTGACGATGCTGACCGCGTAGCCGCCCTTGCGGTTACGGATTTCCAGGTACGGCAGGAAGAACTCGTCCAGCAGGCGGTTGGTGGTGGCGGTGTCGCCCGAAGCGGTGGCGTTGTAGAAGTCCATCGCCAGCTGCGGCACGAAGTTGAACACGGCCGACGAGTACACCGGGGTGCCCAGTGCCTTGTAAGCGCCGGCATACACTTCCGCGGTCGGCAGGCCGCCCAGGTAGCTGAAGCGGTCGCCCATCTTGCGGTAGATCGAGACCATCAGTTCGATGTCGCCGATGCCGTCCTTGAAGCCGATCAGGTTCGGGCAGCGGTCGGCCAGCTTGGCCAGCGAGTCCGCGCTCAGGCGGCAGGCAGCGCGGTTGTACACCACGACGCCGATCTTCACGGAGCGGCACACCGCTTCGACGTGGGCGATCAGGCCGTCCTGGTTCGATTCGGTCAGGTAGTGCGGCAGCAGCAGCAGGCCCTGGGCGCCCTGGCGCTCGGCTTCCTGTGCGTGGGCGATGGCGGCGCGGGTCGGGCCGCCGCAGCCTGCCAGGATCGCGACGCCGGTGCCGGCGCAGGTGTCGACCGCGGTCTTGACGATCTGGCTGTACTCTTCGCCATGCAGCGAGAAGTATTCGCCGGTGCCACCGGCGGCGAACAGCGCGGTCGCGCCGTACGGTGCCAGCCATTCCAGGCGCTTCTGGTAGCCGGCTTTGTCGAATTCGAGTTCGGCATTGAAGTCGGTGATCGGGAAGGACAGCAGGCCGTGCGACAGGACTTTTTGTAATTCGAGCGGATTCATTGCGGGTCTCCAGGACAGGGTATTGGGGGGTACAGCAAGCGTTGTGAAGCAGTTGTATGTCATCGTACAACTGAACCGATGACCCTGCAAGCAAAATCTTCGCTTTTTGTTGGAAGAGTGGCGCCGCAGGGGGCGGCGCCGGGACAGGTGTTCAGTTGATCAGGGATTCGATCCGGCGCTGCGCCTGGACGAGGCGCTCGCGGCTGTTGGAAAGATGGGTGCGCATCGCCGCACGCGCCGCCTCCGGGTCGCGCCGCTCGATGGCGCGGTAGATGTCGTCGTGCTCGCGGCTGACGCGCTCGTTGAAGTCGGCCGGCTTGTCCTGTTCGAGTTCGGCCGTGTTCAGGCGCGCGCGCGGGATGATCGTGTTGCCCAGCTGCCCCAGGATGTCGACGAAATAACGGTTGCCGGTGGATTGGGCGATGAGCAGGTGGAAGCGCTTGTCCGCCTCCGCGGCCGACCTGCCGACGGCCATCGCCTCCTGCATCTCGGCCAGCGTGTCGCCCAGCTCCCGTACCTGCTCGTCGGTGCGGCGCACCGCCGCCAGGCCCGCCGTTTCGCTCTCGACGCCGATGCGCAGTTCCAGGATCGACAGCACGTCGCGCAGGGTCAGGATGCTCTCGGCGTCGATGCCCAGGCCCGACTGCGGGCGCTCCAGCACGAAGGTGCCGATGCCGTGGCGCGTCTGCACCAGGCCGGACGCCTGCAGGTGCGAGATCGCCTCGCGCACCACGGTGCGGCTCACGCCGTGCTGCGACATCAACGTCGACTCGGTCGGCAGTTTTTCGCCCGGCTTGAGGACCCCCTGGCGGATGCTGCTGCTGATCTGCTCGACGACGCCCTGGGCGAGGTTGCGGGATTTGCGTGGCGTAGGAACCATAAGGTGAAGATGAAAGCGGAAGGATGGAAACCCCATTATAGCGTATGCACGTAGTTGTACGATGTCTTATGACATGATATCTTTGTTTTTTCACAACCGCGTCCCCACCAGGCCACGTCCAGTACGTCACGCGAAGCGTGTTTCGGCACTTGGACCGTCCAAATGGCCTGACCACTTGATAAATTGGTCAGGCCAAAATAGAATCGGGCAAACTTCCGGAGTCTGCCCATGCTGCGTTCTGCCCGCTCGATCCCCCTGCTTCTCTCCATGCTGTCCTGCGCCGCCGTTGCCGCGCCTGCCGGGCCTGCCGCCGCCCTGCCCGACCGCGTCATCCTGGTGGGCGACTCCACCATGGCCAGCACCACCGGCTACGGCGACGCCCTGTGCGCGCGCCTCACGCCGGAAACGGCCTGCCACAACCTGGCGCGCGGCGGCCGCAGTTCGGGCAGCTTCCGTGCCGAAGGCCGCTGGGACGAAGTCCAGGCACTGCTGCGCGACCGCGCGGGCTTTCGCGCCACCTACGTGCTGATCCAGTTTGGCCACAACGACCAGCCGGGCAAGCCGGGACGCTCGACCGACTTCGTCACCGAATTCCCGGCCAACATGAAGCGCTACGTGGACGAAGCGCGTGCGCTCGGCGCCGTGCCGGTGCTGGTGACGCCCCTGACCCGGCGCAGCTTCAAGAATGGCTACGTGCATAACGACCTCGCCCCCTGGGCCGGCACGGTGCGCGAGATCGCGCGCACGACGAAGACGCCGCTGGTCGACCTGAATGCCCTGTCGCTCGCCGCCGTGCAGGCCATGGGCCCGCAGGAAGCCGACAAGCTGGCCCGCAGCGGCGACAATTTCGACTACACCCACCTGGGGCCGCAAGGCGCGCAGCATTTCTCCGGCATCATGGCGCAGGAACTCGTGCGCAAGGTCCCGGCCCTGTCCGCAGCCATCCGGAGCGCACCGTGAACGCGCGCGCCACCGTCCTTGCGCTGGCGCTGGCCGGCGCGTTCGCCGACGCCTCGGCCGCCGCCGTTTCCCTCGCCGAGCGCCAGCACGCCCCTGCCGACGGCTGGGCCGCCCAGGCGGGCGGGACGCGCGGCGGCGCCCTCGCCAGGCCGGAGCATGTGTTCACGGTGCGCGACCGCGCCCAGCTGCTGGCGGCATTGGCCGCGCCGGCGCCGGCGCGCATCGTGCGCGTGGCCGCCAATATCGACATGACCGAAGGGCGGCCATTTCGCAATACCGCGGACCAGGCGCAGCGCGGCGTCGTGCGCATCCCGTCGCACACCACCCTGATCGGCGTGGCGCCGGGCGCCGGCTTCGTCAACGGCAGCCTGATCGTGGCGAACGTCGAACAGGTCATCGTCCGCAACCTCGCGATCAGCAATCCCTGCGACGTCGGCCCGGTCTGGGATCCGCACGACGGCGCCAAGGGCAACTGGAATTCCGAGTTCGACGGCATCACCGTCTCCGGCGCGCACCACGTCTGGATCGACCATAACAGCTTCACCGACGCGCCCCAGACCGACGACAAGCAGCCGGTCGAGAATGGCAAGATCAAGCAGTGCCACGACGGCGCCGTCGACATCACGCGCGGCTCCGATTACGTCAGCGTCACCTACAACCGCTTCGCCGAGCACGAAAAGAACATGCTGATCGGCGCGGGCGACGCCGCCACCGGCGACGCCGGCCGCCTGCGCGTGACCTTGCAAGGCAACCTGTTCGAACACGTCGCCGAGCGCTCGCCGCGCGTGCGCTACGGCCAGGTGCACCTGCTGAACAACTACTACGTGGGCGAGCGCAAGCGCCCGGTGTACGGGCACGGCTACAGCATCGGCGCCGCCCACGCGTCGCGCATCATCTCGGATGCCAACGCGTTCGAGGTCGCCGGGGCGACCGCCTGCAAGCAGATCGTGCGCGACCCGGCCTCCAGTCCCGGCATCTTCGCCGACAGCGGCTCGCTGTTGAACGGCAGTCCGCTGGCGGACTGCCCGTTCGCCGGCGACGCCGGCTGGCGCCCGCCCTACCGCTACACGGCGCTGCCGGCCGCGCAGGTCCCCCGCCATGTGCTCGACAATGCCGGTCCGCGCCCCCTGCGGGACGGCGATGACGGCTATGCCGAGGCGCGCATCGTGCCGGTGCCGGGCGAAACCTTCCTGCTGCGCGCGCGCCAGGACGCCGACGGCAACTGGCAGGGCGCGAGCCTGCAGCTGGCCGAGGGCGGCAAGGTGCTGGTGGTGGAGCTGCTGGAATCGCGCGGCGGTGAGATCAAGCGCATCAAGCAGGTGCGCCGCAATGCGCCGCCGCCGGGCCCGATCGTGCTGCGTTATGCGGCCGAACCGGGACCGCAAGGCCAGCTGCTGAACGTGTTCGTCGACGGGGACCGCGCCACCTGGCTGGTGGCGCCGCCGCTGCCCGCCGTGCAGCCGGTCTCCTGGGACGCCGGCGCCAACATGCTGCTCGACCTGCGCAGCGGCCCCGCCGGCGCGCCGCCCGAGCGCGTGACCGTGCACGTCGGCGCCGACCGCATCGCGCTGCAGGCCGGCGACGCCCCTGAATCCCTGCGCGTCGGCGGCGCGTCGCGCATCACGGCCAGCGCCGACGATCCGCGCATCGCCGCCGTCGAGGTGCAAGACGGCGCCCTGCGCCTGACCCCGCATGCCCCCGGCCGCACCGCCGTCACCGTGCGCAGCCTGGACGATCCATGGGCGCAAGCGATCTTCACGGTCGACGTGGGCGCGCCCTTTGCCGCGCCCGGCACCGCCTCGCTCCCCCCTTCCACCGCCGCCCACCCGGCCAACGGCGAGCGCGGCGTACCGCCGGATACGCCGCTGCGCCTCGTCTTCGCCGACGAACCGGTCCTGAGCGGCCAGGGCAGCGTGCGCGTCTACCGCAAGCGCGGCCAGGACAGGACGCTGGTCGCCGTGGTGCGCCCCGGCGAAGCCATCACCGCGCTCGGCCCGCAGGGACAGCAGCGCCTGGTGCGCCAGCACCGGATCCAGGTGACCGGCAAGGAGCTGCGCGTGAGCCTGCCGCAGGCACTGGAATACGGCCAGGAGTACGAGGCCGCGGTCGATGCCGGGCTGGTACGCACGGGCGGCGGGGCCGGTGAATTCGCCGGCGCACGCTGGTCCTTCCGCACCACGCCCTACAAGCCGGTCGGCGACAGCGTGACCGTGGACGACGACGGCCGCGCCGACTTCCGCACCGTGCAGGCCGCGCTCGACTACGTCATGTCCCAGCCGCGTGAAAAAGCGATGACCGTGAACGTGCGCGACGGCGTCTATCCGGAATTGCTGTACCTGCGCGACAAGGACAACGTGACCCTGCGCGGCCAGAGCCGCGATGCGACGATCGTCCGTGCCGCCAACAGCGATACGCGCAATCCGGGCTCGGGCACCGGGCAGCCCGACGGTTCGGCCGGCGTGCTCGGCGGGCGCTCGCTGTTCCTGGCCCAGGACCTCGACCTGCTCGAGATCCGCGACATCGCCCTGCACAACAGCACGCGCCGCAGCGACGGCCACTCGGCCCAGGCCGAGGCGATCTACTTCAACAGCGACCAGGGCCGCCTGCAGGTGCGCAACGCGCATTTCATCAGCGAACAGGACACGCTGCAGCTGAAAGGCTACGCCTGGTTCTACAAGTCGCTCATCGAAGGCAACGTGGACTTCGTCTGGGGGAATAACCGCGCGGCCCTGTTCGAGGACAGCGAGCTGCGCACGGTGGGCGACAGCGCCAACCCGAACAGCGGCGGCTACATCGTGCAGGCGCGCACCGTGGGACCGGACGAGCCGGGCTTCATTTTCCTGCGCTCGCGCCTGACGCGCGGCCCCGGCCCCCTGGGCAACCTGCCGCCGAACGGGGCCACCTATTTCGCGCGTTCGCCCGGCACCGCCAACACCTGGGACAACGTGGCCTTCATCGAATGCAGCGTCGGGCCGCACATCGCCGCCGACGCCTGGTACCGCAAGCCGGTGCCGAACCCGGCGCAGGGCGGCTTTCGCGAATACGGCAACAAGTCGGAGGATGGCCAGCCGCGCAGCTTCGGCGGCACCCGGCTCAGCAAGGAAGAGGCCGCGCGCCTGTCCAGCCGCGCGGCGGTGTTCGCGGGCCGCGGCTGGAATCCGCAGCCCTGATCGCAGGACTCCCCTGCCCTGCGCGCATAAAGGGGCACAGGACGCTTGACACGACCGTTTACAGATGTAATCATTCTTTACGATTACGTTTGTAAACGGTATGTCATGTCTAATATTCCCAAGATCAACATCAGCGACGCCGAGTCGCACGTGATGGAAGTGCTGTGGCGCGCGCCGGGTCCCATCGTGGCCGAGCAGATCGTGGTCGCCCTATCGGAAAGCCAGCACTGGCAGAGCGCCACCGTCAAGACCCTGCTCAACCGCCTGCTCAAGAAGGGCGCGATCGCCGCCGTGAAGGACGGGCGGCGCTTCCTCTACCACCCCGTGCTGGCGCGCGACGCCTGGCTCGCCCGCGAAAGCGAGAGCCTGGTGCAGCGCCTGTTCGGCGGGCGCGTCGCTCCGCTGGTCGCGCACGTCGCCGGCCGGCGCAAGCTGGCGCCGGCGGATATCCAGGAACTGCGCCAGCTGCTCGACGAACTGGACGACGCGCCGGACAAGCAGTCGCCCCATCTGCAGCAAGGCGGCCGGTGAGGCATGTTCGCCGCCGTACCCGCACCCACCTTGCCGCGTCAACAGGCCAGCGGCTCCCGCATGCGCGGCCCGACCTCCTACTGAAGGTCCAGGCACGCATCCTGTGGCGGTGTTGCACTACTGTTGACATATAATTGGTTGGTCCACTTGCAACATTACCTGGACCAAACTAAGATTCTATCCTTTTGGCATCGCCACCAACTATCCAGGACCTGCCCGCAATGAAGAAAACCGCTGCGCTGAACGACACCAGCGTCAATGAGCCGAGGCTCTACCGGGTGGTATCGGCCAAGATCGAGGAGCTGATCCGCGCCGAGAACATCCGGCCCGGCGAGCGCCTGCCGGCCGAGCGCGAGCTGGCCACCAAGCTCGGCGTCAGCCGCACCTCGCTGCGCGAAGCCCTGATCGCGCTCGAGCTGGGCGGCACGATCGAGGTGCGCGGCGGCTCGGGGGTGTATGTCAGCGAGCAGGCCAAGCCGCAGGCCGAGGTGCCGACGGCCGGCCCCGGCCCCTTCGAAGTGCTGGCGGCGCGCCGCTTGATCGAGGTCGAGGTGGCCGCGCTGGCCGCGAAGCACGCCAGCGACTCGGCCATCGACGCCATCTTGCGCGCGGTGGAGGAGATGGAGCAGCACCACGAAGACCGCAGCGGCAACGAGTCGGCCGACCGCAACTTCCACCTGGCGATCGCGCGCGCCACCGGCAACAGCGCGATGGTGGGCGTGATCGAATACCTGTGGAGCCAGCGCGGCTCGCTCTGGCACAAGCTGAAGGAGCACTTCCAGACCGAGGAACTGCGCCAGCAGACCCTGATCGACCACCGCAACATCTTCGCCGCCATCGCTTCGCACGATGTGGCCGGCGCGCGCACCGCCATGCGCGCCCACCTCGACCGCGTCACCCGCACCTTCTCGCGCGGCTGATCCGATGCAACCGGGGCCGGCGCCAGCCGGCTTCCCGGCCGTTTCCGCCCCATCCACGGGCGCTTCCCTCCCGTTCGCTCCGGTCATGAGCGGATCTCATTACCAGTCGGCCTCATTCATTTCCCCTGCTCATTAATATATTGCGAAAGTGGCACAGCCGCTTTTGTCAATCTGTACAGGCCACAAAATAACTGGCACGTCCAGATTGCGAAACTGGTCAGACCAAAGTAGAATCGCCAACATACCAATCAACTGCTGGGAAGCTTTTTCATCGCCGGTGCACTCCAGGCACGGCTTCTACCGGCGACAGCGCTTTGCATTGGACGCGAGCGAACCAGGGGCACACCTGGACCCAATTGACGATCACACGCAGGAGACTTGCAGTGAAACACCAACGCACAACCACCGGACCACGCCTGGCCGAACCGCGCTTCCTTCTTTCGGCAGTCACTGTCGCGGTGCTGGCCTTGACCAACACCGCAATGGCGCAGGAAGCGCCGATGCAGCGCGTCGAAGTCACCGGCTCCTCCATCAAGCGCCTCGCCACCGAGAACGCCCTGCCGCTGACCACCTACAAAGCCGAAGAGCTGACCAACCAGGGCCTGACCACGATGTCGGAAGTCGCGGTGGCCCTGACCGTCGCCGCGACCAACGAACCGGTTGGCGGCGGCGGCGGCGGCACCATGATCAACATGCGCGGCCTGAACACCAACCGTACCCTGGTGCTGCTCAACGGCCGCCGCCTGGCCAACGAAGCACTGGGCGCCAGCTCGGTCAACGTCGACGTCATCCCGATGGCCGCCATCGAGCGCGTCGAAGTGCTGCGCGACGGCGCCTCGGCCCTGTACGGCACCGATGCGATCGCCGGCGTGGTCAACTTCATCACCAAGAAATCGGTCCAGGACGTGAGCATCCACGCCAGCACGGTGCAGCCGCAAAAGTCGGGCGGCGGCGACCAGAAGCGCGTGACCCTCGTCGCCGGCAAGGGCGACCTGTCGAGCGACGGCTGGAACGTCTACACCGCGTTCAGCGCCCAGCGCCGCGAGTCGCTGATGCAGAAGGACCGTCCGCACATCTGGGATCCGGTCAAGCTGGCGGCGCTCGGCGGCAACCCGTTCACCTCGAACGTCGCGGGCGGCTCGGCATCGCCTGCGAACTTCACGATCTACCGCAACGGCCGCTCCGCCAACATCACCGGCAACCCGTATTTCGCCACCGGCTGCGTGGCGCCGGGCCTGCCGCAGACCTCGATTCCCTCGACCCGCACCGCCACCAACGGCGCCAGGACCTGCGTTGCCGACCCGACCATCTACCCGCAACTGCTGCCGGAGAACCAGCAGGTAACCCTGTTCACCAAGGCCAGCCTGGCGCACGGCGAAGGCAAGGTGCTGACGGTGGAACTGAACCTGGCGCGCTCGTACATCGACGCCATCAGCCCGCCGCAACCGTTCGGTGCGAACACGAACTATGACGTGCGGACGGCCTCGCGCGTCCCGCTGATGATCACCCGGGCCAGCAAGTGGTACCCGGGCGGCAGCGGCGGCGTGCCGGCCGTGGCCGGCCTGAACGGCGAAGACCTGGCCGTCGCCTGGAGCCTGGACGAACTGGGCGCGGCCAAGCTGCACGACGTGCAGACCAACCACCGCCTGGTGGTGGCCGACGAAGGCCAGATCAAGGAATGGGATTACCGTGTCGGCGCAACCTACGGCTACAGCCACCGCGACAGCGGCTTCAGGGAAAACTTCGTGCGCACGCCGGGCGTGTACGCTGGCGTCGCCAACGGCATCCTGAACCCGTTCGGTGCGCAGGACGAGGCCGGCCGCGCCTACCTGGAAAGCATCTCGGCCGACGGCGAGGTCTTCCGCGCCGCCGACGTGCGCCACTACGGCGTCGACTTCAACCTGTCGCGCACGCTGATGGACCTGCCGGGCGGCTCGCTGGGCCTGGCCGTGGGCGGCGACTGGCACCGCGAGACCTACGAGGAAGACGCGCGCATGATCGGCGACGAGGTGGTCTGGCGGGTCAACGGCTCGCCGGGCAACAACCCGAGCGGCCAGCGCAAGGTTGCCGGCCTGTATGCTGAACTGGATGCCCCCGTCACGAAGGAACTGAACCTGAACTTCGCGGTGCGCGGCGACCATTTCAGCGATTTCGGCTCGACCTTCAACCCGAAGGCCAGCTTCCGCTACCAGCCGATGAAGCAGCTGATGGTGCGCGGTACGGTCAGCACCGGTTTCCGCGCCCCGACCCTGCCCGAGCTGTACGGCACCCCGCGCACGCTGACCACGTCGACCTCGCTCTGGGACGATCCGCTGCTGTGCCCGAGCCCGACCCCGAACGTGGCCGGCACCGGTAGCCTGACCACCGACCCGCGCTTCGCCGGCCTCGGCCTCGACGCCGAGCGTGTCTGCAACACGCGCCTGACCACGCTCACCGGCGCCAATCCAGAGCTGCAACCGGAAAAGTCGAAGACCACCACCGTGGGCTTCGTGATCGAGCCGGTCAAGAACTTCGTCGCCACCGTCGATTTCTGGAAGATCGACATGAAAGGCACGATCGCGCAGATCAACGAAGATGTCATCTTCGACAACCTGTCGCGCTACCAGGACCTGTTCGTGCGTAATGCCGACGGCACGCTGCAGTACATCACGAAGACGCGCCTGAACATGGGCGGCCTGAAGACCCAGGGTATCGACCTGAGCCTGAACTACTCGTACCCGACCAAGAACTGGGGCCGCTTCGGCTTCTCGATGGACGGCACCTATACCGACAAGTACGAAGGCCAGAACGACGCCGGCAGCCCGTGGGTCGACAGCGTCGGCAGGATCGGCGCCCTGTCCACCGGCTCCACCTCGGCCAACACGTACATCTTCAAGTGGAAGCACCAGGCGCGCGTGAACTGGAACTACGGCCCGTTCTTCGCACAGCTGACGCAGCAGTACACGTCGAGCTACGAAGACACCAACGCCCTGCCGACCCAGAAGCCGGGTCAGCCGTTCTACAACGTGATCTCGCCGTACCGCGTGTACAACCTGTCGACCTCGTACAAGTTCACGAAGAAGTTCAAGGTCGGCCTCGGCGTGAACAACCTGTTCGACACCGATCCGCCGCTGTCGAACCAGCGCCTGTCCTCGCGCGTCGTGTTTGCGCAGAACATCGCCAAGCCGATCGGCCGTGCCTTCACGGCACGCGCGGACTACACGTTCTAAGCGTAGTAGCAACGCGTACCTGACACGGGATGGACTGGTCGAATGCCATCCATCCCGTGTTGTTTTCTGCCCTCCTCCCTGCGGTGCGCCGGCGTGCCGCCAACGCATCCACGCCCATGAAGCATTTTCCTTTCGCCCTGCTCCTGTGGAGCGTGCTGCCTGCTTCTGCTTCTGCTTCCGCCGACGTCTCCCCTTCCCTGCCGATCCGCCAGGAAGCGCCGCCCGACGGCTGGGCCGCGCAGGCGGGCGGCACCCGCGGCGGCGCCGATGCGGCGGCGGCTAACGTCTTCACCGTCACCGACGCCGTGCAACTGCGCAGCGCCTTAAGTTCCGGCATCAAGGGCAGCCGGATCGTCCAGGTTGCGGGCGTCATCGACATGAGCGAGGGCCGTCCCTTCGCCAGCACGGCCGACCAGGCCAGGCGCGGACGGGTAGCCCTTCCGGCCAACACCACCCTGGTCGGCATTGGCGCCGGCGCCGGCTTCGTCAACGCGCACCTGAAGGTGGCGAAGGTCTCGCAGGTCATCATCCGCAACCTGAACCTGCGCAACCCCTGCGACGTCGCCCCCCGCTGGGACCCGACGGACGGCAAGAACGGCAACTGGAACGCGCAGTTCGACAGCATCTCGATCACCGGTTCGACCCACGTCTGGATCGACCGCAACAGCTTCACCGATGCGCCGGTCCTGGACGATACCCTGCCCGTCGAGAACGGCAAGCCCCGGCAGTGCCACGACGGCACGCTCGACATCAGCGATGCCAGCGACTACGTGACCGTCTCGTACAACCATTTCGCCCTGCACGACAAGACCATGCTGATCGGCGCCAGCGACAAGGCCGTGCAGGATGCCGGCCGCCTGCGCGTCACCATCAGCAACAACCTGTTCGAATACGTCGCCAGCCGCGCGCCGCGCGTGCGTTTCGGCCAGGTCCACCTGTTCAACAATTACTACGTGGGCGACCGCCGCCACCCGGTGTACCGGCACGGCTACAGCGTCGGCGTGGCAAAAGCGGCGCGCATCGTCTCGCATGCCAACGCCTTCGAGATCGCCGGCGCGCGCACCTGCCTCGATGCGATTCGCCCGTTCGCCTCCGGCGCGGATGCCGGCCTGTTCACCGACAGCGGCTCGCTGCTGAACGGCGCGGCGCTGGCGCCTGCCTGCAGCAACACCGGCAATCCCGGCGACACCGTCGCCTGGGCCGTCCCCTACCCGTTCAAGCCGCTCCCGGCCGACGCCGTCCCCGCCCACGTGCGGGCCCATGCCGGCGCCGGCAAATAACAAGGAAACGATATGAAAACCAAGCACATCAACCCACGCCGCCGCTCGCTGCTCCAGGCCCTTCCGGCATCGGTGGCGGGACTGGCGGCAAGCGGCCCGGCGCTGGCCGCGGCCGGCCGCGCCAAGGCCGACCCCGTGGCACAGGCCTGGGGCCGCGCCCAACAGATCATGGACCAGTTCAAGAAGCCGCTGGTATTCCCCAAGCGCGACTTCCTGATCACCACCTATGGCGCCGCGCCTTGCGAGGCGGTCATGGTGACCGGCTATGTGGCCGACCACGAAGAGGGCCAGGTCAGCACCCCGGCGCCGGGCGCCACCGACTGCTATGCCGCGATCGCGGCGGCCATCGCGGCCTGCAGCGCCGCGGGCGGCGGCCGGGTCGTGATCCCGGCCGGTAACTGGCTGGTGAAGGGCCCGATCGTCCTGAAATCGAACGTCAACGTGCACCTGGCCAAGGGCGCCCACGTCTACTTCAGCAACGATCCCGAAGACTTCGCCAAATACGGCGACTACGACTGCGGTCCAAAGGGCAAGCTGGTGATCTCGCGCTGGCAGAGCAACGACTGCCTGAACTATTCGCCGATGGTCTACGCCTACGGCCAGACCAACATCGCCCTGACCGGCGAAGACTGGACCAGCATCATCGACGGCCAGGGCGGCGTGCCGCGCGCCGACGGCGAGACCTGGTGGGACTGGAAGGGCAAGCGCAAAGGCGTCGCACAAAAGACCCCGAACCCGCAGCGCACGCAGATCGCCGTGAATCCGCTTAACCCGACCTCGATCCGGGCTGTCGCGCCGAACCTCGATGATGCGCAGGTCGCGCTGATGGAGGGCAAGAACGACAAGTGGCGCACCGACGAAGCCTACCTGCCGACCCTGTCGGAGGCCGGCGTGCCGGCCGCCAAGCGCATCTTCGGCCGCGGCCACTACCTGCGCCCGTGCATGGTCGAATTCATCGGCTGCACCAACGTCCTGCTGCAGGGCTACGAGCTGAACCAGGCGCCGTTCTGGCAGCACCACCCGGTCAACTGCAGCAAGCTGGAGATCCGCGGCGTGCACATGAACAGCCTGGGCCCGAACAGCGACGGCTTCGATCCGGAAGCCTGCAACACCGTGCTGGTGCAGGACTGCACCTTCAACAGCGGCGACGACTGCATCGCGATCAAGGCCGGCAAGAACCTCGACACCCAGTTCGGCCCGACCCAGAACGTGGTGATCCAGAAGTGCGTCATGAACAGCGGCCACGGCGGCGTGACCCTGGGCAGCGAAATGTCGGGCGGCATCCAGCACGTGTACGCGCAGGACATCGAGTTCCGCAACGCGCACTGGGCCACCGATCCGCTGAACATCGCGATTCGCCTCAAGACCAACATGAACCGCGGCGGCTTCCTGCGCCACTTCTACGTGCGCAACGTCACCATGCCCAACGGCGTGAACCTGAAGCCGCAGTTCTACACGCCGCTCCCGGGCTCGCCGATCAAACCGAAGTCGGTCGCGGCCGGCGCCGGCGGCGTCATCACCTTCGACTGCGACTATGCGCCGAACGCCGACAACGTGCGTACCCGTCCGCCGGTCGTGGAGCACATCCACATTTCGGGTGTAAAGGTCGGCAACGTCGCCACCAAGGACGGCCCGCGCTCGTGCCACCAGGCCCTGCTGCTGCTCGGCCCGGTCGCTTACGACTACAACGGCGACAAGCCGGTCGAGATCCTGCCGATCCGCAACGTGACCGTCACCGACTGCGACTTCGGCACCCCGGTGAACGCGGAGCAGCCCTGGTTCCTCTACAACGTGCGCGACGTGAAGCTGACCAACGTGCGCATCGGCGGCAAGGTGTACAACACCACCTTGCAGGCGTAAGCGACGCCCCGGACAAACAGCTGCCGGGGTGACTCAATAAGGCATGCCGCTCACGGCCAGCGGCAGCCGCCACAGCGCGCCCGCGCCGGTCATGTACAAGGTCTTGCCGTCCTTGCCGCCGAAGGCCGCATTGGTGACGTTGGCGTCCACCCGGATGGTCGCCAACGGCTTGCCCTGTGGCGAGAACACGCGTACCCGTTTCGCCCCATACTCGGTCACGTACAGGTTGCCGTGGCAGTCGAGCGTCATGCCGTCGGCTCCTTCCAGCCCGCTCACCAGCACGCGCCCGGCCTGCGGCAAGCCCTTGACGATGGGATAGGCCATCAGCAAGCCATCGGCGGCATTCGCGTACAACACGTCCCCGGCAGGCGACAGCGCGATCCCGTTGGGATTGGAGCGCGTGCCGTCCACCAGCGTCACCTCGCCGCTTGTCGCCACGCGGTAGATGCCCGTCACCGGCTGTCCGCCGGGCGCGGCTGCCTTTTGCCAGCCGGGGTCGGTAAAGTAGATCGACCCGTCGCGCGCGACAGCGAGGTCGTTGGGCGAGTTGAATACGTTCCCCTTGAAACTGCCGGCAAGCACATGCTTGCCTTCCCGGTCATGGCGCACCAGCGCCTTGTCCTTGTGGCTCGCGGCGACAAGGTTGCCGCCAGCGTCCACGGCCAGGCCGTTGCTGCCGCTGTCCTCGATCACGGTGCTCACCGTGCCGTTCTCCGCCAGCTTGCGTACGCGGGAGGGAAACCCCTTGGCGAAGCTGAAGTCGGAAAAGTAGAGCGCGTCCCCAATCCATACCGGCCCCTCGTACAAGCCGGGCTCGGCGCGCGAGGGCGTGACGGCGGCAACGCGTTCGGCCCTCAGTTCGCCGGAAGGCGGCGCGCCGCAGGATGCCGCGAGGCTGTTCTCCGCCATCAAGGGAAGCGTGGCGGCAAGCGTGGCGGTAAACAATATTTTTGGCTGAGTATGCATGCGAACATGATACTCGAAGGCCGGCGCACGTTTTTATGTGGCGGGAATTCCGGACGAGCCGGATAGCTGGTGGCCGGCCTGATCGACCGATCTCGAGCTGGCATTTCTGCGATAACAAGCAGGACGCCGACGAATGCGCGCGACTGGTTGTCAGCGGCCGAAAGCGTGCCACCGCGCCATCTCTCTGGTCGTTCGAACGGGATGGAGAAGCACTCCCGCAGCCTGGCGACCTGCACGTCATTACGGATTGGGAAGGGATCGCCCAATGCATCATCCGGATTACCGGCGTCGAGATCATTCCGCTCGATCGGATCACCGAGGAACATGCACGGCGAGAGGGCGAAGGAGACGGGTCGCTGGCGTGGTGGCACCGGGCCCACTGGGCTTACTATCACCGCGAACTGCTGAACAGTGCGTATGAACCACAGCCAGACATGCCGATCGTGTTCCAACGATTCGAATGCGTGTACCGTTGAGTGAGGGTGGTGTCGGCCGGATGCGCGGCGCCGGTGGAGGCGGCACACCTTGATCGGTTGGTGCGGGACGCCGGCGGGCGCGACGAGAGGCGCAGCGAGCAGTTCGAGACGCTTCAGGCCGGCATGGCATCCAGCCGGCTCTTGCTCATCAGGAATCCGGCACAGAAGCCAATCCCTGCGGCGCCCCAAGTAAGGGCAGCAACGATTTCAAACAGATTGATCAGCTCAGGGCGTATAAACGCCACCGGGACAAGGATGAGCGCGCGAAGAAGACAGACCGCCGCCATGCCGGCCAGCATCGTGCGCAGCAAGGGCAGGCGCCGCACCAAACCAAGCGCTGAACAGGCGTATAGGGCACAGATACCCATCAACACGGCAATGCCAGCCGTGGAGACGGGGGCCAGCCATGTACCGGCCTGCGCCGAGGCCTCGATCTGGGGCGGCGCGCCAAAGAACGCATACCAGGACGGCCCGCCAGCAATGGCGGCAACATGGATTGCAACGCCGACCAGGGAAATCGCCGCGGCCAGATAGGTAAAACGGGCATGGAGGGTTTTCATCGCTGACACGCTACCGGACGGTACCGGCAAAAGTTGCGTGAATTGTCACGGCGGAACTGGTTTCTTTGCCTACACGCCTGCTCAACGGCCGCTCCCGGCCCCAGTGCGGTCGGTCGGCAGAGGTCAGGCTACCGGATGAGTTGCCGAAACCGAGATCTCCTGTGGTGCGGCGAGCTGAGGCGACAGTCTGGGTTCGACCCGGAGCGGACATCCCTAAGAGACCAGTTATCCTTGTCGTCCTCCGCCACGTGGCAACCACGTCAGTAAGCGGTGGATCGAGTCAACGATTCCGAATAGCACGCCGAGTATGACAAAGCCGGTGAAAGCCCAGATTTTTTGCGTTGGGCTGTAATCAAATGACAAAATTTCTCCCAGCAGCACGATCGCGCCACCAGCCACGATCCCCATAGCGCTACCGACCAAGAGCGGCATTGCAATGAAATTAATTTTCTTAAACATGCTTCAGCCTCAATTCTGTTACCGCTAGAGAGGACATTCCCGTATTAAGGTCTGCTTTTGGCCTATTGTGTTGAAAAAGTCGTACAGCAACTTTTATAGCAAATTTTCGGTGGCGTCGACAGGCCGACTGACTCGCGTTCGTGCCATAGTGGCCGTTCTGCACAGTCGAGGTATCGATCTTTCGTTTCCGCCCAACACGAGAGACGAGGTTTTCAACACAATAGGCCGGTAGGGGACTCATCGTAGCGTCTGCTGCCGCCCCCAAAGCGGCCCTAGCGATGCAGGTTAGCTGTCTTGTCGCGATTACGCGTTTTACGGTGCTTGTGGGTCCATAGGACAGCCATCACGGCTCCGACCGCACCAGCACCCGAAGCCTCCCTAGATCCTCCGAGACTTCCCACAACAAACCCGGCTAGGTATGCTGAAATAACCAGGATCAGAAGTGTTGTTGTGAATTCAAAGCACGAACTACGGAAGGATGGATTTTGATTTGTCATTTTATCTTGGGCCAGCTGTACAGTCGTACAGATCAGATAGTCCGGTTCTGGCCGGTTCCAGTCCTTGTTAACGGCCAGAGCCGCTGTGAAGCAGCCGAAGCCACCCAACGGCATTACGTCGTCCGAAGCGCAGGCCAACGCTGGATCAGTCCTACCAGATGGACAATGCCGAATCCAAGGCAAATGGCAGAACTCCAGAGAACGAAGGGCGTCACTTGGCCGCCCAGCGCGAGCACCGCAGGTGCAAACGCCAGCCCGCGCACGACATAGATCGTGGTGATCACGATCAGCACAGGCCTGAGAAGCGGCAGTCGGTGAATCGCGCCCGCTCCTGCCAGCGCGTAAACGGACCACACACCCAGTACGGCTGCGATACCGGTCGTGACCAGGGCCGGGTAATAGTCTCCTTGCGCGGCTGCCCGGGCAAAACGTTCGCCGGCACCGAAGAAGCGATACCAGTCCGGGCCGCCGACGATCATCAGAAGATGAAGAACTGCCGCGCTGGCGCTGAGCAGCGCGCCGGCGGCGAGGAACATGTTCACGTGTTTGGGCATGGTGCGCTATTGGGCTGACTCGCATTACCACGGCGCGAGCGACATTCGATGCTGGGAGAGACCGCCGCCGATTCTACAGGGCGGCACCCATCCAATTCACGCAGATTGTCACTCTGAAAGCTGCCCTTGGCCCGATGCCAGTCACTTGAGAACCGCGAGGACACGTAGGGTGGGCGGCTCTACCGACCGCGCGAGCAAGCCGGCACGCCAGCGCCGCCCACGCGTTCAACAGGTGCATGAAGCGCCGCGCAGGCAGCATCGCCGTGGTTTGAACGCGTGGGCGGCTTCCAGAGCGCCTGGCGTTCATGCTGTCGGGTGGAGCCGCCCACCCTACGAACCCACCAAGAGCGTCTAACAAACCTTTCAGGGCAAGGCGCAGCGCCGAAGACAGTACGCCTGTACGGAGAGGCGGTGCAACGCAGCCATGGAGGTTTGGTTAGGCGCTCTAAATGACTGGCATTGGCTTTTGGCCGATCTTGCTGAATAACTGAACAACCTCGAGCCCAAGCTCAAAGGCTACTTGCCCGATATCTCGAGCACTTCCTGCACCCGGCTGGCGCCCACCCCCACCTTTTCGCCGCCGCCCATCAGGAAGATGCGGTTACCGACGACGGCCGCGCCGTGTCCGTGCCGTGGGGTCGGCATGGCCGGCAGGGCCGACCAGCGGTCCGTTTTGGGATCGTAGACCCAGGCCTCGGCGAACACTTTGCTGGTCGGGACGAACTGCTCGCCGCCGAAGGCATACAGCTTGCCGCCGTAGGCCGCCGCGGCCAGGCCGCCCTGGGCCTGCGGCATCGGGGCCCGGGTCTCCCAGCGCCTGGTGGCGGGGTCGTAGACCTCCAGCGTCGCCACGTTGACCGGGCGCTGCCTGCCGTCGGCCTGCTTGACCATCTGGCGGCCGCCCACCACATAGATCTTGTCGTCGATGACGGCCGCCGCTGCGCTGTTGCGCGCGCTCGGTGCATCGGGGATGCGCTCCCAGCGGCCCGAACGCACATCCAGCGCCTCGGCCCGATTCGTATCCGTGTGCTCGCTGATGTGCTTCGCTTCGGGGCTGGCCGGGACGCGTCCACCGATGAAGTAGATTGTTCCCTTGATTGAGGCGACCACGCCTTCGGCCCGTGCCTGCGGCAGGGACGGGCCGGCCGACCACCGGTTGGCCTGGGCGTCGTAGACGAACACCGTCGCATGGGCGCGCCAGTCGGGGATGGCGCCGGAGAAGCCGCCGATGCCGTAGATCCTGCCGCCGGCCTCGGCCAGGGCGATATGGTGCCGTCCTTCCGGCAGGGGCGCGAGCGTGGTCCAGCGGCCGGCTTTCACATCGTAGGCTTCGACATGATCGGTATAGCCCGGCGCCCCTGAGAGCACGCCGCCCGCCACGATGATCCGGCCATCGAGCACGGCAGGATAGATCTCCTGCCGCGCCACGGTGGCGTCGACCGTCCGCGACCAGCGCACGGCCGGCGCCGCGTCGGTGGCTGCCTGTGCCGCAGCCTGATAGGGAATGGCGACCAGCGCGACGGCCAGCACTGCCGGCAGAATGGTATTCAAGGGTTCTCCTTCGATTTTTCTTGAGCGGATGGACAGGTTGACAGGATGCCCGCCACTATACCGTCATCGGCCAGGAGGCGCGAGACGGCAAACCGTACAGCTTTGGTGAAGCCGGAGTGAAAAGGGTCGGCCGGAATGTTGCCGGCCGACCGGGAGATCAAGGCGTGATGCGCACGTAGTCCAGGTCGGCGTAAGCGCCCGGTGCGCCGCTGGCGAACAGCCCGACCTGCGAGCCGACCCAGCGGCCCATGACGGCATCGAACGGTGCGCCGATCTGCGTGTAACGCACACCGTCGGGGCTGTACGAGAAGGCGACGCGGGCGCCTTCGGTCACATGCATGCGCAGGTGCGCGGTGAAGCCGGGCAGCACGGCGCCCAGCTCCTGCGCGCACTTGCCGGCCTGGTCGCAGCTCACCATCACCATGCGCGGCTGGCCGTCGACGCGGCGCAAGCCGAACCAGCTGCTGGCCAGGCCCATCACGCCGAGCCCGGCCTGGTCGCCGTCGCGCTGCGCATGCAGTTCGACTTTCGTGGTGACGCCGAACGCCGGCCCCGGGAACTTCTGGGTCAGCACCGACGGCAGGCTGCGCACCGGCGCCTCGGGCTGGGCGAACAGGCGCAAGTGGCCGGCCCTGGCGTCGAGCGCATGCCAGGCCTGCTGCGGGTTGGCCGCCCATTGCCATTGCGGGCCCAGTACCTTCCCGTCGAATTCGTCACCCGTCGGGGGCACCCGTTGCGGGAAGGTCCCGGCAACGGGTTTGGCATGCTCCAGCACCGGCTGGCCGGTGCCGGGGGTGCCGGACGGCTCGCCGATCAGCGGCCAGCCATCTTCCCAGCGCATCGGCTGCAGGTGCACGATGCGGCCGTAGGCGCGCTTGTCCTGGAAGTGGAAGAACCAGTCCGCTCCTTGCGGCGTCTTCACCCATGCCCCCTGGTGCGGGCCGTTGATCTCGGTTGCGCCCTGCGCCATCACGATGCGCGCCTCGTAGGGGCCGTCGATGCTGCGCGAGCGGAACACCGACTGCCAGCCATGCTCGACGCCTCCCGCGGGGGCGAACACGTAGTACCAGCCGTTCGCCTTGTACAGCTTCGGGCCTTCCAGGGTGCGGTAGCCGGGCAGCTTGTCGCCGTCGATGACGACCTTCCCTTCCTTGTCCAGCAGGCTGCGGCCATCCGGGGCCATCCGGCGCAAGGTCAGCACGTTGTTGAACCCGGCCCGGCTCTTGGCCCAGGCGTGGATCAGCCAGGCCTTGCCGTCGTCATCCCACAGCGGGGTCGGATCGATGATGCCCTTGCCGGGCAGGAGCAGGTGCGGCGCGCTCCAGGGGCCGTTGAAATCGGTGGCGGTGGTCACGTACACGCCGTTGTCCGGGTCCGGATAGAAGATCCAGAAGCGGCCGTCGTGGTAGCGCAGGCACGGCGCCCACACGCCCTTGCCGTGCTGGGGCGTCGCAAATTGCGCGCCCGGGACCAGCTGCGGCAGCGCGTGGCCGGTCAGCTCCCAGTTGACCATGTCCTTCGAGGTCAGCAGCGGCAGGCCGGGCGCGTTGGCGAAGCTCGACGACACCATGTAATAGGTGTCGCCGACGCGGATCACGTCCGGGTCCGAATAGTCCGCGTGCAGGATGGGATTGCGGTAGCGGCCGTCGCCAAGGTCGGGCGACCAGGGCGCCCGTACGGGCATCGGTCCGAACACGCGCGCCAGGAAGCCGTCCATCGCATCGACGGTGGGCGCCAGCCATGGGTCGAACAGCCAGAACGCGTGCGGCGTGCCCGGCAGCGCGACGGTGTCGGTATGGATGCCATGCGCGGCGAGCTTGGCCGCCATCGCCTCGCGCCCCACCGAGAAGCGCGGCACGCCGCTGGTGACGAACAGCACCGGCGGGCTGTCCTTGCCGGCATGGGTGAGCGGCGACGCGTCGCGCCACAGCGCGGTCTTCTCCGCATAGCGCCCGCCGAACCAGGCGCCCGCGGAAGACGAATTCTTGGCCGGGTCGTCCTCGTGCTTGCGTGCTTCCTCGGAGGTGAAATCGGACAGGCCGTCGATGTTGACGACGGCGCGGATCGCCTGCGGGTGCTTCATGCCAACCAGCGCCGCGATCTGGCCGCCGGCCGAGCCGCCCGCGATCGCCACGCGCGCAGGGTCGATCATGAAGCCGCCGGCGTTCGTGCGCAGCCAGCGCACCGCCTCGGTCACATCGTCGATCGCGGCCGGGTAGCGTGCCTGGCCCGAGAGCCGGTAGCTGACGGTGGCGGCCGCATAGCCGCGCGCGGCCAGGCGCGCCGCCAGCGGCGCCAGGTTGGCACGCTCGCCGCTGCGCCAGCCGCCGCCGTGCACCAGCACGACCAGGGGCGCCGGCTTAGCCGAGGGGCCGGGCAGGTACAGGTCCAGCGCCAGCGCCTGCTCGCCGCGCCGGGCGTAGACAAGGTCCTTGCGCACCTGCACCGGCGCTGGCGCTTCGGCACTGGCGATCCGGATGAAGGGATAGTCGCGGACGAGCTTCTGGTAGGTCGTCTCGGCGTTGTAAGGCGTATTCGCCATGGCCGGCAGGGCCAGCGACAGCAGCAGTGCGGCAGGAATTCCCTTCACAGCGTCTCCCCTCGGAAAGTACAGCGGCGGCGCAGCGTGGCGCCCGGTGCAAGCACGCTCAGGCCAGGATAGCCCGGCAGGTTGTGCGCATTGATCGGATGGTCGACCGGCTCGAAGCAGAAGAAATCGCGGCCGGGCGGCACGTAGAGGATGTAGTAATCCATGTCGGCCTGCATTTCCAGCGCAACGCCGCGCCCGGGCCAGGAGATGCGCGCCGTGCCGTGCCAGCCGTCGAACACATTGTCGACGCCATCTTCGGGAAGTGCGGCAGGGTTATCGAAACGCCAGTGGCCGGGAATGTCCTGGCGCAGCAGCGGCAGCTTGTCGGGGCCGGCCATCCACACGCTGTGGGCGCCGGCCTGCAGGCGCGCGCCTTGCGGGTCGGGCATCCAGGGGTGCAGGCCGATCCCGAACGGCAGCGCGGCCGTGCCGGCATTGCGCACGGCCAGCTCCACCACCAGCGCGTCGCCCGCCAGCGTGTAGCGCAGCTCGGCGGTATAGGAGAACGGCTGCGCGTTGCACCGGTCGAGCGTCAGGATCAGGGAGGTGTCGTAGTGGGCGGCGACCTGCCACGGCTGCTGCCAGCCGTCGCCGTGGATCGGGCATGGCTCCCCTGCCCGGTTGGGGGTGGGGACATGGCGCCGGCCCTCGAATTCGAAACCCGATGGCGCCATGCGGTTCGACCAGGGCAGCAAGGGGAAGCAGGCCAACTGCCCCGGGAGCGGCATGCCGTCGACCTCGTCGGGCAAGGGCCGCAGCAGCGGCAGCGCCTCGCTCCCGCGCAGCCAGTCCAGCCGCGCCAGGCCGCCGCCCACCTCGGGCACGACCTGCGCCAGCAGGCTGTCGTTGCGCAGGGTGAGCCGTTGCAGCATTGTCCTGGCCTGGATCGGATCGGCTTAGTACTGCGGGCCGTCGAGCAGGAACTTGCCGCCCTGGTACATGGTGGTGACGTCGTCCTTGGCCGGGAATTCCGAGGTATCCGGGAACAGGTGGGCGAACTTCGAGGAGCTGTCCTTCGGCTTGTAGCCCAGGTGCGAGGCCAGGCGGTTGTCCCACCAGACGCTGTCGTTGTCCGACATGCCGTACACGATGGTGTGGCCGACGCGCGGCGCGAACAGCGAGCAGCGCAGCATTTCCGTCAGGTCGTCGTACGAGAACCAGGTGCTCATCATGCGCTTGTTGGCCGGTTCCGGGAAGCTCGAGCCGATGCGGATGCAGACGGTCTCGATGCCGAAGCGGTCGTAGTAGTAGCGCGCGATCTGTTCGCCGAAGACCTTCGACAGGCCGTAGTAGCTGTCCGGGCGGGTCGGCGAGTTCGCGTCCAGCACGGTGTTCACATGGTGGTAGCCGATGGCGTGGTTCGAGCTGGCGAAGATCACGCGCTTGGTGCCGGCCTTGTGCAGGGCCTCGTACAGGTTGGCCACGCCCAGGATGTTGGCCTGCATGATCGGCTCGAAGGGCTTCTCGGTGGAGATGCCGCCGAAGTGCAGCACCGCGTCCACGCCCTCCAGCAATCTGATGACCGCTTCCTTGTCGGCCAGGTCGCACTGGACGATTTCCTCGCCTTCGCGCGCTTCGCCCATGTCGGTGATGTCGGACAGGCGCACGACTTCCGCCCACGGCTTGATGCGGTCGCGCAGGACCTTGCCCAGGCCGCCGGCCGCGCCGGTCAGCAGGATGCGTTTGAAGGGTTTGCCTTTTGCTGCTTCGGTCATTGCTCAACTCCTTGGTTCGTATCTCGGCCTGCTCCCTGGCGTGCACCGATACCTTGTAC
This sequence comes from Massilia consociata, assembly GCF_042432755.1. Lineage (NCBI taxonomy): Bacteria > Pseudomonadati > Pseudomonadota > Betaproteobacteria > Burkholderiales > Oxalobacteraceae > Massilia > Massilia consociata. The sequence continues at coordinate 711,011 of NZ_JBHLWP010000013.1, forward strand.
GCGCGGTCGGCAGAGCCGACCACCCTACGTTAAATTCGTTCAGGTCACCGGCGCCGGATTGAACAGCGCCAGCGCATTATGCAGCTTCCAGTGCTCGGCCCAGGTCTTGCGGCCGCTGGCCACGTCGAGGATCAGGCGGAACAGTTCCCAGCCCACGTCTTCGATCGTCGCTTCGCCGCTGGCGATGCGGCCCGCGTTCACGTCCATCAGGTCGTGCCAGCGCTGGGCCAGGTCGTTGCGCGTGGCCACCTTGATCACCGGGACGGCGGCCAGGCCGTACGGCGTGCCGCGGCCGGTGGTAAAGATGTGCACGTTCATCCCGGCGGCCATCTGCAGCGTGCCGCAGATGAAGTCGCTGGCCGGGGTGGCGGCGTAGATCAGGCCTTTCTGCTGCAGCTTCTCGCCCGGCGAGAGCACGCCGGTGATGGCCGTGCTGCCCGACTTGACGATCGAGCCCATCGCCTTTTCGACGATATTCGACAGGCCGCCCTTCTTGTTGCCGGGCGTGGTGTTGGCGCTGCGGTCCACGCCGCCGCGCACCAGGTAATCGTCGTACCACTGCATCTCGCGCACCATCGCCTCGGCGATCTCCGGGGTGGCGGCGCGGGACGTCAGCTGGTCGATGCCGTCGCGCACTTCGGTCACTTCCGAGAACATCACGGCGGCGCCGGCGCGCACCAGGAGGTCGGTGGCGAAGCCCACGGCCGGGTTGGCGGTGACGCCCGAGAAGGCGTCGCTGCCGCCGCACTGCACGCCGACCACGAGGTCGGACGCCGGGCAGGTGACGCGCTGGCGAGCATTCAGTTCCTGCAGGTGCCGCTCGGCAGTCTGCATGAGGTTGTCGATCATCGACATGAAGCCGACGTGCTGCTGGTCCTGCAGGGTGACGACGGACGGTTCGCCGTTGCCGATCGGGATGGCGCCGGCAGGGAACAGGCGCGCCGGCGGCAGCTTTTCGCAGCCCAGGCTGACGACCATGACGCTGTCGCCGAAATTCGGGTTCCTGGAGAGGTTGCGGATGGTGCGGATCGGGATGTCGGCGCCGGGCGCTTCGATCGCCACGCCGCAACCGTACACGTGCTCGAGCGCGACCACGTCCTCGACGTTCGGGTAGCGCGGCAGCAGCTCTTCCTTGATGCGCTTGACCGCGTAGTCGATCACGCCCGAGACGCACTGCACGGTGCTGGTGATGGCCATGATGTTGCGGGTGCCGACCGAGCCGTCCTTGTTGCGGTAGCCTTCGAAGGTATAGCCTTCGAGCGGCGCGTAATCCGTCACCGCGCGGGTGCCGACGGGCAGGTCGTCGAGCGAGCGGGCGGCCGGCATGCGCAGCACGCGCTCCGACACCCAGCTGCCGCGCGGGATGGCGCCGTTGGCGTAGCCGATCGTCACGCCGTAGCGGATGACGGGATCGCCGTCGGCCAGGTCCACCAGGGCCACCTTGTGGCCCTGCGGGACGCCTTCGAGCAGCGCCATGCCGTCCGGAAAGACGGTGCCCGCAGGCAGTCCGCCGTCGTTGACGACGATCGCGACGTTGTCGCTGGCTTGCATGCGAATGGTGCGCGGAACTTGCTGGTTCATGGTGTGGTGCCTTGTTGGTAGGTTCTTTTTCAGTATGCCATACAATTTCTTGCGGTGGCTAGTCCACCTTGCGATTTTGGTCTGACCAAATTAGAATGGCCTGACCAATACGTTGTGAATATGTAGTAAAAGAGCAGTTAGACGAATCAGTCCAACAATTACGCCACCGGAGACATATGAAGACGACCATGCTGGCAGCCTCGATTGCTGTCGTTTTAGGCTGCACCCTCGCCTGCGGCACCGCCCTTGCACAGGGCGGCCACTACCGCAATACCGACAACAAGAACCTGAACGACCATTCCGAAGGCACCTACCCGGTCCCGTACAAGAAACCGGTCGTGGCGGAAGTAACAAGCCAGCTCAAGTCGATCCGCGCCTACATGGACAGCGCCACGCCGACCCGCATCATCAGCAAGAAAACCGGCGACCAGATCACCGACCTGAAGACGCCGAACGCCGACGCGATCTTCGAGCCGAGCAAGGGCGACTACGGCATCCAGGTGTATGAAATGGGCGTGGTCCACTCGGGTCTCCTGAAGGCGGCCGAAGCGACCGGCGACAAGGGCTTCACGGCGATGAGCCAGCGCCACTTCCAGTTCTTCTCCCAGACCCTTCCCTACTTCCGCGCCCAGGAACAGAAGTTCCGCCTCGATCGGGCCAACAGCTTTGCGCGCTTCCTCGATCCGCATTCGCTGGACGATTCCGGCTCGATGTGCGCCGCCCTGATCCGCGCGCGCCTGGCCAAAGTCGGCCCGGACCTGAAGCCCATGATCGACACCTGCAGTGACTGGGTGATCAACAAGCAGTTCCGCCTCGAGGACGGCACCATGGCGCGCAAGCGCCCGCAGGAAGTGTCGCTGTGGGGCGACGACATGTACATGAGCATCCCCTTGCTGGCCGAGATGGGCCGCCTGACGGGCGACCGCAAGCACTTCGACGATGCCGTCAATAATGTCATGGGCATGAGCAAGCGCCTGTTCAACACGCAGAACGGCCTGTACACCCACGGCTGGCACGCGAATCACCCGGACGCTCCACGCTTCTACTGGGCGCGCGCCAACGGCTGGGCGGTGCTGGCCATGTCCGACCTGCTCGACGTGCTGCCGAAGGACCACCCGGGCTACGAGCCGGTATTGAACCAGCTGCGCGCCTCGATCAAGGGCATCGCCGAGCTGCAGTCGGGCACCGGCCTGTGGCACCAGATGCTGGACCGGAACGACTCCTACCTCGAGACCTCGGCCAGCGCCATGTTCACCTATGTGATCGCGCACGCCGTGAACCAGGGCTGGATCAGCCCGACGACCTACGGCTCGATCGCGCAGGCCGGCTGGGTGGGCCTGTCGACCCGCATCACCGCCAAGGGTGAAGTGGAAGGCACCTGCGTCGGTACCACCCTGGCCAGCGACATGGTCTATTACTACAACCGCCCTACCAGCGTGCACGCGCTGCACGGTTACGGCCCGATGCTGCTCGCCGGTGCCGAGATCATCAAGCTGTTGAACAATCCGGCTTTCGAGATCCAGCACAAGGTTCGCACGTATCATTACGTGCCCAAAGGGGTCAAGACCGACTACAACAAGCATCAGCAATGATGCGTCCATCACCGAGCGAACCCATGAAACGATTGATCCTAGCCGCGGCGTTGGCTGCATCGCTGAATGCCTACGCCGCCGAAAAACTGGCAGTGACCGTCCAGCACGACCTGTCCATCGCCCGCCCGTCCGAGACGATCTCGATCCCGTGGCGCGACGTCAATGCCGCCCTGCCGGGCGCCCTGATCCAGAAGATCGCCGTCAAGGACGCCAAGGGCCGCGTGCTGCCCTTCCAGGTGACCAACGTCGCGCCGCTGGCCAAGGACCCGAAGAACGAGGGCATCGCCTACGGCGAACTGCTGTTCCAGCACAGCTTCGCGCCGGGCGAGAAGAGCGCCAGCTTCACGGTCGAGAAGATCGACACCGTCGCGCCCGTGTTCCCGACCAAGGCCTACGCCCGCTACGTGCAGGAACGCCTGGACGACTTCGCGTGGGAGAACGACAAGGTTGCGCACCGCACCTATGGCCCGGCCCTGGCGGCGCCGGCGCCGCCGGGCGTGACCAAGGAAGTGCTGGTGACGAGCGGCCTGGACCTGTGGTTCAAGCGGGTACCGTATCCGATCGTCGACCGCTGGTACAACAAGGGCCATGACCACTACCACACGGACCAGGGTGAAGGCATGGACATGTACCAGGTCGGCAAGTCGCGCGGCGCCGGCGGCACCGGCGTGTGGGACGGCAAGCAGCTGTACACGAGCGTGAACTACGCCTCGTGGAAGGTGCTGGCCAACGGCCCGGTGCGCGCCGTCTTCGAGCTGCACTACGCCGCCTGGGACGCGGCCGGCAAGCCGGTCAGCGAGATCAAGCGCTTCACCGTGGACGCCGGCCACTACCTGGACCGCATCGACTCCACCTTCCAGTACGAAGGCAACGAGCCGATCACCGTGGCGGTGGGCCTGAACAAGAACCCGAGCGACAAGGGCCAGGACCCGGTCATCACGGTCAAGCGCGAAGGCCCGGTGCTGCTGCAGTGGATCGAGCAGAAGACCAACGGCGCGATGGGCATCGCGGTGGTGCTGCCGGGCGCGGAAGGCTTCACCCAGGACAACCTGAACGAACTGATCCTGGCCAAGGCCAGCAGCGGCAAGCCGGTGCGCTACTATGCCGGCGGCGCCTGGAGCCGCGCCGGCGAGATCACCTCGCTCGCCCAATGGCAGCGCCTGGCGCAGGATACCGCGGCGCGTGCCGCCAACCCGGTGCGGGTGACCCTCGCACGCAAGCAGTGAGAACGATACGATGAGCATGCACTTCCAGCCACGCCGCCGCGCCCTGTTGCGCACCGTTCCCGCCGCCAGCCTGCTGCTGGCCGGCACGGGTTGCGCCACGCCCGCCAGCGGCGACCCGTGGCGCCGCGCCGCCGACATCGTCGCGCGCTTCGCCACCCCGCTGCGCTTTCGCGAAGAGGACTTTCCGATCACCGCCTACGGCGCCCGTCCCAGCAACATGGTCGAGGTGAAGGCCCAGGTCGCCTCGCTGGTCGAAGGAACCGTGCGCACGCCGGCGCCGGGTTCCACCGATTGCTACCCTGCCATCACCGCCGCCATCGCGGCCTGCCACGCCAAGGGCGGCGGGCGCGTCGTGATTCCCGCCGGCGACTGGTACTGCGCCGGCCCGATCGTGCTGCGTTCGAACGTGCACGTGCACCTGGCCAGCGGCGCGCGCGTGCATTTCTCGACCAACCCGGACCACTATGCGCGCCACGGCGAATTCGATTGCGGCCCCAACGGCAAGCTGACCCTCTCGCGCTGGCAGGGCAACGACGTCCTGAACTATTCGCCGATGGTCTATGCACACAACCAGACCAACATCGCCCTGACCGGCGCCGACTGGACCAGCATCCTCAACGGCCAGGGCGGCGTGCCCTTCGAGAACAAGCCGGACGAATGCTGGTGGGACTGGAAAGGCCGCGGCACGCCGGGACGCACCCGCACCGAGATCGCACCGAATCCGCGCAACGCGCCGATCGACAAGGTCGCCCCGAACCTGCCGGCTGCGCAGCGCGCCCTGATCCAGGGCGAAGGCTGGCAAACCGATTCGCGCTACCTGCCGGCGCTGTCGGAAGCCGGCGTGCCGGTGGCGCGCCGCGTGTTCGGCCACGGCCACTACCTGCGTCCCTGCATGATCGAATTCATCGGCTGCAACAAGGTGCTGCTGCAGGGCTACCAGGTGAATGCCGCCCCGTTCTGGCTGCACCATCCGGTGAACTGCCGCGACCTGCACATGCGCGGCGTGAACATGGAAAGCCTGGGCCCGAACAGCGACGGCTTCGACCCCGAAGCCTGCGACGGCGTGCTGGTGGAGGACTGCACCTTCAACAACGGCGACGACTGCATCGCGATCAAGGCCGGCAAGAACCTCGACACGCAGCACGGCCCGACCCGCAACATCGTGATCCAGCGCTGCATCATGCACAGCGGCCACGGCGGCGTGACCCTCGGCAGCGAGATGGCCGGCGGCATCGAGCACGTCTACGCGCAGCAGCTCGAGTTCCGTAACATGCACTGGGCCAAGAAGCCGCTGAACACGGCGATCCGCCTCAAGACCAACATGAACCGGGGCGGCTTCCTGCGCCACCTGTACGTGCGCGACGTGACCATCCCGAACGGCGTGCGGATCGAACCGATGATGTACAAGCCGCTGCCGGCGAAGGTGGGGACAACTGCGGAAATCACCAAGCCGGTGGCCTCGACCGCGGGTGCGATCATCACCATCGACTGCGACTACGTGCCGGGCGACGACGCGGTGCGCACCCGTCCGCCGCAGGTCTCGGACATCGACATCCGCGGCATCCGCACCGGCAATGTCGATACCGGCTCGGGCAAGTTCTCGTGCTACCAGGCCTTCGTGCTGCTCGGCCCCGTGGCGTCGAGCTTCAACGGCCCGGCCGGCACCCGGATCCCGCCGATCACCCGCGTGCGCATCAGCGACTCGGACTTCGGCACGCCGAAGAACGCCGCCGAGCCCTGGTTCATGCACAACGCCACCGACATCACCCTCGACAACGTCACCATCGGCGGCAAGCAGTACACCACCAAGCTGTCCTGAAGCAATCTCACATTTGGCGGAGGTCAGACCAGTTCAATGATTAATTTGAATTGGCCTGACCAAAACCATGCGTATTGACGTAGAATTCCAGCACCGGCCTGACCAGTTCAACTAGGTCCACCTATAACAGCCGCTGGATAAAAACGCATGGAGACAGCATGAACCAACACACGCAACGTGCCGCCTTACGTCAACTCACCAAATGCCTGCTCGGCACCGCATCGGTGTCCGCCCTGTCGATCGGCATGGCATATGCCCAGGCCGGGGCCCAGCCGCCGGCCGAAACGCAGCAGATCCAGACGGTCCAGGTGACCGGCCTGCGCGCCTCGCTCGAGAGCGCGCTGAACGCCAAGCGCGAAGACAACGGCATCGTCGATGTCATCAAGTCCGAAGACATGGGCAAGTTCCCGGACACGAACCTGGCCGAATCGCTGCAGCGCGTGCCGGGCGTGGTGATCGACCGCGACGCCGGCGAAGGCCGCAACATCACGGTGCGCGGCCTGGGCCAGGATTTTACGCGGGTGCGCATCAACGGCATCGAAGGCCTGGCCACCACCGGCGGCACCGACAGCTCGGGCGGCACCAACCGCGGCCGCGGCTTCGACTTCAACGTGTTCGCCTCCGAGCTGTTCAGCTCCCTCACGGTGCGCAAGAGCTCCTCGGCCGACGTCGACGAAGGCTCGCTCGGCGCCACCGTCGACCTGCAGACCCTGCGTCCGTTCGACCTGAAAGGCTTCAACGCCACCATCGCGGCCAAGGGCAAGTACAACGACGGCTCGGAAAAGATCGACCCGCGCGTGGCCTTCATGCTGTCGAACACCTTCATGGACCGCACCCTGGGCGTCTTGATCTCGGGCGCGTTCTCGAAGCGCCGCGTGCTGGAAGACGGCTTCAGCACGGTGCGCTGGGATAACGGCCCCTCGTCGGGCGGCTGGTGCGCGCCGCAAGGCATGGCCGCCAACCCGTCCACCTCCACCGCCACCACCTGCGGCCCGGCCGCGCAAGGCGTGGCGCGCCTGCCGAACACCCCGGAGAACGTCGCCGCCTACAACGCGGCCAGCAACCCGGCCAACTTCCATCCGCGCCTGCCGCGCTATGGCCGCCTGACCCATGACCAGGACCGCCTGGGCCTGACCGCCTCGGTGCAATGGCGCCCGCAGCGCGGCACCCTGCTCACCTTCGACATGCTGTACTCGAAGCTGGACGCGACCCGCCAGGAAGACTACCTGGAAGCGATCTCGTTCAGCCGCAGCGCCACGCAGGGCGGCAAGCCGCAGATCAGCGTGCTCGAGGCGCAGTACGCGCCGAACGGGGCGCTGCTGTACGGCCGCTACAACGGCGTGGACGTGCGCTCGGAATCGCGCTTCGACGAACTGAACACCACCTTCACCCAGCCGACCCTGACGCTGGAACACAAGATCAGCGACACCTGGAGCATGAGCGCCAAGGTGGGCCGCGCCCATTCCAAGTTCCGCAACCCGGTCCAGACCACCGTCACGCTCGACGCCCTGAACGTCAACGGCTACACCCTGGACTTCCGCCAGAACGACCGCATGGCGATCATCGGCTACCCGTTCGACCCGATGGCCAGCAACGGCGCGCTCGGCATCATCGGCGTGCCCCAGGTGGCCAGCGGCGCCCAGCCGACCACGGTGCCGAACACCACCACCAGCGAGATCCGCATCCGTCCGCAAGGCGCGACCAACATCAACGACGTCGGCCAGTTCGACCTGGCCTGGGAAGCCAGCGACAACCTCACCTTCAAGGGTGGCTTGAACAAGAAGAAGTACGAGTCGGACACCTACGAGTTCCGCCGCATCAACCAGAGCGACACGATCTTCGCCCCGCCGGCTGGCAGCAACCTGACCAGCACCATCACCGGCTTCGGCAAGGGCCTCGATATGCCGGCCGGTAACGTGACCGGCTGGGTGATCCCGAACCTGGGCGCCATCGCCAGCGCCTACGACATCTACTGCAACTGCATCAAGGCCGGCCCCGCCGGCGGCCCGGGCGACTTCACCCTCAGCTCGATCACCAACGGCAACGCGCGCGGCAACAACCGCACCGTCACCGAGCGCGACACCGGCTTCTACCTGATGGGCGAATTCAAGGTCGACCTGTGGGACATCCCGGTGCGCGGCAACTTCGGCGTGCGCCACGTGAAGACCGAGCTGGAAGCGATCGGCTACCAGGCCGCCGGCGGCGGCACCGCCGTCAAGGTGAACCACGAGTACAAGGACACCCTGCCCTCGTTTAACGTCGCGGCCAACCTGACCCGCGACTTCATCGTCCGCTTCGGCGCGGCCAAGGTGATGACCCGTCCGCAGCTGGGCTTCCTGTCGCCGGGCGGCACCATCGCCACCACCGGCACGCTGACGATCAACACCGGCAACCCGCTGCTCAAGCCGTTCCGCGCCAAGACCTTCGACTCCAGCTTCGAGTACTACTTCGGCAAGAACGCCTTCGTGGGCCTGGGCCTGTTCCAGAAGAACATCGACACCTACATCCAGAGCCTGCGCAACAACGTGGCGTTCCGCGACACCGGCCTGCCGCTGTCGCTGCTGCCGTCGAACTTCAACGGCGAGGAAATCTTCGCGGTGACGGCGCCGATCAACACCGACGGCGGCAAGCTGAAGGGCTTCGAGCTGAACTACCAGCAGCCGTTCACCTTCCTGCCGGGCTGGGGCAAGAACTTCGGCACGGTGCTGAACTACACCAAGGTAAGCTCGAAGATCGAATACGCGATCTCGCCGACCAGCACCGACCGCATCGTCGACGACCTGCTGAACCTGTCGCCCAAGTCGTGGAACGCCACCCTGTACTACGACGACGGCAAGTTCAGCGCGCGTGTCTCGGGCGCCAAGCGCTCGTCCTTCCTGACCCGCGTGCCGGGCCAGAACAACAACGACGTCGAAGGCAAGAACGAAACCTTCAACGTCGACCTGTCGATCTCGTACAAGTGGAGCGACCAGCTGGAGTTCACCCTGGAAGGCATCAACCTGACCAACGAAGCCAGCGACCAGTTCATCAGCCGCGCGCGCAACAGCGTGGTGGTGAACAACGTCACCGGCCGCGAGTTCCTGGCCGGCCTGCGCTACAAGTTCTGATCTTTTCCTGTTCTACTCTCCTGTGGTCTTCAGCCCGCGTTCGCGCGGGCTTTTTTCTTTTTTGGGGATAATGGTCCCACCTCGACTGCGACAGCACACCCATGGAGATCCACTTTCTCGGCACCTCGTCCGGCGTCCCCACCCGCTCGCGCAACATGTCCGCCACCGCGATCCGCACGCAAGGCGCGCGGCACTGGGCGCTGGTCGACTGCGCCGAAGGCACCCAGCACCGCATCCTGCGTACCCGGCTCTCGCCGATGTCGCTGCGCGCCATCTTCATCACCCACCTGCACGGGGACCACTGCTACGGCCTGCCGGGCCTGCTGGCCAGCGCGGGCATGCTCAACCGCACCGAACCCATGGCCATCGTCGGCCCGGCGCCGCTGCGCGGCATGATCGAATGCATCATGGAGGCGACCCAGCTCGAGTTGCCCTACCCGATCGAATGGGTGCCACTGGAGCGGCTGGCGCAGACGCAGGTGCTGCCGGACTTTACCGTGCACGCGACGGCGCTCTCGCACCGCATCGAATCCTACGCCTACAGCTTCACGGAGGCGGCGGTCGAGCGCAAGCTGGACATCGGCAAGCTGCGCGCCAGCGGCCTGCCTTCCGGGCCGGCCTGGCGCGAACTGCAGCAGGGGCGCGATGCCGTGCTGCCGGATGGGACGGTGGTGCTGGCCGAATCCTTCCTGCTGCCGCCGCGCCGCGCGCGCAAGGTGGTCATCGCCGGCGACAACGACACGCCGGAACTGCTGGGCGCGGAGGCGGCGACCGCTGACGTGCTGGTGCATGAAGCGACCTATACGGAAGCAATCCTGCAGAAGGTGGGGCCGGGGCCGCAGCACAGCTCGGCGGCCATGGTGGCGCGCGTGGCGCAGGATGCGGGGGTGCCGAACCTGGTGCTGACGCATTTCAGCCCGCGCTACCTGGACCGCGGCAATGGGCTGACCCTGGACGACATCGCCCGGGAAGCGCGTGGGCAGTACGAAGGCAACCTGGTGCTGGCGCGCGATTTCGACGTCCACCAGCTCGACCGCGAAGGCAAGCTGCGTCTCATCCAGTCGCGTCCGGCTACAATCGGGCCATGGCAAAACGATCCCCCCTCTTCCCCGGCCCCATGACCGCGCGCGGCGCGGTGCTGGCCGTGCTGCTCTCCAACGAAGACCAGGCCGGCGCCGAGCCGATGCGCGGACGCATCACGCTGGCCGCCATCATCCGCGCGCTCAAGCGCAAGTACCACTGGCCGATCGAGACCGTGAGTTTTCCGTCCAATAGCGCGGACGGGCGCGCCACTTGGGCGACGGTGTACAGCCTGCCGCCGGAGGTGATCGCCAAGGCGCTGGATGCGGGTGGGCGGGATTGGCTGAGGAGCCGCAAGGCCGGCCGAAGCCAATAGCTTGCCGGCGGACCTGAACCCGCCGACGATGGCGGCAGCAAGGATATTGCCAACCGTCCGAACCTCCCTCGCGCGGGCGCGCTTTCCGCCCTGACATTCGGCCCGCATGCTGATCGAATCGGCATGCGCTGCCCGCTTCACCCAATCTGCATTGTGCGGTGCCAAACCAGCGGGGCATCGACGGCGTACCTTGATCGATGGGCTCGCGCTCACCGGCGCAAGCCTTTTCATCAAGGAGATTGCCATGTGGATGCGAAAAAGTTCAGCCCTTGTCCTGATGACATCGGCGTTCTGCGCTGCCAATGCGGCAAAACCCAGCATGCGGCTTCGCGGTGCGGCCGGACCCGATCTACCGCCAGGCCGGCGCCGATACCGAAGCCGAGGCGCAATGAACAAGCACGCCGTCAGACGGCGGCCTGCAGGGCCGTCCTGCCGCCGCCGTGTTCGCAGGTGTTGTCGCGCTGTACAAGGGAAAGTCCGTGGTGGCGGGTCTGTCTGGTGGTGGGATGCCATCGTCGTGCCCAACCGTCTTCTGCTTCTGTCTTGTGGAGAGTGTCATGCAAGCGCTTGATCATGTTTCGCGTCTTTCCTTACTCTTGCTGTCGTTCACCATGTCGGCGGCCGCGGCGGCCGCGCCCTACGCCGAATACCGGGTAACGGTGATGGGCCCTGCCAACAGCACGGCCGTCGATATCAACAAGGCCGGCGTGGTGGTCGGCATCTATCCGTCCCGGGCCGGCCAGCGTGGCTTCCTGAACCGGGGCAAGGGCCTGGTGGACCTGGGCGCGCTGGGCGGCAGGGCCAGCGAGGCCGTGGCCATCAACGACAAGGGCGAGGTGCTCGGCCACTGGACCACCAGGGCCGGCCAGCAGCGCGGCTTCATCCATTACGCCGGCAAGCAGCGCGACATCGGCGTGATTCCCGGCAGGCATACCCGGTACACCGACATCAACAACCACGGCTACGCCACGGCGATCGGCGATGCGCTGAGCATCGACGGGTCGCGCAGCTTCCTGCGCGACCCGAAGGGCAGGTTCACCGACATCGGCAACCTGCGCTTCGACGAGCCGACGCTGAACCATGCCCTGGCGCTCAACAATCGCAATCAGGTCACCGGCGAATCCGGCCCGCTGGTCTTTCCGGACCAGCCGCTGCGCGCCTTCGTCTGGAGCAGGGGCGTGATGCGCGACCTCGGCGACCTGGGCTTCACGCCCAACGGCGGGCTGGCCATCAACGACCGGGGCCAGATCACCGGCTATATGTCGCTGCCGACGGGCTTTCGCAACCGGGTGGCCTTCCTGTACCACAACGGCCGCCTCGTCAACATCGACGGGCGCCCCGACACCGTGGAGCGTTCCAGCACGGGTCTCGGCATCAACAACCACGGCCATATCGTGGGTGCCAGCGACCACCTGTCGGGCTTCATCTACCGCGGCAGGCGGATGCAGAGCCTGAATGCGCTGATCGACCCGAAGCTGGGCTGGGACATCTGGCGCCCTGCCGCCATCAACGATGCCGGCCAGATCGCGGCCACGGCCTACCGCAGGGGCGTACAGTACGCGGTGCGGCTGGACCTGATCCGCCCAAGCATGCTGTCGGCGCCGCTGCTGGAGACGGACGACGAAGATGCCGCGCTCGCCGGGCAGGCGGCGCCAGCGGCAGCGGAAGCCGAGGCGCAGGAACGCGAGGTGGTGCAGCCGGTACCGCAGGAATGATGCGGTGAGCAATCCCGGCAACGCCGAAAGGCCGAAAGCCCGAACGCAAGGCGCGATACCGCGTCTGAGTAGGCCAGGCGCCGTTGCCGGGGACGCACGTGCCTGGTGTCGTACGAAACAAGCCCTGATGGCGGGCGCAATCCGCCGACCGGCAGCCATCGCCTTGCCCGGTCGCCATCCATTTGTGGAGGTTGTCATGCAAGCGCGCAAGTGTATTTCACACATTCCCCTGTTCCTGCTGTCGCTCACGCTGGGCTTGGCCCATGCGGCCCCGAACTACGCCGAGTACCGGGTGACGATCGTCGGTCCGGCAGGCAGCCAGCCTACCGACATGAACCAGGCCGGCGCCGTCGTCGGCATCACCTCGACCGGCATTGACACCTACCGCAGCTTCGTCAACTACGGCCGGGGCGCCGTCGACCTGGGCCTGCTGGGCGGCACCTCGAACCAGGCGGTGGCCATCAACGACAGGGGCGAGGTGCTCGGCAACTGGACGACCAGGAGCGGCCAGCTGCGCGGCTATGTGTATCACCGGGGCAGCTTCCGCCAGATCGCCGGTGTCGGCGGGCAAGCTACCCGCTTCGTGGACATCAACAATGCCGGGTATATCCTGACGTCGAACCACCTGCGCGCGCCGAACGGCAGCTACCGGAACCTCGGCGCGCTGCCGTACGAGAACCCGGTCACCCAGGCCGAGGCGCTCAACAACCGGAACCAGGTTACCGGCGAATCCGGCTCGTTCATCTCGCCGGAACCGCCCTTCTACGCGTTTGTCTGGACCCGCGGCGTGATGCGCCAGCTGGGCGACTTCGGCTACACGCCCAGCTATGGCCTGGACATCAACGACCGCGGCCAGGTCGCCGGCTACACGTCCACGGAAACCTTCCGCGAGGCGCTGGCCACCATCTGGACCCACGGCCGCCCGACCCTCATCGACACGCGCCCGGCAGGCAACTACCGGTACAGCACGGCCCAGTCCATCAACAACCATGGCCATGCCGTCGGCAGCGCCAACCAGCTCGGCGCATTCGTCTACCGCGGCAGGCGGATGGAGAGCCTGAACGCGCTGATCGACCGCAGGTCGGGCTGGAACATCACCTTCCCGCGGGCGATCAACGATGCCGGGCAGATCGCGGCATCGGGCACCCGCAACGGCGTGACGTACACGGTACGGCTGGACCTGATCCGTCCGCATGCCCTGGGGGCGCCGCACATCGAGGCGGACGATGCGGCGAATTCGGCTGCCATGGTGGAGGGTGAAACGCAGTGAAGCGGTGAAACCGGTTGGCGCGCAGAGGGCGAGCATGCGCGCGCCAACCGATCGGCCTGCTCGACCGGCCTGCTGCAGCTGCGAGCCAGGGGACGGCAAGCACAGGAACAAAAGATCGAACGCAATGTGTGAGACTTGGTCTGAGTGTGTCAGACGCTGTCGCCACGTGCGCGCGTCGGAGGTTGTTGTAGGAAGAAGCCTCGGCGGCGGGCTCCGTCTGACGTCGGGCGGCCATCGGCTTGCCCAGTTGCCGCCGATTTGTGGAGGTTGTCATGCAAACACACCATCGTAGTTCACGCATTTCACGCATTCCCCTGCTCCTGCTCTCGCTCACACTGGGTGCGGCCAACGCCGCCCCCGCCTACCCCGAATACCGGGTGACCATCGTCGGCCCGGCGGGCAGCCAGCCCACGGACATGAACCAGGCCGGCGCCGTCGTCGGCTTTACCCCGACCAGCGACACCACCTCCCGCAGCTTCGTCAACTACGGAAACGGTGTACGGAACCTGATCCTGCCGGGCACGACGTCCAGCCTGGCGACAGCCATCAACGACAGGGGCGAGGTGGTCGGCAACTACAGGACCGGCGCCGGCCAGGTCCGCGGCTATGTCTATTATCGGGGCAGCTTCCGCCTGCCCGATCCCATCCCCGGCCGCACCACCAGCTTCGTGGACATCAACAATGCCGGATATATCCTCGCGCATGGCAGGCTCCCGAGCGGGGACGGCCTGCTCTCCTACCTGCGCGCTCCCAACGGCAGCTACCGGAACATCGGCACGCTGCCGTTCGAGAACGCCATCACCAACGCCGAGGCGCTCAACAACCGGAACCAGATCACCGGCCAGTCCGCAACGTTCATCCTTCCGGAAATCCCGTACTACGCCTTTATCTGGACCCGTGGCGTGATGCGCCAGCTGGACGACTTCGGCTACACGCCGAATTATGGTTATGCCATCAACGATCGCGGCCAGGGCGCCGGCACTTCGTCGGTGCCCGGCCTCCACAACCGGGTGGCCACCCTGTACAGCAACGGCCGCCTGATCGACATCGACCGGAGCCCGCCCAGCGCGGACCGGTACAGCAACGGCCGTGCCATCAACAACCATGGCCATGTCGTCGGCGACAGCAACCACCTGGGCAGCTTCATCTATCGCGGCAGGCGGATGGAAAGCCTGAATGCCCTCATCGACCGCCGCACGGGCTGGAACGTCAGCTTCCCGGTGGCGATCAACGATGCCGGGCAGATCGCCGCGCGCGGCGTGCGCAACGGCGTGGAGTACGCGGTGCGGCTGGATCTGATTCGTCCGCATGCGTTGGGGACGCCGTATATCGAGGCTGAAGATGAGGCGGAAGTGGCTGCCGATGCAGGGGGTGAGACGAAGTGAAGCAGTGAGGTCGGCTGGCGCGATGGCAAGGTAGTGCGTCGCGCCATTCGCCCCCCAAGGCAACGGGTTCATCGTGCCGTCGCTCAAGCGCAAGCAAGGTCGCCAACACTACTGCCTGCCGTCGCGAAGAATGCTTGACATATGTCAACCGCCATTGGAAAACCGTTTCCCATTCCTCTCAACAATCTATTCTTGAAGGAAATATAAATAGCAAATGAGGATCGCATGCCCGAAATTATTCGTATGGGGGACTCGACCAGTCACGGCGGCAAAGTGATCGAAGGCTCACCCTTCGACATCTGCATGGGCAAGCCGATCGCTTACATGGGACACAAGGTCCAGTGTCCGAAATGCAAAGGGGTCTTCCCGATTGTCGAGGGCGCACTCACGACAACGTTCTACGGCAAGGGCGTGGCCCTGGCTGGCATGAAAACGGCGTGTGGCGCTGTGCTCATCGCGAGCCAATTTACCGATGTTGTGGAATACGGTGGCGGTGGCTCAGCTGCGCGCGGTGCGGCCCAGCGCAAGAGCGAAACCGCCGTTACGCCAATGATCGCCACTAGTAACCAAGATTCCAGTGAAGCCAGCTCTACGGCCCCGCAATTCGACGACAGGTTCATCTTGCAGGACGCCGAGACTGGCAGGCCAATTGCTCACACCGAGTACGCAATCCGTCGAGCATCTGGCGAGATAGAACATGGCGTTTCCGATGCTGAAGGCAGGACCCATCTACTCTCGGCGACCGCAACTGCCGAGCAAATCGAAATCTTCGTGTAGAGACGCAACATGGCCACGGACACAATTACATCGCCATCTGGTAAAACCCTGCTGCTTCGGACAGCAGCGATCACGACACCCCAAGAACAGAGCGAAGAGAAAACTGTTCACATTTCGCCGGCTCTCGACAACTGCGTTTGCACACTCGCTTTGGAAAAAAACGAGTTCGGCGACACCCTGCCAATCATCACGACTAACTCCCGCACGGAAGACAACAAGGTCCTGTACCACCACAAGATCAGGGCCACGCTCACTCGCAAGTCGGACGGGAAGCCTATGCCTGAACAAAGATTTTCCCTCAAGTCAAATCGACATGTCGACAAAGTCAATTCGAACGGGAAAACGAACAGCCAAGGAGAGATTACCTTCGTTCTGGTCACGCGAGAGCCGGGCGAACTTGAGTTAAGTGCTGCAACTGCTGGCGTAACAATGAACAACTTTCGTCTAAAGCTGCAGGAAGCATGGTTCGAGTCACCCTTCCACATCACAGGCTATAACGTTTGCAATGAGAACGATTTTTCCGGGCAGTTGGTCGAGGGAAAAGGCCTAAAGGAGAAGCATAAGGAAGACTTCCTTTATGGGGCTGCTGGGGTAGCCATGCAAGGAACCGGAACGACTACGGAAGGCAAGTATATTCGCCTTGCCAATAAGCCTGGAGGCTGGGAGAAAAGCCCTAAAGGTAGCCCTGTACGTTTAGCAAACCCATCCGCTGCTATATTCGCATATGCTAAAGGCATCCATGGAACATACGCCGACCTCAAGGAAAACTATTCGATCGCAGTAGACAG
Organism: Massilia consociata; assembly: GCF_042432755.1. Taxonomy (NCBI): domain Bacteria; kingdom Pseudomonadati; phylum Pseudomonadota; class Betaproteobacteria; order Burkholderiales; family Oxalobacteraceae; genus Massilia; species Massilia consociata. Next base: position 727,667 of record NZ_JBHLWP010000013.1, read on the forward strand.
AAAAATAATTCCCAAGAAAGCCAGAGTAGAAATCGATGGTTTAGGCGAGCGTGTAGCGGACGACTCCGGCGGCGGAATCAAACTATACCATATAGATAATTTTCTCGGCTCAGGCAAAGCGGTAGTTACAGCGTGGCTAAGAGGCGGAATTAATGGCACACAACGGCGCGTCAAATATCTAGGAATCGCCAAATGAAAACCACCTATCAACTCATACTTTTTATCCTGCTTGCCACCGTCACCGTCCAAGCTGATGCTGAAGCTTTTAAAAAAGTGTATCTTGACCAGAAGAACAACGTTCATTTGATAACTAGGGAAGGCAAACGCCAGCAAGTTACAACAAAAGGAAACGCTGCCTTGCTTAAGCTAGCACCCGACAATGAAACAGTAGCTTGGCTCGTGTTGAACGCATGGAAGGCAGATGGAGACGATATACCAGGCTCAGAAGAGCTCGCTATCTACCGGAAGGGAAAGCAAATTTCCATTAAATGCACGCCTTTCATAAGAGATTATTGGTTCTGGGCGGGAGGCAAGCAAATTGCCATTGACTGCGGCGGCAGGCGTTTTGCAGGCCGGGAGATTCTCTACGATGCTACAACCTTGAAGGAACTTGCCAGCTTTGATCAGGCCAATGTTCCGCTTGATAAACGCCCGGATTGGTCGAGCGATCACGACTAGGAGCGCTACCAATGCGACGGAAGGTCACTCTGAAGGTTTTCACTCCGCTTCTTCATGAGTTCGAATCCCAACTCGATACTCTGCACATGAAAAGGGACTCGTTTCTTAACCACCTCATCGATCGTGAGCTTCCCTATTTGGAGCGTGAGTTGGATGGCAGGCGCCTGTCGGTCTCAGCAAAACGCTTTATTGCACGCTCACTCAAGCAATTCGGTACATCACAGATCAATGTACAGCTAAACTCTTACACTGCTGAACGCCTAGACAACATATCGCAAAGCTTTAATTTGGTGCGTGATTCGTTTATCAATCGCTTACTTTATTTCTGCCTTGGAAGCAATACCCTTCTAAAATACTTCGACATAAAACCCGATAATTTAGCCATACACGAGCGTGGACGTCCGACAGGATACTTTCGAGCAATACACGAAATACAAGCCGACCCACTTGTTAACTTAAGAGCGCTCGTTAAAGCTAAGCATGGTGTAGGGCTATATCTTGCACCATTGCCTGTCGAACTGGCAGCATTTGAATGCTATCTAGACGAAGAAATTTTTTGGGAAAAATATGGCACTCGAGGTAATAACTTGATTTTCCCGGGCGATTTACTTCAATCACTCGAGATCGCAGTTTACCAGACAAGGTCCGCCGATGATCAAGCGCTGACGATTTAGAAATAGGTAAGCTTCCGATAATAAAGTGCTTTAGCGTGACTCCATGAGCGTCGCGCACATATCTAGCAGGCCTTTTTTCCTTCGCCTACTAACTCATCTGAGGTTTTACGTTCCAGAAGCCTATACGACGCTCCAGTTATTCGATGGCTCGGCATGTCCCAAGCTCGGCTTCGAATGCGGAGCGCGCGTTTCCTGCAATACCTATGTCCATCCATCCCTCGTTGTCCAGCTCCAGCCACAGGCGGAGCGCCGACGCCGCCCCGAATCCGTTGCTTTCCGCATCCAGACCGCGCAAATAAAGATCGGGGCGAAGAGCGAGGTCCTCCGCGTACCAGCGCCTCCCGCGCGACGCAAGCCGTTCGAGCACGGGCGCGGGCAGACTCCCTCTTCCGGCTAGAATGGAAAGCTCGCGCTTGTTCGCGTATCTTCCAGTGACATACACGTCGTTCTTCCAGGCGATCGCGACGCAAGCAGTCAGATAAGCGCGGGACTTCCAATAATCAAAGATCCAAGTGTCACAGACGTGGTAACGATAAATCGGCACATCTCCCGACGCCGCGACCGCTTCGGCCAGTATCAAAAACGCCTGGTCTCCCGGAACGCCCTTCTCGGGCACGACCAGGTAGCCGGTCAGTTCCGCGTTTGGGCGCGCGGCCTTCAATCCCTTAATAAACTGCTGAAAGTCGGCCGGATACTTATAGAAGACATGACGGGCATAAGGCTCCTCCCCCTCCCCGTCGAGCCATTCACGCCGTACCCCGAATAGCGAACACGCCGATTCAAGCACAGGCTCGGTCAGTTTCGCGAGAAGCGAGGCGTCATCCACGAGATCGCTCAGCGCCAGGTCGTGCCCAAGGACGCGCGGGATTTGGTTGCGACGTACCCCATGGGCTTCGAATAACACGATGAACCGCTGGGAAACAGATGTCACCGGCCTGGCCTTCCAACATTTTAAGCCGCGTATGATCGTGCTTGCGACGCGCTCAATAATCGTGGTAACGCTGTTAGCCTCTGCAAACGTCATTTGGATTGCCCTTGGAATGTTGTCCGTCCTATGCGCATGACCAGCATGCTAATCGAATTTAAGCACACAATTGGCAAATGGCAACTACCGCGGACTGAATGCTCGGACGCACAAAGGAACGAAGGAGGCGCGAGTCCGGTCATGCCAACGATATGGCGGCCGATGCAGCGACGGACGTTTGCGGAACTTACGCCGTTTTGCGGAACTACTCTAGCTCACAAATCAAGCGTAAGTATATGATCTTATTGGTAGGCCTTCCCGGAGTCGAACCGGGCACCAACGGATTATGAGTGCGTCGTTAGCGCTTTGCGCCACCTTGCTCCCGCTGCTCTTTCCCTTTCAGATCAACAGTTTACGCTGGCAGTGCCACTTGAGGCAACTAGGTTCGTAGTTCTCTACTTGAGCATCGATTGAGCAGGCGTTGAGCTCGCTCGTCGGCCCCCGCCCCCGGGGATGCCCCCTACCTCCCTGTCGGTGCATTTGGCCTCAAAAATATCTCACAAAAATTATGACATTCCCGACTGCATTAACTTTTATACTCCTCCTGTCGAGTAACCGATAGACAAGCATCCACTGGAGAGCGTTGCTCTTGCACTCCAACCATGTAGGGGCTGAGCGGGTGACTGCTCAACACTTCGAGTAGGTACTCGCAACGCAGGTCTAACAAACAACAGATTTTATAGGGAGGTCAAGTAGTGACTGTGTCTAACGATACTTGGGACTTACGCGAGTTGCGCACTAATGTAGGGCAGCGCTATGGGGAGAAGCAGGAACTAGAGCTTTGGGAAATTTTACAGTCAATTTTCTTCCGCCTAAAGCATGCCAGATTCCATATCGAAGAGTTTGAGCGGTTAGAGGACGAAGTGGTTTCAGGTCGAAGCTCCATTGAGATAGCCAAGGAGATCTTCCGCTTCCATGAAACTCGAATAAGCGAAATCTCCGTCAAAGCTACTGCACATGCACTGGGAGCAGTCCAAGCTCTTCATTCGTTATCTGACATTCTTGGGTCAGCAATCATGCTCTCGCTGAATAATGGAGTGTCATGGAAAGGTTATTTTCACGATATCAAATTGTCAGCGCCACACTTGAGCTTGGCGCCTCTGATAGATGAGCTAAATGGAAACGCGTCATTTATTTATTTGGCAGACCTGACGAATCGGTCAAAACATCGGACAGTGGTTCAGCCACGATTTCAAGCTGACCTAACCGGGGGCGAACGGAACCGTTACGACTTCGTTGCGTTTGAGCACAAAGGCCGAGTGTATGGCCCTAAAGAGGTCAAAACCTTTTTGATTAATGAATATGATCGTCAAGGGATCGCAATCTTCCGCATTGGAAATGAACTCAATCGTCTGACACGATAGTAGTGCAGAATAATTGCTTGCAACTACAGGCATTCCTCAAAGTTAACATGTAAGGAAGTAAAATGCGACCATGGGAGCGCCGCCTTCGCGACTTAGCGAGACTACTGCAGAATTGTGGTGAAACTTATTTCTCACCCGACCTTTTCAGGCAGAATACAAACCAGTTTCTACAAACCTCTAGAACGGTTACGTTTATTATCCAGAAGAATAAAGCTGATATACCGGAATATGAAACTTGGTACAAAGATCATGTCGTAACCGCATGGGGGAACGATGAGATAATGAAGTGGGCTAAGGATGCGAGGAACACTATCGAGAAGGAGGGTGATCTTGACATGTATAGCCGCTTGGATGTTGCGGTCATCTACTCCCACTTAGCTCATGAGGACATAGAAATTGAGACGCCCCGACCGTTTCTTCTGCAAGCCGACATTAACGCTATTGCGAAATTAGCTAAAAGCTCGCTGCCACCAGGAACACTTGATGCGACTGTTTTGAAAATTGAACGACGTTGGGTAGCTAACTGCCTCCCCGAGCACGAGTTGATATCAGCCTTGACCTTTATCTACAATAGTCAATATCGAGTGTGCGAGAAGCTAGCTTCGAATCTTAACGACAAGCTAGACGCTTCGATACCCCACCCGTCTTTACTTGATCCAATGTCAAACGATGTATCACGTGCGCGATACATAAAGATAGGAAAACCCAACATAGGGAAGTTTCAGACTGTACGAGTGAAAAGTGATGCTAACTTTCAGCCATCTCCAAGCTTGTATGCGTTAAAAGATGAGATCGCGTCTATGCCAACGACAACATCGTTAGATGCGTTGGTCGAAAAGGCAGCGAAAATGGCATACTTCACGTTTAGCCATGACGGCTATCATGTGCCAATGTTATTCCTTTTCGATGACAGCTGGAACCAGATTGACTTTGTAACTACCGAGTTTGCCGACCAAGCTGACAAGTTCATTTTTGCCCGCAATATAGCTAGACGTGCAGCATATATGAAAGCTGCTGCCTTCGTCTTTGTGTCCGAATCTTGGGTGAGATCGATAGATTATTCTGGAAACAAACCTATCCGTGACCTTCCCATAATTGGTGAACAACTACAGTTGATTGCAGGGGACTTCACAGGAAAACTTAAAGCAGTGGACTGGGATATTGTTCGCTCAGATCAAAGCGAAAAGCCTGCGCTGAGTTTATCAAGCACTCAAAAGGATGACGACGATGTTTGCAGGATCTTCTTTGTCGCACCGCTAATTGAAGCGATGAAGTCTGTGAGACCTAAATCATAAATACAGAATAGGAAAGCAATGCCATTAGAGATTGACTGGATATTCAAACAGCTGGCCACATTCAGCTTTGGCGCAATATTATCAGGTGTCGTCGTCTACTTACTAGCTGTCGAGTCCCGTTTGATCGTAAACGCGTTTAACGAATAATTCTGGTCGTTTCTGCTGCCATTCCTTGAGCGCGAGGATGGGTGTTTTCGCGTCGAGTGCGCGCTGCGGAATGTGGTGGTTGTACA